>CABYIQ010000001.1 GCA_902518965.1 uncultured SAR116 cluster alpha proteobacterium
GCAGTCGGACGATAATTGTGAAGACAATAATCGCCAAACCAAAATTCCCAAACATACCAAACAGCCAGGAGATGGCGTAAAAGAACGGCTTGGTCAAGAAATAGAACCAGCCAAAATCAATCGCCAGATCAAAATTTGTAATGTTCAAATCTTCAGCATATCGGTCAAGAGCCGTCACCTTTTTTGCTCCTGAAAACAGATAAGTCTGCCAACTGATCTGCTTGCCGGGATCAAGGCGCATAACCTCACCCAGCATATCTGTTTGATAGATATCTTGTAGCCCGGTCGGCGTTGCTGAAGCAAATGAACGCATTGAAAAATAGGCTTTAGTAGACTGAACTGGCATCAAAGCGGCCAGCCAGTATTTGTCTGTAATTCCTATCCACCCTCCAGGTTGTTCTGGCGAGAAGGTAAGGCCCTGACGCCCCGCATCACGCACATCATCATAATCCTCTTCAGAGAGGGTTTCATCAAAAACGCCAAGGGGGCCTTCATGTAAAATATAAAGTCCCAACGTATCCGGCGTATCAGAACGGCGCAGCAGGCTATAAGCACTAAGAGTGATTGAGTCACTCCGGTTAGATCTCACATTGTCTGTGACTGTAATTAGATAATCTTCATCAATGAAAAAAGTGCGGGAAAAAACCAGTCCTTCTTCATTATCATAGGTCAATGTGACTGGTGTATCTGGTGACAGAATTTGGCTACTGGCCTGCCACAAGGTGGTTTCATCGGGCAAAAGAATGGACTCACCAGAACTAGCAACCCAGCCAAATTCTGCAAAATATGGAGAGTCTGAATCAAAGCGCTTGAATAAGTGAATCTGACTGGCATCATCATCTTGGGTTTCGTAATAGCCTTTGAGAACAACATCATCAAGACGTCCACCCATCGTCGAAAAAGAGCCGCTGAGCTGTGGGGCTTCTATTTTTATTCTGACCCCACTGTCCTGAGCAACCGTATCTGTTGAATTTTGTCCTGCTCCTACATCTCTTTGCGCCATCTGGCCTGTTGTGGCTGTCTGGTTCTTCTGGGCTTGCTGCTGCGCTTCATAAGCGGCGCGATCAGCCTGGAGATCAGGTTCAACAACATAAAGCTGCCAGCCAATCAGAATCGCTAGTGACAAAGACATAGCGGCAATAAGATTTCGTGTTTCAGGTGCCATTGTGCACTTTCCCTATTTTCACTTTTTCAAAAGCAGATATAATATGATCCGCTTCGTAAGCTTGATTTTTGTCAAGGTACTGGGTCATGCCCAGAACCACCAAACGGATGGCATCTGACAATACGTTTAACGGCTAACCATCCGCCACGCAATGCTCCATATTTTTCAGTAGCCTCTATTGTGTAGGCAGAACAAGTTGGTGTGAACCGGCAATTCACCCCAAGCAGAGGTGAAATGAAATAACGGTAAATATATACAGGTGTAAGCAACACTCGTGCAAATAATTTTCTGAAGTACGATGAACCTGTTTTAGTGCCCAAGGGCTTCACTCCTGGGCCGCTGTTTTAATTAGTTTTTTATGGATGCGCTTTGCTGCTATGGAGAAATCTTCTAACAATTCTGTCCATGCTGCCTGAACAAGGCTGTGACGGGCCACAAGCACATAATCCGTGCCAGATGGCGCATGGTCACACTCCAGCTTGCGGAATAGGGCCCGCATTCGTCGCTTTGCCCTATTGCGAGCCACCGCATTGCCCACTTTTTTTGAGGCTGTTACACCCGTTCTGTAACTAAGTGTTGGCTGAGATGCTGTTGAAGCTGGTTTTACAGCCGCCTGCAGAATGAAATGAGTCATCACCTGACGGACGCCCTTATGCTGTACAAACAGAAAATCTCGACGCTGCCGCAACGCACCAGAAAGATGCCTTTGCGATTTATTTTCTGGTGTAAGATTGATTTTGTCTAAACCGCCATCTGTCATAAGCTCGACCTGACCAAGCAGCACTTAGCTTACTTTTATTTGTCAGCCGGACCAATCACAATCCTATTAAGCAGACAATTTTGCACGACCCTTGGCACGACGGGTGCGGATCACTCGACGTCCACCAACAGTAGCCATTCTTGATCTAAAACCATGGCGACGTTTACGCACAAGTACGCTTGGCTGATAGGTGCGTTTCATTTTATCGCTCCTTTGTCTTTGGTTTCACTATTAATCAATGAGCGGTTGTCTTACGTTGCATCTAGTAAATTGTCAAGATTATTTAGCTGTTTTATCCCGAGATCTATCAGATTGACTAAGGCTGATTGTCAACCAACGGCCGCGACGGCCGCGGTTCAAGATCCCAGGGAAAGAAAATCCAAGTGTCCTGAGAAACTTCAGTAATAAATGTATCCACCACAGGCCGGCCAAGCGGTTTTGCATAAACTGTTGCAAAATGCGCCTTTGGCAGCATTTGTCGCAACATCTTGCCCGTCTCACCTGTGTCCACAAGATCATCAATGATGAGCCAGCCTTCTCCATCACTTGCCATTTCGGGGGCTTTCATTACCTCAACTTCCCCTCTTTCTTGCGCTTGGTATGACGCAAGACAAGCTGTCTCTATAAGCCGAACCTCTAGCTCACGCGCTACAATCGCTGCCGGCACAAGCCCCCCTCTGGTCACCGCGATGATTCCAGTGAATGGGCCAAGCTCCAGTAAACGCCAAGCCAATGCCTTTGAAGTCCTATGTAATTCCTCCCAAGAGACCGGAAAATTTTTGTTCTGATCATATGTCACGCTTTAACCGCCTTTACCTCATTTAATTGGACTTTTCCTGTCAGAGCCTTTGTACAACCAAAGCTCCCATACTGTCCAAAATTTTATCTCAGAATTGGATCAAACGCTAAAATTAAAACTAGACAGACGGTCGCATTGTGGATTATCGTCCCCCAAACTTTCAAACAAGATGCGCTCGTAGCTCAGCTGGATAGAGCACTAGACTACGAATCTAGGGGTCAGGGGTTCGAATCCTCTCGAGCGCGCCAATCTCGACAAATTATAGCCTCATTTTAGTTATCAGATACGCTAGCAATCTTTTTTACACAGACCATGTTGATGCTTATGATAATACTAATTCGCATTATCACGTGCGGCATAATGATAATATTCACGACCGTTTTACAAGCCCACGAAATTGCCAATTCCTCCACCAGTGCTTCTTTGATTTTGGCTAAAAACTTAAACAACCAAATGGATGTAAAACAAACCGCAAATACAGTGAGCATAAAGTCTAACGGCATTCCCAATCATGAAACTGGGGACTTTCCTAGACGAGGAAATCCACACACAATAAAAGAACAATTACACATTTTGTACTTCACTAAAAAACCCAAAAAAACGGGCTATGTAACTCCAAGCAAGTTTTTTGGTGTCGCGGTGAATGGTGTCATGTTTGTACCCGGAACAGCAGAATGCTGGAGTCCTGAAAAACAGCTAGCTCAATCAATAACAAAAAAGAGGTCTCCTGCTTTGAATAGACCCAGACCACGAACAAGATACAATGGACCGTGCAGTTGGCGTAAGGAAGCAATTGTATCATCCCAAAAAAGACTAGGCTTAGATATGAATAATGCACATGTTCAGCCAAATGGAATGTATCATTATCACGGCTTACCCATAGGTCTAATTCAGACACAAAAAAAACCTGATGACTTAATTCATGTGGGATTTGCTGGTGATGGATTTAAAATTTTCGCATCTATGAAAAATAAGTTTAAATCAAGTTATAAATTGAAAAAAGGTTCAAGAAGCGGAGGGCCTGGTGGTTTGCATGATGGAACCTATACTCAGGATTTTGAGTTTGAAAATGGCGCTGGCGACTTAGATGAGTGCAACGGAATTGATACCGGTGAGCATGGATACATTTATTTAATTACAGAAGAATTTCCATTCATTCCAAGATGCTGGAAAGGCTCCCCCCACCCATCATTCAAATCCCGTCCATAAAGGGGCCTTTTAAGCGTTTGTGTCCATCTGGCAATGAAAAGATGAAATTGCTCAGAGAGTCGTGAAATACAGCAGGATAGAGAGCTAGACTACAAATCTAGGAGTCAGGGGTTCGAATCCTCTCGAGCGTGCTATTTCCTACCCTATCGCACCAACGATACCCTTGAGTAATATCAACAGGTTAGATAATTTCTACCGTGTGTCAACAGACACATTTTTATACCGGGTGTTATACCAGTGTGAAACTCCTTGCTCGAAAGGCCAGTCCCGGTAGATGACGACAAACACTGCTTTCAAAAAGAAGCTAAAGGAACGGTTGGTTATTATTCGCGTTGTATACAATGACAACAAAAACTTTCAACGCTGGGCTAAAATGACAAGAAAAGCCAAACAGACAAAAAAGCCAATGCTTGAGCGAATGTAGTTAAATTTATTCCATCTAGCTTCAAACATTGAACGCTCTTGATTGGCCGCTTGGTCATCCAATTTGTCCACTTGCAGTTTCTGAACATGATTATTTAAAGGAATATGAATAATGATGGTAACGCCCTGAGCACCAACAAGGTAGATAAAGCAGACGAGCAAGGTCAACGAAGCGTCTGGGAATTCAACATAGACTATTGAAGTAAATGTTGTAGTGATTACTGAGATTATTGAGCCAACCCAAATTAGCATAAAAAGCGGCTGATTGTTTTGAATTATCTCGTCTGTCACCTGAAATGCGCGAAGAAAATTTTTGTCCGTGAGCTTCGCAAGGCCGGGCATCACAACAACTGCATAGGTCAGAATAAATCCAGTTACAAGTCCACAGGATAATGCTGAGACGATTAATGAAGCATCAAACAAGTCTAAATTATGAATTAATGTAATCATTACCCGATATTACTCAGGGTCATCTTTGGTTAGCCCTTTTTTGTCAGATAATGTAGGGCAGTTTAACAGCTGCTATTATAATGGTACAAGCGATAGCAACTAGGCTAAAACGTAATGTCCAGTTTATGTCTTCAGGTTGCTGTTTAGGCATTTTTAACCCCATCTATTGAGGGACAGTATAATCAGGCGTCGAGAAAACACAATATGTAGTGTTTTGAGGCGTGAGTAATGGTCACATGTGGTCAAAGCTACAATATTCTAGATAACGAGACTCTGCTTTTGTTTTATAGCTGTCTGTCTGTCGGCGCATGATTTAAAAATCAATGCATTCAATTTGAGTTAAGAATTGTTTAATTTTGATATTCGACGTTGTGCTGCTAACCTAAAGGGGGCATTAGCTGCACCGAAACCGCGATAACCTGATCGTCGTTCAATGAATTCAAAGAACAAACCATTACCAAAGTTTGTGCTGTAAAAATGCAAGGCAGTTCCAGTTTCATCTTCATCATATAAAATGTTAAATTTACGAAGCAGTTCAAGTTCCGTTTCCGGCAAATCAAATCGAGCTGAAATATCCGCATAATAATTTTCTGTTTGAGGCAAGATCTGAAACCCTAGCCTTCTGAATTCACGAGCAAGCGATACCGCATCATCAGTTGCGAATGCTAAATGCTGGACCGAACCCCCGTGTCCACCAGATGCAAATTGATGAGCGCTAGTGCGAGTGGCATCACTACCATTCAATGTGAGCTGTACCGAGTGGTCATAAGTAGACACAACCTGACTTTTAACAACACCATCCGGATCAATCACATCTACCATTTTCGATTTATGCATTTCAAAAATGGTTGTGAAAAACAAAGTCCAACTAAGCATTTCGTCATAGCCCATAGTCTGGGCTATATGATCAATTGCTTTGATTGTAACAGGTTTGGTGCTGGTTGAACTTATCACGTTAAAATTGCTGCCCCACAGATCTAATTCAGAATCCACAAACCTTATGAGGCTGTCTGCTCCTCCCCGTATTGCGGGAAATTCACTCTCGGAAGAATCTGCAGGCAAAGTAATACACTCTGCGCCAAGCATAATCGCGCGCTTGAAAGCAGCGTTTGCATCATCAACAACAAAAGCAATCTCACTCACAACGACACCATGTTCACAGGCTGTTTTATACAACCGGCCCTGTTGATCACTATTAAGTAAAATATTCACTTCACCCGACTGATAGCGTGAGACATCTTTTGACTTGTGCTGCCCGACATTAACGAAGCCCATCTTGGATAATAAGGCACCTAGAGTTTGCGCACTTACAGATGCACACGCAAATTCAACATAATGCACAGCAGTTGTGACTACATTATTAGGAAGAGCAGGGAGTGATTTTAATGGGCGGTCAGTGCGCCGCCTTACCTCATCCATTAAATAAATCAATGAACGATGACCATCCTGCGCAACCATTTTCGCATCACCGCGCCTGAACTGATCATTAAATATCTCTAACGACAGAGGGCCGTCATATCCTGTAGCATAAACCGCATCCATAAATCCATTTAGGTCAAGATCTCCCTCACCAGGCATATTTCGAAAATGCCGTGACCAGTATAGCAAATCCATATCAATAGCTGGAGCATCGGCAAGCTGTACAAAGAAAATTTTATCTCCAGGTATCACTCGGATACTGTTAGGATCTATTCGACGCCCCAACGTATGAAAGCTATCAAGTATTAATCCAATATGACTATGCCCTGCACGCCGAACCACTTCCCATGCATCACGATGGTCATTTATAAATTTGCCCCAAGCTAACGCTTCATATCCGACGCGCACTCCATATTGTTTTGCAATATCTCCAAGAGCAGAAAAATCATCAGCACACCGGTCGATTCCTCCCAATCCGGCGGGATGAAGAGATGAACACACCAGCATAAGATCTGTACCAAGCTTAACCATTAGGTCAAATTTATGCTGTGCCCGTGAAAAAGCGCGTTGTCTTAATATCCCTTCGGGCAAACCCTCAAAATCTCGAAAAGGCTGAAACAAAGTGATCTCTAAACCATGGTCTGAGACCATGTTTTTTACATCAGTGGGATTAAGATCGAAGCTGATAAAGTCCTGCTCAAAAATTTCAATCCCATCAAAGCCTGCTTTGGATATAGCATCGAGCTTTTCGCGTAAATCGCCTGAAAGTGACACAGTTGCAATTGAGGTTTTCATATATCAGCCTTACTCACCAGCCTTGGTCCGGTGCTTGTAATCTTTAGGGTCCAAACGACTGAAAACACGTTTTGAATTTTCGGAAAATATGTCTCTTTTTGCAGCGGCGTCTAATGCTTCATTGGCGTCAATATAACGTTTGGTGTCATCAAAATAATGACCTGTGCGCGGGTCAACGCCTCGCACTGCACCAATCATTTCTGAAGCAAAAAGGATATTTTTAGTTGGAATAACGTCAAGTAGGAGGTCAATGCCATCTTGATGATACACACAAGTGTCAAAAAAAATATTGTTGAAAACGCGCTCATCCAGATCGCCAAGCCCCTTATCCTGAGCAATCCCGCGGAAACGTCCCCAATGATAAGGTACTGCTCCACCGCCATGAGGAATGATGATCTTCAGTTCAGGAAAATCTACAAATACATCTGAAAACATTAACTGGACAAATGCTGTAGTATCTGCCCCTAGATAATAGCTTGAGGTTGTATCTAGCGAATGATGACAAGCCCCGGAAACATGAATCATGGCCGGGACATCAAGTTCAACCATTTTTTCATAAAGAGGATACCAGAATTTATCGCCAAGGCGGGGATCTTTCCAGTAGCCACCAGAGGGGTCGGGATTCAAATTACAACCTACAAACCCCATCTCTCTAACGCATCTTTCTAGCTCTGCAACACTCGAATCAATGCCTGCACCCGGACTTTGAGGTAGCTGACAAGCAGGCACAAAATTCTTTGGAAATAAATCACAGACTCGCCGAATAAGGTCATTTTGCTGTTCAGTCCAGGCCTGCGATGTGCTGGCATTTCCAACATGATGCCCCATCCAGCTCGCACGCGGTGAAAAAATAGTTACATCAGTCCCGCGTTCTTGCTGTATTTTCAATTGGTTATTTACTATGGAGTCTCTTATTTCATCATCAGAGACATTAATGCTACCTTTCTCAAATATATGGTCTGGATTCGATTTTAGAATCTCTTTCTGGGCATTACGGTAGGCCTCAACAGGCGGAGGTGTAGTTGTATAGTGGCCATGGCAGTCAACAATCATTTAATCCTCCTGCCAACAATTTATGCCGTTGAACTCGCCAAGATCGTTTAGTTCATCCACATACTCAAAACCTTCGGCTTCTAAGCGGGGTCGCATGTTGTAGAGATCAAGCCCTAGCTCACCTTTTGCAAGTTTAACTCGTTTTTCTTCTTCATCTTTCGTGCGTGCTTCTGCTGCGTTAAATACTGTAGCTGCACTCCGACGCGGCACTACACAGACACCATCATCATCGGCAACAATCACGTCACCAGGAAACACCACTTGGCCAGCACAGATGATTGGCACATTTACCGACCCAAGGGTATTTTTGACTGTGCCTTTTGAAGAAATTGCTCTTGACCAGACAGGAAAATTCATCTTTTGGAGGTCAGCAACATCACGAACACCAGCGTCAATAATAAGTCCCCTCACACCACGCGCCTTAGCTGAAGTGGCCAAGAGATCACCAAAAAACCCATCAGTATTATCAGAAGTGCAAGCCACCACCAAAATATCCCCTGCCTGACACAGCTCTATAGCCACATGAACCATCCAATTATCACCTGGTTGGGCCAAAATGGTCACTGCGGTGCCCCCAATCCTCGCGCCGGAGAATATAGGGCGCATATAAGGTTTCAGTAGTCCCGTACGACCCTGCGCCTCATGCACTGTTGATGCTCCTAAGTCAGCTAATGAAGCGGCGAGATTAGCATCTGCTCGTTTTATATTTTTTACAGCAACAGTTTTCATCAGATGTCTCCTTTATTTGCTATGAAAGCCATAGAGACGTGCCGGGTTGTCCACGAGTATCTTCTTCTGAAGTGAAGGGTCACGTGCCAGCAATGGAACAAGATCGAGCAAATCCCCGTCATTTGGCATGAATGTTTTTATGTTAGGGTGTGGCCAGTCAGTACCCCATAAAACCCTATCAGGAGCGGTCTCAACTAATTCTTGGGCGTATGGTACAGCATCATAAAAAGGCGGACCTGCTAATGAAATTCTCTCAGAACCGCAGATTTTTACCCACCAATTATCACGGTGAATAAAATCTTTTAATATTTTAAAAGCTTCCTGCTCAATTCCAGCAGAAGTTGGAATGCGGCCCATATGGTCCACAATAATATCCATGTCAAATTCTAAAAAGAAATCTTGAAACTTGATGATATCGTCAGCATTAACGTGAATCACCAGATGCCAGCCTAACGGCTTTACACGGTTAAGCACACGCCGCATCATATTGAGTTCTGGTGTTCCACCCAGATGGGTGACAAAATTAAAACGAATGCCGCGCACACCGCCAGCGTTCAAGTCAGCAAATTCCTCATCGGTAAAACTGTCATTTGCAATGCAAACACCGCGATAATTTTCTGGATTTGCAGCAATAGCATCCATCATTGCTCGATTGTCTGGGCCATGACAACTAGCCTGTACGATTACCGCACGGTCTATTCCCAAGGTTTTGTGAAGCGCAGCTAGCGTTTCTTTGGGTCCATCAGGTGGGTGATAGGTGGATTTTGAATGATAGGGGAAAACCTCATGTGGCCCGAATACATGACAATGCGAATCACAAGAACCTTGTGGGGCCTTAAACCGAGGCCTTTTTGTGTTTGGGTCTGGCGGCATACAACTTCTCATGCCAGTGAGGGGATGTGTATATTCACTCATTAACTCTGTCCGTCCCATACTGAGGCAGGCACATACACCTCGCCACTGCTAATCAGCCTAGTTGTACGCACAACACCTGCTCGCAAAATATCAATTTCTTTTTGATTCGGGTTTAGCTCGAGTTGGACGTCAAAAAACCCTGATGGATGCTCAATTCGCATGGTTTTGACATTTCCTTTTGGTATTTCAGCCAAATCGTGTATCGCGCTATTCTCAAACAAGGCAGCAGTCGCCACCGAAACGGCCCCCAGCACGCCGATAGCCTGATGACAAACTTTTGGAATGAAAGTTCGGGTACTTATATGACCGCCATTTATCGCTTTTGAAACAAGACACATTTTTGGCACCGCCATGTTTGATACATCGGCAAGCCCCATAGCTAAACCGGCTTGGAGCCTAATGGCTTCAATCCTCTTTTTTAGCTTTTCATTTTTGTTGAGTTCATCTGGCGACTCTGTGCCATCTATCCCAAAATCCTCTGCCCGCAAACAAACAACAGGCATGCCATTATCAATACAGCTGACATAGACACCGTCAAATTCATTGCAAATATACCCTGTGGGAATTAAGTTTCCGCAAAGTGAGCCCGCCAGTTCATGGTATTGGCATGTCACGGGTGCAGCAGTTCCCATAACGCCATTGATCTTAGTATCGCCTTCGTAGACAGGCAATCCATCTTCAAGCTCAAAAATAAGATCACATTTTTTTTGACTATTGGCCATAAAGACACTGATTTCTGCACGCTCGCCCTCAATAGACATCATTCCCGTCTCGAGCGCAAAAGCTCCTACACCAGCCAAAATGTTCCCACAGTTCGGACTATCATCTAACCTGTCTTCGCCGACCATTGCCTGAATAAAATGAAAATCAATGTCGCACCCCGCATGGACCGATGGGCTCACTACAGCTATCTTTGAGGTAAGCGGATCCGCTCCTCCTAAGCCATCAATCTGACGGGGGTCGCCATATGCGCCCACAACCCATTTCAGAACTGCGCTACGCACATCATGATCAGCGGGTAAATCAGTATTCTGAAAATAAATACCTTTTGAGCTGCCACCACGTAATTGCATATATGGAATCGCAGTCTGTCGCATAGCTAATCAGTTAACTTTTTCTCAATTTCGTGCATTACCCGCATCGCTGGCAGACATTGAGAAAGAGAACCGTTTGGCTCACGCTTCTCAGAAATTGCAGCAATAAATTCTCGGTTGATTAACTCGATCCCGTTCATTGACACATCAACGCCTGAAACATCAATTTGCTGCTCATTGCCGTCAAACAAATCATCATATCTTGCGACATATGTCCCATTATCACAAATATAACGGAAATAAGTGCCCAAAGGGCCGTCATTATTAAATGATAAAGACAATGTGCATAATTTTGACGTGGGTGTTTTCATAAGAATCCCCATATCCATCGCAATACCAAGCTCGGGATGTTTTGGTCCCTGAACAGCGTGAACCTCAGATATGTTCTCACCTGTTTGATACATAAACAAATCTATTGTGTGACACGCATGATGCCAGAGCAGATGGTCTGTCCATGAACGCGGCTCTCCTTTGGCATTAATGTTTTTGCGTCTAAAGAAATAAGTCTGAACATCCATCTGCTGAACAGAAAAGTCACCAGAAGTAATCTTGTTGTGCACCCATTGATGCGATGGATTAAAGCGGCGAACATGCCCAGCCATGCCTACAAGCCCTGTTTCCGCTTGTTTAGCCACTAGGGCTTCTGAGTCTCTCAGATTATCCGCCATCGGTATTTCAACCAGCACATGCAACCCCGCATCCATTGCTTTAAGGCCCTGCTCAGCATGCATCTGTGTTGGTGTGGCTAAAATCACAGCATCGATTTCACCACTTGCCAGCATAGCGTCATAATTGTCAAAGCGCTTTGACACTTCAAAATGGTCTGCAACGTCATTTGCTTTTGCCATGGTTGTAGCCATTACCGCATGGACATCTACCTCCCCAATCTGGCTTAGCGCTTCTAAATGTTTCGTGCCAAATGCACCATTTGCTCCAGCAACGCCTATTTTCAACCTAGACATGAGTGAAATAACCCTTACTGATTTTCCAGAATAATGGCACCATAAGCGGTCGCTGATACAGGGATGTGATAGAATCTAAAAACTTCATCCACATGGTCACCCAGGGCACCGCGCATCACATTCCACATGATCATTTCAACACCCTCTGACCCAGCTTCACGAATAAAGTCAGTGTGACTGTACGCAGTATTCGCCATCGGGTCTTGTGTAAGGTTATCTAAAAACTTCTGGTCAAATTCTGGATTTACAACACCTGCACGCTCACCACCTAGTTGATGCGACAGACCACCAGTTCCCCAAATTCCAACGGAGAGATCCTGATCAAATTTGCTCACAGCGCGACCGATCGCTTGGCCAAGTTTGAAACACCGCAACGCAGAAGGTAGGGGATGTTGAATCACATTAACACATACAGGAACAACGGCGCTTGGCCATTCGTCAGGTTGGTCATAAGCAATAGACAAAGGAACGGTGAGGCCATGGTCAACATCAAGACTTCCAGCAACGGCCAAATCAAATTCCTCTGACATGGCGCTTTCGACAATATGCCAAGCTAACTCAGGATGCCCCCTTACAATCGGCACTTTTCTTGGCCCCCAACCCTCGTCAGCAGGATTAAATTCTTCTGCAACACCAATGGTGAAAGTTGAATAGGCATCAAGGGAATAAAATGTTGCGTGATCGTTAAATACAATAATATTCACATCAGGAGTATTCTTTTTATGCCATTCTCTTAATGGCTTGAGCCCCTGAAATAGTGGTCGCCAATAATCTTCCTCTGTCTTTCCATTATCAATTGCAGCACCTGCTCCAGGTACATGGGATGTCCCCATTCCACCAATAATTTTAGCCATCCCCATTCTCCTTCTTACTGCGAAGGCCTTCGATCGCCCGACCGCCGGACAACATCATTTGTTGAAATTCCTCGAATGTCAGTTCTGGATCGCTCATCTTGCCATACATTACCTGAGGTGGATGTCGATCGTGAGATACTAATTTGAATGCATAATAGACATTGGCTCCAAGTCTAAGCATATCGAGATAGCGTCGCTCGAGAACCGCAGACTTCTGCTCCTCATTGACGCCAAAAGCGTCCATATAACTTGTTTCATTTTCACTAAACGCAGCTCGAGCATCAGCTTTATTAAGGGACATTAAAAACATATTTAGCTTATAGCCCTGCCGATATGATCGGCTGTCCAGCACATATGTTCCGGGCACATCGTCATAATCGCGTTCGTCTTTATTTGTCGGCATGTTGTAGACTTTCATTGATTTAGCGATTGACTTCAGATTAGGAGTGCCTTTATTTATGGACAATACTAAAAAATTAGGACAATTCGTCCATGAAATGGGACATTAATGATATACCAGTATTTCTCTCTGTTTATAAAATGGGTGGAATTCGGGCTGCCGCTAAAAATTTAGGTATTCCAAAATCAACCGTAAGCCGGGTCATCACTCGGCTTGAGGAACAACTCGACACAAGATTATTTGACCGAAACACAAGGCAGTTTCGTCTGACTGACGAAGGAGCTGTCTTCCATAGTTATGCTGAAACAATTGTTGATCACGCTAAACAAGCTGATGCCGCTATGGCTGGCATCAGACATTTGCCAACAGGTCAGTTGAAGATTTCCATGCCGATGGCATTTAGCCGTGAAGTAATTGGCGGCAGATTATCTGAATTTCATAAATCATTTCCCGAAATCACATTGGTTTTGCAGGTTACATCTGATGCGGTGAATGTACTTCGCGAAGATTTAGATGTCGCCTTTGTTGTGGAACCCGTGGAGTCTTCCGACCTAATACGACAGGTGATTTCTGATACACCTCTAATTTGGGTGGCGTCTCCAAACTATTTAGACGATTTTGACATACCTGATTCACTGGAGGGCGTTATTCCCCATTTTAAGTTCTGTGAACATCGCTATCGCAACAACAGATTAGAGGTCAACACACCTAAGGGACCACAAACCATTGATACATCTCCGCTATTGAGTATCAACGACCCTGTTATATTGCGGGATATTGCGCTCCAGGGAGGTGGAGTAGCTCTGCTGCCAGAATTATATTGTCGCAGGTTTCTTGCTAGCGGTGAGTTGAAGCAGATATGTCCAAATATCAGGCCACGTCAAAGGGCCCGCATTATAGCTCTGATGGCACACCGAAGGTTACAGCCTAAGAAAGCTCATATAATGCTTGATTTCGTCAAAGAGAGCCTAGACTTCTACACAAAAGGTAACTGATTCTGCTTCAGGAATAGTATTTTATCAACTTTTGAACAGCTGAAGTATCGGCATTAACCTGATGAAGCATGTTTGCATTATGCATCCATTGCCGCCCGAATATCCTCATCAGCCATCTCGCGACCCAAATAGGCTTCAACAACGGCCGAGTCACCTTTTACGAATTCTGGGGTGCCTTCTGAAATCTTTTGGCCATGGTCAAGTACACTAATAGTGTCACAGGTTGACATAACAACCTTGAGAATATGCTCGACCACAATAATCGTGAGGTTATAGCGCTTCTTTAGCGTCATAATTGTCGACATTAGGTTATCTACATTTACAGGTGAAAGGCCGGCCCCTGGTTCATCAAGGAGCAACATTTTTGGACGCATCGCGATAGCCCGCCCAAGTGCCAACAGTCGGCGTTGACCTCCTGACAATTCAGCAGCAGGAATCTCTGCATGTTCAGCAAGGCCTATAAATTCCAGCAGCTCCTCCATTTCTTCACGTACGGCTTTATCCTGTCGCCTCACCTCAGCGCCATTAATTAGTGGCGCTAGAGGCCCGTATTTTGTATGCGGATGGTAGCCCACCATTACGTTGTCTAGGACGCTCAATTCGCCATATAGACGAAGAAGCTGAAATGTCCTAGCTAGCCCAAGTTCAGCAATGGTATGCGCCGGACTACTGGTAATATCTATGCCATTAAAACTAATTTGGCTGCCTTCATCCGGTTGATAAACTCCGGTAAGAAGGTTGAAAAACGTTGATTTACCAGATCCGTTGGGCCCAATAAGTCCATGAACTGTGTTTGGCTCAACCTTCAGGCTCACCTTATCGATTGCCTGCAAACCTCCAAAACTTTTACTAAGATTACGAGTTTCTAGCAGTGCCACCTAACTTCTCCTCACTTCTCTTAATAAATCTGCGGTTTCGAAGCACGCCCTCAAACCAGCCACCAATCCCCCTAGGCATAAATAGCACCAACAAAACCATTGAAAGTCCGAAGACGAGCGGCTGAATTACTATGGGACGATCCATAAAATATACCACTAAATCTTTTGTCTGGTCATAGGCGATAGTCACAACGATTGCACCTATAACACCGCCCCAAACATTACCAATGCCACCTAAGACTACCATGAGCAGTAAGGTCACCATTTCAATTACTGTAAAATTGTTATGGTGAAGGTAACCTGGCGGCATATGCGCAAATAAAGCACCCGCGAGGCCTGCATAAATCGCGCTAAGTACAAATGCAAGCAGCTTGTATTTAATAACATTGATGCCGTTTACTGAAGCAGCAATGGTATCCTCCCGTATTGCCTGAAATGCTCGTCCCGTAGCCGAGCGCAGGATCGAAAAAGAGAAATAGATCCCAACAAGGGCAGCTGTCATTACCAAATAGTAATAGCTTGTAAAGGAGTCGAAAACAAAACTGCCAATACTTGGTGCAGGGATCATCATCAAGCCTGTACTAGAACCTAGTGCCGGTGTAACAGCAATAAAAATACGCACTGACTCGCCAAGCCCAAGTGTGGCTAGAGCCAAATATGCGCCCTCTAGCCGTACAGAAGGCAACCCAACGATGAGACCGGCAAAGGCCGTTACTAGAACTGCAATTGGAATTGATACCCAGACCGGAAGACCAAATCCAAGCGCTCCCCCAAAACCTCCGGGCTCAAGTGATAGCACAGCCGAAGTGACTGCGCCAATGGCGTAAAGACCAATATGGCCAACTGTAACTTGGCCGCAAAATCCTTTGACAATATTTAGGCCAACTGCAAGCAAAATAAACAGACAAGACCGGTTTGCTAAGTCGATTAAATAACTGTTGAAAAAGGTCGACATAATGAAAGGCAGTGGAAGCAGCATTAAATATGCAATCAACCAAGGCAGAAGTCTATGACGACTTGCAAGCGCATCTATGAGGTCAGCAATACGCGATAGAAATACCATATTGAACCGTTCCTTGCGGCAGATTTAAATATTAATAGCTAAAAATAAAAGAAAATGGTCGGGAACACGTTTCCCGACCATTGATTTTTTTATGTTTACTCAAGTCCGAAATCAGGCTCCATCGTTACACGAGCAAGAACTTCAGTTTCAAAGTTTTCACCACCCTTGGTGTAACCAATGAGCACAGCAGTACGGTTACCATCACGGCACTGTGGGGTTGGAGCAGCGCAAAAGCTGATTGGGCCTGAGGCCAAACCTTCATAGCCCTCTACGCTCGCAATTGCATCACGTATAGCAGTACGGTCATTAGCAAGTGACCACTGTTCTAATTTCAGATCGGCGTTGTTCAGCGCAATTTCCATAATCCGAACAAGGTCATAAGCCTGTGAGAAATCATGGTCTGGCGCATGAATGCCATAACGCTTACGGGTCATCTCGTTAAACAATTTAGCGATTGGGCGATTGTCGGCGGCAGCATAGGCAGCTGTGAAGAATACACCCTTAGCAGCGTCACCTGCAATCTTTGGAACTGGCGCGTTAGAAGCTGAAGACGAACCAATACGGCGCACATCTTCACTAATGCCTGCTTCATAAGACTGTATGAGTGCTCGAGCCATAGTTTCAGCAAGAGCCGCAACTAAAATACCGTCAACATTCATGGACTTGATCTTCTGCATGTGGGAGCGAAAATCCACTTCTTTTTCTTGCACATCGGCTCGGTAAGCAGGGTCGACCCCAAAGCGAGCGCGCATTTGCTTTTCCATGTTTGCGCAGTCACCCACAGAGGCTGCGTCAGCAGCACATATATAGGCTATCTTTGTACCAATGTTCTCACCAACATATTTTGCATTGACACCTCCGTAGTAACGGCCTGACACCGGAATACGGAATACCCATTCACTTCCCTTTTGTGTAATTTTAGAGTTAGTGGAATGCGGGATCATTTGCGGAACGCCAGCCTTGGCTGTCACGTCAACAATCGGCAAAGATACAGACGAGCATGTTGAGCCAATAAGAAGATGAATATTTTCCTGGAAAATTAACTTATTCGCGTTTGCTACGCCTTTGTCAGACTTACATTCGTCATTCATAAGCGTGGCTTTGATCATATTGCCGTTAATGCCGCCAGATTCATTGATCGCTTTGATCTCATCCATCACCATCTGGCCGTATGCTTGACCATTTTCACTTACCATTCGCATTGTTATCCCAACACGAATGTCACCGGCAAAAGCAGCGGTGGCAGCAAGACCAACACCTGTAGCTACTAAACCGGCGAAAACTTTATTCATTAGCTTCATGTTTTCCTCCATTTAATTTTGGGCTTTGCCCTTATTCATAGCGAAACTAACCGCTATGCCTTTACTTTTGCCTCAACCCCAAACAAGCCTGATGGCCTGAACATCAAAACTAGGATTAAAAGCAAAAATGCGTAAATGTCTTTATGACTCGCTGAAATGTAAGCGGCACCAAGATTTTCAAAAATGCCAACCATGATGCCGCCAAGTATCGCACCAGGAAGCGAACCAAACCCGCCAACAACAGCGGCAGCAAACGCTTTCATTAACATTAAGTAACCCATTTCCACCTGCACTGATTGCATCGGGCCAATCAACACCCCAGCAGCAGCAGCAAGACCGCAGGCAAGGCCAAAAATCAGTGAAATCATCAAGGGCACATTTATGCCCATTAGATAAGCTATGTCCTTGTTATGAGCAACCGCACGAACAGCTAGACCAGTCTTTGTGTGCCGCAAAAAATAATGTAGTCCAGTCATTAGCAAAACTGAGATAATCGCTGTTAATACATAGCTTTCAGGAACATTGATATCTCCTGGAAAGGTTAACCGCGGTATGTAGTCAAGATTGGCTCGAAAGGGCTCTGCTTCTGCGCCAAAGAAAAAATAAGCAGCATTAACTAGAGCGACTGACATACCAAAACCGCAGATGATCATTCCCATACCGGCAACCGTATATCCACCACCGGCACGTGTAAGTCTTCGGTAGAAAACTCTTTCCACTGCCATCCCGAGTATGGCCGTAAGTATCATTGCGCCAATTAGTGCAACCGGGTAAGGCACACCAACATTGTGTGCGAGGACAAGCCCAAAAAAGGCACCAAACATATACATTTCACCATGAGCGAAATGCACAATATCTAATCCAGAATAAATCAGCGAAATTCCAAGCGCCACAATTCCGTATACAACTCCAATGGTGACACCAAAAATAATGAAAGCCAGCAACGAGTTAAAATCAAATCCCATAATTTTTAATCCCTATAATATGCTGCCTAATTCCTGAGAGCTTTTGTGGTGTCAGAGACTGAACCACCAAGGAACGATTCCTTGACTGCTGGGTCGCTAATGAGCTCTTTTGCTTCACCTTGCATCATAATCACTCCATCGCGAATAATATAACCATATTGGGCTAATATCAGTGCCATCCTGACATTCTGTTCAACAACCAAGATCGTCACACCAGATTTTGCGATCCGGTTAATATTAGCAAAAATCTCCAGAACCACTTTTGGAGCCAAAGCAGCGCTTGGCTCATCAAGCATAAGCATCTTTGGAGATGCCATTAGGCCGCGGCCAATTACCAACATTTGCACCTCACCACCGGACAGCGTACCAGATAGCTGCTTTCGTCGCTCGCGAAGAACTGGAAAAAAATCATAAACCTTTTGAAGATCGGCCTTTGTGGCTTCACGGTCTTTACGTGTGTAAGCACCAAGAACGAGATTTTCTTCGACTGTCATAGCCGGGTAGGCTTCTTTTGCTTGTGTTACCTGAACAAGGCCGAGGCGCATGCGCTCGTGGGGCTTCAATTTCGAAACACTCACGCCATCAAAAGTGACCTCACCTTCCATCAGAGGGATTAATCCTGAAATAGCTTTGAGAAGAGTAGACTTGCCCGTGCCGTTCCCCCCTAGGAGGGCAACAATACCGCCAGTTTGCACTTTCATATCTATACCACGCAGGATTTTTAGGTTGCCATATCCCGCATGCACACCTTTGATTTCAAGCAATATTTCCCCCACTTCGACTTCAAGCCAATGAAAACCTTTTTGACCTGTTAACGGCTTTATTCAAGGAAATCATTTAACTCTAAGAGTGAAATGATATGATACCTTTTCAGATACGCAAACACTTATTTGATGAAAAGTCATCATTATTTCACACATAGCTAACTCAGCTTTTTGTAATGTTTTTTAGAAAGCAGAGTTCATCCTTTGTATGATTTCCTCTATCATCTTTTCGGCTGGAGTCTTCCACCAACGGTCACGTGAAAAAATTTCGACTTCAACTGGGCCAAAATAGCCAGCTGCTTCCATCATGTGGCGCCAGTCACAAAGCGCAATCTGGCCGTCGCCTGGCATTCCACGATCAAGCCGGAGGTCCCTTGTATCTGCAAGCCAATCGGAAACATGGTAATTCAGAATACGATTACCAGCACGTTTCAACTTTTCCTGCAAATCATGTTCCCACCAAAGGGCATAGGTGTCGATGGCAAGGCCTATATCATGAGAATTATCCATTTGATCAAGAATATCGAGCGATTCTTGAAGAGTTGAGACAATTGACCGAAAGCCACAGACCATTGGGTGCAGGGGCTCAAAGGCCAGTCTGACACGATAACTGTCAGCAAGCTCCGCTGCCAAAGCAAGCCGTTCAACTAATAAACTACGGGCATAATCAATATCACCATCGTGGCCTGCAGACTTCAGTGCTTCAAATCCACCAGTAATGATCACAAGAGTTCGGGCACCAAACATATCCGAAAGATCAAGCTGCTCGCGAAGCAACGCTTCATCTTCGAAGAGGCATGCAACACAAAGAGACTCCGCCGTCATGCCAGCGCTATCCCATATCCGTTTGGCTTCGGAAATACCACAAGAGTTGATCATTGGCGTCCATAGCGCGGTTCTTTTGATGCCTGCATTTCGAAGCACTGCTAGTGAATTAGCGAAATCACATTGGCCTGAAAGTGTCACTTGATGCACGCAAAGATCATCAAGCTGCAGCTGACGAAGTGCGCTTACCATGTGGCTCTCCCGCCAGTCACATCAAAAATTTGACCGGTGGTAAAACTACATGCTGGAGAAGCAATAAACGCTGCTACACTGGCAATCTCTTCAGGTGTGCATAGACGCCCCATGGGGATCCGGCTTTTCTTATCTGCAATATATTCTGCGCTCATCTCATCAAGCAAGTCCGTCATTGCCATCGAAGGCGCAATACAATTTACCGTAATTTCTGATGGTAGCAATTCACGCGCCAGCCCCTTCGCAAGTCCTATGACGCCGGCTTTTGCTGCGCCATAGGGCACAGCACCTGGGTTACCTTCCTTTCCTGCAATAGAGGAAATAATGATAATCCGGCCTCGTTCTTGTTCCCTCAAATGACCAAGAGCGGCCTGCACAGTCAGAAACACCCCTGTCAGATCAACCGACATCACCATTTGCCATTCTGACAGCGAATAATCCCACAACGGTTTTGTTGGCCCATTCACCCCAGCATTTGCAATAACGCCATCGATATTACCAAGAGCTGAGAGGCTGGCAGCGAACCCCTCCTTTGTCTGCAATGGGTTGGTAACATCAACAATCTGACTGTCAGCAAAAACCGGATTGTTCCTCATACCAGCATCATCGAGATCCCAACCAGAAACCTTTGCCCCTAGACTGTTAAAAAGCGAACTGATTGCTAAACCAATGCCTTTGGCTGCACCAGTTACAATGAAGTTTTGACCGGCAATATCGACCAGACTTTTCAATTTGATCTCCCCATTTTGTGTTCCACTAGTGATTAGTTGTTCGGCACCCATTGAAGAATATGGCTGGCAACCGCGACAAGCTCATCATTCTGATTCGTAACCTCAATACCAGCTGTCGACCGGCGCCGCACAACATCGATTTCGCTTACGGTATATGCGACGGTAATCGTATCACCCAGGAAGACTGGCTTTAAAAATCTAACCTTGTCATACCCAACTGAGACCGGAGTTTCTTCTGCCTCACGACTATGAGCAATTATCTGGGTCGAGACTGTAGACATAAATCCAACGATTAGAGCACCATGTGCCATCAACCGACCATAACTAGATTTTTCCATGTAAGCTTTATTGACATGGTTTGGTGAAAAATCACCTGTAATACCTGCAAACTGGTACACATCACTTTCTGAGACCGTCTTGGTGAAGCTAGTGGCATCGCCAATTTTTAGATAGAAATCCGTCATATTAGTTCCTCCTAAATTTCATTTAATTTGAGAGTTGAATGCGCTTTCCACCCGTCGCTGCGCGCGCAGCTGCGAGAGTCGCATCAAGTGATCGGCTCCCATTTAGCGCATCGACAATAGGTGTTTCATAGCCGCGTGCAACAGCCCGCAAATGTTCGCACTGCGCCACATAGGCATCGATGAATGGGGCCTCAATCACTTCAGGCACGATCTCCTGATGCCAGTCACCATTATTATCGGAATGTTTCCACAGCACCAGATTCGGAAATTCTAGCGCACCCTGGACACCCAAAAAGCGCATGCTATTCATGCCTGTCTTTGGAAATTTTACACTTTCACCAAGCGCCATTTCCCAGGTCCAGGGGGACGGCGTTCGATCCGAAAGCAAAAAACTTCCAACCGCCTGATTGGCAAATTTCAAGCTTATTGCAACCGCATCTTCCTTCTCAAAATTTTGATCATGATTAGTCATCTCAGCAGACACTGACGCGATGTCACCACATATAAAACGCAAGAGATCAATTTCATGAATTAAGTTGGTCAAAATTGGGCCAGCCTCGAAATTACGGCGCCACGCTGGAGCAAAATAGTCTTCATCCTTGCGCGTTGTCCATTGACCACTTACCGCCATCAGCCTGCCGATGCGGCCGTTTTGAATAATATCTCGTGCTATTTGCGCGCAAGGGTAATATCGTCTCTGATGGCCAACAAGAACTTGGCATCCCTGTTCAGCTGCATAGTGAGTCACCTCGTCAGCCTCTTTCGTGGTCGCAGTAATCGGCTTTTCAACCAATACCGTCTTGCGATACTTGAGAGCCATCATCAAATCAGCATGGTGACGCTCCGTTGGGGTGGCAATGATAACTGCATCAACATCTGTCTTTGAGAGCATGCTCTCAGCATCAGTAAAAGCCTCAAGGCCGCGAGATTCCGCAAGCTTTGCTGCTGCAGGCGCTGGGTCTGCAATAGCTACAAGCTCCATCAGCGCCAACTCATCAATGGCCTTAATATGCCTCGTGCCAATCGAACCAGCACCAATCAGCCCAATTCTGAATACATCCATTGACGGTCCCCACTACATCATTTTTTAAAATAATTACTGTCCATTTCAGACAGAGGTGAATTCATGTTTGGTACAAACCCCATTCGGTCAAGCAGATCTGTTTGCAAGTCAATTCCTGGAGCGATCTCAATTATGTGCAAGCCATCTTCGCGCAACTCAAAAACCGCGCGCTCAGTAATGTAAATAACTTTCTGACCCTGCAATAATGATTGGGGACCTGAAAAGGTTATCTGGTCGACCTTATCGACCAGCTTAGGGATCCGCCCATGCTCTGTCACTCGCATGACGCCAGAACCCACCTCAGTGCGGGCGCCACCTGTATCAAAAGTGCCGCAAAACACCACCTTGCGTGCGTTTTGGGCAATATCAATAAAACCACCCGGCCCAACGGTATTGCCACCGAGCTTGGAAACATTGACATTGCCGACAGCGTCTATCTCACCAAAACCAAGAAAGGCTATGTCCAGTCCACCGCCCGAATAAAAATCAAACTGCGAAGGGCCGTCGATCATACAACTTGGATTCATAGCATATCCAAACAGATCTCCATCCATTAACCTGCCGCCATAGGTGCCATGCTCAATAGTCTGAAAATATCGCGCCGATTTGCCGTCATGGTCGATCAACTTGGCAATCTGATCGGGAATACCAAAGCCAAAATTTATCACAGCATTATCATAAAGCTCCTGTTGCGCGCGGCGTGCTATGACCAAACGTGATGAAAACAACGGCTCAGGTTGAGCAAAACCCTCTCTACGTTTCTGACCAGACAACGCTGCGTCATAGACCACTTCGTAGCCCTGCTGCTGTGTTTCATCAACAACAACAGCATCGACCAGCGCTCCCGGAATACGCACTTCGCGTGCCTTCATGCTATAGCGTGGTACCATTCCCCGTACCTGGAAAATTACTTTTCCACCACTGTTATGTGCCGCGGCGGCTATCGCATAAATGTCAAGATTAGCCGGCTCTTCCTCCAATGAAATATTACCCTCTTCATCAGCGTAACTACCACGAAGAAGTGCTACCGTTACTGGAATTGGCAGATAGCGTAAATAATCTCTACCCTCTATAGTTATAATTTCCGTCAGATTTTGCTTTGCAGCCTCGTTCATGCGTCCACCATCTAGCCGCGGATCAACAAAGGTACCAAGCCCAACATGGGTGATTAACCCAGGACGACCAGCGGCTACCTCGCGCATCAATTGCATGATCACCCCGCCAGGCAGCACATAAGCCTCAATATCGTTATTCCGCGCCATCTGCTGCATCCGTGGTGACCACACCCAATGCCCTCCAATCACACGGCTGGTCATGCCTACATGAGCAAATCGGTTCATGCCGCGCTCCTGCCTATCGCCGATACCAAGCGCATGAATGCAGGTTAAATTTCGAGGATGGCCCGTCTCAAGAAAACTTCGCTCCACAGCAGCATGTAGTGCGCTCGCCTCAACCAAACCGCCACCGCCACCAGCAAGACCAATCGTATCACCATCCTTAACCATGGCTGCAGCTTCGTCCGCAGAAAGGAATTTTACCTTTGTCATCTTGCTTGTTCATAGATGTCGAAAAGGCCGACATCCCCCTTCATCATCTGTCGCGCCATAACCATACGGTGAATTTCTGAAGTTCCGTCATATATCCGCGCGATGCGCGCATCTCTGTAATAACGCTCAATCGGCAAATCACAGCAATATCCAGCCCCACCATAGATTTGAACCGCTCGGTCAACAACCCGCCCAAGCATTTCTGAAGCCTGCACTTTTAGCATCGATATCGCACCCCGCGCCTCTTCTCCAGCATCAATACGGCTTGCCGTCTGCCAGAGAGCCAGTCGGCAAGCGTTGATCTCCATCGCCGAGTCGGCAAGCATATGCTGGATCATCTGGAATTCCCCAATTGGTGAGCCAAATTGCCTCCTATCCTTAGAATAACGAAGACAGCTATCGAGGATCATGCTGCTCCTGCCCACGGCTCGTGCGGACACCTGCGCTAACCGCACACGACCAAGAGTTGCTAGCGCCAACTTTAAACCTTGTCCCTCCTTCCCAAGAAGGGAGCCTTCATTAAGTTTCACATTCTCGAAGTGCAGTTCTACGTGTGAAGTACCCTTTAGCCCCATCATCGGCTGATCTCGACCAACGGTGAACCCTGCAAGCCCCTTGTCGAGAATAAATGTGGAAATTCCACGCGCACCTGCATCCGGGTTCGTGACTGCGGTAACAATGAAGAAGTCAGAATACAAACCATCCGAGATGAAATGCTTAGAACCGTTCAGCACCCAACCGTCATTCTTTCGGACTGCTCTAGTTTTTATAGCAGCAGCATCAGACCCTGCCTCAGGTTCAGTGAAGGCTACAGAAAAGGTTCGCTCACCACGAACCGCAGGAATTAGATATGTCTCGATCTGCGCGTCAGTGCCTTCTAGCAAAATTTCGTAAACATTGCCGAAGGCACGGCGAACCAAAATGTCACTAGTGCGGCCAAACTGTTCTTCGGCGATCATCCAGTCCAAGACCGATAGACCACCACCGCCGTATTTAGTTGGAATATTAACTGCATAAAGACCGAGTTCCCGGGATTTAGCGCGGATCTCAGAGGCCACATCATCAGCAAGCCGACCTGTCTTTTCGATGTCTTCTTCTAACGGTCGTAACTCAGACTCAATGAAACCTCGGATGCTAGAAACAAGCAGATGCTGCTCCTCAGACAAAGAAAAATCCATTAAAAATACCCCTTTGTCGCGCCACCATCTACAGCAATGCCAGCACCATGTATATGGCGCGCCTCATTACTGCAGAGGAATGCAACAAGCGCTGCAGTATCCTCTGGTTGTCCAAGACGGCGAATGCCTTCGGCCTGCATACGCTCAGCTCGGACATCATCGACACTCCGATTCTCATCACGCGCCCGTGTCTCAAGAAGCTGTTGCAAGCGCTCGGTCTCAGTCTGGCCCGGATTAATCCAATTCACATTTACATCATCTTGAAGGCCTTGACCCGCTAGTGCCTTGCTGAAATTTGCAAGCGCCGCATTGACTGCACCACCAACCATAAATTTAGAATCGGGAGTGCGCGACGCGCCACCCACAATCATCACCACATTACCGCGCGCGGCAACAAGCGACGGCCAGAAGAGGCGTGACAGCCGGACCCCGGCATGGAATTTAAGCGCAAAACCATCAATGAAATCAGTATCGTCTTGGTCAGGGAATACACCACCCTTAGTCGCGCCTGCGCTGTGAACTAAAATATCACAAGAATTAAACGCTTTACTTTGCGCGTCGAACACAGCCTGGCACCCTTCAAGTGTTCGCAGGTCGGCAGCATAGCTCTCAACCCGGCCGCCAGAATTGGGAGCAATTCTCTTAACCGCTGCATCGCAATTGGATTGACTGCTGCCAGTAACCATAACACCTGCGCCTTCTCTTGCTAAACGCTCAGCGATTGCAAGCCCAATGCCCCTCGTTCCACCAGACACAAAGGCAGTCTTTCCTGTCAATAAACCCATTTTTTATCCTCCCTCGCGGTCGTATGAGCCGACATAATGTGTTTCAATACCCTTCACAAACCCATAAAGACTACGCAATGTTGGAACAGCGAGACCAGCCTCGTCAGCAAGCTGCAGTGGCACGCCATAAATAAATTCGACTTCGCTAGGCCGGCGCGCCAACACATCCAAACAAAGAGAAGATTTGTTGTCACCGGTGCCACCCGGTGCTGTCATTAACTCAAGTCCTTTTACCACCACGTCGCGGTCAAGATTAATATCTTGAGAGCGCGCAATTGAAATTGCCTCGTCGAGCGCGGCATAACAGACCTTGCGAAGTGGATCCAGTCTCAGGATTTCAACACTAGTCAGATTAGTTACTCCAGAGACAGCACTCATCGCCATATTGCCAATAAGCTTTTTCCAGATGTCCATTCTGATGTCAGCACTTGCATATGTCTCCAAACCGGCCGCCGTAAATGCAGCGGCGACCGCTTCAGCGCGCACTGAATTGCCGCCACCCCATTCACCAATGTAGGAAGGCACTCGGTCAAAATCGCGGACCTGCCCAGGACCTGTTTGAGCGCCAGCCATCGAGGTCAACCCGCCCAAGACATTCTCAAGACCAAGAACGTCCGCAAGAACATCCTCGTTGCCTAGGCCATTCTGAAAACTTATAAAAACGGCACCTGCATCTGCAAGATGCGTCATAGCAAGCGCTGCCTGATGGGTTGCTGTTCCTTTACATTGTACAAGCACAATATCAGTTTGCTCAATCTGTTTAACGTCATGTGTTGCCTTCAGCATGAGCCGCCTGTTGTCGCCATATCCAGAGACCAGAAGTCCATTCTTTTGAATTGCATCGATGTGTTCGCGATTAGTATCCACAAGCGTTACTTCGAGACCCCCTTCAGAGAGGATTGCGCCAAACAGGGCCCCCATACCACCAGCACCAATGACGGTCACATGATGAATTTGTTTTGTCATGTCATCTTCCCTTTCTGGACGAGCTAGTTCACTCAAGCCCCTTCTCTTTTTCGCAAGAGACGATGCACAGCATTAAGCCCCAAGTAAAAGGAGTCTGCACCAAACCCAACAACGCTGCCATCGCTGACTCCTGCTGTAAGGCTCACCTGCCTGAATTTTTCTCGACTATCGTTGTTCGATAGATGCACCTCGACCTTAGGGCCATCAAACATTGCCAGCGCATCACGAAGTGCTATCGAAGTGTGCGTATAGGCAGCCAAGTTGAACAGAATCGACGTGGCTTTATCGCGCGCCTCCTGAATCGCAGTTACGAGAACTCCCTCTTCATTCGATTGTGTGATTTCTATACTCCGGCCTAGCCGCTCAGCTTCAACAGCAAGCTCTTTCAAAATATCAGCCATGCTATCTGCACCATAAATTTCCGGTTCACGTGTCCCGAGCAAATTCAGGTTGGGCCCAAAGATGACCAGTATATCAACCATTTTACTTTTATCCCCACTTTGTATTCGGATTATTCGAATGTTACTTTTATCTCGCCAAGCTCACCAAAATTAGCGTGTACATAATCTCCAGCTGAAAAGGGTTGTGGCACCGATGCAGCGCCCGTAGAGATAAAATCTCCTATCTGCAATTCGTAGCCACGCGACGCCAAATGATTAACAAGATCGGCAGCGGCTTGCTCCGGAACGCAACGCATTTCCCCAAGGAAATTGTCAGCAGGCGTGCCATCACTCACCGTAAGTTCAATCGGATGCTGTCGATAATCTACCCCCTGCCAATCTTCTACAGGGTCGCCGAATATAAAACCTATGCCGCCACCATTGTCCGCAATTGTCATAAGCGAATTTTCTGCCTTTTTGGCATCTTCTAGTTTAAAGCGGTTACCAATAATCTCTATCGCTGGATGAAGCACCATCATGGTTTCCATCTCAGAGGCAGTCCAAGGCTTCTGGCGAAGATGCGGTTTGGCAGTCAGCTGGAAGGCGAATTCAGCCTCGGCTCGAGCACTGGGAAAATATTTAATTGGCAGGTTATGATAAACTCCAAAATAACTTCTGGACTGAAATATGCGGCCAGGAATTACATCCTCATGACCGTCAAGCTCACGCATTCTTGCGCTAGTCGCGCCAACCTTCCAACCAACCATGTCCTGTTGGAGCACCTCATACATACAATCCTGGACAAAATAGGCCTCTACTCGATTGAGTGGAAAAAAACGAGAATCAACATTGGCCAAGTTTCCTGGATCACGCCATGAATTCGCCAGCATATTAGCTAACTCGACTAGTACGGGCTTACGCGTTTTTTCCATCTATTTACCTCCTCAACAACCTAAATGGCTGTCGATAGTAAACTTCAAACTTACAGGCAATGTTTTAAGCTAGAAAGAGCAAATATGATGAAATAACCTCATGAGGAAATATTCGCTTACAAATCATCAAATGTTGTGTGCTAAAGGCAAGTTTTCTGAAGTATAAAATTGAAAATCAATATTTGCCGTATTTGTTTGAGTGACATATCCGTACTGTCTAGCAATAAAATCTACCGCCCCAAAAGCTTGTTGCATAGGATTTGAGTCAATCACCATGTCAATGAGACCAGACCTTAAATGCTCTTCAGAATAAGGGCTGAGATCATGTACAATCTTTGCCATTGATTTGACGGATTTTTCGTATTGGCCGGACTCGATAAGGGCCTCTAATAGTTCATTGTTTGCTGGCCCATAGAGCACACGAAAATCATCTTGTTCACTGAGTGAAGCCAACAATTCCGATGCTGCGCCCTCATTAGTGGCCGGAGGCGTAAATAACTTTAGCTTATGCTCAATGCCCCTTTCCGAGAAAAATTCGCAAAAGCCCGTGAAACGATCCAAATTTGAACGTGCGCTTGTGCCAGGTTCAACAACGAGAATACGCCCCCCCTTTCGACAAATAGCTTCGCTAAGCTTTGCTGCCGAACGGCCAGCGTTGACATTGTTTATCCCAACATAACAATGTCTGCCACTCTCAGAGATATCAGTGCTAATCGTGACCATGAATGTCTTGTCGACTAAATCCCTAATTGCTTTTGCAATGACCGGAAGATCGCTTGCGAAAAGAATAATTCCGTCACGACGTTCAGCTGTAGCGTAAAGATGTGACACCAAACGGTCTGGGTCATCCGCGTCAAAATGTGACCTATAAATAGTGACTGGATAATCAACATGTTTGTTTACCGCTGTGAGGGACAAATTCAGCCGTTTTGAGTAAGCGGTTGCGTTGCGAGCAAACACTGCTTCAATCAAAAGCTGCCTCTGGTTACCAGTAGGCAGAATACGTTTACTTCCAAGTTGCCGCGCGCTCTCAAGAACACGATTAATTGTTTTTTGGCTAACGCCCCCGCGTTCATTAAGCACTCTGTCCACAGTTGCAAGGCCAACGCTTGCATGTTTTGCAATATCCTGAAGCCGCGCCTTTTTCGAATGCTTTTTCATGACCTAAGGTCTGCAGGGCCTAATTCATCAATGGAAACTGCGACAGAGTCGAGACGATCTGCAGTCAATACCTCACTTGGCACCGGACAGCGGTACCAACGAATTTGCAAAGTTTTACTAACCTCCCGCATCGGTGCCAATTTCACATCCTTTAATTTACTTGAGAGGAAAATCATTCAAGAATGTTTTTCATCATTTCACTATATTCAAAGACCAACTTATTGATCGCAGAAGCAGTGCGCTGCATGGCATCCAAGCATCAACCCCTTCCCCACTACTTATCCAACAGGAAAAATACAGATTCTAAAAGTGAAAAATGATCGCAAGAAATCAAGTGATGTTTGGATCAGGCTTTCTTAATCAGGTAAATTAAATGAGTGGCCATTCTTTATTAACGTCGAAGCCGCGAGATTAAGATGGCAAAAAATGAGACAAGTCCTGAACCCGAATTTTACAATTTGGGATTTATTCACTGCTCAAACCAAAACAGCTTGATTGCATCTATGGTTTTGATACCGTTGATGATGGAGAGCTTTTGCATCTGCGCAACAGCAATGAGGTAATTTATGTCAGCTGCATTAGGCCCGCAAAAACACCGGCCAATTCATTTTATGCTCAACGGAGAGGCGCATGAAATTGAAAGACTACGCCCTGATACAACCCTACTGCAATTGCTGCGCGGTCCGCATAGCCTGACCGGCACAAAAGAGGGTTGTGCTGAGGGCGACTGCGGGGCTTGCACGGTTATGGTGGGACGGTTGCGAGCAGACCGGCTAATTTGGCAACCTGTAAACGCTTGCATACTGCTGCTCCCAATGGCTGATAAATCTGTCATCCGAACAGTTGAGGGTGTTGCAAAGGAAGACGGCACCCTACACCCGGTTCAACAGGCGATGGTAGACAATCACGGCTCACAATGCGGTTTCTGTACACCAGGTTTTGTGATGTCGTTATATGGTGGCTGGCTGAACAGATCCTCTTTTAGCGCCTCTGATCTTGATGATTTGCTTGCAGGAAATCTTTGTCGCTGTACTGGATATGGCCCGATTATTAAAGCTGGCCAATCACTGGCAGGACAACCTCTTGCTGAGTGGGAAACAGTTCGACTAGATAAAGAAAAAGCCTATTTAGACTCGTGCGAGGCTATGCCGGAGCTGTTCTATGCGGCAGAGGGGGCCTCCTATATAGCTCCTTGTTCAAAAGATAGCTTCGCACAAGCCTATATAGAACAGCCTGAGGCACAGATTATCGCCGGGGCAACAGATATCGGCTTATGGATCACTAAGCAAAATAGGAAATTGCCTGCATTTATATCTGTTCAGGATGTGGATGGGCTGGATGATGTAACAGAGCAAAAGGACGGCTTTTATATTGGCGCCGCCGCTACACATCATAAAGCAGCTGATTTTCTGGCGGCACATTTTCCATCTTTAAAGGAATTATGGCGACGTTTTGGTTCAGTCCAAGTAAGGGCAAGTGGCACGGTAGGCGGCAATATTGCCAATGGCTCTCCAATTGGTGACCTGGCACCTGCCTTCATTGCTCTGGATACCGACCTGCTTCTTCGACGGGGAAAAGAAGAGCGAAGGCTGAAACTAGAAGATTTCTTTTTGTCTTACGGTCAGCAGGACCGGCAACAAAGTGAATGGGTGGATGGCCTGTTTATTCCGAAATTATCAACGAATTGGAAATTCAATTGTTACAAACTTTCCCGCAGGTTTGACCAAGACATTTCAGCCGTAATGGGAGCTTTTGCTCTGAAAATAGAGGACGGCAAGATTACAGCTGCACGAATAGCCTTTGGGGGCATGGCCGGTGTTCCGCAACGCGCCCGCTCACTTGAAACAGCTCTTATTGGACAGGCTTTGGAGCCAGACAAGATAAATGAACCTAAAATCGATTCAGCCCTGGCAGATGATTTCACCCCGATAAGTGATGTCAGAGCCTCAGCAGAGTATCGATTGCTTGGCGCCCGCAATCTCTTACAGAAATGCCTTTTGGAAATGATAGCAGACAAGCCTGTAAGACTGGCAGGAGAGGGACTAGCATCGGCAGGGTTGTCCTTCTTGTGCAGCAACGCCTCCAGCGAGGCCAGACAACAATGACCCCGCCTGCACAATCCACGCTTGTCCACGCAGCCCTGCGCCACGAAAGTGCCGCCCTTCATGTCACTGGGCAAGCTCGCTATGTAGATGATATGGCCCTACCAGAAAACTCTGTACATATTGCACTTGGGTTAAGTGATGTTGCGCATGGCCAGCTAATCTCAATTAATACTGAAACTGCTTTGCGCATGCCAGGTGTACGGGCAGTGCTTACAGCAGCTGATATTCCCGAAAAAAACGACTGCAGCCCGGTAAAAGGTGATGACCCTATATTTGCCAAAGATGAGATTATGTATCACGGACAGACGCTATTCGCGGTAGTTGCTGATACACGAGCACAAGCCAGAGACGCAGTAGAACAGGTGAAGACTAAAATTACACCGCTTGCCCCTATCTTAAGCATCGATGCAGCTATTGAGCAGGAAAGTTTTCTTGAAAAACCGCTGACTCTATCATCAGGACAGGTAGAAAATGCCTATGCGGCAGCCCCCTACCAGCTGGCAGGAGAGCTGTATGCCGGTGGTCAAGAGCATTTTTATCTGGAAGGCCAGGCCGCCATTGCCCAAGCAGATGAAAATGGAGGCATTCAGTTATTTGTATCTACACAGCATCCAAGTGAAATTCAGCATAAGGTTGCTGGCATGTTGGGGCTAACTTATGGTGATATTCAGGTTGATGTCAGACGGATGGGCGGAGGCTTTGGTGGCAAGGAAAGCCAGAGCAATCTAACCGCCTGCATTGCTGCACTTGCTGCTCATAAAACAGGGCGCCCAGCCCGCCTTGTCTATGACCGAGATGATGACATGCGGGTCACAGGTAAGCGCCATGATATTAAGTTGGTCTATAAAGTTGGCTTTGATCAGGATGGGCGATTGATCGCGCTAATTATTGACCAGTATCTGCGATGTGGAATGTCTTACGATCTGTCAAAGGCTATTGCCATCCGGGCGATGACACACGCTGAAAATGCCTACGCCATCCCTCACACCCGCATTACCGCCCATTTATGCAAGACACATACCCCTTCGAATACAGCATTTAGGGGATTTGGCGGCCCACAGGGCATGATCGGTATCGAACAGATCATGGATAAAATCGCTACTCATCTGAACATGGATCCAATCGCCCTCAGACAGCTGAATTACTATCCTGATTATGAGGCCGGCACGCCGTGCTGCACACCCTATGGCCAGGTTGTCAAAGATGGGCTGCTTGGAAAGATAACAAAACAGCTCCTAGAAACCGCTGATTATCAAAACAGACGACAACAGATCGACACCTACAACCAGACTAATCCGGTGCTAAGACGTGGCCTAGGGTTTGCGCCAGTTAAATTTGGAATCTCCTTTAACAGAACCATGTTGAATCAAGCTGGCGCTCTTGTTCATGTCTATTCAGATGGCTCAGTGCACCTCAATCATGGCGGCACTGAGATGGGCCAAGGGCTGCATACAAAGATCATCCAAATTGTAGCTGACGTGTTTGGACTAGCACATGAAGATGTCCGAATTTCAGCCACGACCACAGGCAAAGTGCCAAACACATCTGCCACAGCGGCTTCATCCGGAACTGACCTGAACGGGATGGCTGCTGCACGCGCAGCTGATGCCATCAAACAGCGCATGACCGCCCATCTAGCTGAGCTTTATCAGTGTGAAGCGGATAGGATTACTTTTCAGGATAGACAGGTCAACCTGCCTTCTGGTGAATATCTATCTTTTTCTAAAGCCGTCGGATTATGTTATGAGGGACGGGTCTCGCTCTCTGCAACAGGCTTTTATGCTACACCTGATATCCATTGGGATGATGCCAGCCTGACCGGCTCACCCTATTATTATTTTGCTTATGGTGCCGCATTATGTGAGGTCGCGATTGACAGGCTAACAGGTGAGTCTCGAATCCTACGCACAGATATTCTTCATGATGCTGGGCGTTCCATTAATCCAGCGCTTGATAAGGGCCAAATTGAAGGCGGGTTTGTTCAAGGCGCTGGCTGGCTGACCACTGAGGAACTTGTCTACGGACAGGATGGGGCGTTGCTGACGCATGCGCCATCCACCTATAAAATTCCAGCTTGTTCAGACAGACCTTATCTTCTCAACATCAACCTTTATGAAGGGGACGGTAATCGTTCAGAGACCATTCACAGATCAAAAGCTGTTGGTGAGCCTCCTTTCATGCTTGGAATATCTGTTTTTCTTGCCTGCGGGGATGCACTGAGAGGCCTGAGCTCAACAAAAAGCTACCCTGATCTGCACGCGCCCGCTACTGCAGAACGTCTATTGATGGCTGCACAGGCGCAGCAAAAATTATGAAAATTGGCACTGTTTTGCAGAATTGGGCGCAGGCAGCGTTAGCGAAGCTTGACGAGGGCTATGTCTGTCTGGTTGCTGTTTGCGAAGCAAAGGGCTCTGCACCACGTGAAGCTGGGGCGGTCATGCTGGTATATAAGAACCATATTGATGGCAGTATTGGAGGCGGTGAGCTCGAGTTTCAAGCCATCAAAACTGCCCGGAAAGATATACCGGAAACAGCTTTTGCGCGCGAAGTGAGATCCTATCCTCTTGGGCCAGCGCTTGGCCAGTGCTGCGGCGGTCATGTCAAGCTAATGTTTGAATGGTATGGGCCGAGCAGCCAATCCGTTTTGGCGCAGCTTGCAACACAGAAACAGGGTTACAGCCTGCATCCAGCCACTGCACAAGACAACCCAATAATTGCAATACATCCATCTGAAGAGATGCTGTGTCTGCCCTTAGGCGCGCATCAGCAGCCTGTATTTTTATATGGTGCAGGTCATGTTGGCAGGGCTGTTGTTCAAATTGCCCGTCACCTGCCCTGCCAGATTTACTGGGTAGATACAGATGATGAACGTTTTCCGAAGGACATTGCTGAGGGGGTGACCAAACTGCCTGCGCGTCATCCAGAGACCATTGCACAACGCGCACCAAGTGACGCTATCCATCTTGTAATGACTTATTCCCATCAGCTTGATTTTGAAATTGTCTCCGCAGTATTAGGGCGCGGCAATTTTGCCAGATGTGCCCTGATAGGGTCAGAAACAAAGTCAGCGCGGTTCAACAAACGTCTGAGAGATGCAGGTGTAAATTCTGATGCAGTAGAAAGGCTTACCTGTCCAATTGGTCTGCCTGAAATAAATGGCAAAAAACCTATTCAAGTTGCTTTATCGGTTACAGCACAACTTTCCAACTGGCTAATATCTTCAGATTAATCAGCCTGACGTTCTGCCCATCCTGCAAATATACGTTCCAAAAAGACGACAACATAATAGAGTGCTATCCCCAAAATTGCCAAAGCAATCAGAACCGCAAACATAAGCGGATAATCTGAATTAGTTTTTCCACTGTCAAATAGAGCGCCTAAGCCTCTGCCGTGAGGCGAGACAATTTCCATCAAGTTTGTGCCAATAAATGCAAGGGTGACAGCGACTTTCAATGCTCCAAAAAATTCTGGAAGTGTTTTGGGCAGTGCAATTTTCCAGAAAATAGTAAATTTTGAAGCTCCAAGAGCACGCAGAATATCACGATATTCTGGTTCCAATGTAGACAAGCCAATAGATACTGAAACAGCAATTGGAAAAAATGAAATCATAAAAGCGATCAAAACTGTATTCAGATCGTGCTGACCAACAAACATTAAAGCAACAATTGGGACGACAGTTGCTTTAGGAATAGCATTAAAACCAACAAGAAGGGGATAAAGTCCCTCCCGGACAACCTTTGAAAATCCCATAACCATGCCCAACAAAACACCGACTATGATGGCAATAATTAACCCTAGGACAGTTCGCCATAAGGTTTCCCACCCAAAGGTAAAGAAAAGCCACTTGAAACGCCAAAAGGCAGGCCAGAGATCACTGGGGGAGGCCATTTTGTAATTGGGCCAACCATTTGCCCATACAAGCATTTCCCAAAACAAAAGAAACAGTATTATAGCAAATAAGGGAACAGCCAACTGTCTCATAATTTGTCCTCTTCATCTTTACGGGCAATTTTTATCTGCTCACGAAGAATATTTAGAGTTTGAATAGCCTCAGGCGTATAGAGTTGGTCAAGACTTTTGGGCCCCCGCTGTTTTAATTTCTGACAATATTGAACAGTTGCTGGCCGTCCTGATAACACCACAACCTCATCAGCAAGAAAAATGGACTCACGCAAATCATGTGTAATCAGAACACCTGTGAAGGGTTCTTCCTCCCGAAGTCTGTGCATCGTCTGCCATAGGTCTTCACGAGTGAAAGCATCAAGAGCACCAAAAGGTTCGTCCAGAATAAGCACTTCAGGCCGATGCACAAGTGCGCGGCATAAAGATGCACGTTGTCGCATACCGCCAGATAATTCAGACGGCCGTTTCTGTTCAAAACCAGACAATCCAACCAGTTTCAAAAGATCCTGCGCACGGGCCTCACGTTCTGCCGAACTCATCGCGTTTGGCACAATCTCAAGGGGCAGCATTACATTTTGCAATATTGTTCGCCATTCCAACAGAACAGGATTCTGAAAGGCCATACCAACAATATCCCGCGGCGTATTTACTTTCTGCCCTTGCAACCAGACCGTGCCTTTATCCGGCTTGAGCAGCCCTGCCACCAAACGCGTCACTGTTGATTTACCACAACCGGAAGGCCCAACAATTGCCGTGAAGCCATTTTTGGGCACACTTAGCGTCAAATCGTTAAGTACTGGGAGAACGCCGGTATCTGTATGAAACGTATGTGAGACGTTTTCAATCCGAATAAGGCCTGTATTTTTTTTAACCGTCATAAGACCAGCCAATCCATCAAAACAGCCTGCATTAAGCAGGCTGTTTTGATGTTATTTTCAGTTTAAGGGTATGCCGCTGGCTGGCAGATACTCGTCTGTGAAATATAAAGCTGCATTTGGCGCTGCTTTATATTCATAAGTTTCACTGAGCTGCTCAATTGCTGCAGCGAAGCGCGAGGAGTCAACTCCACCCATGCCATTTGCCTTCACATAGTCTGTCAAGACATTTGCATCAATGGCCAATTGAAGACGTCTCTGTTCTAATGCTGCGTCAGCTGCCGGGTTACGTTTCACGAGTGCTGCTGCTGCTGCCTTTGGGTCTTTTATGGCATCTCTCCAGCCAGCCCCGATAGCGACAAGAAACTTTTTCACCATATCTGAGTTATTTTTTGCATAGTCAGTATTCACAATAACTGCATTGCCATAGAGTTTTAGGCCATGATCAGCCATCAGAATCGTTGAAATATCCTCTTCAGGTACGCCAAGACGGACAAGGTTTAGATAAGAAGAAAAGGAAAACCCTGTGACTGAATCAACCTTACCTTCAGCTAGCATGGGCTCTCTGGTTGGGAACCCAACTGGCTCGACTTTCACTTTACTAATATCAATGCCATTTGCCTTAGCAAAAGATGGAAATTGAGCCCAAGCCCCATCAGGTGGAGGAGCGCCGAGAACCGAGCCTTCTAGGTCACCGGGCCCGCTTACACCTCTGGACTTTCTTCCAATCACAGCAAAAGGAGGCTTGTCATACACCATCATGACGGCTGTTACAGGCGCGCCTGGGTTCTGATCGAGAAATTTGATAAGCGAATTAATATCTGCGAAGCCAAAAGGAAACGCCCCAGTGGCAACCTTAGGGATGGCGTCTAAAGAGCCCTTGCCCGGGGTAATTTCCACATCCATGCCCGCTGACCTGAAATGGCCTTTATCGATGGCAAGGAAGTAAGGTGCTGAGGGACCCTCAAATTTCCAGTCTAGAGCAAATTGCACTTTTGTATCCGCATGACTTGAGGCAGCCATCAACATTGAAGCTACTCCAATCGCTAGATACTTAGTTATTTTATTTATCATAATGTTTCTCCTGTATTTACAGCGTCCGTCAAAACGGCACTATAGTATTGGCAAATACTGAAGCATAATTGTACAGCGTTGAAATAACAGCTGTATGCTGAATTTTTTGCATCAGCAACCCAATTTAATGAGTGTCTCCTAAAAATTATGAAATGTAAATGAATCGAGACAAATTCGAACGCTTCCTTAAATTCACTTATGCCTGTGATAAATTGAGCGCTAATCTGTGATAATATAGGTTTCCTCAAACCAGTATTCCTCAAGATTCGCCCCTGACCCAATTCTATCAATAACAGAAAATCGTCCAGGCTTAGATAGAGGTGTAAGTACACCGTGCCAAATGTTGGCATGATAATTTACACCCATGTAAGGTTCAGTCAGAAACGCTATAGGATGGCCAGGTCGGCCATTTTGGTCCTCAGCTACAGTCACTAAAAAAGGTGCTTCGGTCATCGGCAAAAAGGCTTGTGAGCCGAGAGGGTGACGTTCCATCATTTCTAATCTGTAGGGCAATTGGCGAGGAGCAGAATCAAACAGGCTAATGCCACTCTGCCCATCAATATGAGTGACCTTGGCGCGATTATGAAAACGACCACACATACCCTGATTTATTATTTTGTCCGGTTTACCCGCAAAATCGAGGACATCGCCAAAAGGGGCAAAGCGAGTTGCTGTAAGCGCTTCTGCCTTAATCTGAACAGGCACAGGCTAAAGCTCCAGCTTAGCATGGCGGTTTACATCTTTGTAAAGCAGATAGCGAAATGGCTCTGGACCGGCAGCATAGCAGGCTTGCGGACAGAAGGCCCGCAACCACATATAGTCACCTGCCTCAACCTCTATCCAGTTCTGGTTTAAATGATAAACGGCCTTTCCCTGCAAAACATATAAACCATGTTCCATGACATGTGTTTCAGCAAAGGGGATCACGCCACCTGGCTGGAAGGTGACAATATTCACATGCATATCATGGCGGATATCATCTGGTTCAACAAAACGGCTTGTTGCCCAGACACCATTCGTGTCCGGCATATCAACAGCTTTTACATCCTGGTCTGAACTCACAAACGCCTCTGGTCGATCAATGCCCTCTATGCTCTGATAACGTTTCCGGATCCAGTGAAATCGGCAAGGATGTGCAGAACGGTTTTGAACAGACCAGTCTGACCCGGAAGGAACGTAGGCATATCCACCTGTTTGCAGGTCATATAAATGACCATCAATAATTACTTGAAGCTCTCCTGACACAATGAATATAACCGACTGAGCCTCACTGTCATTTTCAGGTTGCACGGAACCGCCACCCGCATCAACCACCATAATGTAATGCGAGAAGGTTTCCGCAAAACCAGTTAATGGCCGGGCCAATACCCACAACCGAGTTTTATCCCAAAACGGCAGGTAGCTTGTCGTAATGTCTGATAATGTGCCTTTTGGAATGAAGGCGTAAGCGTCTGTAAAAATAGCCCGGTCAGTCAGTAATTGTGACTGCGGCGGTAGGCCGCCATCTGGAGTATAATAAGGCGGTGAGGTCATATGTTTATTATGTCTTGTCTATCTATTTTATTTAGTTGATCTGCGCTGACATCTGGGCGAAAAAGTCATCCACACGCAATCGTGCTATTTTTTCAACCTGTTGGCAAGCCTCTGCAAATTCCTCTTCTTGTGTATTGTTTAGGCGTTGTTCAAAGATGGTTTGTATTTCCGGCGCTGACAGACCCCTCACAGCGATGATAAAAGGAAAGGAAAATCTTTGTTTGTAGGCGTCATTCAGATTCTTGAAAGCACCTTGCTGCTCTTGGGTTAATACGTCCAGACCAGCTGATGCCTGCTCAGCTGATGAAGCATCAGTCAGCTGTTTTGCTTTTGCAAGTTTGCCAGCAAGGTCAGGATGCGCATTCAACACCGCGAGGCGTTGTTCGGAAGAGGCTAGGCGAAACTGCCTGCATAAGACTGAATGCAAACCAGTGGCCGTGTCTATGGACGGGCTTATTTCCGTGTCATAAGCCTGTTCAGCAACCCAAGGGGAATGTTCAAAAACAGACCCAAATGCTGAAACAAAATCTTTTTTTGACATTTGTGAAGGACGGTAGACTGGCTGATACGGATAAGCCGCTTGCCAGCATTCAGCAATAGACAGGCGACTTGCAAACCACACGCCTGTTTTCTGAGCAGCATAATCTATGAAGGATTGAACTGCCTGCAACCTGCCTGGCCTGCCAGCAAGCCGGCAATGTAGACCAATATTCATAATCCGAGCCTTACCAGCTATGCCTTCTGCATACAAAACATCGAATGTATCTTTTAAGTAGTCAAAAAACTGCTGTCCAGAATTAAAGCCCTGAGGTGTAGCAAAGCGCATATCATTCGCATCAAGCGTATAAGGAACCATCAGCTGTGGGCCTGACGAAGTGTCCTGATAATAGGGCAAATCATCCGCATAGCTATCTGCCTGGTAGGTACAGATGCCCTGTTCAGCAACTAAATCAACTGTGTTTTCTGAGCAACGACCTGTATACCAACCACTTGGTGGTGTGCCGACCACAGCTTCATGCATCCTTATCGCTTGCACAATTTCAGCTCGCTCTTCCGAAGGCGTATAGTCCTTGTAATCGATCCATTTCAGCCCATGTGAGGCAATTTCCCAGCCGGCCTGCTTCATCGCTGCAACCTGTTCAGGGGCACGTGCAAGCGCGGTTGCCACACCAAAAACAGTGACAGGTATATTTTGAGCTGTGAACAAATCAAAGAGCCGCCAAAAGCCTGTGCGCGCCCCATATTCATATATAGATTCCATGTTCCAATGCCGCTGGCCAGGCCAAGGTGCAGCACCGACGATTTCTGACAGAAAGGCTTCTGATTCAGAATCGCCATGTAAAAGACAGCGCTCACCCCCTTCTTCATAATTGACAACAAACTGGACAGCCAGTTTTGCATCATCAGGCCAAGGCGGGGCAGGGACATGTCTGCCAAAACCTGTCATATCACGTGGATAATAAACCATTTCTGTCTTGTCCCTATCTGTCAATTTTCATCAAACTGTTGATAATATTGAGACAGACCAGCGCCAGTCAATCAAGAAAAAGATAGAAACCAATGGTTAAAAACAGTTAAATGAGAACAATGAAAATTGCAGCCTAAGGATATATCGATGCAGACAGGTTTTTTGACTACCCATGTATTGGATACGGCACGGGGCAGTCCGGCAGGCGGCCTTCACATCACTTTACTCAGACTGAATAACCACGAGTATAAAGCTGTCAGCACAGCAGTAACTAATGAGGATGGCCGCACAGACAGCCCTATCCTGACAACTGACGACTTTCAAACAGGACAATACCGGCTGGTCTTTCATGCCGGATCTTATCTGAATTTGCATTTTTCTGATCTGCCAGAACCAAAATTCCTGTCAGATATCCCAATAGACTTCGCAATGGCAGATGCGGCGTCTCATTATCATGTTCCCCTGCTGCTCTCGCCTTTTGGCTATTCGACCTATCGCGGCAGCTGATGGGGTTTTCAGATGGATGCTGAACTGATTTACCTTATTGGACTGGACTGGGCAGAATTCGCCTTACGATGGCTGCATGTTGTCACCGCCATTGCCTGGATTGGATCATCTTTTTATTTTATCGCTCTGGATCTGGGGCTGCGTAAGGACAGGACTTTGCCTGATGGCGTTCATGGTGAGGAATGGCAGGTTCATGGAGGCGGATTCTACCACATTCAGAAATATCTGGTTGCTCCAGCTGCTCTGCCTGAACATTTAACCTGGTTTAAATGGGAATCTTATGCGACCTGGCTGTCCGGCTTTGCGCTAATGGTTGTGGTTTATTATTTAGGCGCTGAGCTGTATCTGGTTGACCTAGACAAATCAGAGCTGCCTGCTTGGTCAGCCATTCTAATCTCGCTTGGCGTTCTAGCTGTTGGCTGGGTGGGGTATGATTTTTTATGTAAATCCAGCTTCGGCAAGCAAACAACAGCCCTGATGCTTACTCTATATATTCTACTGGTCATTATGGCTTATTCGCTGGATCAGATATTTACAGGACGGGCTGCCTTTTTGCATTTGGGCGCAGTTACCGCCACAATCATGTCTTTTAACGTACTGGTGATTATCATCCCTAATCAGCGTATTGTTGTTGCTGATCTGAAAGCCGGACATGCGCCTGATGCTCGCTATGGCCAAATCGCAAAACAAAGGTCAACACATAATAATTATTTAACACTGCCTGTTATTTTCTTTATGTTGTCCAATCATTATCCGCTGGCCTATTCAACAGATTATAGCTGGGTCATCGCTGCATTGGTGTTTTTGATGGGCGTATCAATCCGCCATTATTTTAACAGCCGTCACGCTCGCCAAGGCAATCCGCTCTGGACATGGGCCATAACCGCTGGCCTATTCATCGCCATCATTATCCTATCGCTAATGCCTGCCTTTATGGACAAGAATGAAGCAGAAAAGATAGCTTCAACCAAGCAACAATTTACAACTGAACAAATTACACTTGCCAGAGCAGATGAATTTGAAGAGGTCAGGGATATTGTTCTTGGCCGCTGCAGCATGTGCCATGCGAGCGAGCCGTATTATGAGCGCATCCTCTGGCCACCAAAGGGAGTCATGCTTGAAACCGATCAGCAGATCATCACACAGGCAAAATCCATCATCATGCAGTCTGCCCTGTCCCATGCCATGCCACCCGCAAATGTCAGCTATATGGAACCAGAAGAACGCCGGACACTACTGCGCTGGTTTACAGCCAGCCTGTCATCACAAACTGCTCAGTAAGGTGAGGATGCAGCGTGTTTTCATGGTGAGCCCACAAGCAAAAACAAAGCCTATACATGCATTTAAACGCGATTGCGCAGGCAGGACTACCCAAACTTGCACGGTGTTAAAAACAACACAAATAACACCAGAGCATTAGAAGACAGATCAGTGGTATTCAAGCTCAAACGCTCGCCTTCCACGCTCTATTAGTTTTTAAGATTATTGTGATGATCACTCTGTTTCTTTTTCTGATTTTCATGCAGATATTCAACCAGATATACAAAGGCCATAACACCAATAAACCAGGCCACAAACTGGTCTTGCAGATGTTCTGTTAGCACTCGGTCATCTTTACTATTCTGTTCAGGTGGCATCTTCAGGCCTGGCGGCAAACAAATCGCGCAGCAGCCTGTCTAGCTGCTCTGCATATTGCTTGTTGAAAAAAGCACGTTGATCAGAATCAATATCCAATACAGCAAACAACTGAGCTGACCTGTCAAAAATCGGCACCACCAATTCAGATCGGGTGCTGCTGGAACAAGCTATATGCCCGTCAAACTGGTCAACGTCATCCACAATCTGTGTCTGTTTAAATCTGGCAGCAGCACCGCAAACTCCCTTATCAAAGGGAATGACAAGACAGCCATGACCACCTTGATATGGGCCAATCTTCAGGATATTTTCATCAACAACTCGGTAAAAACCTACCCAATCAAAGCCCTCTATCTGCTGATATAAATGACATGAAATTGTCGCCATCAACGCAATTTCATCTGTCTCACCCGCACACAAAGCTCTGATTTCATCAATGGTCTGCTGAAAATCAATGGGCATCTTCCTGACCTATTTTTGTTGCGCTTAATCAGGCTTCGACAAGGTCTTGGGGTTTGCCTGCCAGCGCCGGTGCATAACATCACTTTTTAAATCCTCACGCAACTTATCATGGGAAACACCGATATCCTGTCTGTCCCGCAGGGCTTTTGCAAGCTGAGGACAGGAAAAGGGCTGACCTGACAACTTGAACCTAACATCAGCTTGTTCTCGGTTGTCCAGCTGCAAATGTGCCGCCAGTATTTCAAGGCTGCGTCTAATCATTGCAGCATTATATTTCTGATTTTCGGGCAACACAGATGCAATCTGACCTGTGAAGTCAGCATAAAGCGCATCTATAAGCCCTTTTATCTGCGAAGATGTTCTGTCCAGTCCATTTTCCACCATAACGCAAACTCCCTTTCTCAGCTGTCAAGATCCGCCCATATGTCTTGCTCAATCTCATCAATCAAATTCAGCATATTCATTTCCATTTCTGGGACGAGATAACCTGACAAGGCCAATTCTAAGGATAATTCCTGTCCAGAATTGTTGCGGGCTGCCTGTTGCAGCGCAATAACTGCCCACCTTATTTCAGCCATAACCTGCCAATAACCGATTGCGGTTAAATTCAATGACTGCCCACTTGCGGCTTCATAAGCTTTTTGGAAGGTTGAAAACGTGCCCAAGCCACCAACAGGCAGCTGATCATTACCAAACCGCCAACATCTAGCACACAGCCAACCAATATCTTCATGCCGATCGCTCCAGCCAGCAAATTCCCAGTCAAGAAGGGCGGTACATTTCCCATCCTCAATCAGAAAATTACCTGTTCTGAAATCACGGTGACACAAAACTGGTGCAGCTGGGTCAGCCCAAATTGGGAGATGGTCCTCAAGCCAGTTCAAACTGTATTCCAAAACAGGGTGAGCTGTTCCTAAATTATCAAGGGCCGCGCGCATCTGAGCGATTTGAAAACTGGCAGCAGACCCTTCATAGCGCGGCAGAAAAAACAGCAACTCTTCTGATCCTAATCCCTTTGTCTTAAACTTTGTCTGCGGCGTAATTGAGTGAAGCTTTGCCATAATATGGCCAAGCTGGACTACAAGCTCCAGGCCCTGTTCTGCAAGTCCCGGACTGCGGACAAGCTTGCGGGCCTGTGCCTGACCAGGCATGGCTGTCATGATAAAAAATGGTCGACCCAGGACAGTATTATCAGAACAGAAATACAAGGGTTCAGGAACAGTTACCCCATGCAGAAAAGCTGCCTGCAATAAGCTGAATTCATTTGATCGGCTGTTAGATACTGCTACGCTTGATGCCGCATCTGTTCGCAGCACCCAACTCTGGTGTCCGTCGTGTGCCCCCCCTGTAATCCGCAGCTGTAACAGCCAGTTTTCCTGAATCGCACCACCTGATAGTTTTTCAACGCGCAAACAGTCAAATCTATCAGCGCCTGTTCGAGTCTGCAGCCATGCTAGGACAGGCCCACAATCCTCTGCCAAAGTGGTCATACCGATATCAGCCCCATTGCCAGTAATCATTACCCTGTTCAGCATAGTGACGTGCCAGCACCATCTTATGCACTTCATCAGCACCATCAACAAGACGAGCCTGACGGGCATAACGATAAATCCATTCCAGAGGTGTGTCTTTGGCATAACCCCGCGCCCCGTTCAGCTGTATCGCTGTATCCACTGCCTTATGCAGGGTATTAGCAACATGAATTTTTGCTGATGATATTTCCTTACGGGCAAAGTGACCCTGATCAAGGCTCCAGGCCGCATGCATCACTAAGAGCCGGCCAATCTGAATTTCATGTGCCAGCTCTCCCATTTTGATCTGGATAGATTCGCGCTCAGCCAGCTTGATGCCAAAACCTTCGCGATGGGCAATGTAATCTGCCGCAATTTCCATAGACCGCTTGGCGAGACCTAGCCAGCGCATGCAATGGGTTAACCGCGCCGGCCCCAATCTGATTTGAGTGACTTTCAACCCGTCACCAACCTCCATCAGCCGATTTTCATCCGGAATTTCAAGTCCTTCAAAAATCAGTTCACAATGCCCACCATGCTCTTCAGGGCCCATAATTGGAATTCGCCGCTTGATATGCCATCCCGGCTGATCTTTGTGGAACAAAAAAGCGGTCAGGCCTTTTCGTCTGTCATTTGAGGTTCTGGCCACAAGAATGAAATGAGCCGCTTCTTCTGCACCGGTTATGTACCATTTATGGCCGTTTATAATCCATTTATCTCCTTTGTTTTCTGCCGTTGTTCGCATCATTGATGGATCAGACCCGCTGCCCGGTGCAGGCTCTGTCATGGCAAAAGATGACCTGACTTCCCCATCAATAACCGGCTGTAAAAACCAGTCCTTTTGAGCATCAGTTCCAATCTTGGACAACAGACTGATGTTACCATCGTCAGGTGCGGCACAATTCATGATCACAGGCCCAAAAATTGATCTATTGGCCTCTTCATAAAAGGCTGCCCATGCGCTGACTGGCAAGCCAAGGCCACCTCTGTCCTTTGGAGCCTGCGGAGCCCAGAGGCCAGCTGCCTTTGCAGCAGCCCGCTTTTCTTTCAGAACAGGCAGTGCAATATTTTCATGATCATCATAATGCGCACGGTCTTCTTCCAGATAAAGAACCGCATCTCCAATAAAATTTCTGACCTGAGTGCGTAAATCTTCCCATTCAGGTTTGAGTGTAAAATCCATTCTCTTAATTCCTGTTAGTGCAATTGCACCCTTTTCTTTCTATCTGGTTGATAATCCGAGTTAAAATCCAACCTTATCCGCCCCTTTTAGTTTAAGCATGCCTCGGGCTTCATCAGGAGTGGCAATTTCGAGCCCCATGCCTTCGATTAATTTCCGTACCTGTGTGACCTGTTCAGCATTTGATGTAGCCAGCTGTTTTGGTTTAATCCATAAACTGTCCTCAAGGCCAACCCGCACATTTCCACCCATGCCGGCAGCCATCGCCGCGATGCGCATCTGATGCCGTCCAGCCCCTAGGACTGACCAGTGAAACTGATCTCCAAACAAACGATCGGCTGTACGTTTCATATGCATGACATCTTCAGAGTCTGTGCCTATGCCCCCCAGAATGCCAAAAACTGACTGAATAAAGAACGGAGGTTTAACAATGCCCCGATCTGCAAAATGTGCCAGAGTATATAAATGGCCAATATCATAACATTCAATTTCAAAGCGGGTGCCGTTTTCTGCACAGGTGGTCAGAATATATTCAATATCAGCGAATGTATTTTTGAAAATCAGACTAGTAGAGCCCGCTAGATAGGGCTCTTCCCAATCATGTTTGAATTCACTGAACCGGCTGAGCATGGGGTAAAGCCCGAAATTCATCGATCCCATATTCAATGAGGCTACTTCTGGCCTGAATTGTTCTGCAGGACGCACACGTTCCTGCACCGTCATTGTTGGGGCGCCGCCTGTGGTGATGTTGACAACTGCATCTGTTGCCTGTTTAACAACCTGCAAAATAGGTGCAAACGCCTCAGGGCTTTGATCTGGTCGACCCGTTTCCGGGTCACGAGCATGAATGTGAACAAGGGCTGCACCTGCTTCTGCAGCTTCAATCGCTGCTGTGGCAACCTGCTGCGGCGTGACAGGCAAATGCGGAGACATGGAGGGGGTATGAATTGCGCCCGTAACCGCACAGGTAATCATCACTTTTTTTGCCATGCATTCTCTCCTTCACCCGAGGCACTATACCTCCTCTTGGTTACGTTGTTTTTTCCATGCCGACAAGCTGGCCAGACGTTCGTTCCGCCACGCGGTACGCCGCAGAATATCGTCCTTACCCAGCCTTGTCTTCCAGTTCTGGACAATGGTTTTGGTCACAGAAGGGTCGAACACTGTCTGCCCAGGAGGTTCTGCTGCCATATCGCGGAATAGACTGCAATAACGCTGAAAATAATCATCGGCCCCTTCAGGAGCATTCAATTCTATGGTTTCAAACGGACCCATAAAGGCCCAGCGCATGCCCAGACCATCTTTCATAGTTTTGTCCAAATCCTCAACACTGATTACATCTTCATGCAGTAAGCGCAGGGCTTCTGCAAGCACAGCCCCTTGCAAACGGTTAAGTACAAAGCCCTGCTTTTCGGCTTTAATCCTGACAGGAACCATACCGCACTCTGCATAGATTTGATAAGCTTGTTCCAGTATATTTGATGATGTCCAAGGCGAGCCGCACAGTTCAACAAGTGGAACCAGATGCGGAGGATTCACCGGATGGCCCACAAAACATCTATGACGCCCAGATAAATTTTTTGTAAACTGAGATGCAATAATAGCAGATGTTGATGAGGCGATTGGTATATCAGACGGGGCTAGCTGATCAAGCGCCTCAAACAAGCTGCGCTTTATTTCAATTCGTTCGGGACCATTTTCCTGTATAAAATCAGCCCCTGTCAGAGCTGAACTCAGATCACCAGTAATTGTCAGCTTTTCTCGAACAGATTGTGGGTCTGCCAACAGGCCATGCCGATACAAAATCGCTGCTTCCTGCATTACAGTGTCTGCTAGCTTATCTAGACAGGCCTCATCAGTATCCTGCAGCACCACCTGATGGCCTGCATGCGCAAAAACAACCGCCCATGAGCGCCCAATAAGACCAGAGCCAATGATTGCGATTTTCATCATCTGTTTATCCTTATCACCTGCCGCCTCCTCAGACTGCACAACTGTCTCAGCTGATTGTCAACCATTTGACTTATGCCCGGCAAACAAACACATTGAGATTATCCTGTCAGACAGAACAGACATATAGAATACGAGAGGGAACAGGTACAAAGATATGAAACTTGGGCTAGAGGGACTAAAACTATTTATCACTGCAGGAGCAAGTGGAATTGGCCGCCAAATTGTTGAGGGCTTTCTATCTGAAGGCGCTGATGTGTCAACCTGTGACATTGACCACACTGCATTGGCTGAACTTAGGGCTGCACACCCGTCTGTCTCGACCCATCAATGTGATGTCTCCGACAGTTCAGCCATACAGGCCTTGATAAAGAGCGCAGCTGATGAGATGGGCGGGCTGGATTGCCTAGTGAACAATGCCGGAATCGCCGGGCCAACAGCCCGCATTGAGGATATTGATGATGAAGCATGGCATAATTGTGTCAACACCTGCCTAAGCAGCCAGTTTTACTGTATTAAGGCGGCTTTACCCTACCTGCGCAGCAGCAAAAATGCATCTATAGTCAATCTATCTTCTGCTGCTGGAAAATTTGGGTTTCCCCTGAGATCACCCTACGCCGCCGCGAAATGGGGAGTTGTTGGCCTGACCAAGACCCTTTCAATCGAACTGGGACAAGATAATATTCGTGTAAATGCCATATTACCCGGGCTTGTGGACGGCGACAGAATCAGACGCGTCATTGAGGCAAAATCACAGCAGAGAGGGCTGTCATTTGCTGATGTTGAGGCAGAAGCCCTGTCTTTTTCCTCAATAAAAGATTACGTCAGCCCACAGCATCTAGCTGACCAGATCCTGCTTCTAGCCAGCACAAGAGGGAGGATGATTAGCGGACAGGCCCTGTCCATTGACGGGGATACAAAAATGCTAATGTGAAGCTTTTAATATGCTGTTTTACAAGCCTGTTATAGATCAATTTTATAAGCCTGTTATAGATCAATCCGTGCGCCGGCTTCTGACCAATTCGCGAAATCAAATAATCAGGCCGAGCATGCCGAGCCATTTTGCTGAGGCATCAATGGAAGGCAGGCTAACAGCATAAGTCCTACACCCAAAAGGGCCCAATCTTGATGGCTATTCACATTATTCATGTGATCAGATCAGAGGGGTTCATAGCCTTTTGTATTTCATAAATTGATTTATTCTTATCTGGTTGAGGCTGCGGTATGCGCAAATGGATATTTGAGAGACGCGGTTCAATAATTTTTTCACCGCAGAGTATCTGTTGGTCAAAATGCTCCATATTCTTGAAAGCATCCATACTGCCAATAATTGGGAAAGCATCAGAGGCTGTCATCTCAAAAAACATAAGACGGCGAGACCTATCAGACGTATTTTTTGCAGACCCATGCACAATACGGCCATGGTGAATAGACACCGAGCCGGCCGGACCCTTAAGCTCGACAGCGTCCTCCGACTTTAATCCAGCATCTGAAACGCTCATACCACCTGCAAATACCCCATTAATGTGGTGGTTGTATATCGGCCCCTTATGCGTGCCTGGATAAACCATCAATGGTCCGTTTTTTGATTCCATATCATCGATAATAATACCTACCGCTAATACATCATCATTAGTATAGGGGTAGAAGGCCAAATCCTGATGCCACTCAATGGGTGCACCATATTCAGCAGACTTCATGTTTAATTTTGTTGTGCGCAAACGGACATTTGGGCCAATCAGATCCCTAACAGGGGCTAGAATTGAATCTGAATATAAAAGCTCTTTGACAACATCACTTTGTGTATGCGGCAGCTTTATCCGCCGGATCCGTGGCACATCTGGCTTATGACTGTCTTCGAGATCAAACCTATCATCTGATTCCGTCATGCCCACAGCTAGCAACTCCAGTCTAGCGATCTCGTCGCGAATATTCTGGATGACATCAAGTTCAAGGTGGTTTTCAAGAACAAGATAGCCTGTATCATTGTAAAGACTGATCTGTTCCGCAGTGAGACATTCGCGTCGCGTCTGTTTCAAATCTGCCTCCTACTCCTTTTATGAGTCTTTTCAGACAAACAAGCCCCCTTAAAAAAACTACATCGTTGCACCAATTTGCCAAGGAACAAATTCGTAATCACCCAGTCCTTGTGCTTCAGATTTGGATTGCCGTCCAGAGGCAACATCCAGCAGAAGCTGATAAATTTCACATCCTTTTTCTTCAAGACTAAGATCTTCAGTCAACATGGCACCAGCGTTAATATCCATATCGTCTATTAATCTTGAATACATTTCTGTGTTTGTGGCAATTTTCACGCAAGGAGACGGCTTTGAGCCAAAAGCAGAACCTCGCCCTGTAGTGAAGGTCACAAGATTACAGCCACTGGCAATTTGACCAGTGACAGACGCCGGATCATAACCTGGCGAGTCCATAAAGGTGAAACCTTTTGCAGTCACTGGTTCGGCATATTTATAGACACCATTCAGCGGCGTTGTTCCCCCCTTTGCCGCTGCACCGAGCGATTTTTCAAGGATAGTTGTCAGCCCACCTCTTTTATTTCCAGGGCTAGGGTTATTATCCATAGAGCCTTTGTTGCGGGCCGTGTAATCTTCCCACCATTTAATCAGCTGGATCAATTTCTCACCTGTTTTTTCATCACAGGCACGCCTTGTAAGTAAATGTTCCGCACCATAAATTTCAGGAGTTTCCGCTAAAACAGCCGTACCACCCTGTGCCACTAGCAGATCGCACGCATATCCAAGAGCTGGGTTGGCTGTGATCCCTGAAAGCGCATCAGAACCGCCACATTGCAAAGCCACCATAAGTTCAGATACTGGGCATGGCTCGCGTTGGCGTTTGTTTGCTTCAGGCAGCATAGCCCTGACCATTTCAATACCGGTTTCAACTGTTTTAGCAAAACCCTCAGTGTCCTGAATATTCATCGCCTTGAACAAAGGGCCCTGCTTCAAACCATATGCTTCCAACAGCCAGTCTATCTGGTTCATCTCACACCCCAGCCCAACCATTACAATACCAGCATGGTTCGGGTTGCGAGCGTAGCCCCATAACACCCTCTGCAGCGCGTCAAAACCCTCACCTTGACCAGCCATGCCGCATCCTGTGCCATGAACAAAGGCAACAACACCGTCAACATTTGGATAATTTGCCATCTCTTCCGAGCCAAAAGCAGAGGCAATCATCCGGGCGGCTGTTGCCGAACAATTCACAGATGTCAAAATGCCAATATAGTTTCGGGTGCCAACTCTTCCATTTTCCCGGCGATAGCCCATAAAGGTGTCTCTGGCCGGTTCAGACACAACATCCACAGGCTTCAGATCTGTGGCAAATTCGTAATCAGCCGAAGTATTTCGAAAGTCTACATTATGTGTATGCACGTGTTCACCTGGCCGGATATCTCTGCTGGCATATCCAATGATTTGCGCATATTTGCGCACAGCTTCACCCTGTCTAATTTCAGCTGTTGCTATTTTATGTGAGCACGGCACAAGAGCCGATGTTTTCACCTGCTCAACCTCTACACCCGAATCAAGCTCAGCTGTAACAGTCACCACATTATCTATTTCACTAAGACGGATAAAGTTTTTCATTTAACAAACTTCCTTAATAGTAATGTGACCAAGTTTGTCGCATTTAATTTGCATACTATCACATTATGATTGAAGCTACCCATTCAACGCTTCAATAAAACTATTTTTGAGGCATGAGAAATCTTCACCGTTTCCTTTTTAAATGAAGGAAATTAATTAAATCTCTCAAGAAACTTTGGTAAATCATCTTCAAGATAAATGCGAATAATTTGCTCAAAATTTGTTTCACTTTTAAATCCAAAACTGTGCGCGCGATCCGTCTGAAAATCACGAGGCCAACCCGCAACAATCTTGACAATCCGTTCATCAAGTTCAGGCTTAATCAGCTTCACCACATCATTTCCAGCGACTGACCGTAGTGCCTCAATCTGCTCAGCAACGGTACAAGACACACCAGGCATGTTCAGTGCCCGCCGGCTGCCCAGAGCGTCCAAATCAAGCGTTGCGGCATGCGTCAAAAACTGCGCTGCAGAACGGGGCGAGGCATGCCAATGACGCACATCATCGCTGACTGGCAAAATTGCTTCAACACCATTAAGCGGTTCACGGATAATTCCAGAAAAAAAGGACGAGGCTGCCAGATTTGGCTTGCCGGGACGCACACAGATAGTGGGTAGGCGAATGGAAAGTGCATCAATAAAGCCCTTTCGGCTGTAATCAGAAAGCAACAACTCAACAATTGCCTTTTGCGCGCCATATGATGTCTGCGGTGTGCAGAAAAACTCATCTGTTATCCTTGCAGGAAAGGGCGCCCCAAAAACCGCAATAGATGATGTGAATATTAGTTTTGGCCTGTAGCTGCCCCCGGATTGGTCGTGGTGAACACGCAAAGCTTCTAGAAGTGACCAAGCGCCAGACATATTAATCTGCCAGCCTTTTTCAAATTCCAGCTCAGCCTCTCCTGACACAATCGAAGCGAGATGAAAAATCAGGTCAGGCTTTAAGTCTGCAAGTTTCTTAGCTTCAGCTGGGTCAGCAACATTGCCAACTAGAACAGAACAGCCATCTGCACCAGAAGGCACATGAGCAGAAACAATATCGTGAAGGTAAAGTTCAGATGAGCTATCTATTCCTGATTCCCCGGAAAGAATACGGTTCAGTAATTTCTGACCTACCATTCCTGCAGCACCCATAATCAATACACGCATTTATCTTTCCTTTTAATCATCAAATAATCACTGACAGAGCGAATTACTATTTTCAATTCATGTCATTGTGTCATTATGTTTTTGCCAGTAGGCCCTACAATAGAAATTTATTCCGTAATAGGTAGCATGAGTCAACTTGACTGATGAGAAAGCAACTTAAAGGCGCAAACAGGGCATAAAGTTATGGACGCATCACGAACAGGAAAGAGGCTGGCAGGAAAGACCACCCTTGTAATCACAGCAGTTCAGGGCATCGGCACGGCATCTGTGCTGGCGATGGTAAAGAAAATCATCGTGCTTCTGCTATGTCTGGCCTTTGGCAAAAGTGCCTTCACAACAAGGCAGGCGCGCATAATTGACGGCGGTTGTTCAGACTGATAAGCCAAACAAAGAGAAGAGTTTAAACTATATTCAGACATACAAAAGCGAGTGGATAAGGCGATGACAGACCGCAAAATCAAAACTGAAAATCTGCGTTCGCGCCTCTGGTTTAACAACCCAGATGATGCGGAAATGACAGCACTATATACAGAGCGTTATCTAAATTACGGACTAACAAGGGATGAGCTGCGCGCAGGCAAACCCATTGTTGGCATTGCACAGACCGGGTCTGATTTATCACCCTGTAACCGTCACCATTTAGAACTGGCCAAGCGTGTGCGTGACGGGATCATTTCTGCTGGTGGCGTGCCGATGGAAATTCCGGTTCATCCTATCCAGGAAACTGGCAAGCGTCCCACAGCGATGCTCGACAGGAATCTGGCCTATCTCAGCCTGGTTGAGAGCCTCTATGGCTATCCGATTGATGGTGTCGTGCTAATGATAGGGTGTGACAAAACCACTCCGGCGCTTTTGATGGCAGCTGCCACTGTGGATATACCAGCGATTGCCCTGTCTGTCGGGCCAATGCTAAATGGCTGGCATGAAGGTGAGCGAACAGGGTCTGGTACAATTGTCTGGAAGGCTCGTCAGTTAATGGCAGCTGGAGAAATTGATGATGACGGATTTCTTGACCTTGTAACCTCCTCCACACCCTCAACTGGCTATTGTAATACAATGGGTACAGCCACCACGATGAACTCGCTTGCTGAGGCTTTGGGTATGCAGCTGCCGGGATCAGCAGCGATACCTGCCCCTTATCGTGAACGGGGACAGATCTCTTATGAGACCGGAGCCCGCATTGTCAATATGGTTTGGGATGATCTGAAGCCATCTGACATCATGACACGTCATGCTTTTGAAAATGCAATTGTGATCAATTCGGCTATTGGCGGATCAACAAACGCCCCAATTCATCTCAACGCCATTGCCCGCCATCTTGGTGTAGCGCTGGACAATGATGACTGGCAGGCAGTTGGCCATCATGTGCCGTTGTTAGTTAACCTTCAGCCTGCAGGTGATTATCTGGGTGAAGATTACCATCGCGCAGGTGGGGTGCCCGCGGTTGTTGCTGAACTGATGCGCCATAATCTGCTGCCGCATCCGCAAGCCATCACAGCAAACGGACAGTCTATTGGCGTGAATTGCGAAGCTGCAAAAATCAAAAATTCAGACGTAATTTTCACTGTTGATAAGCCCATGAAGCAATCAGCGGGCTTTGTGAATCTTAAAGGCAATCTGTTTGATAGTGCTATTATGAAAACAAGTGTAATCAGCCCGTCCTTTTCAGAACGTTACCTATCAAATCCTGATGATCCGAATGCATTTGAAGGCACAGCCTTTGTGTTTGACGGGCCAGAAGACTTCCATAAACGGATTGATGATGAAAGTCTGAATATGGATGCACAGTCCATTCTTGTGATGCGTGGGGCAGGGCCGATTGGCTATCCTGGCGGTGCAGAGGTGGTGAATATGCGCCCGCCTGCTTATCTGATTAAGCAAGGCGTATCAGAACTGCCCTGCATTGGTGACGGCAGACAGTCAGGGACATCAGGTTCACCGTCAATTCTAAATGCATCGCCAGAAGCAGCCGCCGGGGGAGGTCTCGCGCTGTTGCAGACAGGGGACCGCATCCGCGTGGATATGAATAACTGCAGTGCAGATATACTGGTCAGCGATGATGAACTTCAGACCCGTGCAGAAAAGCTGGCCGCAGATGGCGGCTTTCCTTCACCGGAAAGCCAGAGCCCATGGCAGCAATATTTCCGCGAAATGGTCAAGCCTTTTTCAGAAGGTATGGTTCTGCGTGATGCTCCAAATTATAAATTTATCGCACGCACTAAAGGTGTGCCACGTGATAATCATTGAGTTATTCAGAACTAAGTTTCGAACGGAAAGATAAATTCGAAGGAGAACAATTGAATGAAACTGGTAAGATATGGAAATGAAGGGCAGGAAAAGCCCGGTCTTATAGATTCAGACGGTCAGTTACGAGATCTTTCCGGCCATGTGGCTGATATCAATGGTCCGGCGCTGTCAAAGGACAGTCTGAAAATGCTTTACGGAATTGACCCGACCAGCTTGCCTGCTGTCAGCGGCACTCCCCGACTTGGAGCCTGTGTCGGTGACATTGGAAAATTCATGTGCATCGGCCTGAATTATTCTGATCACGCTGCCGAGACAGGTGCAGACATTCCTGAACATCCCATTTTGTTTATGAAGGCCACATCTGCTGTGGTGGGGGCAAACGATATTGTTATGCTGCCCCGCGGTTCCACCCATACAGATTGGGAAGTTGAACTTGGCGTTGTGATTGGTACTCCTTGTAAATACGTTTCTATCGAAGAGGCCCTCGATTATGTGGCTGGGTATTTTGTTTCAAACGATGTTTCCGAACGTCATTTCCAGACTAAGCTGACCGGCCAATGGACCAAAGGTAAATCCTGTGACACTTTCGGGCCAATCGGTCCGTGGCTAGTCACCTCAGATGAAATTTCAGATCCGCAGAATCTGGATATGGGTCTGGATCTAAATGGCCAGCGTATGCAGACCGGGAACACGTCAACCATGATCTTCACAGTTGCTGAATGTATCTCTCATCTCTCGCAGATGATGACCTTACAACCAGGGGATGTGATATCAACAGGCACGCCGCCAGGTGTGGGCATGGGCATAAAGCCTAACCCAATTTACCTAAAAGAAGGTGATGTTATGGATGTGTGGATTGAGGGTCTTGGCCAGCAGAGACAGACTGTTGGACAGGACAAATAAACCTTCACAGACCTAGCGGATAAAATTTAACTTTTAGACCAAACGGAACAAACCTATGTCTTCAACTGCAAAAATTGCCTTTCTAGGTACAGGCCTTATGGGAAGCCATATGGCCCGCAATATATTAAAAGCCGGATTTTCGTTAACAGCCTGGAACCGCACCCTAGCCAAAGCACAAGCCCTGATAGCTGATGGCGCAGATGTGCCGGCAACAGCAGCAGAAGCCATCGCGGAGGCTGATATTGTGATAACAATGTTGAGTGACGGGCCAACTGTACATGATCTTCTGTTTGATCAGGAACTTGCCGCAGCCATGAAAGCAGGGACACTCCTGATTGATATGAGTTCGATCAAGCCAAGTGAGGCCCGCACACATGCCGCGCTGATGCGCGAGCGGGGCCTGCATCATCTGGATGCACCAGTATCCGGCGGAACAAAAGGTGCTGAAGCAGGCAGTCTAGCTATTATGGCTGGCGGAGATGAAGCAGTCTTTACTAGAGCTGTGTCTGTTCTCAGTGCCATGGGGAGGCCTGTTCGAGTTGGTCCTGACGGGTCAGGCCAACTATCTAAACTGGCAAATCAAACCATTGTGGCTGTCACCATTGGGGTGGTTGCTGAAGCGATGTTGTTGGCTGAAAAAGGTGGTGCTGACCCTGCTGCTATTCGTGATGCGTTAAAAGGCGGTTTTGCTGATTCAGTTATCCTGCAACAGCATGGCGAGCGGATGACTACAAGTAATTTTGAGCCAGGAGGCCTGTCACGCATGCAGCTTAAAGATATCAATAACGCGCTGGAGGAAGCAGGTCAGCATGAGCTTATCCTGCCACTGACCGAGCAGGTGAAAACGCGTTACACTACCCTCATCGAAGAGATGAACGGAGCAGATACAGATCATTCAGCTCTGTATCTTGAATTGCTACGGCAGAATGGTCTTTTATAGGCGCTAGACAAAGTTTTAGGAAGTTGCCATGAAACCAGTTCTGTTAATCATTGGGGAGATCACACCGCGTATGGCAGAACGCTTTTCCGCTGCCTTTACCTGCCATTACCTTGATAAAATTGCAAATACAGAACGTTTCCTAGCAGCAAACGGGCCATCTATTCAGGCAATAGCCACATCGGGGCATGACGGTGTACCAGATGACCTACTTGACAGCCTATCTAATCTAAAGATTATTTCCAATTACGGGGTTGGGTATGATGCTATCAATGTAGATAAGGCAGTAAGCAAAAATATTCTTGTCACCCATACACCTGATGTACTGAATGAGGAGGTTGCCACAACTGCGCTGATGCTGCTGATGGCAGTAAGCCGCGAGCTGATTGTGAATGACAGCTATATCCGAAAAGGTAACTGGTCAAAAAAAGGAAACACACCGCTGAGTAGAGCTGTAGATGGCATGTCTGTTGGAATATTGGGCTATGGACGTATAGGGCAAGCGATTGCCCGTAAACTGGAGGCTTTTAACTGTCAGATTTCTTATCATGCCCGGTCAGAACGAAAAGACAGCCCACATCGCTACTATGATAATCTGATCCGTTTGGCAGATGATGTAACCGCCCTTATTGTGATTACACCAGGTGGTCAGTATACACATCACTTGGTAAACGCCGATGTAATATCAGCACTAGGCTCTGAAGGTATCCTTGTGAATGTGGCCCGCGGGTCAGTTGTGGATGAAGATGCGCTGATTGCCGCGCTTCAAGATGGAAGTCTGGGAGCTGCAGGGCTAGATGTTTTTGCTGCAGAACCATATGTGCCTGAAGTTTTGTTCACGATGGATAATGTTGTCCTGACCCCGCATATCGGTTCAGCTACGGTTGAAACCCGCCGCGCAATGGGGGACCTGACTGTTGATAATCTGGTCCAGTATTTTTCTGATGGCCAAGTAATCACACCAATCCCAGAATGCCTTTCTTTGATTGGCTGAACAGACCAGCTTTTTGCTCAGGCCCCCTTTGATTAAACCGTCACAGTCATACCGCCATCAACGTAGAGAACCTGCCCATGCATGAAGTCAGAGGCAGGAGAGGAAAGATAAATAGCGGCGCCAACCAGATCGTCAACCTGACCCCAGCGACCAGCTGGAGTTTGAGCAATTAGCCAGTCACTGAAGGCCTTATCCTCAAACAGAGGCTGGGTGAGTTCTGTTGAAATATAGCCAGGGCCAATTGCATTACAATTGATTCCATACCCTGCCCATTCAGCTGTCATTGCTCTGGTTAAGCCGCCCACAGCAGCCTTTGCAGTCACATAAGCCCCAACGTGATGGCGGGCCATTTTCGTCATGATAGAGGCAATATTTATTATTTTGCCATGCCCGCGCTGCTTCATATGCCGTGTCACTGCCTGCCCAAGGTAAAACAGAGCCGTGGCATTGGTGTTCATTACATCCTGAAATTTGTCAGAAGCAAAGTCTTCTAAAGACTGTCTGTGCTGAATACCGGCATTATTGATAAGAATGTCAATCGACCCGTCTGCAGATTCATAATTGTTTATGGCCTTTTGTACTGCTGGCTGGTCACGCACATCAAAACAGAGGGTCTGTGCAGACACATCCTGCAGGCGCAACCTGTCAGTCGCCTCTGCCAACTTTTCCGGGTTTCTGCCATTCAGAATGATTTTTGCCCCAGCCTGTGCCAGGCCCGCTGCGAGACCAAACCCTATACCACGTGTTGCTCCTGTAATCAGGGCTGATCGTCCCGTCAAATCAAAATACTGCATTGCGGCTTTTGTCATCATATCCCCTTATCCTTTTCATCAAGCTGCTCAGTTCAGAACGCCTTGTCAGGCAAAGTGCTGTTTGAACACTTCAATTCCAGCCCTAAACCCGTCTTCAAAATTTCCATTGCCGGGGTGATAAACACTTTCAAATGAAATTACACCATCATAGCTTATCTCCCGCAGGCCACCTGCCATAGGGGCAAATAAATCCGCAAGCTGCCCTGTGCCCATTTGCCGAACTTCCAGTGTTGCCTTTGGAGTATCCACCTGAACGTCCTTGATATGGATATGTCCTAAATATCCATCTTTTGCCATTTCAAACCCGTCTGGAAAGGCCAGCTCATGACACCAGCAATTATTTGCCGGATCCCAAAGAACCTTCAGCACATCTTTTGCATCCAGCTCATCGATCAGTTTCACCGCTGTATAGTTTGAATTCACCATTGTGCCATTGCCAGTTTCAACAACCAGCGTGACCCCTTCTGTGCGGGCCAGATCGACAGCTGGGGCAATCAGGGGCGGCAAGGTATCCCAAGCCCCCTTTGCCACGTTCCAGTGTTCTGCTCCGTTCATACCCCACAAGATTTGTTCCTTTTTTGAAGTCATAATGCGCACTAAAGGGCAATTCAGCTGATGCGCCATTTCAATAACACGTTTCAGATAATCCATGTGGCGCGAATGGTCCTTATCCCCTGCTTTTGACGCTGTTGTCAGCCCAGCAAAAATATGTCGGGACAAGCAAGACACAGGCTTGTTATGTGTATTCAGGAGCTCTTTGATTTGTGCAATTTCAGACGCATCATGATCCCCAACTTCCTTGTCCCAGACAAACTGCAACTCAGCATAATCAAGGCCAAATTCATCCATAACCCTCAGCGCATGATTCAAATCGCGACTGATCCCATCACAAATTACACCCAGTTTCATGTCTTCACCTCCTTAAGTTTTAATTAGCGGTGCAGCTCCGCACTAACGATGTCTTCTAAAACCCGGGTCACAACCCAATTGTCACCATTAGGATATTTTGTCTTTCCGGCATGAAACAATTGCATGGCTGTTGCGGCTGTATGCATCGGCACGCCAAGCTCCTCAGCAAAGCCCAGAGATATCGTCAAATCCTTATGCATGGTAGCAATGTGACTGCCTGTACCTTCAAACTGACGATCAATTATATTTTCAAGAGCTGTATTGGCCACACCGCAACCGGCCCCTGAGGTTGAAAAGACGTCAAATAAAGTCTGACCAGAAATACCAGCTTTCGCTGCCAAAACAGAAGCTTCAAATGTAGCCGAAAAGACTGAACCAATAAGAGACTGCAAACAGGCTTTCACAATCTGGCCCTTTGGTGCAGCCTCACCAACATGATGAATTGTTTTTGAGACAGCCTGCATAATATCACTGCAGTTTTTCATATCCGTATCACTGCCGGCAGCCATCATCGTTAGCGAACCAGACTGCGCACCGGGAAACCCGCCACTGACCGGGCTGTCAATGAGGGATAGGCCACGTTCACTAAGAGAGTCATGAATTTCAGCAGCTTCAGCAGGTTTTATAGTGGCGGTCAGAATAATAACACTGCCTGACGGAAGATGATCTGCTAGTCCATTTTTACCTAAAATTACCTGTTTGGCCTGGTGGCCAGTCATGACCATAACAAACACGGCACGTGCATTCGCTGCGACTTCTCCCAAATCTGGGGCCGCTATCCCTCCCATCGCTGTAAAAGCGTTCGTGCGGTCAGGATCCAGATCGAACCCACATACATCAAACCCTGCTTTCAGCAGATTTTTGGCTAGGCCGCTGCCCATATCCCCAATCCCGACAAGCCCCACTTTATTTTTATCTACTGTCATCTGCCTCTCCTTGACAGAACACACTCTGGTGCTGTCTTTGCTTGTTTTTCTTCACTTTTAACTAAATAAGGCCATATATCCTCATCAAAAGACAAACAAGAAACCGTATCAATAAAAAAATAAAATCTTGAAAGGCTAGTCTGTTTGTCTATTTCTGGGGTAAACAGGCACAGTATCAACAAAACTGGACAAATGGCCAGCTTACGATCATAAGGCAAAAGAAAGACTGCAGTGAACCTCATGCATACCCAACCAGACATAAAGAACTTTGATCAGTCAGCCTTTCGCAAAGCTCTGTCCTGTTTTCCTACAGGCGTTGGTGTCGCCACAATCGTGTCAGCAGATGGACAGCCCCATGGCATGACCATCAGCTCATTCAATTCTGTTTCAATGAATCCACCGCTGATTTTATGGAGCATCGGTCTTGAGGCTGCATGTCTTGATGATTTTAGACAAGCAGAAGCCTTTGCAATCAATATTCTGGCGGCTGATCAAAAACCAATCAGCCAGCAATTTGCCCAAACCAAACCAAACCGTTTTGCAGGTCTTGACTGGCATTTGTCTCCAACTGGTCTGCCACTGCTTGACGGAGCCGCGGCCACACTCAGCTGCAGGGTCTGGAGTCGCTATCCGGGCGGTGATCATGAAATCATTGTTGGTGAGGTTTATGAGCTGACCTGCAGTGACAAAACACCCCTGCTTTATGGTTTAGGCCAGCTCACATCATTTCCAAAAGAACTGTAGCAATCCAATTAAAGTTGTTTGAACGGCTGAACTTACAGCCCGGTTTCGATCAAGGTAACGCCTGTTGTTTTCCGGGCTGTCAAAGCGCGAAACGCATCAGCTGTCTGGTTCAAATTAAATCGCTGATTAATGGAAACTTTTATTTTTTCAGCGCGCAGCATGGAAAATAAATTTTTTGCTGAAGCCGCTAGCTGTTTTTCTGTAGCAATGTACGTCGCTAATGTTGGGCGCTGCGCATATAGAGACCCGTTTGCAGCCAGGTCACCAAGCTTAAAGTCTGATGCGAGGCCACTCGACTGGCCAAATGAGATAAAATGACCGAGATTTTCGATCACTTTAAGCGACCCCGGATAGGTGTCTTTACCAACTGAATCATAGACGGCCCGAACGCCTTTACCGTCTGTAATTTCCATGACCACATCCACAAAATCCTCATCTGTATAATTGATAACATGCGCATAGCCTGCCTGTTTTGCCAATTCGACTTTTTCAGCTGTCCCGGCCGTTCCGATTGCTGTTACGCCCATAGCGTTCATCCACTGTCCTGCCAGTAAACCTACCCCGCCTGCTGCCGCATGAAACAGCACCGTGTCACCAGCCTGTAAAGGTACAGACTGATTCAGAAGGTATTCTACCGTCATGCCCTTTAGTAGTGAGGCAGCTGCCATATCATCACTGATATCGTCAGGCAGTTTGACAACCCGGTTTGCTGGGATTGCCCGTTCTTCAGCAAAAGCTCCTACATGCATCGGATAGCCCACCCGATCTCCTTCAGACAGGTCTGAGACCCCTTCGCCAACAGCGATCACGCGGCCAGCTGCTTCATTCCCTGGCACAAAAACATCGTTTTCTGGAAACGGATAAACACCAGATGTCTGATAAACGTCCAGAAAGTTTAACCCCATTTTTGTCTGTGAAACAACAATCTCACCAGCACCAGCGGTTGGGGTTGATCTATCCCTGACTTCCAAAACATCTGCATTTCCCGGTGTTGCTGCGCAAACAAAACGTCCCATATTGACCTCTTTTCCTTGCATGTCTGTTATGCTTAAATGCTATCTTATGCATTAAAATATAGGCTCAGGGGCTGAAAAGTCACGAGCAAAATGCACCATCTTTCGTTTCATTCCCAAATCTCTTTCGACAGGCTTTTTACTTGTCATAACAGCATTTTATTCGGCACACTGAGCGTCATAATCTTCATAATTTAGCAGGCCAGGTGAGACAAACATAAATATGCAACAGACTAGTGAACGTGCTCATCATCTGAAATCCAGCCTGATAAGAGATGTAGCTGAAAAAGGCATGCAGATGCAGGACATTCTGCCCCTGTGGTTTGGAGAAGGACAATGGCCGACATCACAGATAGCGATCGAGGCAGTCCAGAATGCCCTTCAGACAGGGGATCATTTCTATCAGCCAAATAATGGCAAGCCTCGACTCCGGTCTGCGCTGGCGCATTATATGAACGGATTTTACGGCACGAGTAAAACTAAACAGAACATCACTGTAACCGCTTCTGGCATGCAGGGTCTGGCCCTGACCGCCCTTGCTCTCATAGACAGTGGTGACCGTGTTGTGTGTATTGACCCAGTCTGGCCAAATCTGGGCGAAAGTTTCAAAATTGCGGGAGGTCAGATTGACTCAACAACCTTGATTGCACGTGATGGGCGTTGGCATCTGGACATGGAACAGCTTCTAGCAAAGCTGACTAATAAAACCAAGGTGCTTTTGATTAACTCACCAAACAATCCTACAGGTTGGGTCTGCTCTGCTGAGGAACAAAAGATCATTTTAGATCATTGCCGCAAACAGGGAATTTGGATTGTGTCTGATGATGTATATGCACGGCTTTATCAACATGGTTCTCTAGCGCCAGGGTTTCAGCATCTGGCCAATGCGGATGATTTGCTCATTTCAATCAACAGTTTTTCAAAAGCTTGGTCAATGACAGGCTGGCGTCTAGGTTGGATAACCGCGCCAGCTGCCCTTGAAAAGACTTTTGCTCATCTGACTGAATTTAACATTGCCTGTCCGGCCGGTTTTATTCAGGAGGCAGGTCTTGCGATGATCGAACAAGGAGAGGCAGAGGTCAGCCTGCTGCAACACAGGTTAAGTAAAGCACTCACGCTCACCCGTTCCCGCCTGAAACACTTAGCGGGTGTTTCATTTATTGAGCCCGACGGTGCGTTTTACTGTTTTTTTTCTGTACGAGGCTTAACAGACAGTCTGGCTTTCGCGCATGCTATCCTAGAACAGACAAAGGTAGGGCTAGCCCCCGGGCTCGCTTTTGGGCCGGCTGGTGAGGGATATCTGCGGCTGTGTTATGCGCAAGATGAACAGATCCTGAATGAGGCTTTTGACAGACTGGACAAAGGTTTTAACGCAGTCAGAAACTCGCTACTGGAGTGATGAATAATATATATTTGGAAAAAATGAGTCACAGATGCTGATTAGAGTAAATGAAATAACATCCTGGTTGACAGACATCTTTGCAACAGCTGGCTGTCCTAATGAAGAAGCATGTCTTATTGCTGTCCACCTTGTTGATGCGGATGCAAGCGGCCATCCCAGCCACGGCATTGTCAGGGTTCCCCGCTATATTGATTATATCCATGCGGGAACAGTCCGCCCTGTTTGTGCATATAAAACTTTGGTTGACTCCGAAACGCTATGTCTTATTGATGGTCAGTACAGCTTTGGTCAGGTACTAGGTCATCATGTGGTCAACCGGGCAGAGAATATGTGCCAAAAAAATGGTCTTGGCATCATTGCGCTGCGTAACGCGGGTCATCTGGGGCGGATAGGCGGCTGGGCAGAACTGCTGGCAGATAAAGGTCTTATCTCTATTCATTTTGTCACTGTCGCAGGTTCAAGAATTGTTGCCCCTTTTGGCGGTAAGCAGGCGCGCATTTCAACCGCACCTGTGGCGATTGGTGTGCCGCATCAAGCAGGGGATAATGAGACACAGCATTTTATTCTTGATTTTGCCACCAGCCGAGTTGCTGAGGGGAAAATATTGGTCAGCCAAAAAACCGGATCAACTTTGCCAGCAGACGCTATGGTTGATGAAACAGGCGCAGATTCAAAAATTCCAAAAACCATTTATGGCGCAACAGCTACAACAGATGTCCCAGATCCGCGTGCAGGCAAAGGTGCAATTCAGACATTCGGTCAGCATAAGGGGTCTGGTCTTGGGCTGGCCTGCGAGCTACTAGCAGGTGCTTTAACAGGCGCCGGAACAAACGCCTGTGACCGGCCATTTTGTAATGGCATGCTGTCCATTATTCTTGACCCAGAAAAGCTTAACACAGATGACCAGATCGCTGCTGAAATATCAGATTTCATTACCTCAATCCGCGAGACATCTCCGCGCAAACCAGATCAGCCGGTTCTAATCCCAGGCGATCCTGAACGCGCAAAACGGGCTGTAGCCAACCGTCAGGGCATTGAGCTGAATGCAACAATAGCTGCTCAGCTGAAAGCCATTTCAGATGGTTTGGGCGTGTCTGTTCCAGACATTGTGCCGAGCTAGTCAGCTGTCCAGCCGCCATCAATCAGCAAGCTAGTGCCTGTGATAAGAGCAGCTGCGTCTGATGCCAGAAACACCACACCGCCCATCATATCTTCAACTTCGCCAACACGACCAAGTTTGATTTTATCTTCAATCCATGCCCGTCTTTTAGGGTTCTGAAAGGTTGCTTCGGTCAAAGCTGTGCGAACGAAAGTTGGGCAGATTGTGTTGATTCTGACCTGATACGGACCCCATTCAATGGCCATCGCCTTAGTAAATCCCTCAACAGCAGATTTTGACGCACAATAAACAGATCGCTCAATCCCCCCCACATGTGCCATCTGGGAGGAAATATTGATAATGGAGCCACCCATTCCGGCAGAAATCATTTTCCTAGCTACCATCTGTGACAAAAAATAAGCGCCGCGAAGATTCACATCCATAACAGCATCAAAATCATCTGGACGTGTTTCTGCCGCAGGGCCATGACGGGCCATGCCAGCCGAATTGACCAAAATGTCAAATGAAGTGCTTTTATCAAGCATTTCAGACACAGCGTCCAGATCAGATACATCCAAAGCACAAGCCTGCATCTTCAGCCCCTTTTCCTGGGCAGCCTCAACAAGTGTGTCCAGCTTATCTTCAGAACGAGCAGCAGCTGTCACCTCAGCACCTGCTTCCGCCAGCGCGACCGCGCAAGCGAGGCCAATACCAGAAGAGGCCCCCGTGACAAGAGCCGTTTTACCATCAAGCCGCAGGCTTGGGGTTTTTGGCAGTTCCATAACTTATCCTCCTATTACTCAGCTGCTGTGCCATAGGCAACATTACGGCCACCATAGCGGCGCACTCTTACATTAGCCTGTTCAGCATGGCCAACAAATCCTTCCAGCATACATAAACGCGAACAATATGCTCCTATTTCTGTTGCTGCCTCATCTGTTGTTACTTTTTGATAGGAATGAGTTTTCAGAAACTTGCCAACCCACAGGCCGCCTGTATAACGGCCAGCCTTTTTGGTTGGCAGCGTGTGATTTGTACCAATCACCTTATCCCCATTCGCAACATTTGTGCGTGGTCCTAAAAACAATGCCCCGTAACAAGTCATATGCTCTAGGAACCAGTCATCTCTGTCTGTCATCACCTGGACATGTTCTGAGGCAATTTCATCTGCCATCTGCAGCATTTCATCATAACTGTCACAAACGATAACCTCACCATATTCATCCCATGACACAGAGGCGGTTTCAGCTGTTGGCAAAATCTTCAGCAGCCGGTCGATTTCTTCCATAGTCTGACGGGCCAAATCTTCAGAATTAGTCAGCAGAACAGCTGGCGAATTATAACCATGTTCAGCCTGCCCCAATAAATCAGTCGCACATAACTCAGCATCAACGGTTTCGTCTGCTATAACCATGGTTTCAGTCGGCCCTGCGAACAGGTCAATGCCCACCCGGCCAAACAGCTGGCGTTTTGCTTCAGCCACAAACGCATTGCCCGGGCCAACAAGCATATGAACAGGATCTATTGTCTCTGTGCCTAAGGCCATCGCCCCAATACCCTGCATGCCGCCCAAAACATAAATCTCGTGCGCACCACCCATTTGCATGGCAGCAATAACAGCTGGGTTAGGCTTGCCCTTAAAAGGAGGTGTGGCAGCAATAATTCTGGGCACGCCGGCAACTGAGGCTGTCAGCACAGACATATGTGCCGAAGCGACCATTGGGAATTTGCCGGCAGGCACATAACAGCCCACCGATTGAACAGGGATGTTTTTATGGCCAAGGATGACACCTGGCATGGTTTCAACTTCAATGTCTGTCATGGACGCACGCTGCGCTTCGGCAAACTGCCTGACCTGATCTTGTGCAAAGCGGATATCATCAAGATCACGCGGGCTGACCTCAGCAATCAGTGCCTTTATCTCATCATCAGACAATTTGAATGAGGCTGGTGAATACTTGTCAAATTTTTCTGAGAGCTCACGAATGGCCGCATCGCCGCGGGCCTCAATATCCCCAAGCGTATCCTCAACAATTGCCTTTACTTTTGCATCATCTTCCCTGCGCTCAGACTGAGACTTACTTTCCTTCAGATAGCGAATAGCCATAACTTGCCTTTCTTGTCCTGAACTTCATATGTTGTGTTCTTATACTTAAACTTGAGGCTGGACAGGTCTAGTTCAAAAAGTGAAATTATATCAAATTATCTGTCCAAATTTTATAGGTCATCTGTGAGATGATGAGCCAAACTGGCGGCCTGACGTGCTATGGTTGTTGCGCCCACCACATCCCCCTCACTGCCTGCTGTCATCGCCCCAATCCCATAGCCAGAAGGATAGGGATTGCCATCACCTGAGCAGAGCTGAAGGTTGTCGGCTAGTTGGGGGCCCCGGCCAAATGCATCAGCCTGAATCACATGATCAGCAATCATAGCCGCAAGCAAAGGATCACGGCCAATACCAGTGCAATTCACAATGATATTTGTGTTAAGCAGCTGTCCTGAACAGAGATAAGCAGAAAAACTTTCACCCCTATTCCCAACTGAAATCTGATTCACACGTCCAGTATGGAGAATTAGCTGTCCTGAACTGAGCATCCGTGCAGCCATCTGACTAGTTTGCGGCGCTGAACGGTAACGGGTGAGAGACCATGCTCCCCCCAAATGGGTCATCAGCCGACGTTTTTCAGCAGCAGGCAACCTGCGCCAGACAGGATTAAGATGAACGCGCAGAGCTTCAAAACGGCTCTGCCACTCTGAATCTGTCCAGAGACACTGGGGCTGCTGTTTCAGATGATCTGCCATAAATCCGATAACAGCTGATGCAGAAGAGATGTCATCCGGCCATTTGATTGCCTCTGCAGGAACCCAGCCTGTCTGCGCTGGCGGCAGAATGCCTAACGGCGTTACTAGATGGATATTGCCGCGATGCTCCGCCTTACCCAACGCATAAACCGTATCCATTGCTGTTAAACCACCCCCGACCAGAAGAACAGTTTTTTCCGGATCACATTCATGCAGCCAACTTCCTGTCCAAGGTGATTTAATAAGCAGATTCCCCTCATGCTGAAGACAGACCTGTTCAATTGGACATGGCCAATTCGGTTCAGGATTTCCAGTTGCCAGAATCAACGTCAGGGCTGTGTATTCATCACCTGTATCAGTGCGCAGATGCCAGCTTGATAAACTGTGTTCATAGCGGACTGATATTACCTGCTGCTTGATAAATTTTACATCTTCATTATGCGGCAGCTGACCCAACTCATGGTCGATATAGCGGGCAAAATCAGCCCGCCGATAAAATTGCCCTGCCTCACAATAGGCATCTTCATCCTGCAGACAGGCTTCAGACCAGGTTGGGAATAGGTCAGGCTTTGCAGGGCGAAGCTGCATGATCTGAGCCCGCACATTCAGTCTGAAGTCAGGGTGCAGAGTACCGAAAGCCGCACCATGACCTAAAGACCCCTTGCCAAACACAGCAATTTTTTCTGCAACATCCGGCCTACGTTCAAGCAGATGCGTCAACAAGGCAGCAGATGTATATCCCGCACCCACAATGGCAACAGATACCGAAGAAGTGGGTCTCATTTTTTCGAAGGGCACCCTCAGACTTCGACAGGTCCGCCTTCATCTTTCCAGGCCCCAAACCCGCCAACATTGCTGACATGTTTGAAACCCATTTCAACCAGCGTCCGGCCCGCCAAAGCTGCCTGCCCACCTGCACCACAAACCAGAATAATTTCCGCATCCTTATCCATCTGCGGATTGTGGAACTGTGTGGCCTGGTCAGCGGCAAATTCTATAAAACCACGCGGTATGCGCAGCGCACCGGCAATTGTTCCGCTTTCTTGTATTGCTGCGCTATCGCGCACATCCACAAACACCACGCCGCTCTTTCCATGTTTTGCAATACCTGCCTGCGTTTCAATTTTCGGGACAATCGCGTTTGCCTCTGCAAGATAATCCTGTGCTGATTTCATTGCCTTACCCTTTTCTGTTTTTAATTCCTATATGGGAACAGGCGATAGCCTGCTCACTTCATCCTACCCTGCCACCTCTGACGTGCAACTCTGTTTTTTGCAGATGATCACCGCAGAAATTTATTTTTCAACTTGTAGCCGTGTTGCCACATAAACACCAAACGTTGCTATTAGCAAACCAATCACGTCAATAGGGGTCAGATTTTCATTCACAAATAACCAACCCATCACCGCAGATACTGGCGGAACCAGAAAAAACAGGGTGGCGGTCTTGCTGGCCGAACCGACCTTTATCAGATACATCAGAATAGAGAATGCGCCAAAAGAAATAGCCAAAATCTGCCAGCCCATCGCCAGAATAAATGACCCTGTAAATTCCAGAAACGGCTGTTCAATTGCCAGCATGACCAAAACATGAAAGGCACAAGCTGCCATGGCCTGATACAAATTCAATACAGATAAAGGCAGGCGGTCACCTAGGCGCTTTTGCCAAAGTGTTCCTGCAGTTACCGCCAGCAGGGCGATCCCTGTTGCCAAGAGCCCTACAACAGGCAATTCACCGCCTACATCCAAGCCAAGCACAAGCGCTGCACCGCCAAATCCCAACATAATCCCAGCCCATTGGCGCCAGGTGACCGTTTCTCCTAGAACGGGTCCGGCAAGCGCACCTGTCAAGACAGGTTGAAGTGAGACAATCAGAGCAGCTATACCAGCTGGCAAGCCCTTGGAAACTGCAAAAAACACCCCACCAAGATAAAGCCCGTGAAATAAAATGCCTGTACCACAGGCTTCAAAGATATCTCTGCTGCGGGCGGACAGGTTATCTTTCAGGATAAGTGAAAAACAGAAAAATCCAAAAGCCACAAGGGCAAAGCGTAACCCCAGGGCAGCAAAAGGGGAGGCATCTTCAACGATGATTTTGCCGCTGATGAATGCCGATGACCAGAGAATAACAAACAAAAACGGAAAAGCACGTATCATGCGGTGACCACATCCTGTGCTGCATAAATATCAATGCCACGGTCATCACATTGCTTATGCAGCCTGCCCACTGCAACCAAATGGTTCAGATGAGCCCGTGCCTCGCCAGAGGCAAAATACATCTCATGATCACCAAAATGCCGGCCAAACAGAGTGTCCATAGCTGACCAGACTGTCAAAGGTGCTATTTTTGCAGCCGCATGAAGCAAATCAAGGCGGTGGTGATGATGGTCAATTAGTTGCTGGGCTCGCACACCACCCTGACGAAACGGCCAGTCATGACCTGGAAAAATCTGCATGTCTGCCGGCAACTTTGTCATCTCTTCAAGATAGATGAAATAAGCAGACAAAAGATCAAAGTCAGGGTCACGGATATCAGCTGATATATTGGGTGATATTCGCGGCAGCAAAAAATCAACACTAAGGAACAATCCCCGTTCCTTGTCCATCAAACTAATCTGTGCATCTGAATGTCCTGTATCTGTCCTGATACGCCAAGACCCCGCAGATGTTTTGATCTCATCCCCTTCATGTAGAAGACTAAATTCAGGCAAAGGGGCTGTATTGCGCCGATATCGACTGCCTCCAGAGCGGACGGCATTCACCAATTCAGTTGGCAGTCCATAGCGGTGATAAGTTTCTGCTAATAAGTTACCAAAATCTTCATCTGCTAACGCATACAACCATTTAGCATGCTCAGTTTCTGCCAAACTTGAAAACGTCTGAGCGCCAGTTAGCGCGGCAAGCGGGCCAGCATAGCCAATATGGTCAACATGATGATGTGTTACAATAATCTGGTAGACAGGCTTGCCAGCAAGAGGTCCCTTCAGAAGAGCCTGCCAATGCTGGGCAGTAATCTCGTTATTCAGACCTGTATCTATTAACACCCACCCCTCAGCTGTCGCCAGAATATACAGATTGATGTGATTTAGTCGAAAAGGCAGATCAAAGCTTGCCCAGAAAAGATCATCTGCTAGCCGGCGCAAGCTCCCCTTTTGCGCAGCCTCAATATCTAATGGGATCATACAGCTTCTCGTTCACCCAGAGTAATCTGAATTTCCCCAATACCGTCTACACCACCAGAGAGACTATCACCTGGCCCAACCGCCGACACACCCGCGGGAGTGCCGGTAAAAATCAAATCCCCAGCCTGAAGACGTACCGACTGACTGCAAAACGCAATAATATCCGTCACTGACCAAATCAGCTCTGATAAATCAGCATCCTGCCGCAATTCCCCATTTACACTAAGCCAGATCCGGCCAGTGTTAAATTCAGCTTGTGCCTTGGGTATATCTGCCAATGGTATTAGCGGTGATAGCGGGGCTGAATGATCGAAGGCCTTTCCCCAATCCCAAGGGCGGCCTTTTTCACGATGAGCTATCTGAAGATCACGGCGAGTAAAATCAATTCCTACACCGGCCCCCCAGATATGCATCATTGCATCCTCTGCAGCAATATTTGCCCCTGATTTACCCACGGCTAGCACCAGTTCGATTTCATGATGCAAATCTTTTGTCAGCGGCGGATAAGGTATAGTTGCTCCTGTCTCTGCTAGTGCATCTGCTGGCTTGGTGAAGAAAAAGGGCGGCTCTTTATCACTGAAACCCATTTCTCTGGCATGTGCTCCATAATTCCGCCCAACACAAAAAATACGCCGGACAGGAAATCGCTGTTTAGAGGACATCACTGCTGCACTGGCACGGGGATAAGGTGAAATAACATAATCAGTCATAATAAATGAGCTCTCTTTTGCAGGCTTTATCAAATACATCGAATTACAAAACAGGCCTCACTATAGACGTGTTCAGTTTATGTATTCAATCAGGATTTTCTGTGAAGTTAACCCGCCGCGCTTAACTTGCCCCACCCACACGCGGTGCAGATACTGCTGTTGTCATCCAGACAGTCTCATGCTGACCAGATGCGGTCTTGTTTCCGCTCAAACTTGCCTGCCGCAAAACCCATAAATATCCATAACTTTTACCATTACGGGCAAGCACCGTGAGCACGAATCGAGCCACACCCCCTTCAAACCGTTTGTCATTGATCACATAGTTCAGGTGGCCTAGCAAGGGTGCATAGGCTGGCGCATCGAACAATGTTGCAAATTTTTGCAATGGTCCCGTTACGCGCTTGTTATCCGGATGAGCGAAGATCCACACCTGTTCGATGCCAGCTGACTTGTCTGTTTTACCTGATTGAAGACCAAGAAGCTGGATTTCTACAACCTCTTGGGCAGACAAATCTGATGACGGCAGGATAAACTCTGCTGCACGTGCATTCCCCTCGGCAAACAGGACAAAAACAGAAAAAAGAAAAAACCACTTCACCGTCATATTCCGTTTACGAGGAAATGCTGCAGCCAGATTGTTCCGCTTCGCCTTCTAACTTCTCAAGACGACAAATGCTCAGCAACAAAATCTAGGCTAGGGGCAATGAAATCCGGATATTCTGGTAGCCTTTCTACAGGCATTCCAGCTCGGTTTGCCCATATGGTTTTAAATCCGAACAAGCCTGCTGCCGCTGCATCCCAGCCATTTGATGAAACAAATAATATTTCTTCTGCTCTTACCTGATATCGATCACATCCCAGCTGGTAGACACGAGGATCTGGCTTAAATACGCCAACATCTTCCACTGACAAAAGGCTGTCCAGCCTGTCTGTAAGACCGGCTGCAGCGAAGGCATGATTGAGCATCTGCTGATTGCCATTTGAAAGCACTGCCGCCGGAAGACCTGCTTCGTAAACAGCATCCAAAGCGGGCCGAGCATCTTGATAGGCATCGAGTTCTCTGTATAAATCCAGAAGAGCTGTGCGCATATCTTGATCCTCGAGGTCAAATGCTTCCATAGCGTAATCAAGCGCGTCGCAGGTTAACTGCCAAAAAGGCGCATATCTATGTGAAAGAGACCGCAACCACGTATAGTTCAGTTGACGGGATCGCCACAGTGCAGCCAGCTCCGGCCACAATTTTGCTAATTCTGGAAACCGGTTTGTAGCGGCAAGATTAGCTGCAGCAGCATCCACGTCGAGCAGAGTACCATAGGCATCAAAAAGAACAACTTTATACATATCAGTCCCTCAATTTCACACCCGTACGACGAGTGATGTAAAGGCTGGCTAAAATCACAAGCAAAGCCACTAATTTTGGCAGGGTTACAGCTTCACCCAAAAGCACAACACCAATGACAACTGCAACCATCGGGATGGTATAGCCCACATTGGACAAAAATCCTGCCCCAGCCCTGTTAATTAAAACATAGCGTAAAGTGAAGGCGAAGGCTGTCGAGATGAGGCCCAGCCACAACAAGGATGCCCAAATTTCTGCGGTCCAACTCATCGGTTCTGGCTGCTCAAGAAAGAAAGCCAACGGCAAAGCCAAAAAACTGGACAGAATTAGAGAAAAGCCAGTTAATTGCACAGGTGTAATCCCATTTACACCCCTGACCATTAAATTGCCGCCTGCGTAGCATGAAAAAGCCAATATCAAAGCTAACTGAGCAATTAGGGATGCCCCACCCAACTGAAACAATCCGTCATACATAAGAACAGCCACCCCACTCATGCCGATTAGAACTCCGGCCATACGACCCTTTGTCAGCAGCTCATCACGAGTAATAAAATGCGCGCCTAATACGGTGACAAGGGGGCCAGTCCCATTCAGGAGGCCAGCCACAGAACTATCCACATATTGCTCAGCCCAAGTAATCAGGAAGAAAGGCAGCAAGGTGCCTAAAAGGGCAATTGAACATAATCTGCCCCATGGCAGGCCCTGCCAATTCAAACGCCAGCTACCAGTAATCATAAGCCAGACGCAAACCCCTATCCCACCAATGATTGTGCGCGCCGCAACAACTGTAAACGGGGCCGTCCCATCGACAGCAATTTTTATCGCGCCAAAAGCAGACCCCCAGATAACAGACAGGACCAGCAGGATAAAAAAATCCATTAGCTGTGGTTTTCTGAGCTGATGAGACAGATCCATGCGCCTGTTTAAAAACCCCGGCAGACATCAAGGGCCTGTTGTATATCTGCTGTGAGATCATCAGCGTGCTCCAACCCAACTGACAATCTTATATGGCCTTCATTTATCTCCAGCGCTTGCCGTTCATCTTCAGAAAGATTCATATGTGTTGTGCTAGACGGATGACAGGCAAGAGTTTTTGAATCTCCAAGATTATTAGAAATATCTATCAACCTAAGCGCATTTAAAAACTGGAATGCACCAGTTTTGCCACCCATTACTTCAAAGGCAATCAGAGTACTAGACCCTGACATCTGGCGTGATGCCAGCTCATGTTGAGGGTGCGAGCGATCGCCCGGATATGATAAAGATAACACAGCAGGATGGTGTTTTATGTTTTCAGTCAGTTGTTTTGCTGTTTTCGTCTGCATCTCAACACGAAGAGCTAAAGTTTCAAGTGATTTCAGCATAACCCACGCATTAAAGGCGCTCATAGCAGCACCTGTTTGCCGATAAAAAGGCAAGAACACCTCTTCGATAAAAGTTGTCTTGCCTAAGACGGCCCCGCCAAGTAAACGGCCGTGACCGTCGATGTGTTTTGTCGTGGAATAAGTTACAATATCGGCCCCTAAAGCTAGTGGAGATTGATACAATGGCGTGGCAAACACATTATCTACAATAACCTTTGCGCCTACTGCATGAGCCAATGCGCTTACAGCTTCAATATCAACCAAATGCAATACGGGATTAGACGGAGTTTCGAAAAACACCAGCTTAGCAGGCTGTGCAAGTGCTTCTTTCCAGGCATTCAGGTCACGCCCATCCAGAAGCTCAACTTCTACTCCCCACCGCGGCAAAATTTTTGTTAATATCGCATGGCAGGCTCCAAATAAAGCCCGGCTTGCTACCACACGATCACCAGCAGATAACTGGCAAGCCATAGACGCAAAAATAGCTGCCATGCCGGTGCTGCAAACACGACAGGCTTCCGAACCTTCCAGCTTTGCCAACCGCTGCTCTAAAGCAAGCAGTGTAGGGTTTCCATAACGCGAATAAACAAAATTACCTGTCTCACCTCTAAAGGCAGCTGCAGCTTGCTCAGCTGTCTCATAGACATAACCAGAGGTCATGAACAGAGCTTCAGATGTTTCCTGATAACCGGTGCGATTGATGCCAGAACGGATTAGAGCTGTGTCTCTGTGCCAATCTTTAGATTTGCCCATCTCACATCCTTTACGCACATCCCCTTCCTTCAAAAGGGACAATAAAATTTAGTTTGGCGCGTGAGCTAAAGCTCAAATTTTTGGAACCCAAAACCCGTTAATAAATTTGTCCAGAACTTTATCCTTGGCAGCACCTCAGTGCCTTCTGCTCTGACTTACAACTACATAGAATCTAGTTTTCAATCTTTTACCTACGTGGTGCATGTTTGGCAAGAATACGTTGAAGGGTTCGGCGATGCATCTTCAGCCGGCGTGCTGTTTCAGAGACATTGCGGTCACATTGTTCGAACACCCGCTGAATATGTTCCCAGCGCACCCTGTCTGCGCTCATTGGATCTTCGGGTGGGGCAGGCAGTCCTCCTTCAGTCTGCAGTAGCGCACTGACAATCTCATCAGGATTTGCTGGTTTTGGTATATAGTCCAGCGCGCCCGCTTTAACGGCAGCCACTGCAGTCGCAATGTTTCCAAAGCCTGTAAGAATAATTACCCTACAAGCTGGGTTTAATGACTGTAAGCTACGAACGACCTCAAGCCCGTTTCCATCCTCCAGCTTTAAATCCAGGATAGCATAATCAGGCACTTGGTGTTGAATATGGCTTAAAGCCTCTTGTACACCAGCTGCTGCCATGACAGTGAATCCTCGTTGTTCCATTGCCCGCGTCAACATTCGGCGCAATGCATTATCGTCGTCTAGAATCAACAGCCTTCTGTTCATTTCTTAGCTCTTTCAACCTAACTCAAAATAACCTGCAAAAGAAAACCGTTCTAATTGGGACAGTTAGTAAGTCAGTCTTTCACGAGGAAGCGTTATATGTACTGCTGCCCCGCCCACTTCTTCATTATAAATTTCAATCTGCCCTCCCAAACTGTTCACAAGCGTTACTGCCAGAAACAGCCCTAGCCCACGATGACCGTCACGCCCGTCACGTGAGCTGTTCCAGGGCTGACCTACACGAGCTAAAATATTCGGGCCAAATCCTGGGCCATCATCACTGAGGCTTATATCAATATCGGTTGAAGTCCAGCCAATATCAAGCGTGATCGTGGAAACTGCATAGTCGTGGGCATTATCAAGTAGAGTTTCAAGCGTATATTTCAGGTCAGGCAAAGGCTTTGATAACGGCTCAGAACTGTCATCTAACGCACCTGTTTTCAACTCAAGCAAACCAGATAATTCTTTAAATTTCGCATCAAGCATAGTTTGCAGAACCTGACTAACAGGCATAGTCACATCATCGGTAAATTTATCTGTGTTCACATCACGGTCAAGTTCAGAGAGAATGACGCGGCATCTTTTAGCTTCTTCAATCAATAGACTGACATCTTCGTTGAGTCCCTGCAAATCGGGCTGCCTTTTAAGTCTATCTTGCAAATCATGGCTAATGATTGTGATGGTATTTAAAGGCGATCCAAGCTTATGCGCCGCAGCAGCGGCTAGCGCCCCAAGATTTTCAATTCGCTGTTCACGTTCCAAAACGAGCTGTGTAGCTGCAAGGCTGGCCGATGTCCGTCTTGATTTATCAGCAAGCCACCAAACATAAAAACTGATGAATAAAGCAGAGACCATCAACGCAGTCAGCAAGCCTGTCAAATAAAGAGGAGGCAGACTAAAATTGTCCGAAAATAATGGCAATGGCAAATGAAACCGCGACAGCAAACTAGCACTTACACCTACAACAATCACTAAAACAGCAGTAGATATGAAACCCAGCAATGCAGCAGATACTACAATTGGCGCCAGAAGCAATATTGAGAACGGATTCGTCAGTCCACCCGTTAGATACAACAGACCAGCCAGTTGGATAACATCAAACGATAGCGCCAACAGGAGCTCTGCTGCTGAGGTTTGCGTCACATGTCTTGTTCGCCAGGTCTGCCAGATATTTAATGCTACACCAACCAGAATGATACCAAACGCGCTAATGAACGGCGGCACAAAATCAAGAAAGAAAAATACTGAAAAAAGTGCAGCAGTCTGTCCGAAAAGTGCAATCCACCTGATCAGAACTACAGCCTGAGGGTCGATAAGAGCTTCACCATTTTCGCGCGCTGCTGCCTGAAGGTCAGGTCGAGATGTGTTAAAAGGCGTCAACATTATCTGGTTAGATATCGAGGTTGGATACTTTCAGCGCATTTTCCTGGATAAAGTTACGCCTTTCTTCAACAGCTTCACCCATTAAAGTTGAAAACGCCTGATTAGCATCTTCTTCCTCTGTAATTTTGACCTGCAAAAAGGTACGCTGATCCGGATCAAGTGTGGTCTCCCACAGCTGATCGGGGTTCATTTCACCCAGCCCCTTATAGCGCGCTATCTGAGCGCCCTTCCGGCCAAGTTCGGTAACATGCGCTGCCAAGTCTGATGGCCCTTTAAGGCTAGTTTCACCATGGGCTGTCACAAAGGTTGTGCGTTTAGCAAAAACCTCTTGCAACTTTCCAGCTACTGCATCCAGACGCCGCGCTTCTGATGTGTTGATGAATTTGTGGTCTAGATGATGTGTTTCTGTTATCCCACGCAAGGTTCGTGAAAGAACAAGTCTGGGCTTATCACTAGACAAATCGTTCTGCGCCTGCCAGCCCCGTTCAAGTGTGTCTACCATTTGATCTAAACGTTTAACAAGATAGTCAGCTGCCCCTTCCTCAAATAGAGTTTCTGCATTCAACATGCCGGCTATCGCTGCCTGCTCAATAACATCACGATTGCTGACTTGCAGGGTCAGCTGATCAATAGCCCGCGAAAGAGTGATCGCTATTTCTACCAAATCCTTTAAATCCGCCCCACCGATTTGCAACCCCGACTCATTCCGGAGAACAGAATCTTTTAAGCCTGCAGTCACAAGGTAATCATCAAGCGCGTTCTGGTCTTTCAGATAGACTTCTGAAGCACCGCGTTTTGCCCGGAACAAAGGTGGCTGTGCTATATAAAGATAACCACGTTCGATCAGTGGCCGCATATGTCTAAAAAAGAACGTCAGTAATAAAGTCCTGATATGGCTGCCGTCAACATCAGCATCGGTCATGATTACAACTTTATGGTATCGGATTTTATCAGGGTCCATTCCGTTATTTTCAGGGCCACTATTGCCAACACCTGCCCCAATTGCTGTAATCAGGGTGCCAATTTCCACAGAGGATAGCATTTTATCAAGGCGTGCACGTTCAACATTCAGAATCTTTCCCCGTAATGGCAGAATTGCCTGATTGGCCCGATCACGCCCCTGTTTTGCTGACCCTCCGGCTGAGTCACCCTCAACAAGAAACAGCTCTGACTTGGACGGATCTTTTTCCTGACAGTCCGCCAGCTTACCAGGCAGGCTAGCTACATCCAAAACGCCTTTGCGCCTGGTCAGCTCACGGGCTTTACGTGCAGCTTCGCGTGCCGCCGCAGCTTCATAGGCCTTGGAAACAATTTTTTTGGCCTCAGCAGGATGTTCTTCAAACCACTGGCCCAAAGCTTCGGCAACAGCCTGCTCAACCAGCGGCCGCACTTCAGACGAGACAAGTTTATCCTTTGTTTGTGAGGAAAATTTTGGATCAGGAACCTTAACCGAAATAATCGCAGTCAGTCCTTCACGCGAATCTTCACCTGTCAACTGGACTTTTTCCCGTTTGGCTATGCCTGTGTCCTGGGCATAATTATTCACAATACGGGTCAGGGCACCTCTGAAACCCGCCAAATGTGTACCGCCGTCACGTTGAGGGATGTTGTTGGTGAAACATAAGGTGGTTTCATGAAAACTATCTGTCCAGGCCAGAGATAATTCAACCCCAACACCATCTTTTTCTGTAATGCTATGAATAGAATGATGAAGGGCCGTTCGTGATTTGTTTAAATAATCAACAAAAGCAATCAATCCACCATCATAGTAAAATTCGCTGACCTTTTCTTCTGCCTTCCGGTTATCAACCAGACGAATGCGGACCCCCGAATTCAGAAAGGCCAATTCACGCAATCTATTTTCAAGCGTTGCAAATTCAAACTCAACCAATGAAAAAGTCTCCGTTGAGGGAAGGAAGGTTATCTCTGTTCCACTTTTTCCGTTTGCAGGGCCAATATCGGCCAAGGGAGCAACAGATTCCCCATTTTCAAACCGCATCGAATGATGCCTATCTTCACGCCAGATATTCAGCTCAAGCCAGCCCGATAAGGCATTCACAACGGATACACCAACGCCATGAAGGCCTCCAGAAACCTTGTAGGCGTTATTATCAAATTTTCCCCCAGCGTGCAGCTGGGTCATAATCACTTCAGCAGCTGAAATACCCTCTTCAGAGTGAATTTGTGTTGGGATACCGCGGCCATTATCAGAAACTGTGACAGACCCATCACCATTCAAAATCACCTGCGTAATATCACAATGGCCGGCCAAAGCTTCATCAATTGCATTATCAACAACCTCATAGACCATATGATGCAGACCAGACCCATCATCTGTATCACCAATATACATACCAGGTCGTTTTCGAACAGCATCAAGACCACGCAACACTTTAATTGAATCTGCACCATAATTTTCTTCTTGCGGGACCTCATCTGTCATCTTGTTCTCTCCCTCATTTGCGAACGGTCATTTTTATTGAAACAGCTGGCCATGTGAAACATTGATAAATTGCGCCGTCTGAAAAAGCGTTGAGAAGGCATTTGTGTCAACGCCACTATACCATATTTGGCCTGATAAATCAGAACATAGTGAAAACAATTCTGCGCGGCGTGCCGGGTCAAGATGCGCAGCAACATCATCAAGAAGAAGGATTGGTGGACGGCCAAGCCGCTTATCCTGAAGAATAGCATGTGTTAAGACCATGGCAATCATCAGTGCTTTCTGCTCGCCTGTAGACGCCAGATGAGCGCTCTGGCCTTTATATGTCATAACAAGGTCAGTTTCATGTGGCCCTGGCATATGGCTGGCCTTTGCCAGGCGGTTCTGACGTGCCACATACAGAATGCGATCCTCTATTTCTATCGCTGGATGACCCTCAGCCAACCAATAAGCCGCTTGACCTATTAAACTAGCTTTGACCTGGGGGAAGCTGGATATAAGGTGCTTAGATTCACGGTTAATATCTTCGATAAGTACAGACCGTGTGGCTGAAATCGCGATGCCTGTTTCAGCCAAAGTTTTTTCAAGAGAAATGTACCATTTATCATCTGCATCACCGTCCGCCAGCAAGCGGGCACGTTCACGCCAGACCTTCTCGTAACGAGTTAGACGGCCACTATGTGCCGGATCAAACGCAATGGCGAGCCGGTCAATGAAACGTCTGCGTGCTGATGGTGACCCAATGAAAAGACCATCCATTTGTGGGGTCAGCCAGGACAACGTAACTACCTGCGCCAAATCAGCTTGTGACGCATTTACACCATTAATTTTTACAGCCCGCCGAGACCTTTCTGGTTGGCCAGCATGACAGCCCGTGCCAACAGATGCGACCCCTTGTGGCCCATTTAAGTCAGAAAAAACTGACCAGGCAGGTATCTTACAATCAGTCTGTGTCTGCTGCTGGTCACCTAGATGGCCTAGTTCCTCACGACGGGCACGCCGCAGTCCTCTTCCTGGAGCCAGCATAGAAACAGCTTCCAGCAAATTTGTCTTCCCTGCCCCATTGGGGCCTGTCAGAACCACCGCATTGCTTTCAAGATCAAGTTCAGCTATCTCATAGTTGCGGAATGTCTGCAGATGAAGCTTATTAAGCTTCGCATAAATATCTTTTGATGATTTGTTTTTGCCATTAGATGAAGCGGGCAAACTAATATCCTGCTGAGTTTTACAATTTGATGCAACCTGTGGGCGGATCATCATCGCCCATTCCATTTGCGGCGCACAATACAACCGCGTTTTTTGCTCGTTTTTTCAGATACATCCAATGTACCTAGACCCGCATTGGCATCAGCACGAATAAATTATTATCATCCCCTGGCGTTGAAATAAGGCTTGGCGAGCCGGGATCAGACAAAGCCATCTGTATAACATCGCCTTCAATCTGCTGGGCAATTTCCAGCAGATAGCGTGCATTAAAACCAATATCAAGATCGTCACCTGAATAACTCACTTCCAGCTCCTCAACTGCGCTTGAGGCTTCTGGTGTGCTAGCTGATAGAGTTAGCAGGTTTTCGGATAGACTGAGTTTCACAGATCTTGATTTTTCAGATGAGATTGTTGAAACTCTGTCAACAGCAGCTGAAAATAAGCCACGGTCAACACTCAGAACCTTGTCATTACCTTGCGGGATCACCCGTGTATAATCTGGGAACGAACCATCAATCAACTTTGAGGTCAGCCGGACTTGACCAAAGGAAAATTCAGCTCGTGTCTCAGAAAGCTTTATATTAACTTCACCGTCCTCATTATCAAGAAGCTTACGCAATTCTCCTACAGCCTTGCGCGGCAATATAATGTTGGGCAAATCATCTGCGCCCTGCGGCATGCTCATTTGGGCCAAGGCCAACCTGTGCCCATCTGTTGCTACAGCAGCTAATTCTCCTGAATCACTTTTGTGAAAATAAATGCCATTCAGATAATAACGTGTCTCTTCGGTTGATATAGCAAAACGGGTTGTATCGACCTGATGCCTCATATCTGCTGCGGTCAACGCAAATTGAACTGGAAGCTCACTGTTATTAAAGGCTGGAAAATCTTCAATCGGCAGGGTGGGCAGCGTAAAATTTGAACGACCCGCATGAACGGAGGCTGTTCCGTCTGTAACCATAATGGTCACCTCTGCTCCATCAGGCAGTTTTTTCACAATATCATTCAGCAGATGAGCTGGTACGGTACAAGCCCCATCTTGAACTACAGAACAGCTGACCTGTTCAGCGATATCCATTTCCATGTCTGTTGCCGTCAAGGTTAATTGACCTGCTTCAGCTCGAATTACAACATTAGCTAGAATGGGAATGGTGTTGCGCCGCTCAACAACAGAACTTACATGCCCGAGGGGGCGAAGCAAACTCAGCCTATCAATTGCGAATTTCATCGTGTATTCTCTGATTTTCTGATAGTAAAATTTAAGTACCCTATTTTGACACACAAAATATAGCAGTACAAATGAAAACGAACATACAAGATATGCCCGAAAGCATAGACGAGGCGTTAGGCCCGTTTAACTAATTAGCAACGCAAAAAGTGCAGTTTCAATGGTCTGCAAGAACTGATTTCAGTAGACTTACATCATCTGACAACTCCGTATCAGAGACCATCAATTCTTCCACCTTCCTTACTGCATGCATAATAGTTGTATGGTCACGATTACCAAAGCGTCTACCAATTTCCGGATAGGACAAAGAGGTAAGGTTTTTAGCCAGATACATGGCAATCTGACGCGGTCGGGCAATCTGGCGCGAACGCCGCGCTGAAAACATATCAGCAGCTCGAATGTGAAAGTGGTTGGCAACCTGTTTCTGAATCTCGTCAACTGTGATGCGTCTGCTGCTGGCTCGCAGCAAATCTGCCAGCAACTCACGAGATGTTTCAACCGTTATCTGGCGCCCCACAAGAGTTGCATGCGCTACAATACGGTTAAATGCTCCCTCTATTTCGCGAATATTGGACGTAATTTTACGGGCAAGAAAATCAAGTACCTTATCTGAAACATCAACACCTGACTTATCACGGCGCGCCTGAAGAATACCAAGGCGCAATTCATAGTCAGAGGGATGAATATCAGCCACCATTCCCCAGCCCAAACGTGACCGCAGCCTTTCTTCCATACCTGATAAATCCGTCGGTGATTTATCTGCGGAAAGCACAACTTGACGGCCATCTTCAACAAGCGCATTAAAGGTATGAAAAAATTCTTCCTGTGTCGAATCCTTGCCAGAAATAAACTGAACATCATCAATCATCAAAACATCAACTGACCGGAACTGTTCTTTAAATGACATCATGTCCCGATAACGCAGCGCCCGGATAAAGCGATACATGAATTTTTCAGCAGACAAATACATCACTTTGCGATGCGGCTGCCTAAAACTGATTTCCCAAGCAATCGCATGCATAAGGTGGGTCTTTCCCAACCCCACACCACCGTAAAGAAATAGCGGATTATAGGTTGCCTCGGCGCTCTCTGCAACCCGCTTGGCAATCGCAAAGGCAAGTTGGTTCGGAGAACCAACAACAAAATTCTCAAAGGTCAGCCGAGTGTCCAGCCCCTCAACGTGACCTGATGATGCAGAAGTCTTCACTGCATCTGAGTTGATAGATAGACGCGGCGGATAGGACGAGGCAGACGTTAGGGTATCTGGTGTTGACTGCAATGTTGGCGATACTCGTTCTTCATCTTTCAACACAACATCAATAGCCTGAACTTGACCGAACTCGATTTTGGCCAACAACCTAAGTTTCTCAGAGTAATTTGCTAAAACACGGTTACGTAAAAAAGCTGATTCAGCCCTTAAGGTTAAGACGCCGTCATCAATAGATTGTATCACAAGGGGCTTGATCCAGGCTTTCCACTTCGCTTCACCTAGATCTGCTTTTAGTTTGTGCGACAAACGCTGCCAGGACAAATGCATGTCTGCAATTGATTCTTTGGCATTTTGTCCAGGATAAATAGCAACAGGAGGCCTATTGTTTTCAGATTGCTTTAACCCGTAACGTGCCTGTTTGTGTGCGGTAGTGTCTTCATGTTTTTTTGTGTAGTCAGACATTAGTTTAGTGGTCCCGGATCACTGCGGCAGGCAAGTTGTTCTCTATTTTTTTCGGAAAAAGACTTTGCTGGGCATTTAATCCATCAGCCCACCGAAAAATCAGTCTAAAATCCATAACGTTGATCGTACCCTTATTTGGGTTGATGAGGCAAGCCGTACGCAGTCGGATTCACACAAATATATTTTCAGAATCAGCAGTTTTTTAACTTGACAAAAACAGGCCTAAAAACCGGAAGCTAGCCAAAAAAATCAAATTTTTTTATTAAATAAAATAGCTTAGCTTGTGCGAATCAAAGTTAACCCTAAAGAAAAGTCGCTAACTGATGATTAAATGGTGAGGTGCGAGTTGGGAGACAGGAAATTATCTGAAAAGGATGCACAATTGCGCACTTTTACGACGACTAATATGACTTGCTGTTCGCAGCCTGTCTTTAAGCTCCGACGGCTTTTACCTTGGCAGACAAACGCGACATTTTACGTGAAGCTGTATTTTTGTGAAACACGCCTTTTGAAACGCCGCGCATCAGCTCCGGCTGCGCCGCCTTCAATGCTGTCTGTGCGGCTCCCTTATCGCCCGAAGCAATGGCCGCTTCTACACGCTTCAAAAAAGTGCGGATACGACTGAGCCGACTTTTGTTGATTTCAGCGCGATTCGCATTGCGGCGGATCCGTTTTTTTGCGGATTTATGGTTTGCCATAAGATAAATGTTCCCAAGTTGGCCTGTCTTAAAACGGGCTTATACGCTGAATTCAGCAATCACGTCAAGTATTTTTGGTTGTTTTCAGCGAATTTCAAGCTGATTCGCAGACTTTGGAATAATTGTCAGCCGCCACAAGAGCTTGCCCCCAACATTTATCTTTTCCAGTCTCAGCAATTCATCACCTTTGACAAACTGATCGTCCCGTTTTGTCCATCCTATGGCAGTAAGCGTATTGCGGTAAGAAACCTGAATATCTTCATCTGCGGCTTGTGTTTGTAAATGCAGAACCAGGATGCGCCCAGAGGGCGAATCAAACGCAAAGCTCAACTGTGTATCAACGGTTACACTATTAATCAAAGGCACATCACTGAACCAGGCGGTTCGCTCGGAGGCATACAGAATTGAGAGGGGCGCGAGACAGCCCGCCAGAACCGTGCCCAGAACAGCTATTCTGACGAGCTGCCGGGCAGAAGGAAAGATCGACAATACAAAACAGATGAAAGACATAGGACAAGAGTATGCTTAACGCTGGCAAGAAGAGCAATAAAAACTGGATCGTCCAGATTGAATGATTTGTTTTATCCCCTGCCCGCAATCCACACAAGGCTGACCAGCCTGACCATAGACACGCAAATCCTGCACAAAATATCCAATTTCGCCGCCGGGTTGTATGTGATTACGCAGGCTTGTGCCACCAGCGTTGATCGCCTCACGAAGCACAACCTTGATTGCCTCTGTAAGCCTGTGCGCTCGCTGCCCTGCAATTGTTCCGGCTGTCCGGCGCGGGGATATTCCTGCTCTGAATAATGCCTCACTGACATAAATATTCCCAAGCCCGGCAATCAACCGCTGATCAAGAAGGGCAGATTTGATTGGTGTTTTCCGACCTTTCATTAACGATGCCAGCACTGAGGCTGTAAATGCATCTGACAGAGGTTCGACCCCGAGACCAGATAAGAGCGGATGTGTTGATGTGGCAGTAGAAGCGAACAAGTCAAGATGTCCGAATCGCCGCGGATCAGAAAACACAACCCATTGGCCGGATGTAAATTCAACAGAAAAATGATCATGTTTTGCAAAATTGGGCTTTTGATCATAAAGCCGTATCGCACCTGACATGCCTAAATGAATCAGCAAGGTTTCCTCATTGCTTAAATCGATCAGGATGTATTTACTGCGGCGGTTTGGCACTGAACAACACTGACCAAGCAAGCGTTTGTCCAAATGTTCAGGCAAAGGCCAGCGCAAATTATCTCTGGTCAGGCGCACAGATTCGATGGTCTGCCCTGAGATCACCTGTTCAAGGGCCACACGTACTGTTTCAACTTCAGGTAATTCAGGCAAGCTACTGATTTCCCTTTTGACAAAGCTATATTATATTGGATGTAAGATTGGCAGCGGCAGTTTAAAAATCAAGATGCCCGCTGCTAGCGTGAACATATCTAAGCTATGGCAAACATTTCTAGAGCACAGAGACTTTTCATGACAAAACAGACAAAAACTAAATGGATAGATTTTGGTTTTGAAACCGTTCCTGTTAACGAGAAGCAGTCTCGTGTTGCCGAGGTATTTTCATCTGTCGCTTCGTCTTATGATATTATGAATGATCTGATGAGCGGCGGCGTCCACCGGCTTTGGAAAGATGCCTTAATGGACTGGCTAGCCCCTTGTAAGGGACAGGTTCTAATTGACCTAGCAGGCGGCACAGGTGACATTGCGCTCAGATTTCTGAAACGCGGCGGCAGTCATGTGCATATCGTTGATATCAATCCAGATATGATCAGCGCAGGCAAAAAGCGGCGCGATATAAAGGCTTATTCAAACCAGCTTGACTGGACTGTTGCCAGTGCAGAAGATATTCCATTGCAGACGGGGACAGCTGAACGGGTAACCATTTCCTTTGGCCTGCGCAATGTGACCAACCGTGATATGGCCTTGCGTGAAGCATTTCGTGTCTTGAAACCGGGTGGCCGTTTCTGCTGCCTTGAATTTTCAACTGTTCAGAATGCCACATTTTCTAAATTATATGACCTCTGGTCATTCAACGCCCTGCCACAGCTGGGCCGGATGGTTGCGGATGACGAAGCCGCCTACCGTTATCTTGCCGAATCAATCCGGACATTCCCTGCACAGCATGACCTTGCCAGAATGATGTCGGAGGCCGGTTTTGCCCAAGTTCGCTTTCGGAATTTGTCAAATGGCATCGCGGCCATTCACTCTGGTTGGAAACTTGACTGATGGCCATAATTTTAGTCATTTGGCGGCTTCCGCGGATGAGCTTCATTCTGGGTAGAGCCGGTGTGCTAGGCCATTTATCCAAACTTGATTTGTGGCCTGCATGGCTGGCCAATCTGTTTAAATTGATCAATTTTTTGATTGTCTCACGCAGTGCCCGCAAAGATGCAGGTCAGGCGCTTTGTGAGGCGCTGCAGGCTCTTGGGCCAGGTTTCATTAAATTTGGCCAGGCCCTCGCCACAAGAGCTGACCTGATTGGCCCTGAACTGGCCGGCGGGTTAGTACAGCTTCAAGATAAGCTGCCTGCTTTCAGCGGTAGATTAGCTCGCCAGCTCATACAGGACAGTGCTGGTGAATCAGTTGAGAAGCTTTTCAGCAGCTTTGATGACGTTCCTGTCGCAGCTGCCTCCATCGCTCAGGTTCATAAGGCACAGCTTCCTGATGGCCGTCTGGTTGCTGTAAAGATTTTGCGGCCTGATATCCACAAACGGATGCGCAGGGATATCCGTTTTTTTAAGACTATGGCACGGCTAGTTGAAACCCTTGCCCCTGCCTTGCGGCGACTTCGTCTTGTCACCGCTGTTGACCAATTTGAATCAATTTCAGAAATTGAACTCGATTTACGGATGGAAGCAGCCGCCGGCGGTAAATTATCAGAGAATCTGGAGGCAGACAGCGGGATTAGGATCCCATTCATTGATCTGGAGCGCACCAGCAGTTCTGTTCTAGTAACAGAATGGATTGATGGGGTGCGCATTGATGATGCTGATGCGCTGCAAGCAGCTGGACATGATATTGAAGAGATTACAAAAATTGCCGCAACTAGCTTTTTTAATCAGGTCTTCAGAGATGGTTATTTTCATGCTGATATGCATCCGGGGAATATATTTATAACTGCTGACGGTACGCTTGTGCCTATTGATTTTGGCATTATGGGTCAACTTGACTTTTCTGACAGGCTGTTTCTAGCTCGATTATTGATGGCTATATTGGAACGCGACTATGACTATGTTGCTCGTCTTCATTATGATGCCGGCATGCTTTCTGAAAATGTACCTCTACCTCTATTCGCACAGAGCCTGCGTAGTGTTGTTGAACCTGTGCTTGGCAAAGCACTTGGAGATATTTCACTGGGCATTGTTTTAGGTCAGATTTTGAAAATATCTTCACATTTTGATATATCTGTTCAGCCACAATTCAACCTTCTGCAAAAAACAATGATGATGGCAGAAGGGGTGGCCCGCACACTTAACCCAAAGGCAAATATGTGGGGTTTAGCTCGCCCACTGGCGGAAAACTGGATGTCATCTGAAGTGACCTTTAGAGCGCAAGCCAGACAGGTTGGCCAGAACCTTTTACGTCTGTATCAAGCATTGCCAAAACTGCTCGACAGGCTGGATCAGGCTGATCCTGCCCCGCCGCCTCCATCAAAATTGCCATGGCTCATAATTACTGGCCTGCTAGCCCTTGTATTATTTGGTCATTCTGGTCTATTGTAGAAAAATATTGTGAATTGTTCACAATATTGTGAATCTTTAGAGTTCGCCATGTCTGATTTTCCAGATATATTCGCACAGATTATCCAAAAACTTGGCGGCCGTGATGCTGTACAATCCTTGTTGGGTGTTGGGCCAAGCGCCTTATCCAATTATCTGCGGCGTGCCGAATTGCCGCGCGATAAGATTGCCATCATCAGCAGAGCACTGCATGCAAAGGGCTGGTCATTTGAACCCGAAAAATTACAGCTTCACCCCGTCTCCACCCAAACAAAGAGACGGGTGTTGTTGATCATCACCGGAGGTATTGCCGCTTATAAAGGGCTTGACCTAGCCCGCCGCCTAATGGACAGGGGATTTTCTGTGCGTGGTGTCATGACTGAATCAGCTCAGAATTTTATCACACCACTCAGCCTCTCAGCATTAACTGGAGATAAAGTCTACACAGACCTGTTTTCACTAACAGATGAAGCCGAAATGGGCCATATCCGCTTAGCCCGCGATACAGATTTGGTGCTGGTCGCGCCAGCGACAGCTAATTTCATTGCCAAGCTCAGCCATGGTCTAGCAGACTGCCTTGCCTCAACATTGTATCTGGCAACAGATGCGCCTGTCATGGTGGCCCCAGCTATGAACCCAAATATGTGGCAACATCCTGCAACACAGGATAATCTGACCTGCCTAGAACAGCGCGGTGTGCAGATTATTGCGCCCGTCAGCGGCGATACGGCCTGCGGCGAGATAGGGATTGGTCGTCTGGCTGAACCAGTTGATATTGCTGACGCAGCAGCTCAGTTTCTGCATAGCAAAAGAAACTGTCTTGCCGGGCGGCATGTGCTGATCACATCTGGCCCAACACATGAGCCAATTGACCCAGTACGCTATATCTCCAACAGATCTTCCGGAAAGCAGGGCCATGCACTTGCGGCTGCCTGTGCAGCGCATGGCGCGCGCGTCACATTGGTCAGCGGTCCCGTCAGCTTGCCCTGTCCTGCCAATGTGAATCTGGTCAAGGTGAATACAGCCAGGGAGATGCATCAGGCTTGCATGAATTCCCTGCCTGCCGATATCGCCATCTGTGCCGCGGCTGTGGCAGACTGGTTTGTTGTAAACGCTGCGACACAAAAACGAAAAAGACAGAGCCATGTTCAGCCACAGATTGAGCTTGCCGAAAATCCTGATATTCTGGCCAGCCTGAGCCAAGCTGCCAACAGGCCTCCACTTGTTATTGGTTTTGCTGCAGAAACAGAACATCTGATTAGCCATGCTAAAAACAAGCTGGCAAAAAAGAACTGTGACTGGATCATTGCCAATCATGTTTCTGATGACCCATCATCATCAGTCTTTGGTTCTGACCAGAACAAGGCAAGCCTGCTCAAAGGGTTGGATATTATTGACTGGCCATACCAGTCAAAACAGGCACTTGCAGAACGGCTGATTGCAGAAATTGACCAGTGGATAAAGGCGCATGATCATTCAACTGAAACAAAGTGAAGCGGCAGCTGATCTGCCTCTGCCTGCTTATCAGACAGAACTATCTGCAGGCGTGGACCTGCAGGCTGCTTTAACTGAGGGGTCCATAGAACTGCTCCCAAAACAGCGGGCAGCGGTGCCAACAGGCCTGTTTATCGCCATGCCAGAAGGGGTGGAGGCTCAGATAAGGCCCCGTTCCGGCCTAGCTCTGAAAACCGGACTGACTGTTGCCAATGCGCCTGGCACAATTGATTCTGATTATCGCGGTGAAATAAAAGTACTTCTAATAAATTTAGGGGCAGAGCCGGTTACAATTGACCACGGGATGCGGATTGCCCAGATGATTTTCAGCCCCGTTCTGAAAGCAACTTTCCAGCTGACAAACAGACTGGATGACACATCGCGTGGTGATGGAGGATTTGGGTCAACCGGCCTCTATGACCGTGCCGAACAACAAGATTCCAGGGAGCCATCATGATACTGACCGATCAAGAAGTAGAACGCTACGCCCGGCAGGTTGTAATGCCAGAAATTGGTGAGGTTGGACAAAAGAAACTGTTAGACGCCAAAGTCCTTATACTAGGCGCAGGCGGTCTTGGCGCACCTGTGATTGCCGGACTGGCAGGGGCAGGGGTTGGGCATCTGACAGTAATTGACGATGATGAAGTTGAGCTAACCAACTTGAACCGGCAAATCATCCATTCCATGGATCGGCTGGCAATGAATAAAGCTGAGAGCGCAGCCCTATTTTCAAGATCGTTGAACCCTGACATTCAGGTTGACATAAAGACAGGCAGGTTCAGTGAAAAAAATGCTGATACACTGGTTGGCTCCCATGATCTAGTCGTTGACTGCACAGATAATGCTGAAACACGCTATCTGGTAAATAGAAAGTGTCATCAACATAAGGCACCGCTGATTTTTGCCGGCGCAGTGAGAACTGATGGTCAGATCACCTGCTTTGTGCCAGATGTAGAAGAAAGCCCATGTTTACGCTGCATCTTCCCGCAAACAGAACTTGATTATGATCAGGCGCCGTCTTGTTCTGTTGCTGGTGTGCTTGGATCAACAACATTGATTATGGGAGCACTGCAGACAGCAGAAGCAATTAAATTACTTACCCAAACAGGTACCGCCTTGATAGGCAGATTACTGTTATATGATGGTCTGGCTGCCCGCTTCACAGAAATCAGTGTATCAGCTGATCCGGCATGCCCTGTGTGCAGCAGAGGCTGAAATAGAATCACGTTATTAAGAGCATGTCAGGATAACATTGCCGCAACAACCCTGTCAGGGGGGGTGTGTCCATCTAGGAAGGCCTGTATGTTGATAATAACCTTGTCACCCATAGCATGACGGCCTTCAATGGTTGCTGAACCAATATGCGGCAGTAGAACAACATTCTTCAGGTCTTTCAGCGTATCCGGTATATCCGGTTCGTTCTGATAAACATCTAAACCAGCCCCTGCGATACCGCCAGTTTTCAGAATTTCAGCTAAGGCCGCCTCATCTACGATCTCACCTCTGGCTGTATTGACCAGATAGGCATGATTTGGCATCAGTGCTAGACGTTCGGCGGATAACAGCCCTTCTGTTGCTCCTGTTGATGGGCAATTCACAGATACAATATCCATCCGCCGCAACATTTCGTCCAAATCTTCCCAAAATGTCGCTTCTAGCTCTGCTTCTATTGATGGATGGACGGCTTTGCGGTTGTGGTAGTGAATTGACATTCCAAAGCCACGTGCTCGGCGGGCAATTGCCTGACCAATCTGGCCCATGCCGATGATCCCTAGACGTTTACCGTTTATGCGGTGGCCCAGCATGCCGGTTGGCGACCAGCCTGTCCATTCACCAGAGCGGGCACGAACATCCCCTTCCATTATCCTGCGGGGCACAGACAGAATCAACGCCATTGCCACATCAGCTGTATCTTCGGTAAGAACTCCCGGCGTGTTTGTTACCGTTACCCCTTTTGCCTTTGCTGCATGCAAATCAATATGATCAACACCTGTCCCAAAAGAGGCAATCAATTTCAGGTTCGCACCTGCCTGTTCCAACATCCCAGCGTCTATTTTATCCGTAACTGTCGGCACCAGAACATCAGCACGTTGCATCACCTCGACCAGCTGTTCAGCAGACAACGGCTGATCATTAGAACTCAATTCAGCATCGAATAATTCACGCATCCGCGTTTCAACACTGTCAGAAAGTTTTCGAGTTAAAATGACCTTTGGTTTCATTTTTGCCAACTCTCCTAAAGATGACATACCTGATGTGTGAATTTACGGTATTCTTTTGACCACAAAAAAGGTAAGCTGTCGATGACATTCATCGCCTGTCTAAATCTTAACAGAAATATAGTTTGTCTCAAAATTTGGCATCTGACTTATCCCTGAAAATTGTACTTTTATCCTATGTGCCTGCCTTTATCATTTACTGTTTCTGTTCTGTTGAGATCGCTCCCATGCCATATTAGCTATCTGCCAGCATTAATGAGTTTGGTTATTGGGATGACTGCGCAGTTCACAGTCTTACCTGTAAAACAAGCCGCGGCTCTGGACAAAATTCATGGAGGCGAACCAGAAGCCAAAACCGTTATTCGAGGATCGGGATTGCCTGTTCCTCGTTTTGTATCCTTGAAATCAGATGTTGTAAATATGCGTGTTGGCCCGGGCCACGAATACCCTCTGCAATGGGTGTATCTGCGGAAAAACCTGCCTTTGAAGGTTATTTCAGAATTTGATGTCTGGCGTAAAGTTGTTGATCATGAGGGCGAAACCGGCTGGGTGCATGGCCAGCTCGTCTCTCTTAAACGATATAGCGTTATTACCAGCTCTAATGCCAAATTAAGAGCTGATCCCAGTCAGCAAGCCAGCGTGACTGCAGTCGCAGAAGCAGGAGTGCTAATGGAAATCCAGTATTGTGAAGGGCAATGGTGCCGACTGGGAACAGAAAATGCCAAGGGGTGGCTAGAACGTCACCAGTTTTGGGGCGTCTTGCCCAATGAAGAGCTTAACTGATTAGAGTATGACCACCAGGCATGGTTTTTTCTCCTGATATGGTCTAAAAGTTAAAGTATTAAATTATTGATAGGTTTCCATATGTCTCTGATTCATAAAAAAGCATTTACCTATGATGAGCTAATTTCCTGTGCAAAAGGAGAACTTTTCGGCCCGGGAAACCCACAATTACCTTTGCCACCAATGCTAATGACAGACCGCATTACATCCATATCAGAAACTGGTGGACAGTTTCATAAAGGCTATATTGAAGCTGAATTGGATATCTATCCTGATTTATGGTTTTTCCCCTGCCATTTTGAAGGTGATCCAGTTATGCCAGGCTGTCTCGGCATGGATGGCCTGTGGCAGCTAGTTGGCTTTCACCTTGGCTGGCTTGGCGGTCTAGGTAGAGGTCGTGCCCTATCTGTGGGTGATGTGAAGTTTACAGGGCAAATTTTGCCTACTTCTAAACTTGTAACCTTCCAGCTTGATATCAAGCGCGTGTTGATGCGACGACTGGTAATGGGCATTGCAGATGGTCGGGTCCTTTGTGACGGCAAGACTGTATTTGAAGCAAAAGATATCCGTGTAGGCCTGTTTGGGGCAGAAGGAACAGAAATATGAGACGTGTAGTCATTACGGGCATTGGAATTGTCTCCTCTATTGGCACAGACGCTGTTTCAGTCACTCAGTCACTTCGAGAAGCCAAATCTGGCATTGTTGCTGCCCCTGACTATAAAGAACTGGGATTCCGCTCGCAGGTAAAGGGGGCTGTCGATATTGATCTGACCGCTCATATTGATCGAAAGCAAATGCGCTTCATGGGTGAAGGAGCGGCTTATGCAGTTGTTGCCATGCAGCAAGCAGTTATTGATTCTGGCCTAACTGCAGCTGAGATATCCAACCCACGAACCGGTCTGATTGCTGGCTCAGGCGGACCGTCAACAGCCAATATGCTGACCGCTTTTGATACAACCCGCGATAAAGGACCAAAACGGGTTGGGCCCTATATGGTGCCTCGCTGCATGTCCTCTACAGTATCCGCCTGTATCGCCACATTCTTCGAAATTAAAGGAGTAAATTATTCCATTTCATCTGCCTGTTCAACCTCAGCACATTGTATTACAGCTGGTACAGATGCGATTCGGTACGGGATGCAGGATATCGTGTTTGCCGGAGGGGGTGAGGAGCTGCACTGGACATTATCTGTACTTTTTGACGCTATGGGCGCAATGTCATCTAAATATAATGAAACGCCAAAGCTAGCGTCACGGGCTTACGATACAGACAGAGACGGGTTTGTCATCGCAGGCGGCGGCGGCATGGTGGTATTGGAGGATTATGAACATGCCAAGGCACGTGGCGCAAAAATCTATGCTGAGGTTGTCGGCTATGGCGCGAATTCAGATGGTCATGACATGGTGGCCCCGTCAGGCGAAGGTGCTCAGCGCTGCATGAAACTGGCCCTGGACGGGTTTAACGGTGCCGGATTAGAACTGCCCGTGGATTATATCAATGCACATGGCACATCGACCCCGGTTGGTGATGTAAAGGAACTGGAAGCTGTTCAGGCTGTATTTGGCCCACGTGACTATCTGCCTGTTGTTACCTCGACGAAATCTCTTACAGGTCATTCACTTGGCGCAACAGGCGTTCAGGAAGCCATCTATACACTTCTGATGATGCAAAATAACTTTATTGGAGCTTCTGCGAATATCATTACACCTGATTCAGCGATTGGGGATATTCCTGTGCCGCAAACTAGAATGGATAACAAAACCATTAATCTCGCTCTTTCAAACAGCTTTGGTTTTGGTGGCACCAACGCTACCCTAGCCTTGGCCAGAATGGCAGATTAGACAGGTTGTCTGCGGATAACTTGAAAAAGGAAAGCTGATGGGAATTCTGCACGGCAAGCGCGGACTTATCATGGGCGTTGCAAATGAAAAATCTGCAGCGTGGGGCATTGCTGAGATGGCTGCAAAACAGGGGGCTGATCTGGCCTTCACCTATCAGATTGAAGGGTTCAGAAAGCGGCTGGTTCCTCTGGCGTCTTCTGTTGGATCAGACTTCCTCATTCCCTGTGATGTTGCTGAAGAAACAGCCGCGCAGAAGACTTTTGCAGCTATCCGGACAAGATGGGATGCTCTGGACTTTGTAGTGCACGCCATTGGGTTTTCAGATAAGAGCGAGCTGAAGGGCCCTTATTATAACACAACACGCGAGAATTTTGAGCAGACCATGCTGATATCTACCTTCTCTTTTACCGAAATTGCAGCTGAAGCGCGCAAGATGATGCCAAAGGGTGGGTCATTATTGACCCTGTCCTATCTGGGCGGAGTGCGGACCACCCCTAATTATAATGTGATGGGAGTAGCAAAGGCCGCCCTGGAAGCATCAACCCGTTATCTGGCTGTGGATTTGGGCGGTGAGAATATCCGGGTGAATACCCTTTCAGCCGGACCGATGCGCACACTTGCCGGCGCAGCAATTAGTGGTGCGCGCCATATTTTCAGACATGCGGAACAACAGGCTCCACTTGGCCGCAACCCCGATATCAATGAAGTTGGGCGGGCTGCTGTTTATCTGTTATCTGATCTGGCATCCGGGGTGACTGGTGAAACACATTATGTCGATGGTGGTTATCACCATGTCGGTGTGCCTCGTGAAACTGAATAAACACAACCACTAACACCATTAAAAAAGACATCTGCGAATACAGATGCCTTTTCTGATATCTTTCGTTTAAAGCAGGACTGATTAATCAGCAGCCTTTTCTCCAATTTCAAGATCAGCACCTGTTTCCTGGTCAACCCGTTTCATGGACAACTTAACCTTGCCACGGTCATCAAAGCCAATAACTTTGACTTTGACCATATCGCCTTCCTTGCAGACATCTGTTGTCTGAGCGACACGCTCATTTTTCATCTCAGAGATATGAACAAGACCGTCACGTGCTCCAAGGAAATTGACGAAAGCACCGAAATCAACTGTCTTCACAACTTTACCTGTGTAAATCTCACCCAGCTCAGGCTCAGCTACAATGTCCCGGATTCGTGCGAGGGCAGCATCGCTCGATGTCTGGCTGACAGCTGCAACAGATACGCTGCCATCATCCTCAATATCAATTTTTGCGCCTGTTTCCTCAACAATCTCACGAATCATCTTGCCGCCTGGGCCAATCACCTCACGGATTTTATCAACTGGAATTTTCAGTGTTGTAATCTTTGGCGCAGATTCAGCCAGCCCGTCACGCGCAGCTGTTAGGGCTTTTGCCATTTCACCTAGAATATGAATTCGCCCGTCACGGGCCTGGTCCAGCGCAATCTGCATAATTTCAGGTGTGATTGATGTAATCTTGATATCCATCTGCAAAGCTGTAATCCCAGCATCTGTTCCGGCAACCTTGAAATCCATGTCGCCCAAGTGATCCTCATCACCCAGAATATCGGACAGCACTGCATATTCATCACCCTCTTTAATCAGGCCCATCGCGATACCGGCAACAGGTTTGGCCAATGGCACACCTGCATCCATCAGAGCAAGCGAGGTTCCGCACACCGTCGCCATTGAAGATGAACCATTTGATTCGGTGATTTCTGAGACGACCCGAATGGTATAGGGAAACTCATCCTTTGATGGCAGCAGAGGATTAATCGACCTCCATGCCAGTTTTCCGTGACCAACCTCACGCCGACCAGGTGATCCCACACGACCAGCTTCACCAACAGAATAAGGCGGGAAGTTATAATGCAGCATAAAGCGCGCTCGGCTTTCCCCTGTCAGCGCATCGATTATCTGCTCATCCTGCCCTGTTCCCAATGTGGACACGACCAGCGCCTGTGTCTCGCCACGTGTGAACAGCGATGACCCATGTGTGCGCGGCAAGAGCCCAACCTCAGCAACAATCGGACGAACTGTCTTTGTGTCCCGGCCATCAATACGTATGCCTGTTTTCAGAATAGAAGAGCGGACAACATCTGCTTCCATGTCTTTCATAAGGCCGCCAACCAGAACCTGATCAGCCTCTTCGCCGGCAACTTCCAGTGCTTCGGCTTTCACCTCAGCAACAGCGGCCTGACGTTCTGCTTTATCAGCATGCGCATAAGCAGCTTCAATCTTATCTTTAAGACTGACGAGGCGACCACGTAGATCAGCAGCCTCTGGGGCTTCCTCAGGCAGTTCACGTGGTTCCTTTGCAGCAACCTCAGCCAAATCGATGATGGCGTCGATAACATCTTGCATCTTCTGATGGCCGAATGTCACAGCCCCCAACATAACCTTTTCAGACAGCTCTGATGCTTCTGATTCAACCATTAGAACGCCTTCTCTGGTACCGGCAACAACTAGATCGAGCGCCGTGCCTTCCATCTCTGAGAGCGTTGGATTCAGGATATATTCTCCATCTATATAGCCAACACGCGCCGCCGCAATCGGGCCAAAAAATGGGACACCAGACAAGGTCAGGGCAGCAGAAGCCCCCACAAGGGCAACGATATCCGGATTATTTTCCATATCATGTGACAGCACAGTGCAGATCACCTGCGTCTCACATTTGAATTCCTTTGGAAACAGCGGCCGTATCGGTCTGTCAATTAATCGGCTGACAAGTGTTTCATTTTCTGAAGGACGACCTTCACGCTTGAAAAACCCGCCAGGGATTTTGCCTGCCGCAAAAGCTTTTTCCTGATAATTTACAGTAAGTGGAAAAAAATCTTGTCCTGGACGTGCCTTTTTTGCCCCAACAGCTGTGCATAAGACAGTTGTTTCACCCATGGTCGCAAGCACACATCCATCAGCCTGACGCGCGATCTTACCTGTTTCAAGCGAAATGATTTTTCCACCCCAGTCGATATCTTTTCGAAAAATATTGAACATAAATTTTTTCCTATTCTCAGTACAAACAGTGAATTGAAAGTTCAGAAGAAGAGTTGGTTTGAGCGAAAGAGCAGCTGATCCAATAGGCGTTTGCCAAATAGACATTTAGCTGCATGAACGGCGTCTCTACCTTGCTGCCTGCCAGCCGCTGTAAAGCCTGTCAGGTTTTGCCAAAACGTGGCACCAGTTCAAAATATCGGGACTTTAGGGACGATAGATGCAAGTGACACTCTGTCTGGTCATCTGCCTGCCATTCCGGCGCCCGCAACACTTTTTCTTGCGGTTCTGTTCTCTTCTCTTTTGGTTCAATTCGCGCTACCTATGACATGCCTGCTGCAGAATTGCAACAAACAATGTAGTTGCGGGCTGTAAAAAGGTAAATTTAAAAAGTCGCCAGCTCTTTTTGCGAGAACCAGCGCGATTTTACCGGGTTTTTTGGATACTGGCATCGGCCAGCCCCCAGCGTAGACTGGATCAGCGGCGCAGACCCAGCTTTGAAATTAAATCTTTGTAAGCCTGCTCATCACCTTTGCGGATGTAATCCAAAAGGTGGCGTCTTTGGCCAACCATTTTCAACAGCCCGCGGCGCGAAGCGAAATCTTTTTTGTGTGTCTTCATGTGCTCTGTTAGGTAAAGAATCCGATCTGTCAAAATAGCAACCTGTACAGCTGCGCTGCCTGAATCACCTGATGACTTGCCAAATTCTGAAACTAATTCAGCTTTACGCTCTTTCGAAATCGACATCATCTTCTCCTCTCTATCGTACCTGTTTTCAGAAACAGGTGCGGTTGGTTCATAGATTTAAGACCCGCACAGGCGACACGATCTGTTTCTCTAAGCGAACAAGAGCTATGGGTTGCTTGCCAAACGCTGCCAACACTATGACGTGGGCAGTTTGGTCGCTATCCGCAGCTACAGCCAGAGACGTTTGGCTGCGATCATCGTCCAGATTGAATGTCTGACCAAACCGCAGTTTTTGTGCTTCCTGTTCCGTTATGGCCAGAGCCGGGATGTCGTCCAGCACGGTCATAACAGGAATGACGTAGTCACACGCGCGCGCATCATACACCGCCTTCTCAAAGAAATCCAGATCTATTGCATTTTCTATTTTGAATCTGCCAACAGCACGGCGCTCCAGAAACACGACATGTGCAGCAGACCCTAGCGCCCGGCCAATATCACGCGCGAGTGCGCGGATATATGTGCCTTTGCCGCACTGCACAGTAAATGTTGTTTGTTGGCCAGCGTGCTCTGTGATTTCAAACTTGTTTATCATGACCTCGCGCGGGGTTAACACAATATCAGTTAACTTATCTGACGGGTTTGTCCTGGCCCGGGCAAGTGCATAGGCCCTCCTGCCCTTGACCTTAACGGCTGAAAATACTGGCGGAATTTGCTCAATCAAACCCTCAAACTGAGGCAGTATAGCCTTGATTTCATCAACAGACGGGCAATAATCAGACGTTCTGGTAATTTCACCTTCACTATCATCAGTTTGGGTTTCAGCGCCCCAACTTAAGGTAAACTGATAAGATTTTTCAGCTGTTACCACATAAGAAATTGTCTTTGTTGCTTCGCCTATGGCAATTGGCAAAACTCCGCAAGCCAGAGGATCAAGTGTTCCGGCATGACCTGTTTTTGCTCCCCCAAAAAAACGTCTAATAATGCCAACTACCTTCGCCGAAGACAGCCCGACTGGCTTGTTCAAAACAATCCAGCCATGCGGGGTAGCCTGCTGCTGCGCCATAATACAACACGGCTCTCTTATCTGTCTGTCTTAATGGAGGAAAACAGACGGGTGATGCGTTCAGCTGTGTCATAGCTTTCATCTGCAACAAATTTCAAAAGAGGTAGACGACGCAGATGCACCTTACTGGCCAAATGATGACGCAAAAAGGGGGCAACCTGATTCAGGACAGGCAGGACTTTATCAATATCAGTCCCACCCAATGTCATAACATATATGCGAGCATTGGCCAGATCAGGGCTGACAGAAACTTCTGATATGGTGATCGACACTTGGTCAAGTTCGGGAATATGTGTTTCCTGCCGGGCCAAAATTAATGATAAATGGTGACGTAAATTCTCGCCCACTCTTAACTGGCGCTGGCTTGGCCCAGCTGATGCTGATTTTGTTCTACGAGGCATAACTGTTTCCCACCCGTAAGAAGGACTTATCTCTTTGCCCATTATATGTGGTTAATCCAGTGTCCGGGCAACTTCTGTGATCTCAAAACATTCGATCATATCGCCTTCTTGAATATCGGAATAATTTTCAAAGGCCATACCACATTCCATGGATTCCCGGACCTCTTTTACCTCATCTTTAAAGCGACGCAGAGTCTTTAGTGACCCTTCATGGATTACCACATTATCCCGCAACAACCTGACTTTACAACCCCGTTTGATAATTCCTTCGGTTACCATACAACCAGCAACTTTGCCTGATTTTGATACGGAGAACACTTGCCGAATTTCGGCATAGCCAATGAAATCTTCCTGGCTATCCGGACTAAGCAGGCCGCCCATAGCTGCCTTTACTTCATCGATCAGTTCATAAATTATAGAATGATACCGTATTTCAACATTATCACGTTTTGCCAAATCACGAGCCTGCGGAATCGCACGCACATTAAAGCCAATCACCATCGCCTGTGATGCTGCAGCAAGAGATATATCTGATTCAGACAATGCTCCTACGCCACCGATTAGAATGCGGGCTTTCACCTGTTCTGTGCCAAGCTTATCCAACGCAGTGCGAATAGCTTCTAGAGACCCATGCACATCTGTCTTGATGACAATCGGCAGTTCTTCTGCTTCGCCAGCTGCAATTGCAGTCAACATCTGTTCGACTGATCCACGGGCGGACACAGCAGCCTGTGTGTCTCTTATCCGACGCGAACGGTATTCAGCAATTTCTCGCGCGCGGGATTCTGTTTCAACAACAGAAAATTGATCACCAGCCATTGGCGTTCCATTGAGGCCAAGAACCTCAACAGGCTGGCCTGGCAGAGCTGATTTGAGCTGCTTGCCCTTGTCATTCAGCAAGGCACGAACCCGACCTGATTCAGCTCCAGTTACGAAAACATCTCCAACACGCAATGTGCCGCGCTGGACAAGAACCGTGGCTACCGACCCGCGTCCACGTTCAACTTTTGCCTCAACAACTGTCCCTTCAGCGTCACGCTCAGGATTTGCTTTCAATTCAAGCAATTCAGCCTGAAGTAATATTGCTTCTTCGAGCTTATCTAGGCCTGAGCCAGTATGGGCCGATACATCTACACACAATATATCGCCACCAAAATCTTCGGTGACAATCTCATGTTGAAGAAGATCATTGCGAACCCGGCGAGGGTCTGCTTCAGTTTTATCGCATTTATTGACAGCAACAATAATTGGACAGCCTGCAGCTTTAGCATGATTTATAGCTTCAATAGTCTGTGCTTTAACTGAATCATCAGCTGCTACAACCAGAACAACAATATCTGTTGTTACTGCCCCACGGGAGCGCATTTCAGTAAAAGCTTCATGACCAGGGGTATCAATAAACGTGAACACATTACCAGAGCCCGTTTTGATCTGATAAGCACCAATATGCTGAGTAATCCCACCTGTTTCACCTGCTGCCACATCGGTTGCTCTAATCGCATCGAGTAGGCTGGTTTTGCCATGGTCAACATGACCCATAACAGTAACTACAGGTGGACGTGGCTTTAAATCAGCCTCATTATCTGGCGCGCCTGTTAGCCCGTCTTCGATATCTGATTCAGACACGCGCTGCACTCTATGCCCAAATTCCATTGTCACAAGTTCAGCAGTTTCAGCATCAATTGTCTGGGTCACAGTGGCCATAATGCCCTGTTTCATTAATTCCTTGACAATGTCAGCAGCCCGTTCAGCCATTCTGTTTGCAAGCTCTTGGACTGTAATAGTGTCTGGGATTACAACATCACGAACCTGTTTAACCTGTGGCTGGTCTTCACGCATTCGTGCTTTTTCTCGCTGCCGCCGAACAGAAGCTAACGAGCGCTGTCGTGAATCACCCTCTGATAAAGCCTGCGATATTGTAATTTTACCTGTACGGCGACGATCTATATTGCCACGTTTTTGATTTGCTGGCCGGCGCGGCGCCTCTGCTTCCTCTGACCGGCGCCGCCCACGTATTGGCGCGCCTTCACGCACCGGAAGAGGCGCTATTGAGTTGACGTCCCGTTCTGTCGAGCGGCTCCGCGCCTGACGTTGCGCATTTTCAGTTGCAAGCCGTTCCATTTCTGTTTGACGAATAGCCGCTGACTTTTTTTCAATTTCTGCAAGCTCAGCCATCTCAGCGCGGCGGCGGGATTCACGCGGATCAGTCGCTTTTTTCCCGGCTTCTTTTTCTTCATCATCATTTTCAGATTGGCTGCTTTCGGCTAGTGCTGTTTGTGTCTTTGACAGCCCCTCTTGAAGCACTTTAATTCTATTGGCGCGTTCTGCTGCTGTTAGGCGGTCATCCATTTGCGCCGACGTTTCAACCGTCCCTTCTTTAGGTACAAGTGTCTCTGGCTGCGTAGGGGGAGAAGTCCGCAAAGCTGGGTTCAGAACACGTTTGCGTCTGACTTCAACCTGCACGTTTTTGCCGCGACTTGCAGACACGCCGCTCCTCAGCGTCGTCTGATCAAGCCCACTACCACCAAGTGTGAGTTTGCCACTTCCTGACAAGCTCAATTTTTTCGGCTTACTATTTTTTTCGCTCATAAACGACCTTTCCGAATCAATCCTGCTAGCATTATAAGTCCCCGGGGCTTTGCAAACGCAGCATTAATAAGCTGTGTGCTTGGTAATACACCTGCTTGCCACCAAAAGACAAGCATTGCGCGCCAACTATCTTTTGTCATTAGCTTTTGCTACTCCTCGCCAACGCCGTAATTCTGTTCTCAACAGCGTCTCTAGCTGCCGCTCCGCTGATGAAGCTGATCGGAACACCCCGGCATAAGCAACAGATGTGCTTCCTGAAACCTGGCCAAGCCAAACAGAGGGAACACCCTTTTCTATCCACTCTGGCTGACAGCCACTGATCAGCTTCTGTGTCTCGCGTGGACTGGCATCATCACCAACCAACAAGCCGGACAAAAGAGCTTGGCTGCGCAGCTTTCCACCGCCGGCAACCAACACCCCAACTTTCCGCATCATAGACAAACGCGCAATCAACTGGTCGGCTAAACGGCGGTCCAAATTATCAAGAAAATTATCACTAATTCGGACAGTCCGCTTAAGATGTCTGCTGAAATGGTTCCCTGATATGGCCTGGTCTATGGTTTCGCGCACTGCACTGACCCAGACTCCGCGGCCACCAAGCTTATTGCCTGTATCAGCGACTAGCTCGCCGTCCGGCGAGGCAACAAAACGAATCAAAACAGCCTTGTCAGCGATCTCACCTGTAATGATGCATTTGCGCTGCGGCCTGGAAAGCTTGATGTTAGCCTGTTCCAATTCTGGAGATGTATATGGAGATGACATATGTCCGTCCTCCCTGAACCTCTCATCTCTCAGCTATCCGCAGTTTCAGCAGCTTCAGCTGCTGCTGTTTCAACGACCGAATTATCTTCAGTCTGCTCATCTGCAAACCAATGTGCCCGGGCAGCCATGATAATATCACCAGCGACTGTTTCATCATCAATGCCATGCTCACTGAGAAGTCCAACCAGCTCCTCACTGTCTAGTTCAGCCAAATCATCAAGGCATAAGATTTTATTTTCAGCTAAGGTCAGAATCATGCTACGGGACAAATAATCAACTTCTTTCAGATCATCCTTAACCTTTAGCTCAACCAAAGCAGACGTTATTCGGCTAGTTTCCGCCTCAACAAACTCTGTTGCGCGGCTTTGAAGTTCAGTAGCGATATCCTCATCAAAGCCTTGTATGAGCGCAAGATCACTTACAGGTGTCAATGCAATATCGTCGACAGACACAAATCCTTCCGCTACTAGTAGATGGGCTATCACATCATCAATGTTCAACGCTTCAATAAAGCGCGTGGAGCGTGTCTTAAATTCTTCCTGCCTACGTTCTGATTCTTCGGCTTCAGACAAGATATCGATATACCAACCGGTAAGCTGGGAGGCCAGGCGCACGTTCTGTCCACGCCGTCCAATAGCAAGGCTGAGCTGGTCATCAGGCACAACCACCTCAACACGCCCAGCAACCTCATCAACCACGACCTTCGCTACCTCAGCTGGAGCTAGCGCGTTTACAATAAAGGTCACCGGGTCTTCCGAGAATGGAATAATTTCAATTTTTTCACCCTGCAACTCACTGACCACAGCTTGGACACGGCTACCTCTTAAGCCAACACAAGCGCCAACTGGATCAATTGATGTGTCACGTGATAAAACAGAAATTTTTGCGCGGCTTCCAGGCTCTCTAGCAACAGCCTTAATCTCTATTATGCCATCATAGATTTCCGGCACTTCCTGCGTGAACAGCTTAGCCATAAATTCATTGGCACCGCGGGACAAGAAAATCTGGGGACCACGCACCTCCTCGCGTACATCAACGATATAAGCTCGAACGCGATCACCTTGATTGAGATTTTCGCGTGGAATCATCTCTTCACGCCGGATTACGCCTTCAGCACGGCCAAGATCGACGGTAATTGAATAACTTTCAGCGCGTTTGACGGTGCCCAAAACCACCTCACCAACACGGTCCTTATATTCCTGATATTGGCGCGCACGCTCAGCTTCGCGAACTTTTTGAGAAATAACCTGCTTTGCTGTCTGCGCGGCAATCCGGCCAAATTCAATAGGAGGCAGTGGCTGGCGGAGAAAATCGCCAATGGTAAGACCGTGCTTTTCGCCTTCAGCCCCACTCATTTGGGTGGAATCATCTTCCACCTCATCAACAACTTCCGTCCACCGTTCGAGCTGTATTGACCCTGTTTTACGGTCAATCATTGCGCGGATATCTCGATCGTTACCATATTTGGACCTTCCTGCCTTCTGAATAGCCTCTTCCATCGCCATGATGACCTCTTCACGCTCAATTGATTTTTCACGCGCAACGACATCCGCAATCTGCATCAATTCAAGTCCGGGAATTGAAGATGTGTCCATAAGTTCCTGCCTCTTCTTTTAGCTTAAGATCAATATACTAGTCAGTTTGTCTGAGTGAATTTTGTTTGCCTGGCTTGATGCGCCGGGCTTGTTGTTTTAACTTCGAATAATATTCCGTCGGGTCCAACTTTGCGGAATCAATATCCGAAAATGCGAAACTTATCCGGCCTGTTCGTGTTTCAATTGTGATGTTGCCTTTCCGATCAATGCCAGTAAGGCGCCCCTTAAACCGCTTCTGCCCAGCCTGCATTTGTAGCAATGTAACCTTCACCTGTTCGCCTGCGAAACGCGTGAAGTCAGTTTCACGTGTAAGGGGTCGGTCAATCCCTGGTGAGCTAATTTCCAGCATATAAGCCTGGTCAATAGGGTCTTCCACATCCAGAACAGCAGCTAAATGACGACTGATTGTTTCACAATCCTCAACAGTCATATCTCTGTCTTCACAAGGCTCTGCCATAATCTGCAACGCAGCCCGGCCGGCCTGTGAACCACCACCAGAAAATTGAATACGCACGCAATCGAAGCCCAGACTAGACAGAGCAGGCGTGATCATTTTTTCAAATTTCTGTACACTCATTCTCAGACTATATGTTGTTCATGTTCATACTAAAAAATTGCAATAAAAAAGGCGGGCTTTTAGCCCACCGGATTTTCACGTCTGGTTTTCTTAACAATTATAGACATAACATAGGAAAAATGCAAGCGAGAGTTGCCAGCTAGTTGCGTTTGAAGTCAAACCAGCTGGATGCACGTCCTTCATGTTCACCCTTCACCATGTATCGTGACTGTGGCCAGTTAGAAGGACGTAAACGCCAATCCTTAGCTGATTGAGCCGTCCATCTGAATGCGGAATTACGTAACACCTCAGCCAGCAACCAAGATTTTGCAACAGGGTGATCGCTGGCAAAACGCAAACTGCCCCCCGGTTTAAGACAGAATGCCAGCTTGTCCAGCATGGAGGGGCTGAAAATCCGCCTTTTAGCATGTCGGGTCTTTGGCCAAGGATCAGGAAACATCACATATACAGATGTAAATGATGATTCTGGCAAGTTATCCAGCATCAGACGAACATCATCAGGCCAAATTCTAATATTCTTAAGATTTTGTTCGTCAATATGGCGCAGCAGACTGACAATGCCATTAATGAAAGGTTCTGCGCCAATAAAGGCTGTATCTGGTCTAGCTTTGGCAAGAGCCGCCAGATGCTCGCCACCCCCAAATCCAATTTCAAGCGATAAGGAGGCACTTGGATCCACAGGGAAACATGCTAATAAACTATCCGTTGTGTGCGGACCGGCAGGCAGAACAAATTCTGGTAACAATTTATCTAACCTTTTTTGCATGGCTGCGCTGAGTGGCCGGCCTTTACGCCGGCCGAAAAAACGGGGGGGCTGTTTTATGTCCTTCACAGCATATCTCTCATGTTGAAGACTTTGATATTTTTGTTCGAATCACCCAATTGCCGCCAGCAGATTGTCAATTAGATCTCGAGCCTCCCAGCTGAATGACCCTGGACCAGCTTCACCTGCGATGCGGCCAAAATGGCCATAAGCGGAACTTGGCACATAGATTGGCTTGTTTAGACCGAGATGTTCGCGGATGCTGCGCGGGGTCAAGCCCATAACCTCACCTTTTGTAAGGATATTTGCCAGTATAGAGTCATCCATCCGGCCTGTACCATATGTGTTTACATAAACTGAAACAGGGGTCGCGACACCGATCGCATAGGCAATCTGTATCGTACATTTTTCAGCCAATTCGGCTGCAACTATATTTTTTGCAAGATACCGGGCAGCATAAGCAGCTGACCTATCAACCTTTGTTGGGTCTTTACCTGAAAAGGCACCACCACCATGCGGGGCTGCACCGCCATAGGTGTCGACAATAATCTTTCGGCCAGTCAATCCAGCGTCACCATCTGGCCCACCAATTTCAAATCGGCCTGTTGGGTTAATCAGAAAATCATCTTCACCAACCATCCATCCCTCTGGCAGAATGTCCGCTACCACCGGGGTGATCAGCTTTCGTATGTCGTTAACAGATGCCCCAGATGCATGCTGGGTAGAAATAACCAATTTATCAACGCCTAGGACCGCACCACTATCATCATAGCGCAAAGTCACCTGTGACTTGGAATCAGGGCCCAAAATACTATCTTTGTTTGCCTTGCGAACTGAAGCCAGCTTTTTTAAGATCTGATGGGAATAATGGATCGGTGCAGGCATCAGTTCATCTGTTTCGCGGCACGCATAGCCAAACATCAGGCCCTGATCACCAGCTCCTTCATCCTTGCCTGAGTTGGCATCAACACCCTGTGCAATATGCGCAGACTGTTCATGTAAATAATTCTGAAATTCAAAATCAGCGTGATGGAATTTTTCCTGCTCGTACCCAATATCTTTAATAGCCGCTCGCACGCAACTTTCAATCTCTGCCATGATCCTATCAAGATTATCTGCAGACGCTCTAACCTCACCCGCAAGAATTATCCGGTTAGTTGTAGCCATGGTCTCACATGCAACTCGAGCTTCAGGCTCATACGATAGGAACAAATCCAAAACCGTATCAGAAACCCTATCACAAACCTTGTCCGGGTGGCCTTCTGAAACTGATTCCGAAGTGAATAAATATGACATTACTCTTCCTTACATCATGCACATGTATTGTTAGTTTATCCGTTCTTATTGCGTCTTTGGTGAGAAAATTCAAGCCACAATGACATAAGCAAATAAACAAGCAGAAGCAATAGAGGGGCAACCATGCGCAGTTGCGTATAAACTGTTCCCTCTAGAGCTGGAGGCACGGGCACATCAATCACAGCAGCAGCGCCCAATTCAGAGCGCGCAAGCACACGCCCGTAAGCATCAATGGCCCCTGAAATCCCGGTATTGGCAACCCTGAAAACAGGCAATCCTTCTTCAATAGCCCGCATGCGTGCTTGTGCAAAATGCTGATGTGGCCCTGCAGTTTGGCCAAACCAGGCATCATTACTCAAGGTCAACAACACGTCGGGCCGAAAGTTATCTGCTGCAATGAAGTCAGGAAATATTATCTCATAGCAGATCAGAACCCTAAAACTGCCAATATCAGACACAATTACCGGTTGTGCAGCCTGTCCCTGTTTAATATCAACTGACCCGGCTATGACATCGACAAAAGGTATACCACGGAAAGGCACATATTCACCAAACGGAACCAGATGCTGTTTATCATAAATTTGCTGCAGTTGACCACTACGGTCAAAAAACAAGACAGAATTAAATAGATTTCCTGCCTCATCACGGCGCAAGATTCCAGTTGCCATCATACCAGACGGACCACTGATAAGTTTTGCCATATTTTTAACCAGCTCTGGCTCATGTGGCCAAACACTCGCCAGAGCTGCTTCTGGCAACACCGTCAGATTTGAAGAATTTGGTTCTTGCCGCGCCAATGCAATCATCTTATCAAGGTGGGCTCCACGTTGGTCAAAGTCCCATTTATCTTGCTGGGAAATGTTCGGCTGGATCAGCCTAACAATTGGAGCCACCTCATCCATGTCTAGCGCTGGTGGAAATGTGCGCACGCGATCTGCTGACAGTATAAGACAGAAAAAAAATGGCGTTAAGGAAGAACAAAACAGACTAAATCGGCGCTGCATTATAAGCGAGGGAGCCACAATCATTGACAACACCAGAAAATTCAGACCATTCTGGCCGACAAAAGATGCCCCCTGCGCCAATATCGGCGAGCCCAAAAATGCATGTGCTGTGACATTCCAAGGAAAACCTGTCAGCATAACCGAACGCAAATAATCAGCACATCCAAGACAGATGATGAACCCAATTAACCGTGCAGATGGGCTTGAAAAAACCCTAAAGGCCAAAGCTGCTCCTGCTGCCCAGAATAAAGCCAGAAACAATGGAAACAGCAAACACACAAAAGGCAGCAGAAGCAGTTGCAGCCCCCCATCAACAAATAATGATGAACCAATCCAATATAAAGACGCCATAAACCAACCCAAGGAGGACAGTCCAACATATAATGCGGCCTGCCGAGCGGTAAGAGCATTTACAGCAAAATAAAAAACAGGCGAGAAGAAAAATATAGCTGGCACAATTTCCACGGGGGGCAGAGCCAGACTTGCAACCATACCAGCACATAGGAAAAATATGTATTTAGGCATCCGCAAACAAAGGCTTGTCACCTTCATTCTTTGCATTCAAGCCAGAAATTCGAACAATATTCACTCGCCGTGGGTCTGAATCAAGCACCTCAAATTCAAGACCGCTTTCATGAATAATTACCTCACCACGCACAGGCACATAGCCTGCTGTCGTGATCACAAGTCCACCAACTGTGTCCAGTTCTTCACGTTCATCACCATCAAGACTAATATTATAAAGCAGCTCCAGAGAGCTCAACTCAAGCCGTGCATCTGCGACAACACTACCATCAGGTTCAACATCAACATGCGGGGCATCAGACTGGTCATGCTCATCTTCAATCTCACCAACAATTTCTTCAACCAAATCTTCGATTGTAATCAGCCCATCAATACCACCAAACTCATCTACAACAAGAGCAAGATGTAGACGCTTAAGTCGCATTTCCTGCAGCAAATCAAGGAGACGTATGGAAGGAGAGACAAATAATACGGGCCTGAGGAGATCTGAAAGTGACGCCGGCTCACGGTCAAGCGCATGTGCGATCAGATCCTTGATGTGCAACATCCCCAACAACTCATCCATGTTGCCTTTATGGGCAGGCACTCGGCTATGAGCTGCTTCACTAATTTGGCGGATAACAGATTCAAACCCCTCTGTAATATCCACCGAAACAATATCTGCGCGAGGGATCATTACATCTTCAGCCGAGATATCCCGCAGACCCAGCATATTCCGAAGTAGCAGACCTTCTTGACCGTCAAAGCCAGTGCCTTCTTTATCAATAAAAGTCTCGATCAGGCCCGTGACTTCATCACGAACTGTTATTTGTTTTTTAAAAAAAGGCCACTTTGGTGTAAAATCAAACATGTTCATGAATTAGTGTCTCTGGCTTTGACAGGCGTGTATATAGCATCTTGGTAGGGATCTGCTATTCCTATCTCCGTTAAGAGATACGACTCAAGTTTTTCCATTTCAGCCGCCTCATCATCAAGAATATGATCAAAGCCTGCAAGATGAAGCAAGCCATGCAGTATCAGGTGGGCAGTATGATCCTGTTCGGCAATCCCAGCTACTTTTGCTTCAGACATGACTGTGTCAAAGCCAAGAACCAGATCGCCCATAAATAGCCTACCTTCATTTAAAGCAGACCGATCGCCAGATGGGAAAGATAGAATGTTTGTTGCGCCAGATTTGCTGCGAAACTGCTGGTTCAGTTCGGCTATTGTAAGATCATCTGTCCAAAGCACAGAAACCTCAATCGGCCTAGAAAACCTTGTGGGCAAAAATCTAGCCGCAAGGTCTATCAGCGCGATACATTTCGTTTCACTGCTGAAAAGACAGTCCGCCCATCGGGAATCCGAAAGATTATGGTCAAAATGATGGTGATCAACTGTATCCCAGCTGTGATATGTAAGATCATCTGCGGCCGGACTGTCCGGGTCAGGTTCTTGTTCTGCTGACGTCATCTCATCGGGATGGAGGGGCATAATTAGGAAATCTGTCTTTATCATTCAAAATAAAATGGATTGCTCTTATTATGTATATTTCTGACGACCAAGTGTGGCGAGAAGTTTCAATTTTGTCTAGTCTCATATGCTTTCAAGATCCGGGCAACAACCGAATGCCTAACTATATCTTCACCAGAGAGGCGTATTATGCCTATACCTTTAACCATTTCCAACCTGTTGACTGCATCAGATAAACCAGATAACTGACCGCTAGGCAGGTCAATCTGAGACAGATCGCCTGTGATAATCATTCGAGAATCTTCTCCCAGACGAGTCAATACCATTTTCATCTGAACCGGTGTTGTGTTCTGTGCTTCATCAATGATAACAAAGGCATTGGTCAGTGTCCGTCCCCGCATGAAAGCAAGCGGGGCAATTTCAATCTCACCGCTAGAAAGCATCCGGTCGAATTTTTGGGAAGGCATCATATCGTAGAGTGCATCATAAAGTGGTCGCAGATATGGATCCACCTTCTCCTTCATATCGCCAGGCAAAAATCCCAAACGCTCTCCCGCTTCGACAGCGGGGCGCGAAAGAATGATTCGGTCAACTAGTCGACGCTTCAGACAATCAACAGCCCAAGCAACCGCCATATATGTTTTGCCAGTTCCCGCTGGCCCAAGACCAAACACCACCTCATTTTCTTTAAGCAGCTTGAAATAAGCAGACTGACCCGCAGTACGGGGATAGATATTCTTTTTCCAGGTGGTAGCAAACACCGACTTGTCGATTGGTGATTTGTCTGGGTCCACACCATTTTCAGTTTGACGTAGCAAATCATCGACTAAAGTGGCACTCAAATCTGTACCGGTATCGTGGCTTGAAAGTTGGTGATAAAGACTCGTAAAAGCTTGCCTGGCTTTATCTACATTTTTTTGTTCACCTGCAATGGTGATCTGATTGCCAAAGCTGCTTAACCCAACATGCAAAGCTTGTTCGATGCGGGCTAGGTGACGGTTATGCTGACCGCAGATCAGGCTGAGCCGTTCATTATCATCGAATTCAAGGCAAACTTGCTTATTCCCGGCAGTTTCGCTCACGCTACATTCTCTTCTGATTTCATCTGTTGTGGACGCTTACCTGTTTGAACCAGAAGTGAATTTTGTCTAGCCTCTTTGACAGTGACCGTAACCATCTTCCCAAGATGGGTATGATCTCCTTTCAAATAGACAGACTGCATAAATGGACTGCGGCCTGTTACCTGACCATCACGACTGCCCATTTTGTGAATCAGCACAGCCATCTGCTGACCTTCACAGGTTTTATTAAATGCCATTTGCTGAGCGTCCAAAAGTTGCTGTAAGGCTGCCAACCTGTCAGCCTTAACCTGTGCGTCAACCTGCTGTTCATCTCCTGCAGCTGGCGTGCCCGGGCGCGGGCTGTATTTGAATGAATAAGCAGACGCATAACCTATATCAGCAACCAGCTTGATTGTATCAGCAAAATCACGGTCTGTCTCACCAGGGAACCCAACAATAAAATCACCTGACAGGGCAAGGCCAGGTTTGAATGTACGCAACCTATCAATAATTCGCCGATAATCATCCGCTGTATGGCGTCGATTCATCGCTTTGAGGATTCTATCTGAACCTGCCTGAACCGGCAGATGAAGATAGGGCATCAATTGTGGCACATCACGATGTGCGCTCATTAAATCATCATCCATATCCAGCGGATGTGAGGTCGTGTAACGCAACCTTGGCAGGCCGTCGATTTCTGCTAATTCACGGATCAGGCGACCCAGTCCCCAACTAGTGCCATCAGGTGCAGCCCCATGCCACGCGTTCACATTCTGGCCAAGCAATGTGATCTCCCTTGTCCCAGCCGCAACAAGCCGTTTTGCTTCATTGATGATTTGTCCAGCTTGGCGAGAAAATTCAGAGCCACGAGTGTAAGGTACAACACAGAAGCTGCAGAATTTATCACAACCTTCCTGTACAGATAAAAATGCCGAAGGGCCCCTGGGTGCAGCTTCCTCAGGCAGAAAATCAAACTTCACCTCAGTTGGAAACTCAGTATCGACAACACTTAGGCGTGAGATTGGATCAGCCTTGGCAACCAGTTCAGGCAAGCGATGATAGGTTTGCGGTCCAACGACCATATCAACCCACGGAGCCCGCCTTGTAATTTCCTCGCCCTCTGCCTGTGCCACACAACCAGCAACGGCAATTAGAATCTGTCTATTTTGCTGCTCAGCTGCCCGGTCTTTGAGCTTGCGCAAACGGCCCAGATCAGAAAACACCTTTTCAGAAGCTTTTTCGCGAATATGGCAGGTGTTCAGAATCACCATATCTGCATCTTCAAGCGAGTCTGTTGGCATGTAACCGGTAGGCGCAAGTACATCCTTCATCCGCTCTGAATCATACACATTCATCTGGCAACCAAAAGTCTTAACAAAAAGTTTTTTCATAAACGCGTTGCGTATCCTCTTAATCTGATTTGAAGCCAAGACTTTTTTCACTTGGCCTATTATGAAGTTATTTGCCTAGCATTATCCCCATCGTCAAGCCCTTCAGCGCGGCTGAATAGTCACATGTTTCAGCTCAGATGGCACTTGAGAACAAGCGCATCTGAAATCTTTGCTCGCTGCCGGTAATAATTGGGGCGTTTTCCTACCAATTCAAATCCGCTAGTCCTGTACAGCTTATACGCGCTCTTGTTGGTCGCCTCAACCTCAAGCAGAACACGGCTTACCCCATGCTTGCTGGCAAGATGAAGACCCTGTTCCAGCAAATGGCGACCTATACCTTGTCTGCGCACAGATTCTCGCACACATAATTCTATCACATCAGCTGTATTAGCGGCCTGTTGTAACAAGATAAAACCAACCGGATAATCTGCATCGAAAGACACTACACCAAAACAGGTTGAATGGCAGCAGAGTTTCATTATCACAGTTGATTCCTGCTGCCGATCAGCCCCGTAAACATCACAAAAAATCAATGTGATTGCTTCAGCATGACCGCGCGTGGCGGGCGTATAGTGTATGTTATGAACTGTCATATCAGACCTTACGCTTTGGCAGACCAAGTTTTGGGTCAATTACATACAACGGCTCAAAGCCAGAACAGGGATAGAGATGTGGTGAAGATAATGATTGAAGCGCGTAACAACCAATCATCTGTGCATCTAAGGACCTCGGCTGACAGAAAATCCGTTTTTCTGTCGAAACCAGATCAGCAAGGTCAGTGACATGACCTGTTAACGTCAGGAACAGTCCATCAAAACGCAGAAAGGCCTCTTCAATATAGGATGTTATCCGTTCTAATGGCACATCCCTGACAGGAGACAACATGTTCGCCTCCGGACCAAATTCCTGCACAAAAAGGGAATTTCTGCGTGTATCAGCAAAACAAAGGTGCGGTCCTGACTGCCTTTGCTCTGTTTGGCCTTTTGTAACGGCGTCAACGGCTAGCGCGGCCAGACCATTGACCCCAAGCGCAGTTGCTGTAGTGGCAAGCAAAAACCCTTTGGCAGCAGACAAACAAACACGAAGCCCCGTAAATGATCCCGGTCCGCATCCGGCCGCAATATGGGTTAAGTCTGAAAAAGATGCTTTTGCCTCTTCCATTAAACCTTGAACCATATCCACGAGATATTCGGCATGTCCAAAACGAGCATTATGCTTTTTGAATGCAACACAGCCTTCATAATTTACAAGGGCAACGGACACGGCATCACCGCTGGCCTCCAAAGCCAGAAGAAGGCGATGTTCAAAGTGATCTCTTTCAACAAACAACTTCTCGACTGCACCTTCCGCTTTGTTTCCAATCAGCTTAGGATATTTAGATTTATCCGGTGTTGCAGTCGAGGTCAAAAAAAATTATTGTAGGGCAATTTTAAGGGCAGTATGTTTGGTGAGGCAAAATCATGGGAAAAAACAGCAAGAATTGGCTAACTCGGCTAAGTCTCCCCATTCAGATGAGTGCCTTTATGGGCAGCCTTTTTTTCGGTCTAAGCCTCAACAGCTTCACACCTGCAACGGCGCAGACCGCAAAACCAATGCGCGACAGCGCTACAGTCATTATGTATCACCGGTTTGGCGAGGGACGCTATCCATCAACAAATATCAGTATGGAGATGTTTGAGGAACACCTGGCCCTGCTTACAAATGGCGACTACACCATTCTACCGCTACCAAAGATTGTTGAAACATTAAAATCAGGCCAACTCCTGCCTGATCGCACAGTGGGCATAAGCATTGATGATGCCTATCTGTCTGTGTATGAGAATGCCTGGCCTTTGCTGAAAGCGGCTGGTTTGCCCTTTACAATCTTTGTGGCAACCAGCCCTGTTGACCGCAACCTGTCCGGCTATATGAGCTGGGATCAATTACGGGAATTAAAAGCTGCTGGCGTGACGGTTGGCTCACAAACACACACCCATCCGCATATGCACACTCTGAGCGTTGAACGCGTTCGAGAAGAAATTGACACCTCTAATCAGATTTTTTTAAACGAGCTGGGTGAGCGCCCTGAGCTGTTTGCCTATCCATATGGCGAATATAGCCGCTTTGTAATTGATGCTATTAAAGACGCTGGCTTCACTGCCGCTTTTGGCCAGAATTCAGGAATTATGCATACAGATGAGGATTTTTTTGAGCTGCCCCGATTTGCCTTCAACGAAAATTATGGAGCGTTAAGCAGGTTGAAATTAGCCATTAACGGACTCCCTCTTAAAATCAAAGACCTGACCCCAGACGATATGGTCCTGAACGATAACCCGCCTATTTATGGGTTTACCTTAGATGAAGAAATGAGCCCTATCAGTCAGTTGCGTTGTTTTGCCAGCAATCACGGGAAATTAGAAGTTTCTTTGCTAGGCTTGCGAGCAGAAATCCGGCTCCCAGGCCCACTACCCTCGCCACGCGGGCGGATTAACTGCACCATGCCCGCAGGCAAAGAACGGTGGCGGTGGTATGGCCGTCAATTTTTAACCCCCTAAAAAAAGCGCGGCACTAGCTGAGCCGCTTCAAACCGCTGCATATCATTTTGAGATATGATACGCCGGATTTTGGAAACATAGGCATCGCCAATTTGGGCATAATTTGATAGTCCTTCTATTACTTCATTAACAGAAACCTGATCCGGCGCGGCCATATAGCGGGATCTAATCTCTCTGAAGGCTCCATAAGCCCGGTGCGAATTCAGGTTAAACATGTAGGCCCGCACGGATGACAATAAATCCGGGAACCGTCTGACAGATGCTCGTGGGTCGCTCTGATTGGCAGCCTTTATGCCCAATTTGTCATTCCAGACCCACTGACCGAAAAGGGCGTTTCCTTCCAAGGCAAACCTAGATTGGCCCCATCCTGATTCAATTGCAGCTTGCGCAAGCGCAATCGATACTGGGATAGGAGCGACCCGGCGAAGTAGTTCATCTGTCCAGCCTCGTTTATCAATTTGACCGGCTGGCATTCGGTAACGTTGAGCAAAAGACCGCAGCAAAACATTATCTTTTGCTTCAATGCCCTGAATGACAACTTTACGCTGGCGCGCGATATCTTCATTTGCCCGCAGAATGAGAGGCAGAATTGTCTGTTTAAAACGCTCTTTTCGCAGTTGAGTATCAAGAGGCCTGAGATCAGACATGCGCACAACAAAAAGGCGGGGCACTTCTGTCAGGCCGGAGGATGACAAGCTGTAATCTATGCTTTTTGGAAGGGGGGGCGGAGGAAGTTTTGGCGGTGCACCTCTTCTTTCAGGGGCTTTGTTGGGCGGCAGTATAGCCGCAGCCAGTCGGGCATTTGCCTGTTCAATCTTCTGTTCAAGCTCAGCCAGTTTTTCAAGCGTCAGGCCGACCTGTTGTTTTTGCGATATTAGCTCATCCAGTTCCCTGTCCAGCTGACTAACAACCTCGAACTGAGGTGTTTGGTGCTTGAGAAACAAAGGCATTGGCGGGAGAACACCTGTTAACGGCAAGGCAACCCCGGTGAACAGCGCTCCCAATAAAAAAAGGAGAATTGTTCTATTGCCAATATGGATTGTAACTTGCTTATGAAGCGACAAAATAGACCCCGCTGGCCAGTTGCCGTGATGTTCTAGCTGTCTGTCGGACGAACCTCACGCACTTCAGGAATATAATGGCGCAACATATTTTCAATACCCATTTTCAGTGTTGCTGTAGAACTTGGACAGCCCTGACAGGCCCCGCGCATCTGCAATGTCACCACACCATCTTCGAAGGAATGGAAGGTGATATCACCACCATCCATAGCAACAGCTGGCCGGACACGGGTATCGAGAAGATGCTTAATCTGTTGGACTGTTTCATCATCATCATCTTCTTTTGATGTGCTAGCTTCATTCTTGGTCTCAATAATCGGAAGACCAGACGCAAAATGCTCCATGATTCCAGCAAGTATAGAAGGTTTCAGCACAAACCAGTCAAGCCGCTCTGCTTTTGTAACAGACAGAAAGTCGCCGCTGAAGAAGACTGATTCAACGCCATCAATAGCAAACAGCCGGGCGGCCAGAGGAGAGGATTTTACCTCCTCTAATGAGGTGAATTCGGCTGTGTCACCTGGCAGTACGGCCACACCAGGGATAAACTTTAACGTTGATGGATTAGGTGTGTCTTCGGTTTGAATGAACATGGTCAAACATCCTTCACGAAAATTTACTTGTAATCAGTGTCTGGTTGATAGTGTCAGAAAATCCTATTTCCTGACCTAATTGTTATCTGCGTATTTGCGTGGCAAAATACAAGCAGCAGTGTATTCATAGTCATTCTAATGACGACAGAATACAATAATTAAGCCTTTTTGCATAGGCGCAACACGAAAAATCAGCACACATGCCTGTTAAGGCGGGGTCAGCCCGATGATCTTTTTCACATCCTCCAAAACAGGGCCGGTTATAGCGTAGGCCTGTTCTGCGCCAGAGGCCAACAGCTTATCTATCTCATCCGGCTCAGCCAGAAGTTGATTCATTTTCTGGCTGATAGGTGAGATAACATCGACCACCAGTTCAGCGAGGGCCGGCTTGAAGACGCCGAATCCCTGGCCGCCAAATTCAGCTAGAATATGTGATTCAGTCCGCCCTGAAAGACCGGAGAATATTCGAACCAGATTGCGCGCTTCTGGCCGATCAGCCAGCCCTTCAGCCTCAGAAGGGAGGGCTTCAGGATCTGTCTTCGCCCGCTTAATTTTCTGTGCAATATCATCAACAGAGTCAGTCAGGTTTATGCGTGTGGCATCTGATGTATCTGATTTACTCATCTTCGATGTTCCGTCACGCAAGGACATCACTCGAGAAGCTGTCTTCTGTATCTGTGGTTCAGGCTGTGGAAAAAAATCAACATCAAACATTGAATTGAAGGCCAAGGCGATATCACGTGTAAGTTCAAGATGCTGTTTTTGGTCTTCGCCTACCGGAACGTGTGTTGCTTTATAACACAGAATGTCAGCTGCCATCAGCGTTGGATAAGCATACAGGCCAACAGTCGCATTTTCCTTATTCATACCTGCCTTTTCCTTAAATTGTGTCATCCTGTTCAACCAGCCTAGACGTGCCACACAGTTAAATACCCAGGCTAGCTCTGCATGCTGCGGCACACGAGACTGATTGAAAAGAACAGAACGTGATGGGTCTATACCTGAAGCAATCAGGCAAGCTGTAACTTCGCGGATTGACCGGCGCAAATTGACCGGTTCCTGTGGCACCGTAATCGCATGCAGATCAACAACACAGTAGATACAGTCAAAATCGGTTTGTAGTTCAACCCAGTTTTTGATTGCGCCCAGATAATTCCCCAGATGAAGGTTTCCTGTTGGCTGAACACCAGAAAAAATGCGGCCAGCGCTTGTCATATATCTGTCTCCTTCATTGACAGTCTTTACGGTAGAACGGGTCCTGTTATGACCTGCATTGCCTGTTTTCTCAAGCTCTTTGTTCTTTTGCGCTGACAAGAAAGGCCTTTGTCAGCCCTAATAGGTGACCAACAATCAGATATAAGGTGATTCCCATAACAACACTGAGTATCATAATCACCGACTCAGAAATAAAAGCCACATACAGCCAGGGAAGACATAGATACAGGCCAACGGCCATCACAGCAGCAGCCAGGCCAGCTTTTAGAATGACCTTTGTGGCTTTGCCATTCAACCGACCTGCCCTGACTAGCCAGCCCGCCTGCCAAATCAGGGCCAGCCAGGAAACCAGTGATGTAGCGAGAGCTAGACCCACATGCTGGTAAATCTGCATCAAAGCTAGACTAAGCACAATATTCAAGGCCACTGACGCACAGGATGTTACCAGGACGAACCGGCCACGATCCAAAGCATACAGAGCTGCTTGTGTCAGTTTCAACCCAACGAAGGCTGGCAAGCCAAGCGCATAAGCCATTAAAGCCCAAGCCGCTGCAGTCGCGTCAGAATCCGAAAATGCGCCGGAGCGAAATAAGCCTGTAATCAGCACATCAGACAAAACCACAAATGCAGCCACCGCTGGGATTGTCAGAATTGACACCGGTATGATGGCATTTGACAATTCTCTACAGAATACCTGTTTTTTCGCCTGTTTTGTTGAATGATGCTCAGCTTCAATCCGCGAAAGCCTGGGCAGGAGCGCTGTGCCCATAGCTATGCCCACCAGCCCCAAGGGCAGCTGCGCCAATCTGTCTGCGTAATATAACCAGGAAATCGATCCTGTGGCTAAAAGTGACGCTAGGACAAGATCCACAAGTAGGTTAATCTGCATAGCTCCAGCACCTAAGGCGGCAGGGATAAAACTGAACCACATTTTACGAGCTTGACCTGACAAACTGAAACGGAAAAGAGGTAAACGAATACGCTGACGCCTCAATTGCTGTTGCAGCAATATCATCTGACCCGCGCCCGCCAGCAGAACGCCAAGGGCAATCGGCAGGCCAAGATAGGCAGCAGACAGGTGCAGCTGTTGTTGAAAGAAAGGCACGCACAATGCTCCGCCAATCAGACAGGCATTCAAAATAACTGGCGCAAATGCGCCACCAAAATAAGAATCCTGGCTGTTCAAAACTGCTGCCCATAGCGCAACAAGCGAAATCATTGGCAAATAGGGCATGGTCAGGCGAGCCATATCCACAGCTGCATCCAGGCGATCAGGTGTCGCTTCAAAACCAGGGGCAAGACCAGCCACAATCAAAGGCATAAACAATTCCATAACCAGAACAATTAGACATAAGCCCATAAATAAAGCTGTTTGAACCTCTGCTGCCAGAATGATTGCGGTATGTTCTGATTTCTGCTGTCTAGCAAGACTGTAACTTGGCAAAAAAGCATTGGTCAACGCTCCTTCAGCTGTCAGCCGCCGAAACAAGTTTGGCAGCTTAAATGCAACCAGAAACGCATCTGTTGCGGCACCAGCACCCAGATAGTGCGCAAAAACCACATCACGAATAAACCCAAGCACACGAGAGACAGCTGTGAGCCCACTAATCTGGCGAAAAGCTGAAAACATGGTCTTGTTGGCCATCTACACCCTTTCCCTATCGTGACCTATATCTGGCACCCGCGGATTAAATACGCCCATCAGGGTGCGTTTTATTCGATCCTGGGTCTTTTCACGTTCAATTTTCAGGCCATAAACATCTTTGACATAAAATACATCAACAACCTTCTCGCCATAAGTGGAAACAGTTGCGGAATTAATTTGCAAGCCAAGCTGAACAAGATGATAGGTGATTTGATATAACAGGCCCGGCCTGTCCGCCCCATTTACCTCAACAACAGTATGCGTGTTGCTGCGGTTGTTACTGACAATGACTCGTGGCGGAACTGTCATTGCCTTTTGGCGCTTGGTCCTCTGCGCTGATCGCTCCTGAAGTTGTTCAAACAACGAAATGTCTCCAGCAAGAGACTGTTCTATGGTTTTTGAAATGCGTTTCTGGGTTTGTGGGTCCGTCACTGCCTGCCTGTCTTGATTCTGAATTCTGAACTGATCAAGGATTGTCCCATCATGCCGGGTATTGATACGGGCATTCATGATGGAACAGCCAGCAATGGCAACAGCACCTACGATGCGGCTGAAAAGACCGGGGTGATCTGCTGCCATCACAACCAGAATCGTAGAGGTATTATCATCATCAATTTCAAAATCGATGAGCAGTTTCCGCGCACCAGCATTAAAGGACTCTGCCAGCCGGGCATGACGCACATGCGAGTCTGTCGAAAAATTTGTCCAATAGCTGGGGTAAAACAACTGCGCATGAGCACTGAATCTGTCATTATCCCAGTCAGTCAAAGCATGACGTGCCGTTTGCATTGCATCAGCCGCCGCCAAAGACGAGACCTCTGAAGGGGCTGCGCCACCCAAAACCGCTTCAGCCCGACTATAAAGATTTCGCATCAGGCTGGCTTTCCAACCATTCCAGATTTCCGGCCCTACTGCCAAAATATCTGCAACTGTCAGAACTAGAAGCAATTTCAGCCGCTCAGGCGATTGCACCACTGCTGCAAAATCTGAAATGGTCTGTGGGTCATTCAAATCATACCTGAACGCTGTTTTGCTCATCAACAAATGATGACGAATCAACCAGACCACTGTTTCTGTAGTTTCCTCATTCAAACCTAATAGCGGGCAGAGTTGCTCTGCAATCTCTGCGCCCAGTTCTGAATGATTCCCCCCACGTCCTTTAGCCACATCATGAAACAGAACAGCCACCAGCAGAGCTTGCCGGGAATTCAATTCATGGACTAGACGAGTGGCAACAGGGGCCGTGTCTCTCAAAACGCCTTGTTCAATATCATTGATATTTCCAACTGCCTTTATTGTGTGTTCATCAACGGTATAGCTGTGATACATGTCGAACTGCATCATGCCGACAATACGGCCAAAATCTGGCAGATACTTGCCTAGCCATCCTGCTTCATTCATGAGCCGGAGAACCCGCTCAGGATTGCGTTTATCTGCGAGCACAGATAAAAAAAACTCATGTGTTTTAACAGATTGAAGCTCTACTGTTGACGATGAACGTACAGCACGGGTTAATCGGCGTAGACTGTCAGGATGGATATCAAGTTCATGGATTTGCGCCAAATAGAACAACTCACAAATCAAATCCCTATTGTCACGAAAACGCATATTTTCAGGTAGGTGAAGTCGTTCGCCTTCCAGTATGAATGGCTTGATATTCAGGCGCTGCGTAACACCTGCTACCCATAATTTGCGTAAGCTGAGACGTGGACGCTGGTCAAAATCGGTCGCCAGGGCTGCACAGAAAATCCGGGTCAGATTACCGACCTGACGGGCAGCCAGATAATAGCGTTTCATAAACCGTTCAACACCTCGCAAACCTGACCGGTCAGCAAATCCCATCAGCGGCGCGAGCTGGATTTGCGCATCAAAGGTAAGCCTGTCATCCTCACGGCCATGATGTTGATGCAGAAAACACCGCACAGTCCATAAAAATCTTTGCGAAGAGGCAAATGCCCGCGCTTCAGATGTCCGCAGAATACCCGCACCCAGAACATCGCGAACATGATCCAGCCGATAAACATATTTTGAGATCCAGAATAAGGTGTGCAAGTCACGTAATCCGCCCTTACCATCTTTCACATTTGGTTCAACGGCGTAACGCGTCCCACCAAACCGAGCATGGCGCTGATCACGTTCGGCTAATTTAGCTTCTACAAAATAGCCGGCTGGCTGGTTAGAAACCCAATGTTTAAAAGTGCTTAGCATATGCTTAGAAACTGGGGTGGCACCGGCAATGCTGCGCATTTCCAAAAGCGATGTACGGATGGTTATATCCTCACCGGCTGCTGCAATATTCTGGTGAACTGTGCGGCTTGCATGCCCGACCACCAGACCCAGATCCCAGAGCATATATAAGATAAATTCAACAAACTCTGCATCAGATTTCTTATGCCTTTGCGGCATCACAAACAGAAGGTCAATATCACTGAGCGGGGCCAGCTCACCACGGCCATATCCGCCAACTGCCATAAGCGCAAACCGAGCTTTAGTTGCAAATACATAATTTTCGGCAGCAGCAACGAGCCCGCCAATTAAACGGTCAATCAAAATGGCATGAGCGCCAACATAAACCGCACCATCCCGGTCGCGCATAAGACCTGCTTCAAGGGCCTCTCGTCCTTCTGACAATTTCAGCTTACTTAAACTGAGAAGCGCGGCTCTCTGTTCCGATTTCGTCTGTTTTCCTGAATAGATTGTAAAGATTTCTTCTGCAAAAAGCTGTGTATCCAAAATTTGGATTTTGCCTGCAATCTCCTTTTCTCTGACCAGCTCGTGCGGGGAAAGCCATCTCTGCCACAAAGGAACGGCAGAAACTTTTTCCATCTGTATGGGGGATAAGGACAAACTGTTCTCCTCAAAAGGCCTTACCTGCCTGATTTATCATATTCAGCCTTGAGCTCATACAACAGGCTCAAAGCCTTACGGGGCGAGAATGCATCTGGCTCCAGTTCATCCAGCATTTCACCCAAGCGTTTTGATACAGTTACCTGACCAGTTAGCAGACAGGTCGTGCTTTCAGATTGCAGCATATCAAATAAAGGCAGCATGTCTGCTGTATTGTTGTCCTGCGACAAGGTTTCCAGCTGCTGGACAAGGGCAGCAGCACGGCGAATGACAGCAGGCGGAAGACCAGCTAATTTTGCGACATGTACTCCATATGATTTATCAGCTGCCCCGGCAGAAACCTGATGCAAGAACACAATATCACCCTTCCATTCTTTGACCTGCATTGCATAAATCTGTAGCTTGTTCAATTGGCTTTGCAGACTGGTCAGCTCATGATAATGCGTGGCAAAGAGTGTCCGACAACAGTTTTGATTGTGCAGATGTTCAAGACAAGCCCAGGCAATAGCCAACCCATCCCAAGTGGCTGTACCTCTGCCAATCTCATCAAGAATGACAAGGGATTTCTCTGTAGACTGGTTAAGAATTGCCGCAGTTTCAACCATTTCTACCATGAAAGTTGACTGCCCACGAGCCAGATCATCAGATGCACCCACCCGGCTGAACAGCTTGTCAATAATGCCAATCTCAGCCTTGGTAGCAGGCACAAATAATCCAGCCTGAGCCAGAATAGCAATGTGCGCATTCTGGCGTAAATAAGTGGATTTACCTGCCATATTTGGGCCTGTCAGAAGCCAGAGATTTGCCTGTGGCGAGAGCTGGCAGTCATTTGCAATAAAAGGCGAAGAGGCTGGCAGTGCCTGTTCGACGACCGGATGCCGGCCAGCTTCAATTGTAAAGGCCACATCGTCAGTCAGCAAAGGGCGTGTAAAGTTATGCCGTTCCGCCAGGCGCGCTGTCGCCTGCGCAATATCGAGACAGGCCAGCGCATAGGCAGCCTCAGAGATTTGCCCAGATGCCTGGCAGATTTTATCTGCAAGCTCTGCAAACAGCTGAATTTCAAGCGCAATTGCGTGGTCAGCCGCTGTGCTGAGCTGCTTTTCAAGGTCAGATAAAACTGTTGTTGTGAATCTGACAGATTGGGCTGTGGTCTGACGGTGAATAAAGTTTTCATTGCCAAGCAGTTTTTCGCCATGCATGGCACGGACGTCAATATGATAGCCCAGCACATTATTATGCTTGATCTTCAAAGACGAAATGCCTGTTTGTTCTGCATAGTCAGTCTGCAACCCTGCAATCAGGCGGCGGCTCTCATCACGCATCTGATGCAGGTGATCCAGTTGGCTATTATATCCTTTTAGGATAAAGCCACCATCCCTTACCAAAAGTGGCAGTTCGTCTGCCAGTGCAGGCAAAATCTGATCACCCAGCTGGGCGGGTTCCTGCGCAACTGCACATAATCTCGCAATTTCATCATTCATATCAATGTGGTCTGAAGACAGGCAGCTTGTAGCAATCTGTCTGGCCCCACGCAGACCCTCAGCCAGACTGGCGAGATCGCGTGGCCCACCTCTGCCTGAGGCGATGCGTGATAAAGACCTATCCAAATCAGGAATCAATTTCATATAGTCTGAAATCTGCTGACGCAGAACCGGCTGATCACAAAACCAACTGGCAAGACCTAGGCGAAGCTCAATCAGAGACCGGTCAGTCAAAGGCGCAGAAATGCGGCTGTGCAGCAACCGTGCACCAGCGGCCGTGTGGGTGAAATCAATCGCGTGAAGCAAGCTGCCAGCCCGCTCACCAGACAATGTATGTGTCAGCTCTAGTGACTTCCGTGTTGCTGCATCAATATCCATAAAGGCCTGTTTTAACAGGATGGTTGGAGGGGACAAGCGTGGCATCTGTTGCAGCTGCGTACGCTGCAAATAGGCCAACAACCCCCCTGCAGCTGACAACATTGGTGGGGTGAACTGGCCAAACCCCTGCAACGTGGAAACTCCATAAAAGTCAGCCAGCCTGGTTGTTGCTTTTTTGTGATCAAACAAAGCTGAAGCTTCTGCGGATAAATGGTAATGCACCGACAAATCTGATTGGACAAAACCCAGCCGTTCAGTCAAGTCATCAGCATAAATCAGCTCTGCAGCTTGAAGCCTTGCAAGAACAGTTTCGATATCAGTTTCAGTGCAAGGCTGAACAAAAAAGTCGCCAGTGGACATATCTGCCCAGGCAATTGCTAGTTCAGCTGACACCCGGCCAATCGCAGCCAGAAAATTATGCTGCTGTGCCCGCAGCAACTCATCTTCCTGCAGCGTGCCCGGTGTGACCACCCGGACAACATCACGCGGCAAAGGCCCTTTTCCGCCTCTCTTCTTGAAAGTTTCAGGGGTTTCAGATTGCTCACAAATGGCTACCTTGTGACCCTTTTGAATTAATCTGGCCAGATACCCGTCCAGTGCATGAACCGGCACACCACACATAGCAATATCACGACCCTCTATTTTCCCTCTGTGGGTCAGCGCAATTCCAAGGGCTTCAGCAGCTATTTCCGCATCATGAAAAAACATTTCATAAAAATCGCCCATTCTGTAAAACAACAGCACCTCCTGATACTGTTCTTTCACAGAGATGTACTGAGCCATCATTGGGGTAAGTCTGGCCTGTTTTGCAGTTGTTATATCAAGCGCGGTCATCGTGATTCATCTAGACTTGAATATCTCCGTCAAAGCATTACGCTGTATCTTATCATTTTACCCGTCTCTTTTAACTTCTGTAGCGGATTCCCATGAAAAAGTCACTCAAACAGGACGCCTTAAATTTTCACGCAACAGGCCGTCCAGGCAAGCTTGAAATTACACCCACAAAGCCGCTGACAACTCAGCGGGACTTATCACTTGCCTACTCACCTGGCGTTGCTGAGCCCTGCCTTGCAATTAAGACGTCACCGGATAAAGCTTATGACTATACTGCTAAAGGCAACCTAGTTGCTGTAATTTCCAATGGCACAGCTGTTCTGGGTTTAGGCAATATCGGTGCGGGTGCCTCAAAGCCTGTGATGGAAGGCAAGGCTGTCCTGTTTAAGAAATTTGCTGACATTGATGGCGTTGATCTTGAACTGGATACTGAAGACGTTGACCGGTTTGTTGATGCGGTGAGCCTGCTTGGGCCATCATTTGGCGGTATAAATCTGGAGGATATAAAGTCACCTCAATGCTTCATTATTGAGCAGCGCTTACGTGAGGTGATGGACATTCCAGTGTTTCATGATGACCAGCACGGCACAGCAATTATTGCGGCTGCAGGGCTGATCAATGCGCTCCATCTGACCGGGCGTGATATCCGCGATATCAAAGTTGTTTCAAACGGAGCAGGAGCGGCGTCTATCGCCTGCGTTGAGCTAATAAAAGCAATGGGGGTGAAACATGAGAATGTGCTAATGTGTGACCGGTCAGGCGTGGTTTATCAAGGCCGCGAAGTTGGTATGAACCAATGGAAGTCCGCGCATGCAGTGAAAACAGATGCACGCACTCTAGCTGATGCTTTGGAAGGTGCAGATGTATTCTTAGGCCTATCAGCTGCGAAAATAATGAGCACAGATATGCTAAAATCCATGGCAGATAGGCCAATTGTGTTCGCTATGGCAAATCCTGAACCTGAGATCATGCCAAATACAGCCAAAAAAGCCCGTCCAGATGCCATTATAGCTACAGGTAGGTCTGATTATCCTAATCAGGTCAATAATGTGCTTGGCTTCCCTTATATCTTTAGAGGCGCCCTTGATGTCCGAGCAACAGCCATTAATGAAGAAATGAAGATCGCCGCAGCACACGCCATCGCAATGCTGGCCAGAGAAGATGTTCCAGATGAAGTCACAGACGCATATGCGGGAGAAAGCATGCGCTATGGTGAAGATTATATTATCCCTGCCCCTTTCGATCCGCGCCTCATTTCAGCTGTGTCATCAGCAGTTGCTCAAGCTGCAATGACATCTGGTGTTGCCAAGAAGCCCATTGATGACCTCGAATCATACCGAAGGGACCTGTCAGCCCGTCTTGACCCTACCGCTTCATTTTTGCAAGAAGTCTTTGAACGCATCGCGCCTGAAAATAAGCGTGTTGTATTCACGGAAGGCGAAGAGGAAGTATCTATCAGGGCAGCACTTGCCTTCAGTAATTCAGGTTATGGTCACCCAGTTCTACTGGGCCGTGAAGTGCGCATCAAACAGATAATTGCTGATATGGGGCTTGACGGAGCGAGTGACCTTGAAGTTATCAATGCAAAAATTTCTGATCATAATAAGGATTACATAGGCTTCTTGTATAAAAAGTTGAGACGCCGTGGTGTTCTACAACGTGACTGCCAGCGCATGGTAAATCATGACAGAAACGTGTTTGCGGCATGTATGGTGGCCAACGGTCATGCAGATGCGCTTGTGACTGGAATGACACGTTCTTTCCAAGCTAGTTTTGAATATGTCACACAGGTAATTGGACCAAAAAAAGGCAAAGAATTTGTAACTACATCCATGCTTATCTCCCGTGGTCGAACCGTGTTTATGGGCGACACGTCAATACATGAACGGCCATCAGGTGAACAAATGGCTGATATTGCTGAGGTAATTGCTGAAAAGGCACGCTCAATGGGCCATATTCCACGGGTAGCTATTCTTTCTTTTTCAAATTTCGGCAGCCCCGAAAGCGAAATTACAGAAACAGCTAAAGATGCTGTTGCAGTTCTAGATAAACGCAAAGTGAAATTTGAGTACGAAGGTGAAATGACCGCTGATATTGCACTTGATTACGACCTAATGCAGAGCCGTTATCCCTTTTCGCGCCTGACTGGGCCAGCCAATATTCTTGTAATGCCCGGTCTGCACTCAGCAAATATCTCCTTTAAATTAATGCAGCAGCTTGGTGGCGGTTCTGTTATTGGTCCGATGATTTTAAATGGTGAATATCCCTTCCAAATCATTCCCATGAGCGCGTCTGTGAGTGACCTTGTTAATGCAGCTGCGCTAGCAGCTTATGAATCGTTAACACCGCAGGAGTAATTTCTTAAGAAAAAGATGCGCTGAATTTATCTGCGAAGAATTACTAGATAAAGCACTGTTCTTCTATCCTCTGTACAAGCAAGACTATTTAAGCCCTTCACTTTCTGAAACAAATCACGATAATAACGGTATTTATTTTGGAAAATCAGGGCAAAAGACATGTCACTTATAAATGCCGATTTCCGCATTCCATTTTGTTTGTCCCTGACAAGCCTTTTTGCACTAATTTTTCTTACAGCCTGCCAACCACTTATTCAGGCTCAAACCGGCGCGCAAACAAAAATTCCTGTCATTTCACCCAGCGAGGATAAAGCCACCACACCTGCTGAACAGAACCAGCCCATAGCGCCTGCATCCACCGCCCTCACAGCAGAGGATATTGCAGCTTCGCCATTACATGCAGATACCAGTTCAGGAGAACAACCTGTGAAAAAGACTGACACTAATGAGCCTGAACAGCCTACTGTTGAACCAATCCGTCCTATAGAGCCAGAAAAACCATATGTGAAGCCCACGTTTAATCCAGCAGATCTTGTTGGGCATTCTCATTCTTATGTAAGCGCTCAATTTGGAAAAGCTGATTTCAACAGGACAGAGGGCGTTATACACATATTGCAATATCGTCAGGCTGATTGTGTGATTGACCTCTTTATCAAGATAGTCGGCACAACTGATGAAATTCTCCCTCCAAGTGCCAAAATTTTGGGCTGGGCCATGCGTGAGCGCACAATCAATAAGCCGCTCGATCAAACCTTATGTCAGCAACAATTCTATGAACGAAAATTATAATTTAGCACCAGTCTGTTCAGCTTGTTTTCTGCTCAAATAAACAAAACTGTTCGATAGAACACGATGCACAGTCCGGCTTACGGGCCTTGCAGATATAGCGTCCATGTAAAATCAGCCAGTAATGTGCTCCTTTTTTATAGCGTTCAGGCACACGGCGAAGCAATTGCTGTTCAACAGCATCCGGTGTTTTTCCAGGAGCGAGGCCTGTTCTGTTACTAACTCTGAAAATATGTGTGTCAACGGCAATCGTCGGCTTTCCAAAGGCTTCGTTTAAAACCACATTTGCCGTTTTGCGCCCTACGCCTGGCAGAGCTTCTAGTGCCTCTCTGTCCTCTGGAACACCCCCACCATGCTGATCAATCAGAATTTTTGACAAGGCCAACACGTTTTTAGCCTTAATGTTAAACAATCCGATTGTTTTTATGTAACTGCGGACCTGCTCCAGACCCAACGCAACCATAGCCTCAGGTGTGGCAGCCTCGGCAAATAGCCTCTTGGTTGCTTTATTGACGCCTACGTCAGTTGCCTGCGCAGATAAAACAACTGCAACGAGCAACGTGTAGGGGTTTTGAAACATCAATTCGGTTTGAGGGTCAGGATTGTTCTGACTGAGCGAAGCAAACATTAGATTGATATCTGACAGGCGCATCTTGCGCGGCATTTTGAGCTCTTTCCATTTCTTAAGCGTAATTTTATAAATAGATAAACGGATAGGTTTGTCCATATAAGTGACTAACTTTCAATGAATTCAGCACCGTAGTAAGACAAAATGAACCGAAGCAAACCGAAATTCCATGACACGCCTGCAATACAGCGATGGTTTCATGATAAATCACCGGAAAATGGGGAGACAATTGTAATTACGCTCTGGCCATACCGCTCTTTATCTCTAAGGGGCTTTCGTATTCTCATGGCTGTGTTGGCCAGTCTAATGAGCCTAATAGGGCTAGGTTTTTATCTAATTGGAGCATGGCCCGTTGTGGGATTTCTGGGTCTGGAGATTTTTATTGTCTGGTATGCCTTTAAATGGAACTACAGATCGGGACAGCTTGTGGAAACAGTTGCAATTACGCCACAACAGGTAGATATCATAAGAACAGACTGGCGAGGCCGCTCAAAAACCATTTGCCTGAACGGAGTCTGGATAAAAGCTGAGTTGGACACAAAAGAAAAAAAGAAGTGCCGTCTGTACCTGCGGCATCATGCAAATAAGCTGGAGATTGGGGCATTCATGCCTCCTGCAGAAAAGCCCTCTTTAGCGGTTGCCCTGAATGAGGCCTTTGCGCGTTTGCGTTATGATTCAAAAATTGTATAAACCTGAAGAAAGCTCAGGCAAGCACATCCTCCATACTGTAAAGACCGGGGGGATTTACAGAGGCAAATGCAGCAGCATTTAGTGCCCCACGGGCAAAAATAGTCCGGCTTCCTGCCCGATGTGTCAGCTCTATGCGCTCTTGCTGACCAAAAAAAGTAACTGTATGTTCCCCGGCAACATCACCACCTCGCATCACCGCAAAACCAATATCCCCTTGTCTTCGCTGACCTGTTACCCCGTCACGGCCGCTGTCCCGCAGCTCATCAAGGTTCGCATTCCGCCCGTCAGCCGCTGCCCGACCAAGAGCAAGTGCAGTTCCTGATGGCGCATCAATTTTCTGATTGTGATGCGTCTCAACAATTTCAACATCCCAGTCTTGCCCCAGTTGACCAGCAACCTGACGCACAATTTGAGCCAAAAGCGTTACACCAATAGAGGTGTTCGCACAATATACAATAGGAGTGTCAGCTGCAGCCCGGGACAGCGCCTTTTCCTGTTCTTTTGTGAAGCCAGTTGTGCCGATGACCATCGCCGTTCTGGTTTTTCGGGCAATTTCAATATGCGTCAAGGTTGCTTCCGGATGGGTAAAATCAACAATTACTCCCCCTTTTCCGAGTCCAAGTACATCTGCATCAGCGCTCAAGAAGACCCCGTCTGTAGTAGAGCCCACAAGCGGATGATCTTTATGTTCTGTTAAAGCTGAGATTTCGAATTCAGCCTTTTCGGCGACAAGGTCCCTGATCATCTTCCCCATTCTGCCTGCTGCGCCAGGAAGGGCAATTCTGGTGATTTCTCCTGCCATCTTTTCTGTTCCTTATGCTTGGCGGGTACAGTCTAGGCTCCAAACCATCATAAACAACCACACTGTATCAATCTACACCCTTAAAAGCCAGACAGATGCGAGGAGTCAAACAGGCAAGCCAGATCAGGACCACAATTTTTTCACCCGGTTAAGGAAACTGGTGGTCTGAGGACTAGCATCACCCGCCTGTTCAAATTCAGCCAGTAATTCAGTTTGCCTCTTTGTCAAATTGGTCGGAGTTTCAACCTGAATTTCAACAATTTGATCCCCTTGCCCCGATCCACGCAGGGCGGGCATGCCTTTTCCGCGCATGCGGAATTTCCGCCCAGTTTGTGTTCCTTTTTCAATCTGCAAACGGGCCATGCGCCCAGCCAGTGTTGGCACTTCAATTGAGCCGCCAAGAGCAGCTGTCGACATGGGCACAGGCACACGCAAAAATAAGTGAGTGCCCTCACGCTCAAAAATCGAATGTGTTCTCACATTCACAAAAATATAAAGGTCGCCGGCGGGCGCGCCACGTAACCCTGCTTCTCCTTTGCCAGACAAACGAATCCTTGTCCCAGAATCAACCCCTGCAGGAATATTCACAGACAGATTTTCAGACTTTTCAACCCGGCCCTGTCCCCGGCAGGCCTGGCAGGGATCAGAAATCATCTCACCCGCGCCCTGACAGGACGGACAGGTCCGCTCAACAGTGAAAAAACCTTGCTGAGCGCGCACCTTACCGCGTCCACCGCACCCAGAACAGGTAACAGGCTGGCTACCTTTTTCCGCACCGCTTCCAGTGCAAAGCTCACAAGTAGCAGAAATATCAGCAACGATGTCCTTAGTACATCCTAAAAACGCTTCATCTAGGTCGATATCCAAATCATAGCGCAAATCCGCACCATGACGAGACTGACCACCTCTGGACTGGCCACCAGAAAACTCAGAGAACATTTGCTCAAAAATATCTGAAAAACCGCCACCAAAGCCGCTAAACCCCGCACCACCTCCACCAGCTGTCTGTTCAAAAGCCGCATGACCAAGTTGGTCATAAGCGGCTCGCTTCTGACTATCTTTTAGCACTTCGTAAGCCTCACTGGCCTCGCGGAAACGCTCTGCTGCCGCGTCATCATCTGGGTTCCGGTCAGGATGATTAGCCATTGCGAGCTTCCGGTAAGCTGACTTAATGGTTTTATCATCTGCGTCCCGGTTGACGCCCAGAACCTCATAAAAATCACGTTTCGACATTAATCGGTTCCGTCCTGCATTTTCAGACTATTGACGAATGTTTTGGTGTTGCTTCAGCTATTTTACATCAGGATGAGATCAGGCTTTCTTAGCGTCTTTGTCATCATCAACCTCTTCAAACTCGGCATCCACCACATCATCATTATCTTGGCTCGTGTTCGTATCATCAGCTTGCGCACCAGCCATATCCTGTTCACCCTGGTAGGCCGCTTCACCCAGTTTCATTAATATAGCTGACAACGCTTCAGATTTTTCAGAAATCTGCTGATTATCTTCCCCTTCCAGGACTGTCTTAAGCTCAGTGATTGCAGCTTCCACATCAGCCTTAATTGCCGAGTCAGCCTTATCACCCAAATCATCTAGGGATTTCTGTGCGCCATGCACCAAGGCTTCGGCCTGGTTGCGGGCCTCAACCTTTTCCCTGCGTTCTTTATCCTGTTCAGCATAAGTTTCGGCATCCTGAACCATCTGTTCAATCTCGTTATCATCAAGTCCACCAGATGCCTTAATGCTAATTGCCTGTTCTTTTCCTGTTGCCTTATCTTTAGCGCTGACTTTGACAATGCCATTTGCATCAATGTCAAAGGTTACTTCAATTTGTGGGACTCCACGAGCCGCCGAAGGTATACCCTCTAGATTAAACTGCCCGAGAAGCTTATTATCAGATGCCATTTCACGTTCGCCCTGATAAACAGAAATCGTCACGGCTGACTGATTGTCATCAGCTGTTGAAAAAACTTGACTTTTCTTTGTTGGAATTGTGGTGTTGCGATCGATTAAACGCGTAAACACACCACCAAGCGTTTCAATTCCCAATGATAAGGGTGTCACATCCAAAAGCAAGACGTCTTTCACATCACCTGTCAGCACCCCTGCCTGTATAGCCGCCCCGCTGGCAACAACTTCATCAGGATTTACACCTCGATGTGGCTCCTTGCCGAAAAATTTCTCTACGGTTTCGATAATTTTTGGCATTCTTGTCATGCCACCAACTAGAATCACCTCGTCGATTTCGCTAGTTGAAACGCCAGCATCCTTTAACGCCTTCTTGCATGGCTCAAGAGAACGCTTGACGAGCTTGTCGACAAGCTGTTCAAGCTTTGAGCGGCTCATCTTCACATTCAAATGCTTAGGCCCTGTTTGGTCGGCAGTGATGAAAGGTAGATTGACTTCTGTTTGTGTTGTGCTGGATAGCTCAATCTTTGCTTTTTCAGCAGCTTCTTTGAGGCGCTGCAGAGCCATCCTATCAGAGCGTAAATCGATACCTTGTTCAGCCTTGAACTCATCTGCTAAAAAATCTATTACAAGCTGATCGAAATCTTCGCCGCCAAGGAAAGTGTCACCGTTTGTTGATTTTACCTCAAATACGCCATCACCTATCTCAAGAATGGACACGTCGAACGTGCCACCCCCAAGGTCAAACACTGCAATAGTGCCGGTTTCCTTTTTATCCAACCCGTAAGCAAGGGCCGCCGCTGTCGGCTCATTGATGATCCGCAGCACCTCAAGGCCGGCAATTTTACCAGCATCCTTTGTGGCCTGTCGTTGCGCATCATTAAAATAAGCCGGTACTGTAATCACAGCTTGATCAACAGTTTCGCCCAAGAAGGCCTCAGCATCCTCTTTAAGTTTCCTTAAAATGAAGCTCGACATTTGAGACGGTGAATATTCTTCGCCATCTACCTCAATCCATGCATCACCATTTTTTGCCGGCTTGACCTCGTAAGGCACCAATTCAGAAAATTCTTTAATTGCTGGCTCATCCGCACGGCGTCCGATTAATCTCTTGACAGCAAAAATTGTTTTCTCTGGATTGGTCACTGCCTGACGTTTAGCAGGCTGCCCAACGAGGCGCTCCCCATCTTCCGCAAAACCGATCATTGATGGAGTAGTGCGCGACCCTTCAGCATTCTCAATAACGCGCGTATCCTTCCCGTCCATGACCGCAACACAGGAGTTAGTTGTTCCCAGATCAATACCTATCACTCTTCCCATTTTCTGATGTCCTTCTTAAGTTCTGGTTCCAGAAATTTTCATTTAGAGCCGCACAAAAATAAATGCACGGTCTATATAAGAACTGTTTTCACCGATGCAAGAGGCAGGCAAACTCTAACAAAAGCCCAAAGGTTACAAACAACCATGTCAATCTTCAGTAGATGCAGGCATTTCAGGCTCTACCGCTTTGGATACACCAACCATGGCTGGACGTATCAACCTATCATGCAGCAGATAGCCTAGCTGTACGACCTGAACAACTGTTCCTGGCTCCGCTTCATTTGTTGGCACCTCAAACATTGCCTGATGCAAATTGTAATCAAATTTTTCGCCGTCAGGATTGATTTTACTGATCCCATGCCGCTCTAGAACAGACGCAACTTCACGACCAGTCATGTCAACACCAATGAAAATGTTTTTTAACGTTTCATCCATCTCGTCTTTATTTTCAGGGATTAAGGAAATTGCTTTTTCCAAATTATCTAGAGAAGCAAGCAAGTCGCGAACAAAAGAAAACGGCCCATATTTTTTTGCTGCTGCCACCTCTCGTTCTGTTCGTTTCCTTAAATTCTCATTATCTGCCATCGCCCGAAGAAGCTGATTTCTTAGGTCCTCTTCTTCAGGCTCCAGATCAGCGCCATCGTCTGGATCTACTAAGGACTCCAGTGTTTCCTCGTTTTCAATAGGATGGGTCTTGGGTGTGTTGCTATCTGAAGCGTGACTTTCCTTAGACTGGTCAGCCTGACTGAAATTGTCGTGTGCTGATTCAGGCTTCGTTGGCTCAGCTTTTTCAGTGCTACTTGTCATATCGACCCTCATTCTTTAACGCCATTTCACTTTCAAAACGGAACCTGCCTGACAGCAGGTCAATCCTAGATGCACTAGTTAATTTTCATTAGCGATCCAAGATGTGGGGACAAAACCCCCAGATGCCAAGTAGAGGTTGGACATTTTTTATGTTTTTTTTTAAACTGGTGCCTGAAAAGGAATTCAGAAAAGACTGTTTTATGAAGCAAAAACCTACCAATGATAATCTTGTTATGGCGTCGATAGAAAGTCTATATGAGCAAGCCAGCCACACAGTTCGTCCAAATACAGATGGCTTGCGGCGTCACAATCTCAGAGACCTTCCTATTATCGGAAGCTTACCTGTTCAAATAGGACAACAGGAGGGAACAAGTGAGTATGATGATATTGTGCTGACAGGGCGTTTGCGTGCTGCTTTTGTGGATGATAACCGCGCCAAAATTGCTGCAAAAACAGATTCAGATAAAGAGCAGGAAGCCAATCCATTTCTGGAGATCAGACAGGCCGTTATCGCTGCTGGTAACAATAATAGTCAGAAGCTTGAGCGGCCTGAAACCTCGGCACAGGAAAAGTCAGACCCTGATACAGCTAGCACAAGAATGCCCACCTCAGTGCTTCCAGATGAACTAGAGGTTAAATCTACAGAGCAAACGTTTGCCAAACGTCTAGCTAATTTGATCGATGCTGAAATTGAAAGGCGCATGGCAGTTCGAATGCAAGCTATAGAAAAACCCTCAAACAAAACCACATCTGCTAAAAAAACAAGCCCAAAGCAAAGAAAAATATCAAAAAAATCGAAAAGAACTAAAGAAAAAGCTGCCCGCAAACCCGCATCAAAAAGACCGTCTACCGCAAAACGGACTAAATCAAAATGAATATTAAAGTTGCCTGTCCTCATTGTCAGGTCGTTGGTGTACTTCCTGAGAATTTAAAATATGCCAGTGACTGGCCAGTCGCCTGTCATCACTGCCATCAACATTATTATGTGCCTGTTGTGGCCTCGCCAGCACCCCTATCCCGACAAATTGAGCTGCGTTGTTCAGATTGCGGGCGCGAGACTTCATTTGATAAGAACATCCACAAATCAACTGTCGAGGGCAAATTTCCGCTGTTTTGCCCAGATTGCCACGCCCCACTCCCTCAGCTGCAAAATGAAATTATTGAGCTTGATCAGGTAGAGGCAGGCAATTTTAATGCTAGACAGGCTATTGGGATGCGAATGGGTGTCACTTTCGTATTTTTAGGTTTTTTTATCGTCAGTGTGTCGGTCATGGCGGCACATGAGGGCTTGATTAGCCGGGAATGGCTTGATGCAATTTTTCTGCATATTCCAGACTACGCCATTGTTTCGAGCTATTTAACGTCTATGTTGGCGCCTAGCTGAGGAAACGGGCAATAGCCTTGCTTGTGTAATCCACCATCGGAATGATGCGCGCATAATTCATGTGACGCGGTCCAATGACGCCAACCGCACCAATAATTTTTCTATCGGCGTTCCGGTAAGGCGACAGGACAACCGAACAGCCTGTTTCAGAGAATAAATCATGTTCAGAGCCAATAAATATCTGCAGGCCATCTGCCGAAATGACTGACTGCATCAGCTGAGTCGCATGGCTTCGCATCTCCAACTTATCAAACAACATGCGGACCCGCGCTAAATCTTCTACAACTTTGACATCTTGAAGCAAATTTGCCTGCCCATTCAGGATCAATGAGGCCTCATCACTTGCGTCTTCGTCAGACCAGCTGGCCAGACCCCGCCCGATTAAATCACTCGTTAAAAGGTCAAGTTCTGCCTTATGTTGCAACCGATCCTGGTCAGCCAGTTGGACGATTGATGAAAGAGGTTTACCCTTGTAATGGCCATTCATGTAGTTAGACGCTTCAACAAGACAATGAGGAGGAATACCAGCGGGCATTTCAATCAGCCGGTTTTCAACATGCCCATTCGAAAATATGAGAATCACCAGAATTTTCCTGTCTTGAACAGGCACAAATTCAATATGATTTACAGATAAATCGACACTTGGAGCCATCACAAGGGCTGCACATTTGGACAAACCAGACAGAGCAAGGCTTGCTTTATCTAACGCCTGATTCACAGACAGCCCGTCACCTACAGCCAACGGTTCATATTTTGCCGCACTGTCTATCGAAAGAGTGTTCCTCAATTCCATCAACCCATCAACAAATAGGCGCAAACCAGCGTGTGTAGGTAGCCTGCCTGATGATGTATGAGGTGAAAATAACAATCCCGCACCTTCAAGCTCTGCCATAATGGCCCGAACAGACGCCGATGATAACCCAATTTCTGGGTGAGATGAAATCACACCCGATCCGACAGGCGTTCCTGTCTCAAGGTAGTTATTGACAATGATGTTGAAAATTTCCTGACTTCGCTTGGTTATTTCCAAAACAGGAAGTGAGGTCATGGGGATACCCTATTTTCTGCAGCTATGTTATGACATTTAAAAGTTAACATAACCGTGTTTTGTTCTGCTGCAAAATTTTTCTGCAGACAGCACGTAGAAAAGGCAGCAGCATAAAATGACTTCTCTCCGTCCTTCGGGCCGTACAGCAGATCAGATGCGGTCAGTAAGTATTGAGCCTCATTTTTCACCTTATGCGGAAGGATCCTGTCTGATCAGGTTTGGCCAAACACATGTGATTTGCACAGCATCTGTTGACGAACGCGTACCCTCTTTTCTGCGGGGAACAGGGCAAGGCTGGGTAACAGCTGAATATGGTATGCTTCCACGGGCAACACATTCACGCATGGAACGCGAAGCTGCGAGAGGCAAACAGTCTGGCCGAACACAGGAAATTCAGCGTCTGATCGGAAGATCTTTGCGGGCTGTCACAGATCTAGGCGCTCTTGGTGAACGCCAGATTAAAATTGACTGTGATGTTATTCAGGCTGATGGCGGAACCCGAACGGCTTCGATCACAGGTGCTTGGATAGCGTTGTCACTTGCCTGTGAGCTGCTGCTCCAAAAAGGGGCGGCTTCCAGCTTTCTGCTGCGCGATCAAGTTGCCGCCGTGTCCTGCGGGATAACAGAAGCAGGACCTGTTCTGGATTTGGATTATGATGAAGACAGCAGTGCCCATACAGATGCGAATTTCGTTTTGACAGCAACCGGTGGAATTGTTGAAATTCAAGGCACAGCTGAACATACACCTTTCACACCAGAACAGTTCAGCCAGATGCTCCGTCTTGCCCAAAACGGCTGCGCTGCGTTATTTTCGCTGCAGCTGAACACATCGCGCCAACTGCGACCAGCCTGAGCAGCTAAACTGAATTTTTTTACAGCAGGACTGGATTGAAAGATGAGCCGAGTTTTGAATCATAAGGATAGACTAGTGATTGCCAGTCACAATCAGGGCAAAGTTGTTGAAATTGCTGATTTGCTGCGCCCGCTGGAGATTGATATTGTTGGAGCGCGCGAGCTGGGACTAGATGAGCCAGAGGAAACTGGCCAAACTTTTATCGAAAATGCTGTCTTAAAAGCAGAGCTTGCTGCGAAAGCAGCACAATTGCCTGCATTAGCAGATGATTCAGGTCTTGTCGTAAATGCTCTTGGCGGTGCCCCGGGCATCTATTCCGCTCGCTGGGCAGGTCCTGAAAAGGATTTTGACCATGCTATGCGCCGTGTGAGTGAAGCCCTACTTCTTGGGAGCAATCCAGATAGAAGCTGTTCATTTGTTTGCGCATTGGCGCTGGCCTGGCCTGATGGTCATACAGAAAGTTTTGAAGGAAGGGTCAATGGCAGTGTCACCTGGCCCGCAAGAGGTCAAAATGGCTTTGGATATGATGCAATTTTTACGCCACTTGGCCGCCTGCAGACATTTGGCGAAATGGACCCATCGGATAAACATGCGATGAGCCATCGTGCGAACGCCTTTGCCCAACTCCTCAGCGCATGCCTGCAAAACTGAACTTGAAAAATTATCCACTCAGTCTCTATGTGCATTGGCCATTTTGTCTGGCAAAATGCCCTTATTGTGACTTCAATTCTCATGTGGCAGAGACAATTGACACCGCCGCTTGGAAATGGGCGCTCCTAACAGAACTAGACTTTAGAGCAAGACAAGTTGCTGAGGTGTTTTCAGTCGATCACAGAAATATCGAATTGAAAAGTCTTTTTTTTGGGGGCGGGACACCCTCATTAATGCCTCCCCAGATTACAGCTGACATCATAGATTGTGCAGCAGGGCTATTCAAAATAGCAGATAATATCGAAATTACGGCAGAAATGAATCCAACTTCTGTTGAGACAGAAAAATTAAGCGCCTTTGCGCATGCCGGCATAAACCGTGTGTCTGTTGGGATACAGTCACTTGATGAAACTGGGCTAAAATTTCTGGGTAGAGAACATGATACAAAAGAGGCCCTGTCTGCTATTGCTGCTGCCAAAAAACATTTCCCTTCTGTATCCGCTGATCTGATTTATGGCTTACCAGAACAGACAACTGCAAATTGGACAGAACAGCTTAACAGTCTTCTAAGCTTTGAGCTGGGGCACATATCCTGCTATCAACTAACTATTGAAACAGGGACCATATTTCATACCCGAGCCAGGCAAGGCCATGTTTTGACCGCAGATAATGATGCCATTGCCCATTTGTATGTGGTGACAGAAGAAGTGTTGGGCAAAGCTGGCCTTCATGCTTATGAGGTCTCAAATTATGCTAAACTTGGGCAAGCTTCTGCGCATAATGTGAATTATTGGAAAGCGGGTGACTGGCTGGCAATCGGACCAGGCGCGCATGGACGAATAACAACAGCTAACGGACGCTTCCATATGGCAAATAGAAAAAGCCCTGATGGCTGGCTTTCAAATGTTACGAAAAAGGGTCATGGCTGTGAGACACAAGTTATAGAGACCATGTATCAGAGCTTTGACGAATATTGGATGATGGGCCTGCGCTTATGTGAAGGCAGGCCTATGACCCCACCACCAGCATTTGGCGGTTCAGATTTTGTCCTTCATCAGGACTGGCTGAATATTTTTATCCAAGAAGGGTGGCTGGAAATAAATAACGGCACTGTGCGAACGACTCTGCAGGGGCGGTTGCGGCTAAACACTATCCTGTCCCGGCTGTTGGATGTGCCAGAAAATGAGCTCAGGGCTGAAATGAGTTGATTTTATTATTGCTGATCTGAAACAGTTTATATTCACGTTGGTTACGTCCATCAGGCAATAAATTGAACTGACCACTAAATCCTTGAAAGCCTTGCCTGCGAATCAAGCTAGCACGCCAATCTATATCTTCAGGCCGTATTTCTGTTGAGGTTGCTTTTTGAGTCATCTCTTGTTTGGTCAAAGCAATTAACGCAAAGGCGTCAAAACCAAGGCGCACGAGAGTATTCGAGGGCTTATTGAACACAGACTGCCAATGCTTTTCAAACCCACCTGACGGCGGCAGACTTGCTTGGGTGATGATGCTGCCTTGCAATGACGGTTCACTGACAAGATCCGTCCTCGTCCATAAATCCGTTCCTAGATAAGTCACTCTTTCAGGGTCAAGATCATAAAAAGCTAATACAGGAGCTGTGCGTAATATAAAATCAGGCTGCCCCGCTAAAATCAGCACATCATATGCTGGTTCAGGCAAAGGGTCCCCGTCTGTTTCTGGCTTTCTGTAACGGCTAAAGATTTTTATAGCTTCTTTTAAACTGTCATCATCAGCCAGAACGGCTGGAGTGAGCACCGTGGTCTGCACAGGCCGCAAACCAAAATGGGAAAGTCGTTTAACAGCATGCCCAAGAATTTGTCTCCCAAAGGGATCTTCTGATGCCAATATAGCAATTCTTGTCTTGTTCTCACCAACAGCAAAACCCAATAAATGGTCAATCTGTTGTTCAGGCAGATAGCCTAACACCCAGTTCCCTGGCGAGGCTGACTTGACATTATTTGAGAGTGCAAGAACCGGAATAGATGAAGCAGCCAATATTGGACGTGCTTTTTGAACAGCTGATGTGAACAAGGGACCAACAACAATATCCACATCTGAGGCAACAGCCTGACGCGCAGACTGTTCTGCCCGTGGGCCACCTTTTGTATCAAAAAAAACAATGTCAATTTCAGGATCCTGTATCTGAAATAACGCCATTTCAGCACCACCGGCTATATCTCTGCCCAGGGCTTCGAAATTACCTGAGAAGGGCAGTAAAAACCCTATTCGCAACTTAGTAACAGTTTTTTGAGGCAAACTAAAAGGTTGAGCTGGCAACAAATCTCTTGGCTGTTTCGTCTTTAACAGGCCAAGTGCCGCATCCAATGCCTCTTCAGCAAGGCGGCTGCGTACATTGTCAACAGGCAAAGAGGCGGCAGGCCTGTTTGCAACCAAAGCAACTTCCTCAATTTGAGTGATTTGCTCTTCTTCAACTTGATCAATAAGGTCCCCAACAATATCAGGCACATCTGCCTGCCTGAGTTGGGGGATGGACCTATCCTGCAAAGGTGCTCTATTAGCTGTCGTCTGAACGGAAGTCGTGGATGGCTGACAGGAAGCCAATAATATTAAGAAAACCACACCCACTACGAAATCGAAGATTTTCGTTTTTCTATTGCTTTTAAACATAAACGAAAAATATCCTGTTGACAGCCTAACTTTCGTGTTTGTCTATACTGCCGCTATGTCACAATTGTGGCAAAGAGAAAATAAAAACAGTTAATGAAGGATTTAGACAGGGCTCTAAGACAAAGTGGAAACCAATGCTGATAATTATATCAACACCAATAGGTAATTTAGGAGATATCACACAGCGCGCAGCACACTTGCTGGCGCAGGCAGATATTATCGCTTGTGAGGATACGCGCCAAACGCGCAAGCTGCTCAGTCTACTGAGCATTTCGTCTTCAGCAGAATTATGGGCCTATCATGATCACAATGGGGCCAAGGTGCGACCGAAGCTGATTAATGTCATGAAAGCAGGCCAACAAGTTGCCTTAGCCAGCGATGCAGGAACTCCGTTGATTTCAGACCCAGGATACAAGCTAGTCACAGCATGCCTAGAAAATGATATCCCTGTAACAGCTGCGCCAGGTCCGACAGCCGCTATTGTAGCCCTTACCCTTTCTGGGCTGCCTAGCGATAGATTTTTATTCCAGGGTTTTGTTCCTCAAAAGAAAAAAGCAGTCAGAGATGCACTGGAGGAAAGTCGCCTTTTAACAATGACGCAGATTTGGTTCGAAACCCCAAAAAGGCTTGCCACAACACTCGCAATGATGGCTGGAATCTATGGCAGCAGATATTGTGTTATCGCGCGTGAGCTTACGAAGCTGCACGAAACACTTTATCGGGGCATGCTAGCCGATCTAGCTAAACAGTTTGAGAGTGGCCCTATTTTAAAGGGTGAGTTGGTTTTAGTGGTGGAAGGTGCAGATAAAAGCGCCACTCGGATAAGTATTGAAAAAATAAGCGAACTGCTTCGCGCACGCATGCACACGATGAGCTTGCGCGATGCAGTAAAGGAAGTAGAAGATTTGTCCGGGCTGCCACGCAAGAAGATATATCAGCTCGCTTTGTCAGTAAGTCAAAACGAAAGATAAAGGCTGTGTATATCCAAAATGTAAAATGAACAGTAAAGTATGAATTGCACTATGACATAGATTGTAATGACCACATAAGCCCAATAAATACAGACGCTGCATAAATAGAGATTGGACAGAGTTTGAGTGCCCCATCTCTCGGAGCCCTGTTCTAAAAGACTATGGCTAAATGCGCTGGCGTAATAAAATACCTTTGGGTGAAATTGAACTCTTAATGAAGAAACACAGGATTCTGATTTCATAGATTAATTTTTTCTACATAAAGAGCACTCAACACAATGGCCCCAGCTTGAGAACTCCATTTTCAGCCCATACAGGAGACCAAAAAATAACTCATACCCCGGTTTTGCCATAAAGCACTACACAAATGAAATCAGCAAGCAGTATTTGGAGAAGGTGGTTTATATTTCACCAAATATGAGATCTAACAAAAAATTCATATCCAAGATATAGTTTCGAGACCGCTTGGAGCTTGGCAACGCCACAGAGTTGCTGTAAATAATTAGGAATTATATTCTGCAACGCAAACCGGGTGAGCATGGCCAGATAACTAAGGCTAACGCTATCCTCAGAAAGACTTAACACCTATGTTTCGACAGTTTTTGATCCCCAGCTTCATGCTACTTTTGTCATCATTTGCCCTGACAAGCTGTATTGAGACTGCGGTCGGTCTCGGCACCGCCGCCGTGGCTGCTTCTACTACAGAAAAAGGATTTTCAACGTCTGTTTCAGATACGGTGATTGAAGCCAAACTGACAGATAAATTCATTAAGAACGATGCGTCTCTTTTTACAAGAGTTGAGAGCTCTGTGAGCAATGGTGCTGTTTTAATAACAGGCAAGCTAGACACCCAAGATCAAAAGATTTTGGCAACGCGTCTAGCTTGGGAAATCAAGGGCGTAAAAGAAGTGATAAATGAGATCCAGGTTGTTAGCGAGAAATCTATAAAAACCACAGCAAAAGATTTGGCGGCCAGCGCGCAATTACGTGCTGCTCTCATTGGTGATCAAGAAGTTTCTTCATTGAATTATTCAATTGATGTTGTAAACGGCATTGTCTATCTGTCTGGTGTTGCGGAAAATGAAAAAGAGCGTGAGCGTGTGATAACCCATGCTCAAACACTCCGTTTTGCTAAAAAGGTGGTCAACTACATTATTTTGTCAACTGACAAACGAGACTGAAATCAAATGCCTTTACATGTGGCCATTCAGATGGATCCGATCGAAAAACTGGATATCATAGGTGATACAAGTTTTGCGCTCGGGCTGGAGGCCCAGGCAAGAGGTCATCATTTATGGTATTATACTCCTGACCAGCTGAGCTATGAGGAGGGGAAAATATCTGCCTGCGGGCGAGCCCTGACATTATTTGATAATTCTGATACGTTCTTTCAGACAGGGGCGCTGGAAAAACGGCAACTACTTGACATGGATGTAGTCTTGATGCGTCAAGATCCACCCTTTGATATGGCGTATATCACCGCAACACATCTATTGGAAATGTTGCCCGAAAAAACCTTAGTGGTAAATAAACCATCCGAGGTGAGAAATGCACCAGAGAAACTTCTCGTAACCCGATTTGCCGACCTGATGCCACCCACTGTGATCAGCCGTGATTTGAATGTAATTCGCGCATTCAGAATAAAATACAAGGACATAATTATAAAGCCTCTTTATGGAAATGGTGGTGCGGGAGTTTTCCGACTTCAGCCTAATGATCAAAATTTAAATTCCTTGCTTGAAATGTTTTTCTCACAAAACCGCGAACCCATAATGGCTCAGGCTTTTCTTCCAGAAGTCAGAGAGGGAGATAAGAGAATAATTTTGGTAGATGGCCAGCCAGTGGGCGCTATCAACCGTATCCCACAAGATGGTGAAGCACGATCAAACCTGCATGTTGGGGGTACTGCGTGTCATGTTGAACTTTCTGAACGCGATTACCACATCTGCGATCGAATTGGTCCTGAATTGAGACAGAGGGGATTACTTTTTGTGGGGATCGATGTTATCGGCGATTATTTGACAGAAATAAATGTCACATCACCAACAGGCATACGTGAAATACATCGTTTCACGGGCATAAATTGTGCGACTCAACTTTGGGAAGTTGTTGAAAAAAATCTAACCAAATAATTATGCAGATGGCTCAGTGAAACCAGACACCAAGCATAATTACTGACCAAACATCACTAAATCATCTTAAATTATATTGAACCACAGGTGAGTGAGTTGTAATTGTCAATCGCCAGAAAAAGCCTGCCGTTCCACCTCTAAAGCAATGTCTTTCTTAGTTTCAGGTCAATTAATTTAATATGGGATTGTGTTGCAGAATCAGCTAGGGCGTGGGCACATCGGTCCAAGGGGCTCACCGCCAAGAATATGCATGTGCAGATGAGGGACCTCCTGATGACCGTTCTGTCCTGTATTGGCAATCAGCCGAAATCCTGATTCTGCAACGCCTACCTGGTGGGCCACGCGACCCAGCGCCGCTACAAATGCAGCCTGTTCCTCTGCTGGAGCGTGTGCTGCAAAATCAGCCATGTCTACATAGGAACCTTTTGGTATTACCAGAATATGAACAGAGGCTTGTGGTTGAATATCTGAAAAACTAAGTGTGTGTGGGCATTCATCGACCTTATTGCAGGGGATTTCACCGCGCAGAATGCGAGCAAATATATTTTGATCATCATAGGCAGGTCGGCTCATATTTGTCTCCTTAAGACTGGAAATTTTTTGTTTATTAAAGCTTACGGCTTTGTTTTTCAACAAGGCCAGAGGTACCCTGTCTACGATCAAGCTCCTGCCAAACATCCTGTGGATCAATATCAGCTGCCGCCCATACCACTAGGAGATGATATAACAAATCAGCTGATTCAGCGGTTAATTTGACCTTGTTATGATTCAATGCTTCAATTAGGATTTCTGTAGCTTCTTCACATAATTTACGAGCTGGATTTTCAGGTGCATTTACAAACAGCTGGGCCGTATAACTATCTTCAGGTGACTCATCTTTGCGACTTACAATAACGTCATAAAGCCTGTCAAGGCTATGTCTGAGATCAACTTTGTTACTCTGAAATGCCATCTGTCTTTTCACCTCTCAGCCTCATCAGAAATCAAGCGGCGCACAGGTACGCCAGCTTCCTGCATTGCTGATTTTGCCTCATCAATTGTAAATTGTCCAAAATGGAACACAGATGCAGCCAAAACAGCACTGGCATGTCCTTCCAGCACAGCTTGTGCGAAGTGCTTGGGCTGGCCAGCTCCACCTGATGCGATTACAGGTATATTAATTGCATCACTGACCGCTCGTGTGAGTGGCAGATCAAAACCTTCCTGAGTGCCATCACCGCGCATTGAAGTCAGCAAAATTTCACCAGCACCCAAGTTGGCGGCTTGCTCAGCCCAAATAACCGCGTCAATGCCGGTAGGCTGCCGCCCGCCATGTGTAGTAACTTCAAACATACCAGCCTCATTTAACCGCGCATCAATTGCTAGAACAACGCACTGACTACCAAATTTGTCTGCAGCACGCGCAATCAGGCCGGGGTCTTTAACAGCCGCAGAATTGATAGAGACTTTATCAGCACCACATAGAAGCAATTTGCGAAAATCACTGACCTTACGTACACCTCCGCCAACGGTAAGTGGCATGAAACATTGATCCGCTGTCCGTGAAATCACCTCATAAATTGTCTCACGACCCTCATGGGTTGCTGTGATATCCAAAAAGCATAACTCGTCGGCACCAGAGGCATCATAAATACGTGCCTGTTCAACGGGATCACCTGCATCAACTAAATTAACAAAATTCACGCCTTTAACTACACGACCTTCATGCACATCAAGACAAGGTATAACACGCGCGCTTAACATAACTCTCCTTTGGCCGCTGCAAGCGCCTGTTTCAAATCAATACGCCCATCATAAAGGGCCCGTCCTGTGATCACTCCTTCAAGACCTTTATGCGCTAATGCTGCGCAGGCAGAGATATCTTCAAGCCCACGCACACCTCCAGATGCAATAACGGGGATAGACACAGCAGACGCCAGCTCTGATGTCGCTTGCGCATTCACACCAGTCAATGCGCCATCGCGCGTTATGTCTGTAAAAATAACTGCTGCCACGCCACAATCTTCAAACCGGCGAACAAGATCAACAGTCTTGACCTGACTTGTTTCAAGCCAACCTTCAGCCGCAACCATTCCCTCACGTGCATCTGCACCAACCGCAATCTGCCCTGGAAAAGACGATGCCGCTTCTTTCACCAGCTCGGGGTCCTTCAAGGCCGCTGTGCCCAGAACGACACGACTAATTCCTATAGACAGCAATGTCTCGATGTTCTTCATTGTCCGGATGCCACCTCCCAGCTGCACCTTCAAACCAGTTTTTAGGATATCTTTCACAGCGACATTGTTTCTGCTTTCACCAGCCACAGCACCGTCGAGGTCTACCACATGGATCCATTCACACCCTGAATCACCAAATTTTTTGGCTTGTGCGCCTGGGTCTGGAGCATAAACTGTAAGCTTATCAAAATCGCCTTGAAACAGGCGGACAGCCTGACCTTCTTTCAAATCGATGGCTGGATAAAGAGTTATCATATGATGAATATGCTTTCTGTCAAGAAAACAGACGTTATCGCGTCTGCAAAAGTTTACTGAAGTACAGGCCAGGAATAAATTCATCACCAACATAAGCATAAAACGGATTTGTGCCAAATTGCTGGTATCCACGTAGACGGAAGGCCCGGATAGCCCTGTCCTGTGTTGCCCGAACATCGAGATTCAAAATCTTAAACCCTTCTGACAGAGCGAAGTCCTCTGCCTCAGCAACCAGCTTTCCAGCAAGGCCGTGGCCTCGTGCCCAAGGGGCCAAAAAAAACGTCCTCAGCTGGCATGCAAATGCCTGCGCCTCATTATTACGGGATGGGCTAACAATCTGGCATGAGCCAGCAATTACATGATCCAACTTTCCCAGAAACAAGGTCACATCAGGAATGAGTAGCGCGCCGCGCCAATAATCTTCCAGAACTGTGCGTGGGGGAGGTGCCAGCCAGCCAAAGCCACCACCAGCATCAATCGCTTCTTCTGTTGCGTCACAAAGTTCAGAAATGTCATAGGCATTAAGTTCTGTGACCATTTCAACAGTTACGAGAGGCTGTCTGCCCTCGGGGGGGTGAGTCATTTGTGCCACCACTTTGTCGACTGTTTCATTATCAAGGCTGCCATTTGAGAAACTCCTGCAAAAAACACTGACCAGCTTGCTGGCTTTTTTCAGGGTGAAATTGCGTAGCAATTACATTTTCGTGCCCAATCACAGCTGCCACATCCACACCATATGCAGCTGTGGCCAGACAATGCGATGGTTGGGCCAGCTGAAATATATAGCTATGTACAAAATAAACCTGCATCTGAGTTCGCATTTGCGCCAAAACAGGATGATTAGGCTGATGAAGCTGCAAGTGGTTCCAGCCCATATGCGGAATTTTCAAAGTGGACAGGCTCTGTTTGTCCATCTTCTCGCCAAGATGGATCACATCACCCGGAATCCAGCCCAAGCCAGGAACAGCTGTGCCGCCCTCGTTGCCCAAATCAGCGAGAAGCTGCATGCCGACACATATGCCAAGAAATGGTCGTGCCTGCGCCTTAACGAGATCATTCAAAGTGTCGATCATGTCCTCTATTGCAGACAAGCCAGCATAACAGTCAGCAAAATGGCCAACACCTGGTAAGATGATCCGGTCGCAACTTTTTAAATCGTGTGCTGTGGTAATTCGTTCAGTTTCATCACCGGGGCAGGCAACTGAGGCTGCCTGACGAATAGCATTCTGGACAGAATGTAGATTACCTGACCCATAATCTATGATTCCAATTTTCATCTAACGCCTATTTTATAAAGATCCGCCGAGCACGCCTTTTGTTGACGGTATGCGCCCGTCACCACGGGGGTCCATTTCAGTGGCTTGGCGCAAAGCTCGGGCCAGAGCCTTGAAACAGCTTTCAACAATATGGTGTGTATTTTCGCCATATTCATTTTTTACATGCAAGGTCAACCCAGCACTCATTGCGAAGGCCTGAAACCATTCTCGAAATAATTCGGTTTCCATAGTACCAAGTTTTTCCGCTGGTAAATCAACCTGCCAAATCAAAAATGGTCGGCCGGATACATCCAAAACTACTCGGCTGAGACATTCATCCATAGGCACATAGCTGTTCGCATAGCGGTTAATTCCCGCACGCTCGTCAAGAGCCTTGTCTAAGGCTGCACCGATCGCCCATCCTGTATCTTCAGTAGTGTGGTGATCATCGATATGTAGATCACCCTTTGCTTTAAGAGTGATATCCATGAAGCTATGTCGGGCGAGTTGTTCCAGCATGTGGTCAAGAAACCCAATGCCTGTATTGATATCAGCCTGACCGGTACCGTCAATATTCAGAGTGACAGATATCTGTGTTTCTTTAGTTTTTCTTTCAATTTGCGCATTACGTGACATGGCGGACCGCCTTACTCTGTTGTGAACCTGTTCACTATTCGAGTGTCGTGATAACAGCTTTCCATTAAAAATGCCAGATGAAGCTCACGCCTTATCAGAGGACGCTTCGGCCACACTAGATGAAATATAAGCAGATAATTTACTTGTTCCTAACTGGCTGCTCAGGACTTCATTTAAGTCTGAACACTGCACGTCAGACAGTCGGTCAATGTTCTGTGCTAGCAGATTAGCCAAAAATGTCGCTTCAGCTGAAAGGCCGCCTGTCTTAATTGTTGGCTTTGGGTGCGACATCTGTGCTAAATATTTCAGTTGCTCAGCATCATCCCATATCAATCCAAACCAGACACATATCTGGTCAACAAAAGCCGGTGAGGGCTTGCCCCTTTGACCGTGTTCAAGTCCTGAAATATAGGCAGCTGATACGCCCAACACTTTTGCCTGTTCTTGCAAAGTCACGCCTTTCTGACGGCGTAATTGTCTCGATTTAAGGCCAAAGGGTGTCATTTTTCTCTTCACGCTGACGTTTCAGACGGATGTATAATGCACCCTTTCCCCCATCTTTTGGCTGGGCATAAGAGATAGCATTTAAATGGTGGCACAGCGGCGCATCTTTCAACCATTCCGGGACCTTCTCACGCAGAATGCCGTTTCCGTCACGGCCCTTTCCAGTGATAATCAACACATGCCGAAAGTTATTGCGCACAGCAGCGCCAATGAAGACTTTAACTTCTTTTTGCGCTTGTTCTTGCGACAGACCATGTAAATCTAATCTATCTTCTATAGGCACCTGACCACGCTGCATCCGACGAGCTGATGTCCTGTCTATACCAGACGTTTCACCCAGCCGAATGTCCGCTGGCATTGTTTTATCAGATGATGTTTTAGCTTTTCCTTGGCTTATTTGAACGGACTGGGAGCGATCAGTCCAACTTGTTTTTAGTGGCCATGTCTTGGGGCTCTCTCTCTGCTTCGGTGTTTGAAAAGCTGACTGCGGGTTCATTCTCCTGACGCTTTGGGTCACTTGTTCCCAAAGTAACTTATCATCATCATGCCGTCCTGTAGGATCTAGCGGAATGTCTTTGCCGTTGTGTCCCATAAATACCTTTTTTGGGTTAATTCTATATCTTATGCAAATGCTTTTTAGGTCCAATCAGCTGTCAACCTCATTTTGTGTGTCAACCAGCTTCCAATTCGGGTCGTCCAATTGCGTATCACGTTCAAAAATCCAGATATCAGTAATAACGGCCTGTTCTTCTGATTCATCCTCGACTATATCTCCAGCATTGTTTGTAACTGTACGACTTTGTTCACTGACAAACGTAACAGTTACAGATGCAATGAAATCTTTCACCGATCCATCTGTAAGCTGAACATCATTAATCGCATGAACAATGATCGTAAGCTGATCGCCTTCTTTGTTTCGGGCATGTATGCTTTGTGCAAACTCCTCATAGAGTTCAAAAGCCAACAGTCGCCGCAAAGTGGACAGATCCCCATCGGCGAATGCCTGCAAAACCATGCTGAACGCACTGGCAGCGCCTTGCATAAACTCATTATCTTTGAATAGAGGGTCTGCCTGTCGGACAGCTTCGAGGCCTTGTCCATTTGCGGTTTCTGAGGCAGCCTTTTTAGTTCGCAAAGGAACAATCTTTTTTGGAACATTGTCATTGTCCGTTTTAGCAGACCCATCAAAAGCGGATTGTTCGGGGCGCTTTTGTTCGAAGCCGTCACGACTGCCCAGAATGGATCTTAAGCGGAAAATTAAAAACAAGGCAATGGCTGCAAAAATAAGAATATCAATAAAAGGCATGGTCCACGTCACAAATAGCCAGAGAGTTAATCAGTTTCCTAAATACGGCAAGAAGGGTAACAGATTGTATCTCAACAATCACTACCCATATTTACCTTATAACTAGTAGACATAAGCTTTACTGGGCCAAGTTACAAGCAAAGGGATAAAAATGCCTCTTCTTCTTCTCATTTTTTTTGGGATTTATGGCTGGATTGAATTCGAAATGTTCATTGCAATCGGCAATGCTGTTGGTGGATTGGTTACTTTTCTGGGCATTTTTGTCACCGCTTTTATTGGAGTTGCGCTGATGAAACGTCAGGGTACATGGGTTTTAAAACAATGGCAAAGCAGAATTAGAGAAGGAGAGATGGATACATCAACACTAGCCAGTGGGGTGTCTCTAGTATTGGGTGCAGTTTTGATGTTACTGCCAGGGTATGTAACAGATTTCCTTGGTCTTCTTTGCTTTATACCGGTTCTGCGGGTGCTGATTGGCCAATCCCTGCTCCGCCGGTTAGGTGGCTCTATTTATTCAGCAAATGTCTCCACAAATTTTTCCTCGCAATTTAGATCAAAAGACAGTTTTTCCCCCTACAGCTCTGAAGATACAAAACAAAAAAGACCCTCATTTTACGCTCATCAAAAACCACTGAAGGGCGAACTTATAGAAGGTCAATACGAAACAAAAGACGATCCGCAAAAATAACCACGAACTTTTTGGAAAGCTTGAGAGTAAACCCATGGACTGATAGATACAAAAAACCGATCCTCGTTGTCTGAATTCACCCCTCATAGAGAGTAAACAGAAAAAATGGCAGTAAAACATTCATCATCTGACCCCCAACAGCAAATCAGCGTGCACGCACAATATGTCAAAGATTTATCCTTTGAAAGCCCAGCCGCACCAGATTGTTTTGTAAAAACTCTCGGTCAGCCGGATGTGCAAATTGGAGTAAATGTTACCGCAAAGCGCATTAATGAAACCTTGTTTGAAGTTGAATTGATATTGACGGCGACTGCAAAGGTTAAAGAGAAAATACTCTTTGTAACTGAACTTGCTTATGCTGGTTTGATGTCTGCAACAAATATTAGCGACGACAATATTCAGCCACTGATGATGACCGAAGGGCCACGCTTACTATTTCCATTTGCACGCGCCATCATGTCTGACACAACTCGTGATGGTGGTTTTTTGCCGCTTAACCTTAATCCAATAGATTTTATTGCTTTATATCGAAATAATGTTGCAGACTCTGAGGGGGAACATAAAAAAGAATCTAATTCACCCTCTAAATAATCGTTTTCAGAGACACTCAACGCAGCCAAATCGGGTTATTCATCTTCGCTAACAAGTCCTTATGTGCAGCACTTTCAATACCAGATATTGCGAATGTGCGTGCAGGCCTCACGGAACGTTCGCTCAGAATAAACCCAGAAAGATTTGTACCCTCACCAGATATCTTATTATTTGATGGTTTGTCTTCTGTTCCATCCTCCAATTTCAGACCCGGTTGGCGACCACCTTTCAATTCCACAAATACAGAGGCTAGAAGATCTGCATCAATCAGAGCACCATGCAAATCACGGTGCGAATTATCAACACCAAATCGTCTGCATAGCGCGTCCAAACTGGCTTGAGCTCCTGGGTATTTCTGGCGGGCTAATGGTAACGTGTCGATCACACGTTCCATAGACAAAGGCGGATGACCACAACGTGAAAACTCAGCATTCAAAAACCCTATATCAAAGGGCGCGTTATGAATCACCAAGAAATCATCTTTAATAAAGTCTGTAAATTCAGTCAAAATATCAGAAAATATCGGCTTATCTGCTAGAAATTCAGAAGATAACCCATGTATATCTTGTGCACCAACATCTATGTCACGTTCCGGATTTATATACAGATGAAGCGAGCGACCAGTAACAGAAAGATTTAACATTTCTACAGCGCCAATTTCAATGATACGATGACCATCCTTTGCTGATAATCCAGTTGTTTCGGTATCGAGAACCAAATGACGCATGTGCTTAGCTGACACCTTCTTTAAATAAGTTTTTCTGTTCTTAACCATCTCTTCAGACGCCTGAATGTTTCAGCCTGACCTAAGGACGATGGAAGTGCAAGGTTAGATGATTGACATTTTTTTAACTGTGGCCATTGTGCGTTTACAATAGATGAGAGTTTTTCTTCTGTCATACCCCGCCGCCGCAGAGCACGCGCAGTTTGCAGGAATTCTGGACACCACACAGTGATCACACGGTCACAATCACGGTCACCACCTGTCTCAAATAACAAAGGCACATCCAAAAACACCGCTTTTCTGCGCTGAAGTCTGTTATGCTGAATAAATCTCTGTTTTTGTTCACGAATAAGCGGGTGCAGGATCTGTTCAAGCAGAACTTTTTTGTCCGGATCGGCAAACACGATATCACCTAAACGGATGCGATTTACACCTGACGCCATATTAACCACTTCAGAGCCAAACAAAGATATGATATCATCAACTGCGCGACCGCCTGGACCCATAAGCTGATGCGCAGCTTTGTCGGAATCATGAACTTGAAAATTTAAACGGCGAAGCATAGCCGCGGCTGCTGTTTTTCCTGTCGCTATAGACCCTGTTAAACCAACTATAAGCATTTTTCAGCCTGTTTTTCCAGCTGAGAGGCCACGTTCACGCAAAAACGCCAATAAAGGCAGCATGGGCAGCCCCAATATATCATAATTTGACCCAGCAATGTCAGTAAAAAGATGCGCACCTCCCGTTTCAACCTGATAAGCACCGGGCGTAGACATACAAGCTTCCGGAAAACCAGCAATATAATTGTCAATCTCAGCTTCGGATAGAGTTCGCATCAACAGGGTTGATGTTGAAAGATGATGCCATATCCGCTTTTGATCATGAAACAGAACACAAGCTGTAATCAACACATGCTTCCGGCCCTGCAAACCCAAAAGATGTGCCCTTGCCTCAACCAAGGTTTTAGGTTTGCTGAGCAGCTTTTCAGCACAAACCAAAATTTGATCGCACCCTAAAACATAACCAATGTGTTGTTGACTGACCGCCTCAGCTTTAAGTTCAGCCAACAATATCACAAGGTCTTCAAAAGAAAACCCATCTTGCAACGCACTATCTTTGATGGCCTCTTCATCAATATCTGCTGGGGAGATCTTAAACAGAAGCTTCGCTGCATCTAACATTCTAGCACGTGTCGGGCTTGCTGAAGCAAGGATTAGAGGCTGGCCAGATAAAGACCATTTAATCATGGAGCTGTCTCGTCAGAAATTTCTGCGTTTAATTTCTCTTCACGCTTATTCACATATAAATGAAGAATAGCAGCCGCTGTTTCCTCAATAGACCGGCGTGATACATCCAAAACTGGCCAATTTTGTCCAGAAAATAACAGACGCGCTGACTTCAACTCATCATTTATATTGTCGAGATCTGCATAAGTGTCATTCTGGGTGTCGGACATATGTTGCAAGCGGTTCCGTCTGACCATGGATAATCTTTTTGCATCTGTTGTCAGGCCAACAATAAATATGTCAGGGGCGTTTTCAAGCAAATGCAAAGGAAAATCTACGTTTGGTACTAGAGCATAATTGGCGACGCGATAACCACGGTTGGCCAAATACATTGATGTCGGTGTCTTCGAGGTGCGTGATACACCAACCAACAAAATTTGTGCATCCTTTAACCTGTCCATGTTTAACCCATCATCATGATTCACGGCAAAATCAACTGCTGCCATCCTATCAAAATAGGCTTTATCCAGTTTGTGTTGGCCACCAGGCTGGGTGTTTTGCTGATATCCAAGGACAGAGCTAAGCATATCCATCAACGGGTCAAGAACTGACAGGCTGGGAATGTTGCTTTCTGAGCAAAGCCGTTCGATCAATCTCCTGATTTCAGGATCTACAACTGAATACAGAAGAATCCCAGGATTGCGCGTTAAAGCTGATGAAATTGTTTCAACGTGAGCAGGTGTACGAACCAAGGTCCAAATATGCTCAAGTATCTGCACATCAGGAAATTGGGCCAGCGCAGCACGCGCAACTTGATGGACAGTTTCGCCTGTGGAATCAGAAACCAAATGAATGTGTAATGATGAATGAGCCATGGTTTTGGTTGTTATATATCCAATGCGTGTTCGTTATTTGTTACAAATAGCCTCAGCATACATATCTTTGATGTTGAAAACATCCGTCCCAGGGGACAGTTTCAAAAATTGTGCAGAATTATCCTTTTTATGAACATTTTATTAAATTTATAGCTTCAACTGAAAAACATAAATTATCTAGGTTGACAATGTGGGGATAAAATTACCAAACAAACAACATTATTGATTTATCTTGATCAAATTTTATTTCTTCAAGCGTGGTTAGTGGATAACTTTGTGGTTAAAATTCTTGAATACTGTATTTCAAGTTTCCACAGGAACTGCAAAACCATCAATTTTTATAGTTTAAATATAGAAGTATGAAATATGAAATTAATTGAAACCTTGTCTGGAAAACGCTCAAATCCACCTCCTATTTGGATTATGCGCCAAGCTGGACGCTACCTTCCTGAATATAGGGCAGTCAGACAGACGGAACCTGACTTTATCTCCTTTTGTTTAAATCCAAAAAAGGCCTGTAAAGTAACAGTCCAACCAATAAAACGCTACCAATTTGACGCGTCCATAATATTCTCAGATATACTTCTAATACCATGGGCAATGAACAGAAATGTTCGTTTTATAGGTGGTATAGGGCCTAAGTTAGACGTTTTAACTTCTTTAAAAGATATTGAGATTTATGCTAATAAAGACCTTTCAAGTAAATATGAAGCTGTTGGAAAAGCTGTAAAATTGACCAGACAGACTTTACCAAATAAAACGGCTCTTATCGGATTTTCAGGTGCCCCTTGGACGTTGATGACCTATTTACTTGAGGGAGGCAGCTCGCGCGATTTTGAAAACACAAAATCATTTTTGTGGCAAAAACCTAATGAAGCAATTGAGATTATCAGAATTTTGACTGAGAAAATAGCTGAATTCCTAATTGTTCAAGCAAATCAAGGTGTAAACGTTTTGATGTTGTTTGACAGTTGGGCAAGCGCTGTTCCCGCTAGCTGGCGCAATGAAATAATTTACAAACCACATCAAAATATATTAGAGATTTTACGGAAAAACGAAGTTTACCTCCCCTTTATTGGCTTTCCAAAAGGTATTGGTGAGGGGCTAATTAACTATGCAAACGAAGTTGAGACTAATTGCATTGCTCTTGATCAAAATACCGACCCTTTTTGGGCAAACCGAGTGCTACCTTCAAATATAGCTATCCAGGGAAATTTAGATCCTTTATGTCTTGTAACAGGGGGTCAGCAAATGAAGGATCAAATTAGCAGAATAATAGATTGTTTTGCAGACAGACCACACATATTTAACTTAGGACATGGTGTTGTGCCACAGACACCACCGGAACATATCCAAGACCTTGTTGATTTCATCAGAATTAAAACAGGTGAATAACGATGGATTATTTATGGATAAAAGCGTTACATTTAATTGCCGTTATGTCATGGATGGCTGGTTTGTTATATCTGCCGCGTTTGTTTGTCTATCATGCGCTGGTTGAAGCTGAATCTTTAAGGGCGCAAACATTTAAACTAATGGAGCGCAGACTCCTTAAAGCTATAATGAATCCAGCAATGGTCGTGTCCTGGGCATTGGGATTATGGCTTTTACACCAGAACCCTGAACTATTAATAATGCCTTGGATGTGGGTAAAAATTGCTTGTGTTGTCGTGATGACCGCAGTGCATATGGCTTTTGCACGAATGCGTCGGCAGCTAGAACAAGATATCGCTTTAAGCGAGAAAGTATATCGATGGTGGAATGAAGTGCCCACAGTTTTGATGATAATTATTGTAATTATGGCAGTCGTTGAACCATTTTAATCATCTCGGCGTGGTTGTTTAAGGCCACAATATTTGACAGGATCAAGTTATTTATGGCATGAATAGTGCCGATATTTACACATAGATCAAAAATCCTCCTCAAAACTATGTGGCGGGCTCCACTTCCTGCAAAATTCCTCTTTTCATACATCTTTGTTCCAAGGTCAAAGAGATGCATTTACAAGAATTAAAATCTAAAAGCGCAGCAGAGTTACTTGCTTACGCCGAAGAGCTAGAAATAGAAAACGCATCAACCTTGCGAACGCAGGATATGATGTTCGCAATTCTTAAACAGTTAGCTGAGAATGATGTTGTCATTCGTGGTACAGGTGTCTTAGAGGTTTTGTCCGACGGTTTTGGGTTTCTGCGCGCTCCAGAATCAAATTATCTTCCAGGTCCAGATGATATTTATATTTCACCGAGCCAAGTGAGGCGGTTTGGTTTACGGACAGGCGATACCGTTGAGGGTGAGATTAGAGCCCCCAAGGATGGCGAGCGTTACTTTGCTTTGTTAAAAGTCGAATCTATCAATTTTGAAAACCCTGACTCTGTACGCCACCGGATCAATTTCGATAATTTGACGCCTTTATATCCGGACTCAAAATTAACTATGGAATTACCCTTTGATCCTGATAGAAAAGACAACACTCCGCGTGTCATGGATCTGATTTCACCTATAGGCAAAGGACAGCGCGGGTTAATCGTTGCTCCGCCACGTACTGGTAAAACCATGATGTTGCAAAGTATTGCACACGCAATTTCCGTGAACCATCCGGAAGTTTATCTGATCGTTTTGCTTATTGATGAGCGCCCAGAAGAAGTTACAGATATGCAACGGTCTGTAAATGGAGAAGTGATATCTTCAACTTTTGATGAGCCAGCATTACGCCATGTTCAGGTAACAGATATGGTCATCGAAAAAGCAAAAAGATTGGTTGAACATAAACGTGATGTTGTAATTCTGCTCGATTCAATTACTCGCTTGGCTCGTGCGTATAACACTGTTGTTCCATCCTCAGGAAAGGTATTGACCGGTGGTGTTGATGCAAACGCGCTGCAGCGGCCTAAACGTTTTTTTGGTGCGGCTCGAAATGTTGAACAAGGCGGTTCATTGACGATTATTGCCACCGCGTTGATTGAAACCGGGTCACGAATGGACGAGGTGATCTTTGAAGAGTTTAAAGGAACCGGGAATAGTGAGGTGGTTCTTGATCGTAAATTGTCTGATAAACGTGTCTTCCCCGCAATTGATGTAACAAAATCTGGTACACGTAAAGAAGAATTGCTAGTTGATAAACAAACCTTGTCAAAAATGTGGGTGCTGCGCCGTATTCTGATGCAGATGGGACCAGTTGACGCGATGGAATTCCTAGCTGATAAAATGCGGCATTCAAAGACAAATAATGATTTCTTTGAGCAAATGAATAGTTAGACAGTCATATTTGTTTCGATTCTAAATCAATAAGCCATTGTTTTCTCTTAATATTATTCGGATCTCTTGGGTTCGTCTTGTTTCCGCCACTGTAGTTGTCAAATTTGCCGTCAGCTTGTACTATCCGGTGGCATGGGAGAATAATTGGCAATGGGTTACGCTTGCAGGCCTGACCAGCTGCTCTGGCCGCTTTAATATTACCCCATCTTTGTGCAAATTCTTTATAGGTTATTACATCACCGAATGGCACCGTGGCTAACACAGACAACCATTTCACAAGAGCGGGGCTGTAACTAGATAGATCAAGCGGAACTGTAAAATCTGCTAACTGGCTGCCCAAGTAGCACTTAATCTGTTTAACTGTTTCACGTGAAATCTCATTTTCCCGATCGGCCCTTAGGAAGGGTTTTTGTTGCCAATCAAGTCTAAATAGGCCGATGTCATTTGAACCGGCGCGCATGTAACCAAGTGGAGAGTGAAATGAACTTGTATACATGGTGTCCACCAGTTTGAAGTTGTAGGGCGGGGCCGGTTTGTATATTTAACCTTAACACATATGACACTTTTGACCATCATGATGAAAATACCTTCCTTCACAGACACAATTTTCGCGTTAGCAACACCACCCGGCCGCTCAGCTCTGGCCGTTATCCGTGTTTCAGGTCCACAAGCCGCTGGTGTGCCAGAGTTGTTTGGGGCGACATCACTACTACCTCGGCAGGCACAAAGGCGATGGCTGAAAGATAAGGAAGGAAATCTCATCGATGATGTTATGATGATTGCATTTGTTGGCCCCCGTTCGGCAACAGGAGAGGATGTAACAGAGATTCATTGCCATGGTTCACCAGCTGTGGTTGAAGATATCCTTAATCATCTTGCGGCTGTGTCAGGTTTTCGCTTGGCCGAGGCGGGTGAATTCACTCGTCGCTCTCTTGATAATAATAAAACGGATATCACAGCGGCTGAAGGGCTTGCTGATCTGATTGACGCCAATACATCTCTGCAGCGTGTTCAGGCTGCCGCGCAGATGGCAGGCAGTCTGCGCCGGCCTATTGAAAATTGGCGGACGGAAATAATTTCCTGCCTGTCCGAGTTAGAGGCCTCAATAGACTTCGCCGACGAAGACCTCCCTACAACATTAGAAACGCAGATTAGAAACCGAATTCAAACAATTCACGATGACATGAAAGCAGGTTTGGCTGATTTTCACAAAGGCCAGATCATCAGAACGGGACTTTCTATTGTGTTGGCGGGCCCAGTAAATGCTGGTAAATCGACTTTGTTGAATTTGTTGGCGAGACGTCCAGCTGCGATTGTGTCGACTATGCCAGGCACTACAAGGGATACTATAGAGGTTGGTCTTGAAATAGCGGGCGTTTCAGTGGCGGTAAAAGATACAGCAGGATGGCGCCAGACAGATGATCCTGTAGAAAAAGAAGGCATTAAGCGGGCTAAACAGGCAGCGGCAGACGCAGATATTCTCGTTGTTGTTGTTGATGGCAGTCAGCCTGGCTGGTCTGAAGATATGGATGAAATCATCACTTGGGGGCCACAAACACCCCTCATTTTGCTGAACAAAAGTGATGTGGGTTTAGTGACTGATGACAAACGGCACGCAGCAGACTGCGCCTCTGAAGAAACCGTTCTATCCATAAGCGCAAAAGACGGATCAGGGCTGAGTGAATTCGAGACGCGGCTAGGGGAGATTATCCAGAATCTGAACCGCACTTCATCATCCATTACACTAACACGTGTGCGCCATCAGCAGGCAGTTCGCCAGGCTGTGGAGCATTTAGGGGCGAGCCTACATTTATCTGTAGCTAACCACACAGAATTGGTGGCTGAGGAGTTCAGGTCAGCTACACTAGCGCTGTCCCGTATTCTTGGGCATGTTGACATTGAGGATGTTCTTGATCATATTTTTTCAAACTTTTGCATAGGCAAATAAAGCATAAACAATCCATCACAGCCTTCTGGCCGGTGCTGAAGATTGATGTTTCACGTGAAACAGCGTAGATTACCGGAAATACAAGCAGCTAGGGCAAATTAGTAGTTTTAGTTGAAAAGTTTATATTTTTGGCTAAATGTGCGGATTAAAAAAATGACACTCAGAAAATTTGATGTTGTGGTAATTGGTGGCGGCCACGCTGGGACAGAAGCAGCAGCGGCAGCAGCACGCATGGGTGTAAAGACCGCTCTTGTCACTATGAAAGCCGACAAAATTGGTGAAATGTCATGTAATCCGGCGATTGGCGGCCTTGGTAAGGGTCAGCTTGTATGCGAGATAGATGCGCTTGATGGGCTAATGGGGCGGGCAATTGATAAAGCCGGTATTCAGTTTAGAATGTTGAACAGGTCGCGTGGTCCAGCTGTTCACGGCCCACGTGCACAAGCTGATCGTAAACTCTACCGACAGGCGATACAGGCTTTTTTGGCTCACCAGAAGAATTTGACAATTCTTGAGGGCGCCGTTGCCGATATTGAAATAAATCAGGGTCGTGTCTCGGGGATCCTAACTGAAAATGGCGAGATGATCAAATCAGATGCTGTGGTTCTGACAACAGGTACATTTTTAGGTGGTTTAATTCATCTTGGTTCAGAGCGGACCCCAGCTGGGCGTGTTGGCGAGGCCCCATCACTCGCCTTGGCAAAGCGGTTGCGAGAGATGAAGCTACCAGTTGGTCGATTGAAAACAGGTACGCCCGCCCGACTTGACGGACGCACAATTGATTGGTCGCGGTTGACTATGCAGCCCGCTGACCGTGACCCTGTTCCCTTTTCTACGTTGACAGACCAGATAGATGTCCCGCAAATCGATTGTGCTATAACCCGTACCAATTCAAAAACCCACAAGATTATTTCACAGTCCCTTCATTTGTCTGCTGTCTATTCAGGCCAGATTGAAGGGCAAGGCCCACGTTATTGCCCATCTATTGAGGATAAGGTGCATAGGTTTGCGGACAGGGATTCACATCAGATTTTTTTGGAGCCTGAGGGCCTTGATGACCATACAGTCTATCCCAACGGGATATCTACGAGCCTGCCACGCGAAGTACAAGCCGCTCTGGTTGCATCAATTGAGGGTCTTGAGACGGCTAAGATTTTACAATTTGGCTATGCGATTGAATATGATTTTATTGACCCACGGGCATTATTATCTTCTCTCGAGCTGAAAGCTTTACCCGGTTTGTTTCTAGCTGGACAGATAAACGGAACGACGGGATATGAAGAGGCGGCTGCACAAGGTCTCATTGCGGGCGTAAACGCTGCCCTCAGCCTTTCTTCATCATCAAAACAAAAACAGAATTTTGTCCTTGACCGAGCAGATGCTTATATCGGTGTCATGATAGATGATCTGGTTACAAAAGGAGCGCCAGAACCTTATCGAATGTTCACATCACGTGCTGAATACAGATTATTCTTGCGTGCTGATAATGCTGACCAGCGTTTAACTGATAAGGGCATAGAAATTGGATGTGTCGGGCTAGAACGGCGCCGTCACTGGTCGTCAAAAAAGCAAGATTTGTCGATGGCACAGGCGCTTTTAAACACAAATCCAAAACGGCCGAAAGAACTTTTTGCAAAAGGTCTGCCTGTTTCACGTGATGGTGGTGCCAAAACACCTGCGGAATTGCTGGCTTTAGAAGGAGTTCGCCTTATTGACTGTAAGCGGTTATGGCCTGAATTGGGGGACATCGACTCCAAATTGCACGGTCAACTTGAGACAGATTGCCGCTATTCTGGTTATCTCGCGCGTCAGCAGGCAGATATTGAGGCCATGCGGCGTGATGATGCATTGAGAATACCTCCGCAAACTTCATTTCTCTCGATCGGCGGGCTGTCTGCTGAATCCTGTGATTTGCTCCAGCGCTACCAGCCTGAGACAATTGGACAGGCTAGCCGTATTCCGGGAATGACGCCAGCAGCTCTGGTTGCTGTTCTGCGGTATCTTAAAAAAGAACGTACAGTCACATCGTCTCAGGCTGAGCAGGTGCAAGCGACAGAGCTGTAGAGCATATATTGACTTTCAATCATATTTTTCCATCTGAAAGCACCCAGCAAGAGGTATGTGCTTATCTCAATGTTTCACGTGAAACAGAAGCAAAACTTGAGACTTTTGTCAGTTTGCTGAAAAAATGGCAACAGCGCATTAACCTTGTATCTTCAAAAACCCTGCCTTATGTCTGGCAACGCCATATTTTGGATTGTGCGCAATTGATCACTCATTTGCCTGTTAGACCGGGACGGATCATGGACATTGGGTCTGGGGCAGGGTTGCCAGGCTTGATCCTTGCTATATTGACAGAATTTGAAGTGCATTTGGTCGAATCAGATACGAAAAAAGTAGCGTTTATGCGAACGGCCCTGGCTAAACTTGATGTGCATGCAACTATTCATCACGCCCGTATTGAAGAGTTGCCGTTTTTAGATATTGATATCATTACAGCGCGTGCGCTTGCACCACTCTCAAAATTAATTCAGCTGACACAGAAACAGGATCATCCTAGACTTTCCTATCTGTTTTTGAAAGGAAGGGGGGTAAATGAGGAATTGACCGAACTGCCGACATCGTCAACACTAACAGTAATATCCTATCCCAGTATAACTGATCAGGATTCTTCAATCATATATCTAAAAAGATAAAAATGTCTATTAATCAGAAGGTTAATTGTTTTATGTCTGCTAAAATTATAGCTGTGGCGAACCAAAAAGGAGGCGTTGGCAAGACAACGACCGCTGTGAACCTGTCCACAGCTTTGGCGGCCTGTGGTATGGGTGTTTTGCTGGTTGACTTTGATCCGCAAGGTAATGCCAGCACAGGGTTAGGGGTAGATCCTCAAGCACGTGAGATGAACAGCTATCGGCTGGTTACTGGGGAATGCAGCGTAACTGATGCGATTGTCAAGACAGAAGTTCCCGGTCTGTCTCTTATAACCGCAACAATGGATTTGTCTGCCGCTGAAGTCGAATTGAGCTCTTTGGACAGACGCGAATATCGGTTGGCAGATCAGCTTTCTGCTCTTCAAGCTGATTTTAATTACATTCTTATAGATTGTCCGCCGTCGCTCGGTTTACTGACAGTAAATGCACTTTGTTCCGCGCATACTGTAATTGTGCCGCTTCAATGTGAATTTTACGCTCTCGAGGGTCTAGCACAGCTGACACAGACTATTACAACTGTACAGTCTAGTTTGAACCAGGAACTTGTGCTGCAGGGTATAGTTCTGACTATGTATGACACACGTAACAAACTGTCTGAGATGGTCGAGGCTGATGTGCGTGCCCATTTTGGTGCTACCGTTTATCAAACCGTTATACCGCGCAATGTACGCATTTCTGAGGCCCCATCATTTGGCCAGCCTATATTGGTGTATGATTTAAAATGTGCTGGCTCACAGGCTTATGCTGCCTTGGCAGCTGAACTTCTTAAACAGGAACAAAAAGTCGCATGACAGACAGAATACTACCAGGAAAATCCTCGAGAAAACAAGATGCACAACGCCTTGGCCGTGGTTTGTCAAGCTTGTTAGGTGATTCGCCTATTCAGGCTGCCACTAAAGGGTCAGCACACACTGCTAATGCTATTCGTCAAGATGCTGACAATGCTGGGCGTGATATCAAGGCTTTACCTATAGAATGGATTGTGCCTGGGCCATGGCAACCGCGGCGCATTTTTGATTCTGATGAGCTAAAAGAGTTGGCAATTTCCATAAAAAGCCGTGGCTTGTTGCAGCCTGTGATTGTCCGACCTCATCCAAACCGCAACTCCCAGTTTCAACTGATCGCGGGCGAGCGGCGTTGGCGCGCTTCACAAATGGCTGCTTTGCACGAGATTCCGGCAATAATTTCAAATTTTGAGGATAAAGAAGCGACTGAATTATCGCTCATTGAGAACATTCAGCGTCGTGATTTGTCTGTTATTGAGGAAGCTGAGGGTTATCAGGTTCTGTTGGAAAAACACGGATACTCACAGCAAGAACTTGCGGATATTGTGGGTAAATCAAGATCACACATAGCAAATATTGGACGGCTTTTATCATTGCCGCAGGGAATAAGGGACAAGATTATCAAACGCATTTTAACGATGGGTCAAGTCCGCCCTTTGATTGGCCGTGAGGATGCTGAGCAATTAGCGGAAAAGATCATCAGCGACAATCTGTCTGCCCGCGATGTTGAGGCGTTGATCAAATCACAAAGCAGATCCAAAACAGCGTCACCACAGCAGGAAAAATCGTCTGACATCAAGGCCTTGGAGATTCGTGCCCGCACCGAACTTGGCTTATTAATGCGTTTGGACTGGGATGAAAAGAATGACAGAGGCCAAGTGGCATTAAAGGTAACCTCGCTTGAGCAGCTTGAGGATCTTTTGTCCAAAATCGGCCTGAGGCAGGCAAAATAGATTTGTCACTGGTTTAGGTTGCGGCTTCGTAACACGATCCCAAGTAAAGTCTGTCCGGTGAGTGTTGATGGATTGACTGTGCTTTTGGTTTTCATATCAATTTCCGTAGCAATCAAGCGGCCAATCATCTCAGTTAATTGATCTGATGTCCATTTGGAAAGTTGCGCTGTGACCACAGGTTTGATTTTATAATGAATAGGTGGCTTGAGGCTGGAAATAGCGGCTGTGCTTGTTTTTCCCGTTTCCATGGTCAGCCGAGCTGAGAGCATATTTCTGAATAACGATAATATTTGTCTGAGTAGACTTATTGGAGGCTGACCATCTTGTTGTGAGCGGGAATAAATCTGTTTAAACTGTGTTACATTCCCGTTTAGGATAGCGATTGTGATTTGATCTCCTATCACAGCGCCGCTGTCACCAAGTGCATCATGAATATCTTCTTCTGTCAGTTTGCCATTAGACCCGGCAAATAATGCCATTTTTTCGATTTCCTGGCGAGAAACGGCTCTGTCACTGCCCAGCTGGGAAACTAGTAGGGAAAGCGTATCTCTGCTGATCTGTATATTCTCACGCTTGAAAACTTGCTGGGCTAAATCGCTCAATGAACGGTTATCATCCTGGTAACAGCCAACAGATGCACAAGAAACATGCTGGTCACAGAATTTTACCAAGGCGTGTCTTGTATTGACGTCACGTGCCTCGATCACTAGCCTCGCCATGCCATGCAAAGAGTTGAAGCCAATTTTCACAGCCTCTGTCATTTCTGTGCCCATGCCAGATAGCATAACAAGGCGCACTCCGCCAAAAGCAGGTAGTTCGTTCAAGCTGTCCGGTAGGAGCGTTCTATCTTTTGCTACATCCAGACCGGAGAGTCGAGAAACAGAAAAAGGGTCATCAATTTGATCTGTAAAATGGAGCGCAATTTTTCTGGCGCGCTCCCTGACCAGTCCGTCATCATGGCCATAGAATAGGTAAGCAAGATAGTTTGGATTTGGCTTTGATATCAGTCCGAGAATATCTCGGGTAGCAATTTTCATTTAGTTCTCAGCAGATAAGAAATGAAGCTGAAGCTTTTGATACACGCGTTCAGCTAGAAGTTGAACCAGACGCTCGGATGCAAATTGCGCCGAGACACTTTGACCATAGTAAGATGTGATGGTACCTGAGGTGGCTGTGGCGGAAACCACGCCACTAGTCAATTCATTTCCAGTCTCATTATCTTTTAAGCTGTAATTAACCGACATCTTGGTGTTATTAAGCGTTGATGAGCTTCCTGAGGCAGATAGAGTAGACCGACTTGCTCCAGTCAGGCTATAACTGAGGTTATATCGTGTATCTGTATGAGCTGAGCCAATCTGGCGCTCCAATGTTTGTCTTAAAAGCTGTTCATTGCGGGACTGCGCTTCGGATAGTTCAATTTTGCGCAGATGGCTCTCTGTTAACTTTTTAACCTCGCCGATGGTATGTAGTGAACAAGCAGAAAAGAACAAATATATTGTTGCTAGAATAATAATGGGCGCGATTTTTTCCACCAATTTTTTAACAAACGACATTGACAATCCTATTCGGTACTACGATTACCCGTTTTGGTGACTGATTATTCAGATATTTCTTAACTGCATCAAGGCTGAGCGCGTCTTCCTCTACTTTCTGTTTGTCACAATCCACAGGCAATAATAATGTCGCCCGCACTTTTCCATTAACCTGAACGGCGATCTCAACGTTGTCTGATATAAGCCATTTTTTATCTGTCTGTGGCCAGGCAGCCTGGCTAACCAGACCATCTGCGTGGGTGATTTGCCAGATTTCCTCAGCAATATGTGGTGAAAATGGAGACAAAAGTATAGCCAAATGGCGCATAGCATAGCTGCGGATAGCCTTATTATGCTGTTTATCGTCCTTATAATCTGAAATGGCGTTAACCAATACGTGAAGATGGGCAACACATCTGTTAAAGGCAAACCGATCGATATCTGTCTCAATAGATTGAATGGCCGCATGCAAAGCGCGCAACAAAGCATCATCCTGATCTGATAATTTGACTCTGTCAGGGTTGAAATCACGTCCTGACGTATCTGTTTTCTGTGCTAGTTTCCAGATTTTCTGCATAAACCGGAAGGCGCCTTCAATGCCTGCTTCGGTCCACTCCAGATCGCGTTCTGGTGGCGAATCAGAAAGCATAAATAGCCGTGCTGTGTCTGCTCCATATGTTGCTAGAATATGCTCAGGATCAATGACATTTCGCTTGGACTTACTCATCTTTTCTACTCGACCTGCCTGAACCGGCTCTTTCGTCTGCTTATGCAGCCAGCTATCACCCTTTTTTTCCACCTCGTTAGGGAACAACCATTGTCCATCGACTGTCTTGTAGCTTTGGTGGCAAACCATGCCCTGTGTCATCATCCCGGCGAAAGGCTCATCCAAATCGATATAGCCCACCGTCGACAACGCACGGGTGAAAAAACGGGAATAGAGAAGATGAAGGACGGCATGTTCTACACCGCCAATATATTGGTCAACCGGCATCCAATAAGAGGCGGCATTCCTTGAAAAAGCTACATCTGCATTGGGATCTGCATAGCGTAGAAAATACCAGGAGCTCTCAAAAAATGTATCGAAAGTGTCTGTCTCGCGCCGAGCTCTTTTCCCGCATTTTGGACAAACTGCATCTGCCCAATTGGGGTGCCGATCAAGCGGGTTGCCTGGTGTATCAAACTCGACATCTTCAGGTAGAGTCACAGGCAGCTGTTCCTCTGGAACTGGCACAGGTCCACAGGTTGGGCAGTGAATTATTGGGATTGGGCAGCCCCAGTAACGCTGGCGAGATACCCCCCAGTCACGCAAGCGATAGATGATTTTCTGAGTGCCAGAATTTGAAGTCTCCAGCGCATTAATCGCTGCTTTTTTACCCGCTTCAATATCTAATCCCGTCCAAGGTCCTGAATTTATAAGATGCCCAGGTCCTGAATAAGCTGTATTAGTAATCTCGATCATTTCATCTGTATGGGTGGGTTGAACGACAGGCAAAACCGGCAAATTATAGGCATTTGCAAAATCAAGATCTCGCTGATCATGAGCCGGGCACCCAAAAATAGCTCCTGTGCCGTAATCCATAAGAACGAAATTGGCGATATACACAGGTAGCGTTTCACCCTCAATCAGTGGATGATTGGCATAATGGCCAGTGAAAAAACCTTTTTTTTCTGCTTTTTCAATTGCTGCCTCAGATGTGCCAAGACGGGCACATTCCGCAATAAAGTTCTGCAGCTCAGAGTTGTCTGACTGCCAGGATGTGGTGAGCGGGTGTTGCGTGGATAAGGCAATGAAGGAGGCGCCATACAATGTATCAGGCCGTGTAGTAAACACTTCGATTTTCTGGCCTGTTTTTTCTAAGTCAAAGTGAACTGTTGCGCCTTCTGATCGCCCAATCCAGTTATGCTGCATCAAGCGGACGCGGTCTGGCCATTTATCAAGCTTTTCGATAGCAGCCAGCAGGTCTTCTGCATAATCCGATATGGACAAAAACCATTGTGAAAGCTGGCGGCGTTCAACAGGGGCACCTGACCGCCAACCTTTGCCATCTACAACCTGTTCATTTGCCAAGACAGTATGTTCAACTGGGTCCCAATTGACCCAGCTTTCCTTGCGGTAAGCAAGCCCTGCCTCTAGAAAGTCTAAAAACATTTTTTGTTCATGCTTATAATAATCAGGTGAACAAGTTGTTACTTCTCTGTCCCAGTCATAGGAGAGACCCATGGTTTTTAGCTGGGCTCGCATGGCAGCAATATTTTCAATTGTCCATTTGCCTGGATGAATATTGCGCTCAATTGCTGCATTTTCCGCTGGAAGGCCAAAAGCGTCCCATCCCATAGGGTGAAGAACATTAAAACCTTTTGCCCGCTTAAACCTTGCAACTACATCTCCAAGCGCGTAATTACGGACATGTCCCATGTGTATTCGCCCTGATGGATAGGGAAACATTTCAAGGACGTAATATTTTTCACGGCCAACATCTATATTTGTTTTGAAACACTGTTCTTTATCCCATATGGCTTGCCATTTGGCTTCAAGAACAGAGGGCGAAAATGGGACCATCATAAATTCACCATTGAGAGGGAAAAACCACTACCGGTTTTGGGGAAAGGGTTTAATTTGTCGTTTCAACATAGCCTGATGCACGAATTTCTCGTGCTCGTGTTAAAATAAGCTCTTCCATCTGTTTACCCATCTCACGGTCTGTGCCGCTGTCTTGCCAGCTGTTTCCGGCCCGCTTTTGAACGTAAACAACGACACGGATACCATCCGCGCGCAGTTCCCGGTCAAGAACGAACGCTGTCATTTTTATACGTTCATCGGATGTTTTATTTAACTGATACCATTCGGTTACAATCGTGCCACCAAATGTGTCTACATCATCTAAAGGAATAGTTGACATAACATCCAGAGAAGCGCGCCACAATAATGCGTTTATTGGCAGGCCAACGCCGTTGGAGTTATTGCCCATTCCGGCAATGTCTTTGAGACTTATGCCCTGTTCAGCTCGGCCTGTAAGAATTGAACCTGGTCCTTTTTCTGAAGTGGTAGTCGTGCCAGAACATGCGTTCAAACCGAAGAATACGGATAGAATCAGAAAAAGGCGCATATTATAATTCCTGTTAAAAAAAAAGAGAGGCTTGGAAGCCAAGCCTCTCTCTTATACATCATTACAAGTAACTTAGAAAGATACGTGTAAGCCGATGCTTGTAAATGTGTGGCTCTGTTCAGTACCAGCAGCATCTGCTGAATCTGTATCAGCTGATGTTAACGAAGCAGACAAACCTGGTGCGATAACATATGTTGCACCAATAGCAGTCATACTGTAATCCTGAGCTGCAGTTCCGTTTTCACCTTTATCCAATTCTAAACCAAGTGTAATGGCGTCGTCCAATGCGTAAGTAACACCTACAAGTGTTGCAGAATTATCTACGCCAGTTTCGTTGTTGGAGTTTTGCGCCATCATAATTGTCGCTGCACCGAGTGGGATAGTAACGCCAAGGTGAGTATCAGTTTGGACATGCCCTCTTACTTCACCATAAACAACGTTTGCTACGCCTGCGTCGTAAGCAATTCTGTAAGCAGAAGCTTCACCTGTAGTTGCATCAGCCACAGCATGTGTGCCTGTAGCAGCGGTGTTGCCAAGTGAACCAGAAATTGACAGACCGTCTATCAATGACGGTAATGTAACCGTTACATGGTCATTACCAATTCCAGGAAGGGCACCTGTGTAGGTGTTTGCATGCATATCAGCAGCGGCAGGACCTGCTTCTTCGGCAGTACCTGAGGCTTCAACATCGCCAGCGGTAAGTGCATGGTCGTCACCAGCATTCGTGTAGCTGATTGTGAGACCAGCAATGCCTGAGACTGAAACGATCATATCATCGTTAGCCCCACCCTCATCAATACCATAATTCAATGAGGTTGTGATACCGGAATCTGAGGTGTTAGAGAAACGGATGTTGACGTCTGTTTCACTTGCTAGTGCTGAGTCATCCTCATTAGCTGCATTACCCATGTCAAGAACCATCTCCGATGAACCAGAGATGGAAATGTCAGCTGCCATTGCTGAGACTGAACCCAGAGCAACTAGAGCTGTAGATGCGAGAAGTATCTTACGCATAATTTTTCTCCCAAAAAGGTTAATTTTCATCATAATTGACAATGTTTTTACAATACTTAAATTTACCAAATCAGCAATTATTACATTGCGATAGGTTTATCATTTGTTCAAATGCTGTGTCATTTTTGCAACAACTGAAATACTGAAGAATGTTAACAAACGCAGTGATTGGGCCTAAGGCTTGCATTTTATTACTTTAAAGCCCTAAAAGTTAATGAAATACGCGTGGATAGAAGATGAAGGTGAAGGCAATGGAACTTTCAGATATTTCAAAAGCTTTTACTCAAGTTAGAACGAAAATTGACAGGGTGGCACGTAGCTGCAACAGACCGACGGAGCAAATTACTCTGATTGCTGTGTCCAAACAACAACAGAAAGACCGTATAGATGCCAGTTTGGCTGCGGGCCATCGCGTTTTCGGCGAAAATCGGGTTCAAGAGGCAAAAAAACGCTGGGCGAACCGTAAATATCAGTATTCCGAATTGCGTCTGCATCTTATCGGGCCCCTGCAGTCAAACAAAGCAGCTGATGCGGTGCGGCTATTTGACGTTATTCACACAATTGACAGGCCAAAGATCGCCATTGCTATAGCAAAGGAAGCAGCTCAGCAAAACAAAAACATTCAATGTTTCATCCAAGTTAACACAGGAGACGAGCCCCAGAAATCAGGCATTTCTCCTCGTGATTTATCTAGTTTTGTTGATTTCTGTCGGGAAGAGGTCGGCTTGCCCATTGCAGGTTTGATGTGTATTCCGCCTGTTGATGAAGAGGCAGCCATTCATTTTGGTTTTCTGAATACCCTGGCATCCCGAAATAATTTAACAGGCCTGTCTATGGGCATGAGCGGTGATTATGAAGAAGCAATAAGATTTGGAGCAACACATATTCGTGTTGGCTCTGCTCTGTTTGGTTCTAGAGAATAGAAAAGCAACCTGTTTTACTCTGACTCAATCAGATGCCCGGTGCGTAGCTTTTTTGTTTTCAGATAGTCATGATTATGGGGGTTTGCGGGCAGACTCAGGCTAATTCGCTGGTTAATAGTGATGCCATATTTTCCCAGTTGGCCCAGCTTATCTGGATTGTTAGTCATCAGCTTGATGGTTGTTACCCCTAACGCCTTCAGCATAGCTGCTGCAGGGCTGAATTCGCGCTCATCTGTCTCAAACCCTAGTCGGTGATTTGCATCGACTGTGTCTAATCCAGCATCTTGCAAAGCATAGGCCCTGATTTTATTCAGCAAGCCGATATCCCGGCCTTCTTGCGCAAGATAGAGCAAGATACCGCCACCAGCATTCGTCATTTGTTTTAATGCAGCCTGAAGTTGCAGACCACAGTCACATTTCAGACTGCCCAAAATATCACCTGTCACACATTGTGAGTGCAGTCGCACGAGAGGGGGCGTTTGGGGGCTGATCTTACCAACGAGAATTGCAAAATGTTCTTCTCTGTTGGCAGGTTGTCGAAACATTACAATCTTTGCATCAGCTGCGGCTGCAAGAGGCAACGTGGCGGTAATGCTGATACTCATTTCAGGTTCTTTATCCTCTGTGAGTTTTGTCAGCTCGTGCAGATCAAGAACAGGGACGTGAAAGCCCTCAGCTAGGCGAGCTTGTTGGCTTTGATTACGCGCAGAAATACGGCTAAGCAGTGCTGCTGGTATCAGCTTTACGGCCCGCAGCAGCCGGCATGCCATATCAGGCAGGCTGTCCACATGCTCTCCCAGGATATTTGCATTTGCAGGTAGAAGCGTTCCATCTCCTAAGATAAGAGCTGTAATCTGACCATCATCAAAAGTTTCAGCTGGCACGGTAAAGCAACTCACCTTATCCGGAACTGTCCGGCCGAATGATGTCATGTGCCGCTTGGTAAGACAGAGTGTTTCTGAGCTTATTGCTATATCTTCAGGGCGCTCAGGTGCAATATCTGAAAATTCAGCAGCCCTCACTAATGCTGCCTGGCCCTTGCCATCCCGGATCATGACAGCTCCACCTCGGCGCAGGGTCATTGAAATGCGGTCAAATTTCAAATCAATTTGTGATGCTGAATATTGCATTGTTTGATGACTTCATTATTGATTCGTAGTTCTGAACGACAAACCTAGCTTTTACGTCGTTTTCTGGCATTATGCAAATTTATATTCACTTTTTCACAAAGCTAAACTTGAAGTAAGGTCGGTTTTTGGAGTTGATATCATGGATACCGAAAATTTGCCGCTCTTGACACGGATTCTCTTGGTTGATGATGATTATTATCTGCGGAGTGTTCTGTCTAGCCAACTGCGCAGTAAAGGTGTCATGGCCTTTGCAGAAGCATCCAGGGCAAGTGAGGCATTTGATCAAATTGACACATTTAAACCTGATTTAATCTTGTTGGATATGGAACTTCCTGACGGAAATGGTTTAGATATCTGTCAACGTCTGCGTGCACATGGATTTCAAAAACCAATTATCATGCTTACAGGCCAAATGGATGAAGAAGATATTGTCAAAGGCCTTGATAAAGGGGCAAGTGATTATATTGCTAAACCTATGCGGTTCAGTGAATTATTCTCGCTGGTCTGCGCACATCTGCGCCAAGATAAAGCATCGGATGATGTAAGATTCGCGACGCAGAGGTTTGAGTTTCAGCCTAACAAGAAGACACTCACCTGTTTGGACACACATCGCGTTATTTTTTTGACAGCAAAGGAAACTATGATGCTCAAAAAGCTTTTCCAGAGTTGGCCAGATACCATTTCAAAAGAGGTCCTTTTATCTGAAGTTTGGGGTTATCAGAATATGCTTGCAACCCATACGTTGGAAACGCATATCTATCGTCTGAGAAAGAAAATAGCCCGTTTCACAAAAGCCCCACTCGTTGAAACAACACAGGGTGGTTACAGACTGGTAAAAGGGAAAGTTTCGTTAGACCCTGGAAACTAACATTGGCTGGGGCGGTAGGATTCGAACCTACGATACACGATACCAAAAACCGATGCCTTACCACTTGGCTACGCCCCATCATGAACCTTTGGCCTCGTTCTGACAAAGTGAGTACCTCATGCCAAAATCGCCAGACTGAACTGAGTACCAATCGGTTATTGTTCGCGAGAATATACTCACTAAGTCTATGGCGATCAATGAAAAAATCAGCTAAAAGCAATCTGAATTAGAGTGTTTCGTAGCAATTGATTTTCCTGCCCCTACTCATGTGATCAAGCTTGTAGCCACTGCCCAGAATCCAAATGCGTTCAGCTCTTCACAAAGTTGACTAACGATATTCTTAGAGGTACTTAGCGCGAAACAACTTGCGCCGCTGCCTGACATTCCTACCCCTAACAAGTCATCGGCCACTGATGAATTTTTCATCCGATGAATCAAAGTGGCGATCTGCGGACAGATGCGTATTGCTGGATTGTACAAATCATTACCAAGTGCGAGTACATCTTTGAGCTGGAGCATATCATGTTCTGCAAAAGGAATTAAATTTGAGCTATAATTCTCCGGATGTAGTGCGCTAAATATTGTAGCCGTCAACATTGGGTGTCCAGGATTGGCGATAGCGCAGTGAAGGTCTCCTTCTTTAAGTTTGACTGGACGAACATCTGTTCCATCCCCCTGCATAATCTGGTAACCGGGGCGAAGACAAACAGGCACATCTGCGCCAATGTCACTTGCCAGACAGAATAAGCGCTGTTTTTCAGATAGGCTTAACTCCATCATATCTGCAAGACAGCGAAGATAAGCGGCAACATCACTTGATCCGCCGCCAAGGCCGCTACTTACTGGAATGTATTTTTCGAGATGGATGTGGTGGGGTTGTGGCTTGAATCCAGCTGCTAAGACAGCGTTTCTTGTTTTATTGATAAGATTATCCTGAAGATTTTTTTGAAGTTCAGTTGCGAATGGCCCGCCGATGGTCAGGCCGGTAGGTCTGTTGTTTGATATAATCAGCTGATCTGCATAAGAAGTGAAAGCAGCGAATGAGATGAGTTCATGATATCCATCCGCTCTACGGCCTGTTATATTTAGGCTCAGATTTACTTTTGCTGGGGCGAGGCTATTCCAGTCCATCTGCCATTTTTTCCGCAATTATAGTAGCGTATTTGTCTTCAATCCCCATATCCAAAGCCTGTCGCCATTTGTAACGTGCTTCAAGGAAGCGCCCGACCTTCCAATATGCATCACCAAGATGATCTACAATCACGGGATCTGTAGGGGCCAGCTGTATAGCTTTTTCTAACCACAGCACAGCTGAATCAAAATTACTTTGTCGGAAATAGGCCCAGCCAAGGGAATCAGCAAAATAACCGGATGTTGGCTGCAAATTAACAGCCCTTTTTATCAATTCAAAAGCTTCTTCGATACGCCTGTTTTCATCAACCCACCAATAGCCGATATAATTTAATGTAAGTGAATCATCAGGGTTGAGTTGAAGTGCTTTTTGAAGGGCATTTTCTGCCAGTTCAACTTGGCCAGTACGCTCATAACTTATGCCGAGATTTCGATAGTTAAAGTTAGTTTGTCTACCTAAAGCCAACACTTGTTCAAAATAGTCGATAGCGTGGTGATATAACTCTTCTCGTCTTGCAATTGTTCCTGCATGTTGCAAAATCAGCGCTTTTTCATGAGCAAACATCGCCTCTGTGCCGAAATCAGTTAATTCGGCAAGAGCATTTTCTGCGACGATGAAAGCTGAGTGTGCATTCCCTGTTTGCCGCGCAATTTCCATTTTTAGCATTATGGCTTGATTGAAATAGGGGCTGGTACCGGTAACCTGATTTAGATAGTCGACAGCTCTCTCATAGTCCGACTGATCAAAATAGGTTTGCGCTAAAATCAGTTGGCCAAGATCAAGTTCAGGCCAAATGGATAAAGCTAAATGTATGCGAGGCAGGATCAGGGATTGGCCATAAGGCGCACTGCCAAACCAGTTGAACTCAAAAATAAACTGAGCAAAGAGCTGGCGTACGTTTAGCTGTCGAAGCAGTTTTGTTTGGCGGGTTTTGTATAGATGAAGCAGCCACTCAGAAGCTAATTCCCCTCCCTGATATTTGCGGAGCATAGCTTTTGCATTGTCATGTGCGCCAAGTCGCCATAGGCCGGCAGTGGTAGCAATTAGAGTATAGCTGGCTGTTTTATTGCGCAGGCTTATGGATTTATAAAGAGAAATTGCTTCTGCAGTATTACCTGTAATCTCCGCAAAATAGGCTTGATGAAGCGTCAGAATTTCATGTGGAATATCTATTTTTGTGTTAATTATGAAATCTATCATGCGCTGTTGTTCCCGCAGCGCGGTCTCTGGTTCGCCAAGACCAATAAGGGCAAGGCTTCGCAACCCAGCAGCAAACATATAACCATGGTCTGTCAGGCTAATTTTATCACTGAGCGCAATAACAGCTTCCCAATCACCACTGTTCACTGCAGCGCTTAAGGCAGGCTCAGAGGACAGACTGAATTCGCTACCTAAATGCTCTAGTTCAGCAGCTATTTCTGCTGCTCTTTTTAGGTTTCCACTTTGATAATTACTCAGAAAACTCTGTTCCCACAGCATTAAATTATCACTACCTTCAGATAAAGTTCGGTCAAAATAAAATCCAGCCGCAACATTATCCCCGTTGAATAGAGCTTGCCGCGCCGCAAGAAATTGTCCTGATTTTGAGGGAGGTAAATTTGGGGCTATTCTATTATCCTGTTGATTTAGAGGTTCATTTCTGTCTTCGGATATAGAAATGGACTGGCAAGACACGAAGAAGCAAGAACTTATAATCAAAAAGGCAGCTATAATCTTCCGCATTGACTGTTTGCCCTGTTTCCACTGCACATCTGACTGAGCGTTATGACGGAACAAACCCTATTTACATATTGGGATAATTTGGACCGCCGCCCCCTTCCGGGGTAACCCATCTGATATTTTGGCTTGGATCTTTGATATCACATGTTTTGCAATGAACACAATTTTGCGCATTAATTTGTAATTTGGGGTTAGAGCCATCTTCATTACGCACAATTTCATAAACTCCGGCCGGACAATAACGTTGCTCGGGGCTGTCATACAAGGCCAGATTGTGTTCAATCGGCACAGCGTCATCTTTTAAGGTCAAATGAACAGGTTGATTTTCTTCATGATTTGTCCCAGACAGATACACAGATGAATTTCTGTCAAAACTTACCTTATTGTCAGGTTTGGGGTAATTGATTTGAACAGCTTCTGCTGCAGGCTTCAAATAGGTGTGATCGGCATGATGGTGAAATGTCCAGGGAGCTTTTCCACGGAAAATATAGGTATCAAGCGCAGCATAGCTCATACCGGCCCATAACCCTTTTGTAAAGGCAGGGCGGATATTTCGCACTTTATACAATTCAAACCACAGCCATGAAGATTCTATTTTCTCAGCATAGCTAGCAGGTTCTTTACCAGTCGCGTCACCAGCCATAAGGTCAAAGACAGCCTCAGCGGCAAGCATGCCTGACTTCATGGCGGTGTGTGTGCCTTTGATTTTTGGCACATTCAAGAACCCAGCTGTGCAACCAACAAGGCAACCTCCAGGAAAGGTTAGTTTTGGAATCGACTGGAACCCGCCTTCATTCAGAGCACGCGCTCCATAAGATACGCGCCGCCCACCCTCAAAAATGGACCGGACCTTCGGGTGTGTCTTAAAGCGCTGAAATTCCTCAAAGGGCGATAAATAGGGGTTGCTATAATCAAGACCCACTACATAACCAACAGCTACCTGATTTCCGTTCAAATGATACAGAAATGAACCACCATATGTATCCGCTGAAAGTGGCCAGCCAACAGAATGCCATACAGTGCCAGGCTTTGATTTTTCAGGGGCGATATCCCACAGCTCTTTAATGCCAATGGCAAATGTCTGCGGGTCTTTGCCTTCTCTTAGCTCATAAGTTTCGAACAGACCTTTGGTTAAATGACCCCTGCAGCCTTCAGCAAAAATCGTTTGTTTTGCTAGCAAGTCCATTCCGGGCATATAGCCATCGGTTTTCTCACCATTTTTACTGATTCCCATATCGCCAACAGCAACACCTTTTACGCTGCCATCATCAGAAAACAGAACTTGTGCGGCAGCAAAACCAGGGTACACCTCTACGCCTAACTGTTCAGCTTGATCGCTAAGCCAGCGGCAGAAGTTACCGAGTGAAATAATATAGTTACCATGGTTGTTCATCTGTGGCGGTGTGGGCAACCGAATCGAACCTGTTTGGGTTAAAAACATGAATTTGTCACTAGATACAGCTGTTTCAAGAGGCGCATTTTTATCTGCCCAATCTGAAATCAACTCGTTAAGGGCGCGAGGCTCAAGAACAGCGCCGGATAAAATATGTGCCCCAATCTCACTGCCTTTATCGATTAGGCAGACAGATAAGTCCTGGCCCTTTTCATCAGCTAGCTGTTTCAGTCTGATGGCAGCTGACAGGCCTGATGGTCCTCCACCAACAATCAGCACATCGAATTCCATTGTTTCACGTTCCATGTTTTCTACCCTCGTCACAGTCTGCGAATTATACTCAGTCCTATGCGTTTCATTTCTCGCAGTCCAGTGTTTCTAGTATTGTTTCTTGACCTGCAGAATATCACCGTGTCAATGGCACAAGAAAGCATACTTGTTCAATCTGATATGTCATTATATTCTGGCGGTAATTTTTTGTTCTGGACACAAAATGCAATGACAACGTCGTATGTTACACATTCTGAGCTTGCAGCTGCCCTGCATTGGCAGATGGAGATGGGGGTTGACGTAGCTCTTGTTGATAGCCCGGCGCCGCGGGCAGAGCTGCAACCAACGTCACTTGAAGCAGGTGTTCAGCGGCAAAAAAAGCTTCCAGCAGCAGGCTCACTGTCTGCCGCAGCGGCGGCATTGGACGATATAGTGCCTGTTTTGTTTTCATCCCAGACGCCCGGTTATGATCTGGCTGCTGTAAAGACTTTGGACGTGTTACGGATCTCTATGGAGGGTTTTGATGGTTGTGCATTGAAAAAGACAGCCAGCAATTTTGTCTTTGCAGATGGCAATCCAAAAGCGAAAATCATGATAATTGGTGAAGCTCCGGGCGGAGATGAAGACAGGATGGGTCTGCCTTTCGTAGGGGCAGCTGGTCAGCTTCTTGATAAAATGCTGGCTGCAATTGGATTGGACCGTCAGCATGTCTATATAACAAATATCCTGCCTTGGCGTCCCCCAGGAAATAGAACTCCCACATCTGAAGAAGTGGCTTTGATGTGGCCCTTTTTGCGTCGCCATATTCAGCTGAAAGCTCCGAAGGTGATTTTTGCGCTCGGGGGCAGTTCAGCAAAACTGTTGTTGAACACTACAACTGGTATATTAAAACTCAGGGGTCAGGTTCAGGAGATTGATTTTAGTGATACAGGACAGGCGAATGTGATTCCTGTTCTGCCTAGTTTGCATCCAGCATATTTATTACGGGCCCCAAAGATGAAACAACAGGCTTTTCATGATCTTTTAGTTCTGAAATCCATGTGCAGAGAATAGTCAATGCGGAACAGATTTAGTTTGAAGATGAAAATGTTGTGGATTGTTTTGACCTTGTCTGCAGCGGTTGGACCTACGCCGGTTGGCGCCGCGGATAAGCTGCCACAGTTTTTGTCCTCCAAAGATGCGGACACATACCGTCAGATTTTTGCTTTACAGGAAGATGGTGAGATTAAAGCAGCTGCAATGCTGATCAAGACATTGGACAGCGATCTTCTTATGGGACATGTGCTTTCGCAGAAATATCTGCACCCTACCGCCTGGCGGTCAAGTTTCAAAGACCTATCAGTCTGGTTGTCGCGTTATAATGACCACCCCTCTGCTAGCCGCATCAAATGGTTGTCTGATAAGAGAAAGCCAAAAGGTGCAAAGTCAGCCAAAGCCCCGAAACAGGGCTACCTGAACGGTGTTGGCCTGTCGAGGCCGCAAAGTTTTCGGGCGACCATCCCGGAATCATGGAAAGGTAGGTCTGCTCCACGCCGCACAGCAAGCATAGCTAGGGAAATAAGGCGAGCGATCCGGAGAGGACATCCTTCAGGCGCCCTGGATATAATCAACAATAAATCGAATTTGCGTTATTTGACCGCTTCTGAAGAAGCACATTTGCGTGGTGAAATTGCACATGCTTATTTTATTTTTGGTGTTGATGACAAAGCCGTAAGGGCAGCCCGACAGGCAATTGCCAAGGACACCGAACAGGCCTTTATGGGGTATTGGGCTGGCGGTCTAGCCTCTTGGCGTGCAGAGCGGTTTGAGCTTGCGGGCAGTTTTTTCAAGACATTAGCCGAAATGGAAAATGCGCCTGATGTTTTGCGTGCGGGTGCCGCCTTTTGGGCACATCGGGTCGCAATGCGTTTTGGCCAGCCATTACAAGCGGACAGCTATATGAATATTGCCGCAACATATCCGGAAACATTTTATGGCGTTATGGCTGTGCAGGCTGCTGGCCAGCGTTATGAGATTGACTTTTCTTTACCTGCTATTACAGATGATTTCAGGGCCTGGCTTGCCGCGCAAAGAGGTGGCCAGCGTGCGCTGGCCTTGTTGCAGGTTGGCAACTGGACAAGGGCTGCGCGTGAATTGCGGTATCTTGTTGAGGAAATGCCACCTGCTTTTCAGCGTGATCTGATCGCTTTCGCGACACGCAATCATATGCCCGGTCTGGCCTTTAGGCTCGCTGATCTGCATCAACGCGATACGGGTGAACAAATTTATGCTGCGCTCTATCCTTTGTTGTCAGAGAAGACAGGTTTTGTTGCGGATGAAGCTCTTGTTTTGGCTATTATCCGAAAGGAATCAGGCTTTTATCCACTAGCGCGCAGCCGCGCACGGGCAGCTGGCCTGATGCAGCTCATGCCGGCCACCGCAGCGTTCATTGCTCAAGACAGGCGTTATCGGCGCACTCATAAGCATAAGCTCCATGATCCTACACTGAATTTGCATCTGGGACAAAAATACATCGGCCATTTGTTAGCTGAGCCGCATATAAATGGGGACTTGGTGCGTATGCTGGCAGCGTATAATGGCGGGCCTGGGAATCTGAATAAATGGTTGCGCAAACTTGACCACAAAGATGACAGTTTTCTTTTGATTGAATCAATTCCGGCGCGCGAAACACGAAATTATATCAAAGGCGTGCTTAGCTATCTATTTATTTACCGCAACCAGCTGGGTCAGCCCATGCCGTCACTTCTTGATTTGGTTGCCGGCCAAAAAGCAGACAGACGGCTGGCATCATCTCAGTGATGGGTTTCTGCAACATTTTAGGAAAAAGACATGTCAAGAATTGATGAAACAAGGCCCTTTATCGCTGTTCGGATTGCAGTCCTCACTGTCTCTGATACACGCAGTCTGGCCGAAGATAAATCAGGAGACCTTCTGGCCAGCAGATTGATTGAAGCGGGTCACACACTTGCCGCTCGTGAAATTTGCACGGACGATGTTAACGCAATTACCGCAGAGGTGAACAGATTTATCTCTGATACTGAAATTGACTGTGTCATTTCCACTGGCGGCACTGGCGTTACCGGACGTGATGTGACCCCTGAAGCGTTCAGATCTTTATTTGAAAAAGAAATTGAAGGCTTTGGCGAAATGTTCAGATTCCTGTCATTTCAGAAAATTGGTACTTCTACCTTGCAAAGTCGTGCGGTCGCAGGAGTTGCTGGCGGCACCTATCTGTTTGCCCTACCCGGCTCGCCCTCTGCCTGCCGAGATGCCTGGGATGATTTACTGGCGCATCAGCTGGATTACCGGCACAGGCCTTGTAATTTTGTTGAAATTATGCCGCGACTGCGTGAAACGGGTCTTGCGGGTCGGTCATCTGGCAAATGAAGGGTAATTTTTTAGGTAAACAGCCTTTGATATGGTCAGATATGTGACAGCCGCACCAGATAAGCCGGATTACACTTTGGAACAGCCCTTTTGCAGACAAGGCGCCGTCATTGGCGTTGATGAGGCCGGACGCGGACCATGGGCTGGCCCGGTAACAGCGACTGCTTTCTGGATTAATCCTCAAAGAAAAGACAAGCTGCCGAAAACTTTAACTGACTCAAAAAAATTATCGGCATTGAAAAGAGAACAAATCCGACAGGAACTTTGCGCTCCAGATAACGGTCATCTATGGGCAATCAGACACACTTCAGTTGTTGAAATAGATAGGGCCGGTATTTTATCAGCGACATTTTCAGCGATGGCAGATGCCGTATATTCTCTTGCAGACTTGCTGGCACAACGGCACAATATCCAGCTTTCTATGGTTTTAATTGATGGCAATCTCCTACCGCCTCTTGATGTGCCTGGTCAGGCAGTGATTAGAGGTGACAGCCGTTCTTTATCTATTGCGGCGGCCTCTGTTCTAGCAAAAGTGGCCCGTGATGAGGTGATGTGCGACCTTGCTAACGCCTATCCTGATTATGGGTGGCAAACAAATGCAGGATATGGAACAAAAAGCCATCTGAATGCTCTTCAGGAATTTGGGGTAACCCCGCATCACCGTAAAAGTTTTGCACCAATAAAGAACAGACTGAAAAAAGGGTCCCGCTAGGGACGCTGTATCAGCGCTTGAATGTTTTGCCGAAACAACTTAGCTGACTATCCGCGGTAATGTCCGGCATTTTCTGATTACATTACTAGATTTCGTTGGTGTAGAAGATTCGCCCACAATATATAGACTTCACTTTAGCCTGTTCTTATAAACAGTTGACTTTGTTGAGTTTTGCTGTCACCCATTGGATTGTGCTCAATTCTAGCTGTGGAAAAAATCACATGAAAACGGATATAATCATACAGGGGAGTTGCGTTGATAAGCTCGCTAGCTTACCTGACAATTCTGTTGATTTAGTTTTCGCAGACCCTCCTTATAACCTGCAGTTAACGGGCAATTTGACACGTCCGGATCAATCACGAGTGAACGCAGTCACTGATGATTGGGATAAATTTGACAGTTTCGCCGCCTATGACCAGCTCAGCGAGACCTGGCTGAAAAACTGCCGGCGGGTGTTAAAACATGATGGCGCTTTGTGGGTAATCGGCAGCTATCACAATATTTTCAGACTCGGGCGTACTATGCAGGATTTGGGCTATTGGATTTTAAATGATATCGTATGGCGTAAATCAAACCCCATGCCAAATTTTCGAGGCCGCCGGTTTACCAACGCGCATGAAACCCTGATTTGGGCGGCAAAGAGTGAGACATCAAAATATACTTTTAACTATGATGCGATGAAGGCCCTGAATGATGGAGTGCAGATGCGTTCAGACTGGTATATGCCTATCTGCACAGGTTCAGAGCGTCTAAAGAATAAATCCGGTCAGAAAGCGCACCCAACACAAAAACCAGAAAATCTGCTTGCACGAGTGATTTTATCATCAACAAAGCGGGGTGATGTAATCCTAGATCCGTTTTTTGGCACAGGGACAACAGGTGCTGTTGCTAGGCGCCTTGGCCGTCATTATATCGGCATTGAACAGAATAAGGATTATGTAAAGATGGCCACCAAACGCATCGCGGCTGTTCAGCCAATTGTTGATGATGAGATCCTGACAACGGCCGAGAAACGGGCACAGCCGCGCGTGCCTTTTGGCGCGCTTGTGGAAGGTGGATGGCTCGCAGCAGGTGACACGTTGTTTGACAAAGCGAAGCAGGTCAGGGCTCGTGTCTGTGCTGACGGATCTTTGCTCACGGACAACAAACAAAAGGGATCAATTCACGGTCTTGGGGCTGCCTTGCAAAATCAGCCATCCTGCAATGGATGGCAGTATTGGCATGTCAGCCGAAATGGCCGGGATGTGTCAATAGACAGTCTGCGTGACGAATATCGCAAATCCATGAAAAAGAATTGATCAGCTGGCTTCATTATGCCGTGGCGGCAGAATAAAATAACCTAATAATAATAAGATGATCACTATAGCCATCCCGCTGCGTTCATGGCCTGTAAAGACGACTAGCCAGCCATAAAGCAAAGGACCGATAAAGCTCGTTACTTTGCCTGAGAAGGCAAATAGGCCAAACATACTAGCTGTATGTTCTGCTGGCACACGCTTGGCCATCCAGACCCTTGCTGCCGACTGGCAGGGGCCAATAAACAGACCCAAAATAAGGCTGGCTGCCCAGAAGACAGATTTGTCCGCTGCCATTATTGCAATGATACCCAGCCCAGTCAAACTGAGCAGAGATACACGCATCACAAGGGATGGACCAAAACTGTCTGTCAGTTTGCCAGACAGCATCGCCCCTAGCCCTGCTGTGACGTTCAACGCAATTGCAAAAATCAGGATTTCCGTTTGGCTGAAGAAAAAAACCTTCGCGGCAAATATTCCTCCAAAGGCAAACAATGTCACAAGACCATCTGTGAACATCATTCTAGCTATCAGAAACCGTTTCATACCAGGAATGCATCCAGCCTGTCTTAAGCTTGCGATCATTTGTGTTGTGAAATTGCCTTCCAGCGGACGGGCAGCCGGCTTTGGTCCCAATATAAATAAGGGTAGCGCAAATATAATTAGCCATGCGCCTGCAAACAGCATGGTAAGCCGCACAGATAGACCTTTATCACCATTAAATCCGAAAAGGGGTGGGTCAGGCAGGATAAGGATAAACAAAACCAGAAGCAGTGCCACAATTGCTCCAATATAACCGCTGCCCCACCCTAAGCCAGACAGTTGGCCATATTCTGACTTGCTGCCAATTAGCGGCAACAGCCCATTATAAAACAAAAACGCTGCTTCACTGAAGAAAATGGATAGGCCGGACAAAATCAATGCCAACAGAATAAAATCAGATGAAGGCTGAATAACCCATAAAGCAGCTGTCACAGCTGCTGCAATGACAGAACTGACAATGAAGCCCTGTTTGATTAGTCCTTTACTGTCTGCATATCGCCCGATTATTGGGGCTGCAAACGCCAAGAGGAAGGCCGATAGGGCTGTCATTTGCGCCCAGTAAAAACTTCCTTTTTCTGGAGCAATTACAGTGGTGAAATAGACAGCAAAAACGAAAGTCGCATGCAAGGTCGGCAGAGGTGACGATGCCCAGTCATACAAAATCCAGCTTATCCGCGCGGCCTGTCCTGGTTTTGACTGCGCTGGGTTCATCAGAATTCGTAATGTTGAAGAGCAACAACATCACAAGGCAATTTCTCGCGGCCATTTAGCCCGGTCAGTTCAATAACGCACACTGCACCTGAGAGGGTGCCGCCAGCTCGGCTGATTAGTTTTGCTGCAGCCGCTAATGTGCCACCGGTTGCCAGCAAATCATCACAAAGAACCACCCGCTTTCCAGTGAGTGCACGTGACGACTGTAAAGACAGACGTGCCGTTCCATATTCCAAGGCATAGGATTCTTCCAGAACTTTTCCTGGTAGCTTGCCTGCTTTTCTGATCATCACTGTCCCGCAATTCAAGTCCAACGCCAGAGGCATCGCAAATAAAAACCCCCGTGCATCAATCCCTGCAATGATATCTGGTTCAAATCTGCGGGCAACTTCTGCCATGCGGCTTATCAGTTGGCGCAGAACAACAGCGTTTTCCAAAGCGGGACTGATGTCATAAAAGGTGATCCCCTCTTTTGGAAAACCAGGCGTCTTTGAAATATGTGGGTCAAGGGAGAAAACCGTTGTCATAATGATCTATTTCGAGCTTTTTTCTCAAGCCGTTTCTGGTGCAGAATTGGCTCTGTATAGCCAGACGGCTGAACACGACCCTCAAAAACTAGGTCACAGGCAGCCTTAAAGGCAACTGAGCTACCAAAATCTGCGGACATCGGCTCATAATATGGATCATCTTTGTTCTGCGCATCAACTTTTGTGGCCATTTTCTTCATAACGGTCATAACCTGATCTTCAGAGCAGATATTGTGATGCAGCCAGTTTGCGATATGTTGTGAGGAAATGCGCAAGGTGGCCCTGTCTTCCATCAAGCCAATATCATTGATATCCGGTACTTTTGAGCAGCCCACACCATGGTCAACCCAACGCACAACATAGCCCAAAATGCCTTGCGCATTATTTTCTAACTCAGCTGTGATATTGGCATCTGACCAGTTCGGCCGCTGGGCAACAGGAATGGTTAAGATGTCACCAAGCTTTGCCCGTGCCTGTCCTGTCAGGTCAGCCTGACGAGCAAACACATTAACTTGATGGTAATGCAAGGCGTGCAGCGTAGCGGCTGTGGGTGAGGGTACCCATGCGCAATTTGCTCCTGACTGTGGATGGCCAATTTTTTGTGTCATCATCTCGGCCATCATATCTGGCATGGCCCACATGCCTTTACCAATTTGCGCAACGCCGGAAAAACCACAGCGCAACCCGACATCCACGTTCCAGTTTTCATAAGCTGAAATCCAAGCAGCCTCCTTCATATCTGCTTTGCGGATCATTGGTCCTGCTTCCATTGAAGTATGTATTTCATCTCCTGTGCGATCCAGAAAACCAGTATTGATGAAAACAACTCTGCTAGCTGCTGCTCTGATACATTCTTTCAGATTGACTGTTGTGCGTCGCTCTTCATCCATAATGCCAATTTTGACTGTGTTTTCTGGCAGTCCCAAGAGGCCTTCAACAGCATTGAAAATATCACAGGCAAAAGACACTTCTTCTGGCCCATGCATTTTTGGTTTCACAATATAAACAGAACCAGTGCGTGAATTCCCTTTGCGCTCAAGGTCGGGCAATGCGCCAAGCACAGTCATGAAGGCATCTAAAATACCCTCCGGTATTTCGCTTCCGTCTTTCAGCAGAATTGCGGGGTTTGTCATCAGGTGACCTACATTGCGCACAAGCATCAGTGACCGACCATGTAAACAAAGTGCGGTTCCATCTGGTGCCGTATATTCCCGATCACTATTCAATGACCGGGTGAAGGTCTTTCCGCCTTTTTGCATTTCAACAGAAAGACTGCCTGTCATCAGTCCCAGCCAATTTTTGTATGCTAAAACTTTATCTTCACCATCGACAGCAGCGACTGAATCTTCACAATCCATAATCGTAGACAGAGCTGATTCCAGCACAATATCGTTAATGCCAGCTTGATCAGTTTTACCAATTTGGCCGCCAGGATTTATCTGCAAATCAATATGCAGTCCATTCTTTTTCAAAAGAACAGATGTAGGGTTTTCTGGTTTTCCACCATAGCCTGCAAACTGTTCAGATGTTTGCAGCGTAGTTTCAACATTGGGCGTCATAATTTTCAACACACCATCTACGCAACTCAGGCTGGTAATATCCGTCCATGATCCGCTTGTTAGCGGAACTCGCTCGTCCAGTAGGGCTCTAGCTTTGGCAATTACCGCTGCGCCGCGTGCTGGATTATATCCCGTCCCTTTTTCAAGGCCATTTTCTTCTGCGATGACATCTGTGCCGTAAAGCGCGTCATAAAGGCTGCCCCATCTGGCATTGGCGGCATTCAGGGCATAACGAGCGTTCATGACGGGCACAACTAGCTGTGGGCCTGCTATAGTTGCAATCTCTGCATCAACATGTTCTGTGGAAATAACAAAATCATCACCTTCATCCACGATATAACCAATCTCGCGTAAAAAGTTTGTGTATGCAGCCTCATCAAAGCCCTTTTCACGGCGTTTCTTCAACCAGTTGTCAAGTTTGCTCTGAAGTGTTTCACGGCGATCGAGAATTTCAGCATTGCGCGGTGCAAGCTGATGGACAACTTCATCAAATCCAGTCCAGAATGAAGCCTCATCCTTACCTGATTCTGGCAGCAATGTGTCGTTAATGAAGGTAAGAAGCGCGGAGTCTACAGACAGGTTTCCGTGTGCGATGTAGCCCATAATATTTGTCTCCAGTAAATAGGAATTGTCTGTCGGCAGGACAGGGTGAAATCATTCATCTGGCAAATCTGATATGATACAAAGATTTCGTGGTACCGTTTTCACCATTGATTGGATACGCCATTTCGGCCGTAAGTATAATCAATCTTTTCGGATCATGAAATGGTGTTTAGATTTGTGAGTAAGTGAGTTCAGGATAGGCTATGGACCGTCCCATGAAATGCCTGCCGCTCTCAGTTGTTTGCGCAGAAACTCAATCATTTCGTCTAAGGCAGTTTCATTTTCACCTTGTGCACGGGCAACAAGTGCTGGTTCAGTATTTGAAGCCCGGATCAGACACCAGCCAGAAGCGGTGGTCAGCCGCACTCCATCGATCAGATTTATCTGCTCGGCCGCCATCACAGCACTTATCTGCTGCGACAGCCGTTCAACAACGGTAAATTTTTCATTGTCTGGGCAATGGATATGACATTCAGGCGTAGTAAAACTTGGGGGCAGTCGGTCAAGAAAATCTGTAAGGCTTTCATTTCCTTTCTGCTTCATATGGGTAAGCCGGGACAGAAACCTGCAGGCCACATATAAGGCATCGTCAAAACCATAAAAATCATCAGCAATGAAAATATGACCTGACATTTCGCCAGCTAAGGGCGCCCCCAGTTCTTTTAAGCGTTTTTTCATGTGGCTGTGGCCGGTTCGCCAAAGAAGAGGCTTGCCGCCAGCTTGGCGGACAATATCAAGTGCTGTTGAACTTGATTTCACGTCAAACAGGATCTCTGCGCCCTTGTGCCGGTCCAGAATATCAAGGCTAAGAAAAGCTGTTAGCAGATCGCCACTAACCTGTCTGCCAGTCTTATCAATCACACCAATGCGATCGCCATCACCATCAAATCCAATGCCGCATTCTGCACCCGCTGATTGAACCTGTTCGTTCAGGAGTTTCAGCGTATCGGGGTCAACTGGGTTAGGGTGATGATTGGGAAACCGGCCATCTATATCTGTGAATAGGGTTTTGTGTGTTCCGGAAATACCTGTAACGAGAGCATCAACCGCCGGACCGGCAGCTCCGTTTCCAGTGTCCCAGACAACAGAAAAACCACCAAAATCAATATTCTTGCGCAAACGGTCAATATAGCTGTCAAACACAGAAACCTGTTCAGACGTGCCAGCGCCCGCCAATGACAGCCCAAGGGCACAGGATTCACCCAGATTCTGAATATCCTCGCCAAAATAGCTCTGATGATCGCGCACAATTTTAAAACCGTTATAATCAGGTGGATTATGACTACCCGTTACCTGAATGGCCCCGTCACAATTTAAATGTCTGTCTGCAAAATAAAGCATGGGTGTTGGCCCGATGCCGATATCATAAACATGGCAGCCTGCACGTTTCAGGCCGTCTATCAGAGCAGCTGCCAGAACAGGAGATGAAAGGCGTCCGTCCCGTCCAACGGCAATATGTCCCGCCGAAGACTTTTTTATTTGATCGCCAAAGCCAGCCCCGATGGCAAAGGCGTCGTCTGTGTTAAGGGTCTTCCCAAATTGGCCACGAATATCGTAGCTTCTCAAAATCGTGGGATCAAATTTATGTTTCATGAGGAGATTTGTTCTGCTAGCCATTTATGGAGCTCTGCGCGTAGCTCAGGGCGTTGGAGCGCAAAAGCCATGTTCGCTTTGATAAAGCCGATTTTTGAGCCACAGTCATATCGCTGTCCGGAAAACTTCAGACCAGCAAAGGCCGCTTTGCCAATTCGTGAAGCTAATGCATCTGTCAGTTGAATCTCGCCTCCTGCACCCTTATGACCCTCAGCTAAATTGGTGAATACACCAGGCTCAATAATATAACGGCCGACAACAGCTAGGTTTGATGGTGCCTTCTCAGGAGCTGGTTTTTCAATTAGGCCCTTCACCGTTATCAGGGGACCCTTTTCATGGTCAGGTGTGATGATACCATAGGAACTGGTCTCCTCGGGTGAAACTTCCATAACAGCCACCATATTGCCGTCTCGATAGGCATCTACCATCTCCTGTAAAGCTGGTGTCCCCAAAATCAGGTCATCAGCAAGTAAAACAGCAACAGGCTCACTTCCGACCTGATTGCGCGCGCACCAAACAGCATGACCTAGCCCAGCAGGCTCCTGTTGACGCACATAAGATACTGAACCAGGCTCGCGCATCATCTGCTGTACGGTTATTAACGCTTCTGATTTTCCTTTTGCCTGCAGCACATTTTCCAGTTCAGTGGAATGATCGAAATGATCCTCAATTGCTGATTTGTTGCGGCCAGTCACGAAGATAAATTCTTCAACACCTGCGGCAGCTGCTTCCTCAACAGCATATTGGATTAGGGGCTTATCAACGACAGGAAGCATTTCCTTTGGCATTGCTTTTGTTGCTGGTAGGAATCGCGTGCCTAAGCCACCAACAGGAAAGATTGCTTTTCTGATTTTCATGAATCCAACTGACTTTCATCATCGCGTCACAGTTCTTGCGTTACAGAACATAAGGGTACATAAAGATTGGGTCAAGAAAAGCAATCAGGGTTCAGTTAATGTCAGATATTATGATTTCTGAAATCCTTCATCGCTCAGAAGAAGTAAAAATTAAAATGATTTCAGTTTGTGCTGGTCCTGCAGAACAAGCTGCACAGATGATTGCGGCCTCTATGCGAAAAGGTGGAAAACTAATGTTATGTGGGAATGGTGGGTCAGCAGGTGATTCTCAGCACCTGGCAGCTGAATTTGTGGCAACTTTTGACCATACCAAGCCGCGTCCTGGCCTGCCCGCTCTCTCCCTAACAACTGACACATCTTTTTTAACAGCTTATGCAAATGATTTTGGGTTTGAGGGCGTTTTTGCACGACAAGTCGAAGCACTAGGACAGCCAGGTGATGTGCTGTTGGGAATTTCAACTAGCGGCAATTCAAAGAATGTTCTGGCTGCCGCAAAAGCCGCTAAAGATAATCAGATCAGCGTCATTGCGTTCACCGAAGAAACAGGGGGACAGATGGTAGACTTTGCTGATCTGCTTGTTGCTATTCCCAGCAGAATTATAATGCATATTCAGGAATGTCATATTGCTTTGGGTCATGCTATTACAGCACGTGTTGAAAACCTTCTTTCTGAAAAATGATGAAGTGTTTGCAAGAGATTTTGAATTTGAGAGTGAGGCGTAAATGAACATTGTTGTCGTTGGTACAGGATATGTTGGCCTTGTTTCTGGC
>CABYIQ010000002.1 GCA_902518965.1 uncultured SAR116 cluster alpha proteobacterium
AATAAAAATGGGGCTGTTTTAGATGGTCGTGATATCGGCACTATTGTTCTGCCAGAGGCTGATGCAAAATTCTATGTTGATGCGGCAGCGGATATCCGGGCCAAAAGGCGACATCTGGAGTTAACTGCCTCCGGGGAGGAAATCGAATTTTCAGAAGTGCTTTCAGACTTAATACAACGTGACTGCCGTGACAAAAACCGCACAGTTGCCCCATTAAATGCTGCAGATGATGCATTTCTTATTGACTCTTCCAACAAGAATGCAGAAGAAGTGTTGGAGCTTGCACTATCTCGTCTAAGAGATTGCAAGTTAATATAGATTAAACTATCCGATGAGACTTCGCCTCTGAATAAAGTCTTATCTGAACTGAAACAATATTGGCTGGAAAGTTTACAGCGTCAGAAAATTACGAAGCAGGATTACAGTTAAAAACTGGCATCTGTTCAGAGCTGCTTTCTCTGTTACCAGCACAGAGAGTGATGAGATTACTCCTCAATGACATTTATATCTCATTATTAACGGTCAGAGACCGCACTGACGACTTCACGGAGAACACTTTTGTCAAAAACAACAGCAGCGGATGCTAAATTGGAAAATTTTGCCGAGCTTTTGGCGGAAAGCTTTGCAGAAGACACTGCCATTGAAGGCAGTGTCGTTAAAGGCCAAGTCGTTGAGGTCACAGATGATTATGTGACCATTGATGTGGGCTTGAAATCAGAGGGACGCGTGCCGCTACGTGAGTTCGCAGCCCCAGGTCAAGATGCCGAGATTCAGGCTGGCGACAGTGTTGAGGTTTATGTTGAACGGATGGAGGACCGTGATGGCGCTGCCATGCTCAGCCGAGAAAAAGCTCGACGTGAAGAAGCTTGGATTATTCTGGAAAATGCGTTTGAAGCACAGGAACGCGTTACAGGCATTATTTTCGGGCGCGTAAAAGGTGGCTTTACTGTTGATTTATCTGGCGCAACCGCATTCCTGCCAGGCAGCCAAGTAGACATCCGGCCTATCCACGACATTGGTCCGTTAATGGGAACTCCACAGCCTTTCCAAATTTTGAAAATCGACAGACGACGTGGCAATATTGTGGTGTCTAGGAGATCAGTTCTGGAAGAATCACGAGCAGAAGCCCGCTCAGAGCTTGTCTCAAACCTTCAAGAGGGGCAGGTTTTGCAGGGTGTTGTCAAAAACATCACAGATTACGGCGCGTTTGTTGATCTAGGCGGAGTAGACGGCCTGCTGCATGTAACTGACATTGCATGGAAGCGGATCAATCACCCTTCAGAAGCCCTGCAGGTAGGCCAGACTGTCGATGTACAGGTGATCAGATTTAATGCAGAAACGCAGCGCATCTCGCTTGGTATGAAGCAGCTTCTTTCAGATCCATGGTCAAATGCAGCTGAAAAATTTGTTATTGGCTCAAAACTATCTGGCCGTGTTACAAACATAACTGACTATGGTGCATTTGTTGAACTTGATGAGGGGGTTGAAGGTCTAGTGCATGTCTCTGAGATGAGCTGGACAAAGAAAAATGTGCACCCTGGCAAGATTGTGTCTACGAGCCAGCAAATAGATGTCATGGTTTTGGATGTTGATATGGTGAAACGTCGGATTTCACTTGGACTGAAACAAACTACAGCCAATCCATGGGAAGAGTTTAAGGACAACTTCCAAATCGGGGCTGAAATTGAAGGAGAAATCAGAAACATAACTGAGTTCGGTATATTTGTTGGCTTGACCGAAGAAATTGATGGCCTTGTGCATATGTCTGATATTTCCTGGGACAAGACCGGCGAGGTTGCTCTCGAAGGCTATAACAAGGGTGATCAGATCAAAGCCAAGATTCTTGAAATTGACCTTGAAAAGGAGCGCATTTCCCTCGGCATTAAGCAGCTGAGCGATGACCCTTATGTTGGTGAGATGGAAAAGGTCAAAAAAGGCAGTGTGGTGACCTGTACGATCACAGCAATTACAGATGGTGGTCTTGAGGTCCGTGTTGGCGATAGTCTGAACGGTTTCATCCGCAAAGCGGATCTGTCGCGTGAACGCAGTGAGCAGAGAACCGAACGGTTTGCTGTTGATGAGAAAATTGATGCTGTCGTCACACAGTTTGATAAGAAAACACGCAACCTTTCACTGTCAATCAAAGCGCGTGAAATCGCTGAAGAAAAGCGGGCAATGGCTGATTATGGATCGTCAGACAGTGGTGCAAGCCTTGGCGATATCCTTGGCGCTGCACTCGCAAAAAAAGATGATGGTGGCACAGCTGACTCAGACGGTTAGGCAGCCTTCTAGAAATATACCTAATAACATTTTTAGACAAGTCTCCGCGTGGTTGATTCCACACGGAGCTTTAATTTCATACGCACGTTTATAGATAGCTTGACGCTTGCGGTGGAAACAGTCATGCTTTTACTCGGTTTAGAAGCAAGTAAGGTAACGCGTATGACAAAGTCTGAGTTGATAGCCCGACTGGCAGAACAAAACCCATCCTTATATCACCGAGATCTTGAACAGCTTGTGAACACCGTCTTTGAGACAATCACCAAGGCTTTGGAAGATGGGGATCGCGTGGAACTCAGAGGATTTGGTGCGTTTTCCGTACGCGAACGCGAAGCCAGGATTGGCCGGAATCCGCGCACCGGTGAACCCGTGAACGTTGAAGCAAAACGCATGCCCTTCTTTAAAATGGGTAAGGGAATGCGTGAACGGTTGAACAAATAAGCCTGCTGAACCGTCTGTACTTTGCCAGACTGTGTAACCGCAAGATAAGTAAAGGGCGTAATGATGCGCTTCATCACTCGTATGTGCTGGTTAACCCTGTTAGTCATCACAGGTGTCATCTTGGCAGGATTTGTCACTTCAAATCAGGGCTTAATCTCAATCCGTTTCTGGCCCACGCATGCCATTATGCGTGCAGAGATTTGGGTGTTTGTGCTTGCCACCTTTGGATTGGGCACAATCACAGGGGCTACAATTTTCTGGTTTCAAACTCTCAGCCTTAAAGCCCGTCTTTGGTCAAAGGCAAAACAGTTATCTGAACTAGAAGCCTATATTGAAGAAACAGAACAGCAGCTTAATGGCCAAATCTCATCGGGCCACTATGCTCATCAACCCAAAAGATTCCTTGCCAGCAAGTGACATTCAGACAACTAATCAGTCCTCTTAATTTCAAAACAGAGCCAGGTCAAACATGACAACAGCTGTGAAAATCTGCGGTATATCTTCACTGGATATCTATAGGCATTGTGCACAACTTGGTGTTGATTGGGTTGGCTTTGTGTTTTTTCCCGCCTCACCTCGTCATTTGCAGCTAGCACAGGCCCGCGCACTAGCTGACGCTGCTGATTCTGATACGCAGCTGACTGTCCCACCCCGACGTGTGGCTTTATGTGTTGATGCCAGCGATGATGATCTGACCGCAATTATTGACGCGGCACGCCCAGATATGCTGCAGCTTCACGGGAATGAAAATGCAGAACGTGTGCGGGCAATTAAATCAAAATTTTCCCTCCCTGTGATGCCTGTTATCAAAGTGGCAAACAAATCAGACATAGAAAAGGCTGAATTATTTTCAGACTGTGCAGACTGGCTGTTATTTGACGCTGCACCGAATACAGCAATGATAACTAATGAGCCAAACCTTCCAGGTGGTACAGGGATGTCATTTGACTGGCAGTATCTGGCAGAAGCTGAATTGCCTCTGCCTTTTATGCTTGCTGGGGGGCTGACAGCAGCAAACGTTGCTGAGGCAGTCAGCCTCACTAACGCACCATGTGTTGACGTATCATCCAGTGTGGAAAAAAACCGTGGAAAAAAAAGTAAAACAGCTATCTCTGCCTTTGTGAAAGCTGCAAAATTCGGGTAGAGTATCATCCAGTCGAACTGCGTTCCTTACACATGTATTATAAGTGACATAACAAAAGATAGAGAGTCATATGGGCAATACTGCACCCAATTCATACAAAACCCTGCCTGATGAAGCGGGACGGTTTGGTATTCATGGCGGGCGCTTTGTTGCTGAAACACTGATGCCGCTGATTTTGGAGGTTGAAAAGGCCTATACCAAAACTAAATCTGACCCTGAGTTTGAATCGGAATTATTATATTATCAGAGACATTATATTGGCCGGCCCTCCCCTTTATATTTTGCTCCCCGGCTGACTAAACATTTTGGTGGTGCAAAGCTCTATCTGAAGCGGGACGAGCTAAACCACACAGGGGCACATAAAATTAACAATGTTCTAGGCCAGGCTCTGCTTGCAAAGCGCATGGGAAAGACCAAAATCATTGCTGAAACAGGCGCTGGCCAACATGGTGTGGCCACAGCAACGGCTTGTGCCTTATTCGATCTTGAATGTGAAGTTTTCATGGGCGCGGAAGATGTGCGCCGTCAGAAGCCGAATGTTGATCGTATGCGTCTACTGGGCGCAAGAGTCCATCCGGTCACATCAGGCACATCAACACTGAAAGACGCCATGAACGAGGCCTTGCGCTATTGGGTCGCGAATCCGGAAACACATTTCTACATCATAGGAACAGTCGCTGGCCCACATCCATATCCTGAAATGGTGCGCGATTTTCAATCTGTCATTGGCAAAGAAGCAAAAGAACAGATAAAACAAGCTGAAGGCTGTCTGCCTGATGCTCTGATTGCCTGTATTGGAGGCGGATCAAACGCAATGGGGCTCTTTCATCCCTTTCTTGACGACAAGAGTGTAGCTATTTACGGCGTGGAAGCCGCTGGTCATGGAATTGAAACAGGCGAACACGCTGCCAGCCTGACAGGCGGCGAACCTGGCATTTTGCATGGCAACCGCACCTATCTTCTCCAGACACAAGAAGGCCAGATAAAAGATGCGCATTCCATTTCTGCAGGTCTTGATTATCCGGGCATTGGACCAGAACATGCTTGGCTTCATGATATAGGCAGAGTGAATTACGTCAGCGCAACAGATGAAGAGGCTTTGGATATGTTTCACTTGTGCTCGCGCCTTGAGGGAATTATTCCGGCATTAGAACCCTCTCATGCACTGGCCTTTGCCTCCACATTGCTGCCTTCCCTTGATAAAGACAAGATTGTGATCCTGAATATGTGCGGGCGCGGCGATAAGGATCTTGAAGCTGTCCTACCTCTGCTGGAAGCCCGAGGCAAATTGTAAGAGGACAAATGACAAGGCGTGATGTTAAAAAGCCGGAAAAGACAGGATGACTTTTTTATATGAGCAATCGTATTTCTCAATGTTTTGCCCATGCCAAAGCCGATAATAGAGCTGTTCTAGGTATTTTTATGTCTGCTGGCGACCCGTCTGCTGAAGCTTCTGCTGCTATTCTGGACAAATTAGTTGAAAATGGTGCAGATATGATCGAACTTGGTATGCCTTTTTCTGACCCAATGGCTGATGGCCCTGCCATTCAGGCTTCTAGTCTGCGGGCTATCAAAAAAGGCATGACCCTAGCTGGAACTCTGGATATGGCCAAATCCTTCAGGGCACGTCATCCAGATACACCGCTTATATTGATGGGCTATTATAATCCTATCTATATTTATGGCAAAGATACTTTTATCACAGATGCACTTGCCGCAGGTGTGGATGGCCTTATCATTGTCGATCTGCCGCCTGAAGAAGACAGCGAATTATGTGATGATGCCCGAACGGCGGGTCTTTCGTTTATCCGGCTTGTCACCCCAACGACTCTTGGTGAACGCCTGCCTGTTGTTCTGGAAAAAGCTGGCGGTTTCATTTATTACGTTGCCATTGCAGGAATAACCGGAACAAAAAGTGCAGCAAAAGACACAATTAATGCTGCCTTCACACGTATCCGTGAGGAAAGTAGCCTTCCAGCTGTCACTGGATTTGGGATCAGAACTGCCGAACAGGCAGCAGAAATTGCCCATATATCAGATGGTGTGGTCGTTGGCTCTGCGATGGTGTCTATCATTGAACAGGCCTGCGCAGAAGAAAGTCTGGATACAGAAAAACTGGTAAATTCTGTTGGCACATTTTGCCGATCCTTGTCAGAAGCGATGAAACGGTCATAATCAGTTAACAGCAGACTGTCTGAAACAGGAGGCAAAAACATGAACTGGATTACAAATTCTGTCTTGCCCAAAATTAAAGCTCTGGTGCAGTCAAATGATGTGCCAGATAATTTATGGGTAAAATGTCCATCCTGTAATCAGATGCTGTTCCATCAGGAATATGAGCAGGCCTTTCATTGCTGCACAACCTGCGGTCATCACGCCCCACTGCCACCAGAATTGCGGTTTAAGCTTTTGTTTGATGCAGACAGCTATCAACAGGTTGAACTTGATGTATCTGCTGATGACCCTCTTAAATTCAAAGATAGTAAACGCTACCCTGAACGGCTGAAGGCCACCCGCGCAAAAACAGGTACACAAGATGCCATCGCGGTGGCAACAGGCACGATTGAATCCATAAAGACAGTGGTGGCCACATTCGACTTCCGTTTTATGGGTGGTTCAATGGGCAGGACAGTAGGTGACGGGCTGCTGAAAGCTGCTAAAACTGCTGTCGCTGAAAAGGCAGCTTTGATTGTGGTCCCCTCTTCAGGTGGAGCACGCATGCAAGAAGGCATTCTCTCGCTAATGCAATTACCGCGCAGTATCATCGCTGTTGAACAGCTGAAATCGGCTGGCCTGCCTTATATTGTGCTATTAACGCATCCGACCACAGGTGGGGTCACAGCATCTTTTGCCATGCTTGGTGACATTCAAATGGCAGAACCAGGCGCAATAATCGGTTTTGCTGGTCGCCGCGTAATTGAAGAAACTGTTCGTGAAAAATTACCTGATGATTTCCAGACAGCTGAATACCTCGAAGATCATGGAATGATTGATATGGTTATTCCCCGCAACCAGCAACATGAAAAACTGGGTTCTATTCTGTCAATGCTTATGCATAAAGCTGAGACGTAGGCGAGCTGACGCTTGCCTGATATTGATTTAGCATTATGACGGTTTCGCCTGATAACCCCACACTTATCCTGGACAGGCTGACGAAACTGCATCCAAAACTAATTGATTTAGGCCTTGAAAGAACCATCCAGCTGAGCAAAAAATGCGGAGCACCACATCTTAAATTGCCGCCTGTTATTCATATTGCCGGCACAAACGGTAAGGGCTCTGTTTCGGCATTTTTACGCAGCATGGCTGAAGCTGCTGGACTGTCCTGCCATGTTTATAATTCGCCGCATCTGTGCCGCTTTAATGAGAGGATCAGGTTGAACGGCGAATTCATCTCTGATGATGAACTCATTGATGTTCTCAGCGAAGTTGAAGGCGTGAATGGAAGCGACCCAATTACATTCTTTGAATCCACGACTGTCGCAGCCTTTCTAGCCTTCTCACGTTATCCGGCTGATCTTCTGATCCTTGAAACAGGTTTGGGCGGCATCTTTGATTCAACAAATATCGTGCCAGATACTGCCTGCACAATTATAACGCCCATCGCCTTTGACCATGAGCAATTCTTAGGCTCAGATATTGCCACGATCGCTCGGCAGAAAGCGGGCATTATGCGTTCTGGTCGGCCGTCAATATGGGCCAGACAGCAGCCAGAAGCCTATGCACAATTACAGCAACAGGCACGGCAGCTTTGTGTATATGTCCAAACAGAGGGAGAGGATTTTCACATCACAACCACTGCTTCAGGTGGCCTCAGCCTTAAGGCCGGCAGCGACACGATCACCACACCTCCACTGAGCCTTTATGGCCATCATCAGGCCCAGAATGCGGCGCTGGCCTTGATGGCTTTAAAAGGTAGCGGCCTCGCAACAGATTTGGCAGCGGCTGCAGAAGGGGCTGGTCAGGCAGACTGGCCAGCACGCGTTCAAAAATTAAAAGACGGACATCTTACCGAGCTGGCAGGCAGAACCGTCTGGCTGGATGGCGCACATAATGTACATGGGGCAAGGGCGTTAGTAGCCAGCTTGTCCTCACTTTACCCGCGTAAATGGATAATTGTATTCGGGGCGTTGGACACACGCCCAGCAGATGAATTTCTGTCTGTCATTAAACCGATTGCAGATCGCATCTACTGTCTGACGATCCCTAACCAACCGGCTGCACTGGAAGCAAGTACGCTAGTCAGCCGCGCCCGAACACTCGGGCTGAAAGCAGATACAGCAAATGATATCCCCTCTGCCTGCAGAGCCATCGGCATACTTGGAGTAACTGACGATCAGCCTGTGATTATCTGCGGCTCACTCTATCTTGCTGGTGCTGTATTGCAGGCAAATGGGACTTTGCCTAACTAACCCTTACAGATTATCTGCCACCCATTGTTCAAGGGCAGACTTTGGCATGGCCCCGATTTTTTCAGCAACCATCTCACCGCTCTTGAAGATCAACAGGGTTGGAATGCCTCTGACATTATAGGCCTGAGGCGTTTCAGGATTTTCATCAATATTCAGTTTTGCAATTGTAATCTGACCAGCATGTGAATCTGCAATTTCTTCGAGAGCTGGGCCAATCGCCTTACAAGGCCCACACCACTCTGCCCAGAAATCAACCAGAACAGGCTTATCTGATCCAAGTACATCGGTCTGAAAATCGGCATCTGTTGTCTTGATTGTTGGCATCGCTAAGCCCTCCTTGATAAGCTTGCAGCTGTGTTCACATAGCTCCGTTCGTAGTGTACGAATTGACACCTCTCAGATCAAGATGATTAAGTTATATGCGTTTGGTTTGCATCAGTCTTGAGCAATAAGACTAGCAAGCTCTTCTTGTATTTGTGCATCTGAAATAATGGAAATTTCAGCTGTCTGTGTCCAGATCACCCAGCATGTGACCTTTTTAGCAGGATAGATCTGGCTCAGAAGTTCTTCATATACTGCCATTTGGCGAACATATCTAACGGGCATATCTGTCTTGTCCGTAGGTGGTGTACCTGTTTTAAAATCAGCCAAAAGAACATCTGCTTCTCTTACAACAAGACGGTCAACCTGCCCCTGCACAACAAGGTGCCCAACTTTACCTGATATTGCCGCTTCGGCCAAGGCATCGGGGCCAAACAGACCGCACAAACGCTTATCTGTCATAATGGCCGTGGCCTGACGGAGAAGCATCTGAATGTCTGCACGAGTCAGACCTTTCTGATGGTTAAGTGCAGCAACCCCTGTCAACAGAGAAGCTGCGATTTTTTCAGCTGCTTCAGACCACTTATCTGCTGGCAAATATGGCAGAATTTCCAATAATTTGTGGACAAATTGCCCGCGCAATAACGCTGTTCGTCGGTTAGCAGCGGTAAAGGCAACAATCTGGTCTGGCTCACCCAAATCTGAGGGGACAAGCGGGAGAGCTTGGGTGGTTTCAGGCTCGGGTTCTCTGAAATACCAGGCAGGTGGAACACCAGCAGATAGCGGCACCGCAGACATGGCATCATCCTGTGAGCTAATATCCTCTCCTGGTGTTTCCAACCGCCAGACACCATCTGCATTTTGTATTGCTCCTGCGCAATGTTGAATCTGCCTTGCCAGGAGGTCATGCCAGCTGTTTTCTGGCATTCGCTGGCGTGGCCTCTGCCAACCAGAAACAAACAGGGCCTGCTGTGCACGTGTCAGAGCAACATAAAGCAGGCGAAAGTCTTCCTCGTCTCTGATTTTTTTATTGAACTGTTTCATCTGCTCAATCATATCAAGAGGCACAGATTGTCCAGACGGCCAGTACAATCCTGTTGGGGTCTGAACCAGACTGCTAGAGGGATGTGTTGGCCGCAGCATATCCGGCAAATACACAATCGGGGCCTCAAGACCTTTTGCACCATGGATGCTCATCACCCGGATCTGGCCACCATGCTGTGTATCCATATCCCGTTTGACCTCACTTCCGCCTTGTCTAAAAAAATTCAAAAAGTGTGTAAGGCCAGCCTGACCCTGCTGACCATGTTCGCGGGTCTGGAGCAAGAAGGCATTCAGACTGTCATCAACAGCAGGACCCAATCTGCTATGAAATGCCTGTCGGCCTCCTTCTGTGAGCACTAGACTGAAAAACTCAAATACAGGAAGCTGATCAGCAAGGCCCTGCCACCGCAAGAGCTTCTTGGCAGCTTCGGCAAACGGAGTTCCAGTCTCAGCTGCCATCACCAGAGCGTCAAACAGGCTGGCCTCACCTCGACCAATTGCCAGCTCAAACAGTTCATCTTCAGTTAGCCCTAACAGAGGTGATTTTAACAGGCAGGCCAGCTGCAAATCATCTTCAGGCAAAAGACACACATCCCCCAGTGCGAGCAGATCAAGAATTTCTATCTGATTATTCAGGACAATCCGATCAGCACCCGCAACTGGAATATTTTCCCGTTCTAACTCAGCACGCAGCAACGCATAGAAAGTATCGCGTTTGCGCACAAGAATCAGGATGTCCTGTGGGCGAATTGCCCGGCAAAATAGCTTTGCCTCGTTTCCTGCAAGAAGACCCTTTATATGCGCAACAACAGCATTGGCATGGCGGGCATCATTATCCTGGTGATCACTCAGATCCGGCGCATCAAAAAGAGGCAGTTCTGTTTTTTCCTCACCAGTTGTTGCCGGCCAAACCTCAACCAAACCCGGCATACCTGTGCGAAAGACATCATGTGACCGGTAGGCTGAACTGCCGAGACCTGTTACCTCATCTGCGCTCATCACGCAGTCCACAAAGCTTAAGACGGCCTGACTGGATCTGAAAGACAAGGTAAAATCGATTACATCAAACGGCTTCAGCACAGCTGAAGCACGTTGCATCCATGTCTGTTTTTGGTCGGCAAACGTTTTTGGGTCTGCGCCCTGAAAGCTGTAAATTGATTGCTTATAGTCGCCAACTGCAAAAACAGTTTTGTGCTTAGCCTCTTCATCACCGTCAAAAAAAGAAGCCGATAATCTATCCAGTAGATCCCATTGCGCCGGGCTAGTATCCTGTGCTTCATCGACCAGGAGGTGATTGATGCCCTGGTCCAATTTCCAGCGCACCCAGGCCATCATCTGTTCCTGCGCGAGAAGCTTATCCGTGAAAAAGATCAGGTCCTCATAATCCAACATACCAGCTGCAAATTTACGTGCCTGAAATTGCTGAAAAACTGCTGCGCTGACTCGAGCAAGGGATTGGCTACGCAGAACACACCGTTCTGCTGATTTCAGCTTAAAATAATGCCCAAGCCTTTCAATAATCTGAGCTTGAAATGCGGCACATTCCGGGTCACATGCATCGACTTTCTTATCCGTCAACTTTTTGCGCCAGCCTCCGTCTTTGGTCAGAAAAACGTCAGCTAGCCCAGCAATATCCATAGGCCTGCCCTCCTCATCTACCTCCAACCACATTTGGAGCTGTCGGCCACGATCTGCCTGCTGCAATCCCCCTTTCAGCAAAGCTGTAATAATTCTGGCCAGCGGCATTTGCCTGATCTGAATAGCCAATTCCTGTTCTGCTGCAATCAGATCAACTTTATGTTCTACGCCAAGTTGCTGTCTTAATTCAGATTCATTATCAGACAGACCCAACGGATCATCTATGAAGCGCTGCATATTATGACGATTATGCAATCCCGTTTTAATATGTTTGAGCGCTTGTTTTTCATCTGTTTGCTGGATGATGACAGACAAAGCTTCAGCCAGAAGCGCATCATGAAGTTGTCCTACCTGTTGCAACAAATCAAAAAAACAATCTGTAACCAGCCTGTCACTGTCCATTTCACTGAGCAGCTGAAAGTCAGGAGGAACTTTGGCTTCAACCGGAAAGCGTCTTAATACAGCCTGACAAAAGGAATGAACAGTTTCAATGCGGGGACCATCTTCATGATCAAGGATATTAGCAAACAGGCTGCGGGCTGTTTGAATCTGTGCTTGAGTGGGTCTGTCCTCTCCCAGCTTCTTTAATTCAAAAAGAAGGTCTGTTTGATCACAGATGGCCCAGATGGACAGCTGTTTATACAGCCGACTTTTCATTTCAGCAGCTGCGGCTTTGGTATAAGTGACACATAAAATTGTCTCTGGTGAAATGCCACTCAGCAACAGGCGTAACACACGCATGGTCAGAACCTGTGTCTTGCCTGTGCCCGCATTTGCTGAGACAAACACAGAAAGATTGGGGTTAGATGCTGCGATTTGCCGTAAGGTAGCCTGCGCCCCTTTTTGTCCATCAACAACAGGCTCAGTCATCATCAACCTCATGGGGGCGCCATTCACGAACACGGGATAAATGCCGGTAATCCGAATAAGCGGGTCTGTCATGTGGACTGGGTTCAGGCAAATAGGGCTGATCTGCATGATCATACTTCACGATCAGGTCTTCTAAATGTTGACGATCCTTACCCTCATCAAGACCGTCAGGACGAACGGCGGTGACGCGCGCTGCCTGCTCATAACTGCCTGACAACTGCCAATATGATAAGTCTCTGAAACCCTTCAGCTGGTCATCCTCCGCAAATGTAAAACCGCCTGACTGTGCAATAACAGCCTCAATCAGTAATTGCGTGGCCCGCCGTCTGGCAACCTTTGTTTTGGTCGGCGCTGGGCCTGTCTTGTAATCAATGATACTCAGAGTCCCATCATCATGAATATCCAGCCTGTCAGCGGTAGCTGTAACAATCACCGGGCCATGAGGCGCATTGAGGCTGATACAGCCCTTTAGTTCTGCGTAACTATGCTTCAGTGTCTGCCGCAGACTGTCTTCATGCTCAATAAACCAGTTGGCAATCAGCTGGAAGCGGGCCAGCCAGAATGCTTTTATCGGCGGATGCCCGAAATAGGGTGCAAAGACCGCCTCACCAAACCGGTACAACGTGTCTTTCGCATCAGCTGGAAGTTGACCGGAAGGATATTGGTCGATAAAGGCCGCAAGAGCTCTATGTGTTAGCGTCCCCCGCAACGCCGCATCAGGACGTCTGTCCACAGGATCAAGCGGCTTAAGCTTCAATATCTTTTTGGCGTAAATGAAATAAGGGTCAGAAATCCAATTATCAAATTCTGTCGCAGAAAACTGCCGTGGGCGCAGGGCGATTTGAGGACGGGGGGCGGGCATATCAACGGCTTTTACAGGCTGACTTAGGTGAGACGTCAGTGCGGTCTCTATCGCAATAGGGATGTCGGTCTCTAGAGTTTCTGAAAGCTGAGCTGCAATCAAAACAGCTTTCAGCCGTTCCAGCCACCGGCTTGGCGTTGTCGGGCTGTCATCAGCTCGCCTAGCACGTGTTATTGTGACTTCCGGGGTGCAAACCTGCATCAAAAAATCATGAGCAGACAAGCCAGCACGCCAGCGCCGGTCAGGTAATTTCAAGGCTGTGCGGATGGTCTGATTGGTCCAGGGATCATAGTCCTGTGCAGGGGGCCAGCTGCTTTCATTCAGGCTGCCCAAAATAATATGATCAGCACTCTGCATCCGTGCTTCAACTGTTCCTAAAATAGCCAGACGAGGGTGCGATCGCCATGCAGACCGGACAGTCTGCTGACGGGAAAGCACATGAAACACCTCAGCATAATCACGTGCCTGAACCGACATCGCTTTATCAGATGAGGCAATCTCATCCAGCAGCTGGGCAGCAACCTTGCCATCCTCACTGTTCCAAAGAGCCAGCAGGGCTTCATTTTCTACATCTGTCTGGGCCAACTGTTCTGCTGCCTTGCCATGGGCATCAGCCAGTTGGCCAAAACTGATATTCTGCGCGGCAAAAGCTTCAGTTACAGGCAGAAGTGGGGTCAAAATATTCTGCTCATAAAACTGCTTTAGTTGACGCAGTTCTGGATCAGAAGCTAGTATTTTTGCAATGCCCTCTCTGTCATTTTGATGAAGATAGCCCCGCAATACCTGCCTTTCCAGCAAGCGGGCAAGCTGTCTGAACTGCGGGGCAGGCAAACCACCACAAGCCAGCGGATGTTTAATAAGTGCAAGGAGTGCATGCGCTGAGCCCTCTTTGTTTGCCCATTCAGCGATCAGCTGCAGATAATGGCCTGTCCGCGTCAAAGGCAAGGGTACACCAGCACTGTCATCCACATTCAAGCCCCATTTCAGCAACGCGGCCCTGACCTGGCGGGCCAGTTGTCTGTCAGGGGTAACAAGCATTGCTGTCTTTTCGCTTGTTTCCAGCGTTTCCCGCATTAGACAAGCAATGATATCTGCTTCATGATGAGTGTCATTTGCCTCAACCAGACGAAGTCCTGTCAGGGCTGTGGCATCCACCTCTGGATGATCACGAGCAATCTGCCGCCATTGCGCAGTTTGTTCTGCAGGCAGAAGTACCTGCCGCATGAGGGCTGTGCGTGCTGCGATGACAGGCTGGCATCTGCAGGCAGGCCAGACAGGCACCATATCTGGTGTAACATCCAATGAGGCGAAGGTTGTGAAAAGCTGATGCAGAGGGTGGCCAACATCACCCTGAATGCTGCTCAGGTCATCTGTGCTGACTAGCGACCCATCATGTCCGGGAAAAACCAGCAGGCCTGCCGGCAAAGCCCTGACAGCACGCATCAAGGCAACAGTCTTAGGCAGACTTCCGGTTGAGCCCGCCAGAATAACAGGTGTTTTTGGCGGCTGTTCAGACCAGTTGTGAAGCTGTTTGTCCAATAAGGCCAGACGACGAACAGATGGATCCATCACACCCATCTCTTTTGTGATTTCTGGCCAGTTTTGCAAAACAATCCCCAGAAAAGTCACAATTTCTGACCAATGTCTGGCAAATTCTGGTGGTATATCTGCTTCTTTTAAATCGGAAAAACACCCACCAGACTGATAAATCTGTTCCAAAAACCGCGCGAGGCTTGCTGCCAGCCGAAAAGCCTGTGCAACAGATAGAGTCTGGCCGCTAACCGACCGGCTTTGTATAAGACGGGCGAGAATCATTTGTCTGTCTGTCAGGCTGATGGCAGGCAGAAGATCAGATAAATCATCTGCTTGGAAATGCTGAGACAAATAACCAGGGTCTAGCTCATCCACATCACCAATAGGCTGCATATCTGGCAAAAACAGTGCCTGTCCCTCTGACTGCTGGATAAAGGCTGCTTTCAAAGCCTGTGCCGCCCGGCGAGAGGGCAGCAGAATTTTTATGCCCGCCAACTGCTCTGGCGTCTGGACAGAAGCCAGAATGCCTAATGCAAGATCCTGTGCAAAGGGCAGACCAGCCGGGATAGTGTAAATGCCACGGGCCAGCAATTCATTGAGTGAGGGTGAGGACCGCGTAAAAGAAATCATAACTAAAACTATAAGTTAGTTTTACTGTTTCAGTCAGCCCAAATCAGCTCCGATTGTTGCAAAAAATTGCAAAAACAGAGTTCATCTAGAATTATGAAAAGTAATCCTGCTTGAACTGGTCAAGAATTTCTGCTGCTGCTGCAAGGGCCACCACACGAGCGCCTGTATCAGATCCCATGGCCAGATCAATTCTGATCTGGTCAGCTGGTAGCCGTTCCTGAAGTTTATCCGGCCATTCAATCAGACAGCAGCATGCATAAAATGCATCTTCTATCCCAAGAGCGAGGGCTTGTTCTGCTGTTTCAAGGCGATAGAGATCCATATGCCAGACCTCAAAGCCAGCATCAGACAGGTAGGGCTGAACAAGGGTAAAGGTTGGGCTAGGAATGTCATCTTGTGGTCCACAGAAACTAGTGATCATTGCCCGTGCAAGTTCTGACTTACCCGCTCCTAAAGGCCCTGAAAGACAGAATACGCGACCAGGAGCAATGAACTGTGACAAACAGTTCGCAAACCGCTTTGTTTGTGCAAGATCAGACAAGGTAAGGGCGAGGCTGTCCAGCATGTTATCTTCCTGTGTGCCCTACCTGCATGCCATGGGATAGGCCTAGCGTTTTGCTGGTCAGTATCTGTATTGTTCTGTTTTGAATGGGCCTTGCTGGCTGACACCAATATAGTCTGCCTGGTCATCACGCAAGGTTGTCAGTGTAGCGCCAACCTTCTCTAGGTGAAGGGCTGCGACCTTCTCATCGAGATGACGCGGCAATGTATAAACAGTGTTATTATAACTGTCATGACTAGTCCACAGCTCAATCTGGGCTAGAACTTGATTGGTGAAAGACGCTGACATCACAAAAGAAGGATGACCTGTGGCACAACCCAGATTCACAAGACGGCCCTTCGCAAGCAGAATCATACGCTTACCATCAGGAAATTCCACCTCATCTACCTGTGGTTTGACTTCACGCCAAGTCATATTTGACAGAGATGAGACCTCAATTTCATTATCAAAATGACCGATATTACAGACGATAGCGCGGTCTTTCATCTGCCGCATGTGATCAAGCGTAATCACATCTTTATTGCCTGTAGCTGTGACAAAGATATCCGCTTTTCCAGCTGCCTGTTCCATGGTCACAACCTCATAGCCTTCCATTGCTGCCTGAAGTGCGCATATAGGGTCGATTTCAGTAACCATCACCCGGGCCCCGCCCTGACGCAATGAAGCAGCAGACCCTTTACCCACATCACCATAGCCGCAAACCAGCGCAACTTTACCTGCCAGCATCACATCTGTCGCCCGACGGATGCCGTCAACAAGGGACTCACGACAACCATAAAGGTTGTCGAATTTTGATTTTGTGACAGAATCATTCACATTAATCGCCGGGAAGGGCAGCTGGTTCTTTTCAGCCATCTGATAAAGGCGCAAAACGCCTGTCGTGGTTTCTTCAGAAACGCCAACAATGGCATCTTTCTGCCGCGTAAACCAGCCAGGGCTTGCTGCATGTCGCTTGTGCAGCTGGGCTTTCAGGTATTCTTCTTCTTCTGATGCTGGCTCAGCCAAAACATCCTCACCATCCTCAAGACGCGCGCCAAGAAGAATATACATTGTTGCATCACCGCCATCATCCAGAATAAGGTTGGCAGGCTGACCGTCAGGCCAATCAAAAACCTTATCAACATAGGCCCAATAATCTTCCAATGTTTCGCCCTTTATGGCAAACACAGGAATACCCACATCAGCAATGGCCGCTGCTGCCTGATCCTGCGTTGAGAAAATGTTGCAGGATGACCAGCGAAGCTCGGCCCCTAATTCTGCCAGTGTTTCGATAAGAACCGCTGTCTGAATAGTCATATGCAAACAACCGGCAATACGGGCACCTTTTAAGGGTTGTTTTTCTCCATATTCATCACGAAGAGCCATAAGCCCGGGCATTTCATTTTCTGCAATTGATACCTCACGGCGGCCCCATTCTGCCAACCCAGCATCAGCAATCACAAAATCCTGTGTCATCTATAAACTCCGTGTAAAACAGATAAAGAAAAGTTCTTATCAAACTATGCCATGTGCTATCAAACTTCTCTGCGAATAGCAAATCTAAGACACTTCGCGGTGATGAACAGATACGGGTAGGGCTTTCTCTTTTGCCCATCTAGCAAACCATTGTGCAGACACAACAGATCGGTGTTTGCCGCCTGTACAACCAAAAGCCACTGTGACATTAGGTCTGCCATCACCTGTCTGGCTTGGCAGCGTCTCCGCAATCAAATCAGTTACCCGTTCCATGAAAGAAGGAAAGAGTGGGTCTGCCTCAACAAATGAACGGACAGCATCATCTAGACCTGTTTTTTCACGCAAATTACCCTGCCAATGCGGGTTGTTCAGAAACCGCATATCAAAAACATAATCCGCTGATTCTGGAAGGCCCTTTTTATAGGAAAAACTTTGGATGGTGAGTAGGGCATCATCCTGGTTTGGCAGCCCCAGTCGCGAAAGCAGTTCTCTTCGGAACTCATCAGGCGCACGACCTGTACTATCTATCCCGATATCAGCTAGATGTGCAATGCTGCTCAGTGACAAACTATCCATTTCAATTGCTTCTTCTAAACTTTCTACCTGTTTTGCAAGTGGATGCCGCCGACGTGTTGTTTTGTAGCGCCTCAACAGCTCTTCTGTTGAGGCTTTTATAAGCACCACCTGACAGCGCTCGCGCATTGTTGATTTCAAATTTGTCACCAGCTGAATTACCGCCACAGGGTCAAACCCTGCTGTCCGTAAATCAACGCCAATTGCCAGCTTCGTGTTCTCTGTCTCAACAGACAGAGCGACAAGCTGGTCAACTAATGCCAAAGGCAGATTATCAACAGCTGTAAAACTAGCATCTTCCAAAATATTCAAAGCCGTAGAGTGACCTGAACCAGACTGACCAATCACAATCACCAGTTGGACAATGTCATCAGTGCTAATTTGTCCTCCCCGGTCAGCAGCACCTTCCACATTTTCAGAAGAAATTTTCGACATGCCTGAAGTTTAGCAAAAATTAACTTAGCGGGCCAGTGGCAGACAAAGCGTGAATATCGCCCCACCATCTGGCCGATTAGCAGCTGTTAGGCTGCCACCATGGGCATTGGCAATCTGCCTAGCTATGGACAGCCCCAAGCCTGAATGCTGGCCGAAATTTTCATCTGGCGGGCGTTCTGTGTAGAACCGCTGAAAAATTTTTTCTTCCTTGCCTTCTGGCAAGCCACTGCCCCTATCTGCCATCGTTATGACAGCAAATCCCTTTTCACGTTTCAGAGTTACCTCGACGGGTTCATTTCCCCTGTGGAATGTCCGCGCATTCGCAACGAGATTATCGAGTACCTGGATGATCCGCGTGCTGTGGATTGCCGCTCTAATAACCCGTCTTGGGACGGTGAGAGTCAAGATATTAGTGCCATGACGCGCAGAAAATACAGCTACCCAGTTTTCAAGAAGGTCTCCAAGATTATAAATTTTTGTTGACTGAACAGATAATTCTGCATCAACACGGCTGGCTTGCGAAATATCCGAGATCAATCTGTCCATCCGCTGAATATCTGCCAGAATAATGTCCATCAATTTGCGTTGCTGCTGTGCATCATCAATACGTGAAACGGTTTCGACAGCAGAACGAAGTGATGTTAATGGATTTTTAATTTCATGTGCCACATCTGCAGCAAAGCCAGCAGTTGCCTGTATCCTCCGCTGCAGTTCAGTTGTCATATCTACAAGAGCTTGTGACAGCTGGCCGATTTCATCTTTGCGTTCAGGAAGGCCTCTAAGCGGTGTTGTTGCATCCATGGTTTGTCTTAATTTGTCTGCAGACGCTGCCAGAAAAACAATCGGGCGCGTAATCGAGCGGGCAAGATATAAGCCCAGCAGCACAGTCACAAAAAGAATGCCTGCAAATAACTGCACAAAAGCCCACTGCACATTTTCAATCTCCTGTTCGATGGTGCCACCTGTACTAGTCATTAATAGAGCACCTTTCACAATTCGCAAATCCTGAATTGGAAGACTTACAGAAATAACCAGCTGACCTCTGGGGTTGCGCCAGATACTGCGCATCACTTCACCAGAGAGGGCATGCTGTATATCTGGAAAACTATCCGCATGCCGCAAGCCGCGCATATTCATCACGGGAATGGCAGCTTTATTGCTAAACATATCAGCAAGACCATTCATAATTTGTACGATTTTGCTTCGGATTCTTTCCTTAACAGTCACAGCAGACTTCTTTTTTACTCTGATTCGGCTGCGGGTTGCTCCCCTTTTGTTGGTATCAGCCATAATTTGACCCGAGGGCTGAAAGACACGTGCGCGAAGCTGTGTACCATAGCCAACCAAAGGCAATAAATGATGCATAGTCTGAGGCGCCAGTCCCCGCAGGCCAAAGGGACGTTCACGCGTATCCTCAAGTGCTAGAGATCGTGCCAATATGCTCCCTTGACGCTCAAGTGCTTCAAATTCAGCCTGAACCAGAACAGACCGATATTGATCAATTGAAAATAAACCAATGAAAAACAAGGCCAGTGGAAACAGCATAATGGCAAGAATACGAGCAGATAAAGGGCTTATGAAGGACGGCCAGAACCGAGTTTTTTCAGCCAAAATATGACATCTCCTGCCTGTTCAAAAGACCTGAGCAAGCAATGCTTTATTTTCAGATGAAAACAGTCACCTGCTTTGCTTTCATCAGTCAACCTTATATTTATAACCAATCCCATAAAGTGTCTCAATTTTGTCAAACGCAGGATCTGATGCACGGAATTTTCGGCGAATGCGTTTGATATGACTGTCAATCGTTCGATCTTCTAGGAAAATAGTATCACCATAAGCTGCATCCAATAACTGATCGCGGTTCTTTACGTGACCTGGCCGAACCGCAAGAGCCTGAAGAAGGAGAAATTCTGTGACTGTCAGCTTCACTTCAAGTCCTTTCCAGGAGCATAAATGCTTGTCAGGATCCAGCACCAAATCACCTTGTGACACAACTGCACCTGAGAAGGGCTCACCGCCTTCAAGCCCAGCTCGCCGCAACACAGCCTTGATTCTAGCTAGCAGCAGGCGTTGGGAAAAAGGCTTTGTAATGTAATCATCTGCGCCCATACCCAACCCTAAAGCTTCATCAAGCTCATCATCCTTGCTGGTCAGGAAAATTACTGGCAGCGCCGATCGCTGACGCAACTTATTCAGCAGTTCAGTACCATCCAAACGTGGCATTTTAATATCCAAAATAGCCAGTGCTGGGGGCTTTCGTAGCAAACCGCTTAAAGCCTGCTCACTGTCAAAATAAGTGTCAACTTCATACCCCTCTGCCTCAAGCATAAGAGACACTGATGTTAGAATATTTTGGTCATCATCAACCAATGCCAGTCTGGTTGTCATGCTGTCCTCTTCAGATATTCTTGTTTTTCTTAATTCCACTAAATTAAATACAACCCTATCACGATCAAACTGAGGCCGTTCGAAGGCAGAAATAAGGCACAGTATTACCCAAAATGAAGTAATTTATTAATGCGCTTCAGACCAGCTTTGAGCAATTCCCGCCTCAGCAATCAACGGTACCTTCAGCTTAACGACAGGCTCTGCTGCCTGCTCCATAACAGAGGTGATCACCTTTACTGCCTGAACAGCATGCTGTTCAGAGACTTCAAAAATCAGCTCATCATGAACCTGCAGCAGCATCAAAGCATCAAGTTTTGCAGACGCAAGAGCGTCTGGCAAACGGCACATAGCTCTCTTGATTATATCAGCTGCACTTCCCTGAATAGGTGCATTTATTGCTTGGCGTTCAGCGAAACCACGCATAGCTGGGTTCTTTTCAGAAATTTGCGGAATATGGATACGCCTGCCAAACAACGTTTCAACAAATTGATAGTCACGGGCAAATTGTTTTGCCTCATCCATATAAGATTTAATGCCAGGGAAACGTTCAAAATAAGCATTAATGAAATCGTGTGCTTCACTTCGCGGCACAGAGAGCTGACGGGCCAATCCAAAACCAGAGATGCCGTAAATAATGCCAAAATTTATAGCCTTTGCCCGCCGCCGCGTCTCTGGATCCATCTGCTCAAGTGACACGTCAAATACTTGTGCTGCTGTTTGTGCATGAATATCCACACCTTGCCTGAAGGCTTCGATCATACTGGCCTCATTAGCCACATGTGCTACAAGTCGTAATTCAATTTGGCTGTAGTCTGCAGAAATGAGCTTATAGCCTGGCCTGGCCACAAAGGCTGTCCTAATTTGTCGGCCTTCTGCTGTGCGGATTGGAATATTTTGCAAATTTGGATCAGATGAGGATAGACGACCTGTCGACGCACCTACCATCGAAAATGAGGTGTGCACCCGTCTTGTCCTTGGATTTACCGATTTGGTCAATGCATCTGTGTAGGTTGATTTCAGTTTAGCTAGCTGACGATAATCTAGAACAAGGCGCGCAATTTCAACACCATTTGCTGTTAATTCCTCCAGGACATCAGCACCTGTTGACCAGGTGCCTGTTTTTGATTTCTTTCCCCCTTCAAGGCCCAGCTTGCCAAACAAGATGTCACCCAACTGCTTGGGTGAGGCTACATTGAATTTCTCCCCTACAAGCTCGTGTATCTCAGCTTCCAAATCGGCAATTCGCATAGAAAAATCAGAGGATAGTCTTTTCAAAATAGTTTGATCAACAGCAATTCCCTGAGCTTCCATCTGCGCTAACACCGGGATCAGCGGGCGCTCAAGTCGCTCATAGACATGTGCCATACCTTCGCGAGCTAGACGCGGCTTTAGCATCATCCATAATCTGAAAGTAATATCCGCATCTTCTGCAGCATAAGCACAGGCTTGCTCGAGTTCAACCTCAGCAAAAGAAATCTGTTTTGCGCCCTTCCCACAGACATCCTCATATTTTATTGTATTTACCTGAAGCAAATTTGCAGCCAGATGATCAAGCCCATGCCTTTCTGTTCGCCCAGCATCCAAAACATAAGATATGCACATCGTGTCATCCACAGCCTTTAACGAAAAGCCGCCATTGCCTTCATGCAAAAAAATATGAGCGTCATATTTCAGATTATGCCCTACTTTCAGCACTGACACATCTGTACAAAGTTCTTGCAGCCGCGCCAACGCAAAATCTAAATCTATCTGATCAGGCAAACTGTCCTGTTGTTGTCTGGTGGCTGATTCACTGCCAAAGTCAAGACCTTGTTGCGCTTCTGTGTTAGCCCCCGACAGGCGATGCCGCAAAGGAATATAACAAGCCTTTCCCGGGGCAGTTGCTAGCGCAACACCAACCAGTTCAGCTGCAGCCGCATTCAGACTTGTTGTTTCAGTGTCAATAGCCACAACGCCCTGCTGGCGGGCATCATTTAGCCATCTGTCTAGCTGCGCAGGCGTTGTCACCAGCTCATACTTAGTCTTTGCAACCACTGGCGGTAGAAGCTCACTAAAGGGTCCAGCAGCATCATTACCGATACCCCCCGCAAAAGAGTTCCGCTGTTGTGAAGCCGGCAAGCTGCCTCCTAAACTTGCAATCAGGGACTTAAAATCCTGTTCTGCAAGAAACGCTATGAGCCTGTCTTGGTCTCGCGCTGGTGTTTGAAGCTGTTCAATGCTGAAAGGCAAATCAACATCATCTTTTAAGCAAACTAACTGGCGCGAAATGCGGGCCTGTTCAGCAAAATTTATAAGATTTTCACGCCGCTTTGGCTGTTTGATGGTCTCTGCCCCCGCAAGTAGACTGTCTAGATCACCAAACTGGTTAATGAGCTCAGCTGCCGTTTTGATTCCAATGCCCGGAACTCCCGGCACATTATCGGTTGAATCACCTGCCAAAGACTGGACATCAATAACTTTATCCGGGCCAACACCGAATTTTTCAATTACCTCTGCCGCCCCGATCGTTTTGTTTTTCATTGGATCAAGCATGGAGATAGAACCGCGCACAAGCTGCATTAAATCTTTGTCTGATGAAACAATTAAACAGGACAGGTTTTGATTTTCTGCGGCACGCGCAAATGAGGCAATCAGATCATCAGCTTCAAAGCCGGGCATCTCCAGAACCGGCAGACTCATCGCCTTAGCAGCTTCACGAACAAGTGGGAACTGGGGTACAAGTTCTTCTGGTGGTTCTGACCGGTTCGCTTTGTATTCAGGGTAAATATCATTTCGGAATGTGACCCGCCCGGCATCAAAGATGACCACCACATGAGATGGTTTTAAATCTTCTGTTAGCTTCAGCAACATTTTGGTAAAGCCAAACACAGCATTTATCGGCGTACCATCCGGACGCGTCATCATTGGCAAGCCATGGAATGCTCTGAAAATGTAGCCTGAGCCGTCCACAAGAACCAGTTGTTCAGATTTTTTCACACTCATCTTGGAGCCAAATGATACAGAATAGCCAATGCTATCATCAGCAGTCTCACTTGCTAACAAATTGGCGTGAGCAATAGGGGCATACCGCCAATGTGCCCCCGGAAGGCTGTAATATCAGGGTTAGCCAGATAACCGGATGCCCAAGCGCGCCGCCGCCATCACAACTGATCCGACTGATCCCTTGCGGCACTTCAACAGTATCAACCACATGCCCTGATGATGAAGCATTTAGCTTTTTTGCATTTTTCTGCACTGACATAATGAATGGGCTTTCCACCTTTTAATACTTGTCAGATCGCACAAGTCTATGTGCAATCAAAGTCATGTTTTGACCATGACAAGGCCTTTTCAAGCTATATGTTTTACCAGATACAACTATAGCCTATCCTCATAAGTTAGATCAAATTTGAAAACACCAAAAATACCTTTAGATTGTGTTTTTAGGTGACTGCACCTATATCTGAAGTCCAGTCATACTAATAACTATTGAGAGATATACTGTCAGATGTCAGCCTCCCTCTTAACCTTCATGCCTGCTGATACCGCCCATGATGAAGGAACTGCAATTGTCGCGCAAAGTCTTGTTAAAACATATAAGAGGACATCAACCACCGAACCTAAACAGGCATTGAAAGGCATTGATCTAACGGTGCCGAAGGGCTGTATTTTTGGACTTTTGGGGCCAAATGGAGCAGGCAAGTCCACTTTCATAAATATCCTAGGCGGCACTGTTGTAAAGACCAGCGGCAGCGTATCTGTCTGGGGCACAGACGTAGATAAGGATCCGCGTCAAGCCCGTGCGAATATTGGTATTGTGCCGCAGGAGCTGAATATCGATGTTTATTTCACGCCGCGCGAACTTCTTCATTTCACCTCCGGTCTTTACGGTGTGGCCAAAACGGAACGTGATATTGATGCCATTTTGGAGACAGTTGGATTGACGGAACAGGCTAATGCCTATGCCCGTTCATTATCAGGGGGTATGCGCAGACGCCTTTTGGTGGGAAAAGCGATGGTCCATCAGCCACCTGTGCTGGTTCTGGATGAACCAACAGCTGGTGTGGATGTCGCCTTGCGCCAGCGCCTTTGGCATACGATACGCGATCTAAATGAAAAAGGTGTCACCATTGTGCTCACTACTCATTATTTGGAAGAAGCAGAGATGTTATGTGACCATGTGGCAATTTTAAACCACGGGCAAATTATTACCTCATCGCCAAAGGCAGAGCTATTAAAGTCAGCTGCCCAGAAAGATTTGAGCGTTCAACTTCCCAGTGGATGGCCAGACCCACTGCCAGAGGATTTAGCGAGGTTAAACCCACAGCGCACTGAGACCGGCTTAAAGATCAGGTTCAACCCAAATGACACAACCGCCGGTGATATTTTGGCGCAACTGACTCGGCATAACCTCATTATTGGCGATGTCAGAACGGATGAGCCAGATTTGGAAGATATATTTCTTCAATTGACCAGCAAAGTTAACTGAATTTTTAGATAAACTTCAGATCCAAAAGAGTTGTCACCTTAGCCAAAATCAATTAAACACCCTCACATAACTAAATGCACCCGTAGCTCAGCTGGATAGAGCGCTGCCCTCCGAAGGCAGAGGTCAGAGGTTCGAATCCTCTCGGGTGCGCCAATCTTTTCAATAACTTAGCTATTTATAAAAAGCTTCTCAGAGCACTTTGCTCCAATTGTGCTCCACGAGGACTTGAAAAATGGCATCAATCAGGAAAAGAGGACACCGCTGGGAAGTGCGGATCCGTAACAAAAACAAACATCAAAATAAACTAGAAACAAAATAATAAACAACGTACAGGATCACACACAATACTACAAACATCAGAAACAGCGTCTGCAAAAAATCATGAACTAACGCTTTGACCAGCTGTTTAGTTCTTTGCTGCCCCATAGCTAAGTAGCAAATCACCAAAGATAGAGGAAAGGAAAACCAAAAGACTGTTGAAACTGTCCAGAACTTGATAAACCCCATTTCGCTGAACGGATTGTCAACGCCCTTTTTGCGAATTTGTGTTTTATTATCCATCACTCATTTTCTGAATTGGGGGGCAAACCTTCCATAAAGTTAATACCCACCCCAAGCATAACGAGTAAAGAAGAACAAATACCTCACTGGGCAAATTCCAATATAAAATCTGCGCCAACCAATAAGAAATGAAAGATGACGAGTAATCAGCATCCCGAAACATATTTTCAAGAACCGTCAGTGGACAGGTCAAACCTACAATCGTCTCAACAGTAATAAAGCCCATAAGGAAAAGGTGAAGAAGCCTCAAATTCCTATTTTTTATCCAGTTCCAGCCAAGTTTGTAGCCGACTGGGATTAAGAAAAAGCCAAGAGTAATAAATGCTGCAAGGCAGAAATGAACGAACAATAATGCATCCGCAATCAAAGTTTGCCTCTTTTAATCTAGTCAAGAACGGACAGTTTCGCACGCGGCAATGCCAGTGCGTAACAGAAATCTACATTTATTCATATTCTTAGTGGTATGTATATCGGTATATCGCTCCAAATCTGCTCCATGAACAATTAATGTTTGTTATTGAGCATCATAGGCAACGGATGATAAGGTGAAGGTAACTAAGCTTTGAAGAGCTTTATCCATAGCTATTGTTGTTAAGTTTGCCCTCTGAAGGCAGAGGTCGGAGGTTCGAATTCTCTCGGATGCGCCACTTCCTTTCCCATCATGCCAACGATTCTCACGTCAACCCTGTGTTATCCCAAGCTTTTCGGTTTACAGTTATTCGAGTGCATTTGCGATGTTACAACTGAAATAGCAGCATTTTCCAAATAGAAACCCCTGCTTGCTATGTTTAGGGGGGACGCAGCTCGCAGGGGTTTTTAGACTTGAAAAAGATGCGACCTTAGTCCGGGAGGAAATGAACAAATTAAGCCGCGAAATTTTTGTATAAAATTACATTGATGATTAATACTGCTAAAAACACATACTCGTGATGCAAAAAATGCACTGCTAGTTTTCGATATACAGAAGTTGCCTAAAACATCCATCTAATACGAGCTACAAACAAAAAACATTACATCACACCATCCCCCTTTCCATAGGTCTCAGCTATAGTCCTTTTTCTATTTATTTGTGATGCACATCAACACCAACAACTCTGTTTCATCTTCTTTAATTGCCTTAAAAGGCTCACGCGTAATAAATGGCTCTTTGCCAAAAGCAAACATTTCCTCGATAAGGCACTGGGATTTCTGTTTTCGCCCTATTTCACTGACAAAGCCATTTAGAAACGCGCTAGTAGCCAGCCTAGATGAAGTTAAAAAAACCAAATTTCCAAAAATACCACATACACAAAATCTTTATTATTGATGTGAGTGGTTGGAGAGAACTGTCTGACGACAACATACCAGACTGATTTTTAGCTTTACTCTCTAGTTAGGGGAAAGTTTAAATTGTGACAATCTGGTCTAGTTTTTTAGTCACAACATCCAACTAAAATTGATTTTATGCCAAAAATAGTAAAACAGTTAACGACTTCCACCGTTGCAATCGCAATACTCTCTTGCTTGGTTTCAATTGCGACTGGCACAACAATTGCGTATTCAAAGCAAGATGTTTCATTACCCTACAAAGATAGAGCCGCAATTAAGCTCGGTCAGACTATTTACAAAGACAACTGCGCAAGCTGTCATGGAATCAATCTTGAGGGCCAAATAGGGTGGCAAACAGAAATTGTAGATGGCCGACGACTAGCTCCACCTCATGACGAAACAGGTCACACCTGGCATCATCCCGATGAGCTTCTGTACAATATGACAAAATATGGTTTTGAAGAGATGCTAGGTAAAAAATACCCTAACAATATGCCTGTTTATGAAGATATTCTGTCCGATGGTGAATTATTAGCTGTACTTGGTTACATTAAAAGCACGTGGCCAGAGAAGATTAAAGCTATTCATAATGAAATTAACCAAAGTTATGCATCCAACAAAAATTCATAAGTGCGCCATGCTAGAAACTGACGAATAAGATTGTACCTTACGCTTTTCATAAGTGCATTTGCAGCAGCAACCATTCTTCCTGCTCAATCCGAAGCGTTACTTGCTTACCAAGTCTCCCTTAACCCTAGTTATACGGCCCAACTGATTACAGTGGCAACCATTGGCAACGTTCTAGGCTCGATAGTGAACTGGTGGCTGGGAAGACTTGTAAAGAAATTTAAAGATAAAAGATGGTTTCCTGTAAGCGAGGATAAGCTCCAACAAGGTGAGCAATATTATAGAAAATATGGTCGTTTTTCGTTGTTACTTAGCTGGGTACCCTTCATAGGGGACCCCATTACAATAGCGGCCGGAGTACTGCGTGAGCCTCTGTGGTCTTTTGTAACCTTAGTTTCAATCGCCAAATGTTCTCGCTATTTCTTTGTTGTTGGCGCAGTGTCAACTATAATAAATTAATCTGAGCAAAAATGAAAAAATAAGTATGTAAATTTTTGGTGCAGCTCTTTGTCTGGGGATTATAGTTGGAGCTGCAGCAACAGTCGGTGTTCATTTATATTTTGACATATTAAGCTTTGTTGTCCCCCATGCAGGAATTGTCTTTTTGGATCACTAAAAAATGGGCACCGCTGTGGTTTTATCTCCGTTCAAAGTTTTATATGGCATTGCGATAAACTAAGCGTGCATTCTGCTGCAGAATAGACACAACTAAATAAAAGTAGATTTGTTAAAGTTGTGAATTTTATTCCCCTTACAATTCCGCTTTATGTGTTTAACTGCTCCAAGATATTCATAGTCGCGGTAGCAGATGAAACAGTATAAGGGACAAAGCAAGTGATTAGCATTTTTACCCAACACTCAGTAGTAATGTTGCCTGACAATATCAGTCCACCATGATTTATAAATGCCAAAATTACGCCCACTATAATGGCAACTTTAACCGCCCTGAATACTACAGGCTTGCTAAAAAATATGGGTAGTGCAAGTCTAAGATTTATCATAATCCATCTTTCTCCGAAGGAACAAATATGTATTGTAAGATCTTTATTCGTACTTTTCCGTCAACTGAAGAATGTGACCTTTTCGAGTCAATTTTGCAAACCAAATGGCCGGAGCTTATAAAAACTGTTCCTGGCGTAAATTTTGATGCTTATCGAAACAAACATTCACCCAATATATCAACGGTAGTGTGGCAATTTCCTGATTCTGAAGCTCAAAAAAAAATTGAGCGGTTGATTGAAGAAAATATTCAGCGTTTTACTGCCACTTTATCACCCAAAACAATGAGTTTTTCTGGAGAGAGAACACTACACCTCAACAGCTAGAGTATGACAACCTGATTAAATGTAAAATTTAGCGAATCCAAAAACATCAAAACCACACGTGTAGTTAAGCACCTAATTGCTCGAGATAACAGAGTGCAAAAGCAGAGCAAAAGAACTCGAGCTTCTTGGATGATCCTATCATATGAAAAATTGGATTATATGGCCTGAATACATTGAGTTGTGCGATCTTTAAATTTCATTTACTACGACATTTGCGCATGAAATATATTGACTATTTTTAAATTGAACCGGATTACAATTATGAAAAAAGCTTTAATTACAGGTATAACTGGCCAAGATGGAACTTATCTCGCAAACCTTCTTTTAGAGAAAAATTACGAAGTTTTTGGAGGAATGAGAAGAAATTCACAAGATGAATTGCATCGCCTGAGAGTTTTAAAAATTCATGAAAAAGTTACTTTTATCAACCTAGACATTTGCGATCAGTTTCAAGTTTTTGAGGCTATTCGCAATCATCAATTTGACGAGATTTACAATCTAGCCGCCCAGAGTTTCGTTGGGTCAAGTTGGGACTTGAGTATACCAACCACTAATGTGAACAGCATTGGTGTTTTGTATTTGTTAGAATCAATAAAAAGATTTTCACCGCACACAAAATTTTATCAAGCATCTACATCAGAGATGTTTGGCAAAATTTTAGAACCTATTCAGAACGAAACAACACCTTTCTACCCAAGATCACCCTATGGCGTTTCAAAACTCTATAGCCATTGGATGACAATAAACTATAGAGAGAGTTTTGGGTTAAGGGCATGCTCTGGAATTTTGTTCAATCATGAGTCACCACTAAGAGGGCCAGAATTTGTAACGAAAAAAATAACCACACAACTATGTGAAATAAAATTTGGAAGTCGGGAGAAACTTATCTTAGGCAATCTCAATGCAAAGAGGGATTGGGGTTATGCAAAAGAATATGTAAAGGCAATGTGGCTAATGCTCCAACAAGACCATTTAGAGGACTATGTAATTGCCACTGGCAAAACTACTTCAGTGAAAGAATTCATCAGTTTTTGCTGCGCTGAACTCGAAATAGACTTGGCTTGGGAAGGGGAAGGAGAATTTGAGAAGGGGTTCGACCAAAAGACAAATAAGTTGATTATAGAGGTCAGTAAAGATTATTACCGGCCAGCTGAGGTAGACATCCTTATTGGTTCACCTAAAAAAGCAAAAAAACAATTGGGTTGGGAAGCCAAGACTGATGTTAAGTCCCTTGCTTCAATCATGGTTAGCTTTGACAGAGAAAGATTATCATAACCCTCGGCAAAACCAGAAAGAAATTCGTGCGTATGGACAGAGTTGCTCCTATCACTGTTATCGGCGGGGCCAATATTGATATTTCAGCCAAATATAGTTCCGCTGTTGCCGCCGCGGGAGACTCTAATCAGGGGCAAGTTTCCACATCCGCTGGCGGTGTAGCCCGCAATATTGCTGAAAACCTAGCCCGGCTGGGCTCTGCCGTTCAGCTAATCACAGGGCTAGGTGACGACGGGTTTTCGGTTTCTGTGCGCGCCAGCCTGAATCTACCCCTGCTGGATTTATCAGCCTGTTATACCCCGCCCAACACCCCTTCAGACAGCTATCTGAGCGTGTATGATATGAAAGGCGAACTAGTCAGCGCAGTCAATCAGATGCAGCTTGTTAACAAATTAACCCCTTCTTATCTGCAGCGTTTTGAGACGCAAATAACTGGCGCTACACTGATCATTGCAGATTGCAACTTGCCACCAGACACCATTGATTGGCTAGCTGCACTGCCTGACAGGCCAACATTGTTTTTTGACGGGGTGTCGATGGAGAAGATCACGCGTCTGCAGTCCTGCCTTGATCAAGTTGATGGGCTGAAATGTAACCGGCTAGAAGCAGCTGCACTTCTGAATTGTTCTATTCATGCTACCCCGTACCAGCTTGTAGCCGACCTGCATCAACGCGGCGTCGATATTGTTTTACTTTCTCTTGGTTCAGAGGGCGTGCAGTTAGGCAGAGCTGGCCAGCAGCTGCATTTCCCGCCACTTGAACCGCCGCAGACTATCGCCTCTGTCGCTGGGGCTGGAGATGCGATGCTGGCTGGCTTTCTTCACAGCCACTTCAATGGCGCCGGACACGAGGCGGCTATGCATTTTGGTCTACGTGCAGCTCAGTTAAGTTTAACCTGCACAGATGCTGTCCATCCTGATATTGCTAGCCTTTATAAAAAACAAACAGGAGCATTTTAGCTTATGGCCCCATCTCTTCCCCTAAAATGCTCACTCGAAGTGGCAGATGCACTAGCTTCCGGCCAGCCGGTTGTGGCGCTTGAATCAACCATCATCGCACATGGGCTACCTCATCCTGAAAATGCGAAAACAGCGCAATTACTAGAACAGACTGTCCGTGACAGGGGAGCCGTTCCAGCAACCATCGCTGTCCTTGAAGGGGTGGCAACAGCAGGGCTGAGCGAAGCAGAATTGGCCTATATTGCTGATCCAGAAAAAGAAGTATTGAAATTATCACGGCGCGACTTGCCCTTTGCTTTCAGCCAAAATCGCACTGGTGCAACTACTGTTGCCACAACCATGCTGATTGCCGCAGCAGCTGGTATCCGTGTTTTTGCGACAGGCGGTATTGGCGGTGTGCATCGCGGCGCTGAGGTGGATTTTGATATCTCAGCTGATCTGCCAGAACTAGGACGAAGTGATGTTGCTGTGATCTGTGCCGGACCAAAGGCTATTTTGAACATTCCGGCAACATTGGAATATCTAGAAACGCTGGGCGTACCAGTAATTGGCTATCGCTGTGATATGATGCCGGCCTTCTGGTCACAAAGTGCTGATCTGCGTGTCGATTATAGGCTGGACACCGCAGCAGAGATTGCAGATCTGTGTATACAGAAATGGCGAGCTGGCCTGAATGGCGGTGTGTTGATCGTGAACCCTATTCCACAACTCAATCAGATAGAACCAGCAAAGGTTGAAATCGCGATTACAGACGCGCTGGCATTGGCTGGTCAAAAATCAATCAGCGGCAAAGCCCTCACACCGTTTCTGCTTGACCAGATCAGGCATATCACAGAAGGGGCCACCCTGAATACCAATAAAGCCCTAGTGCGCAATAATGCTTTGCTGGCGGCGGATATTGCTGTTGAAATGACTGGTTAGAACCCGCGCAAAGGCAGCTCGGCTGGGCGTTGCAGCCAGTTGTCCTCTGAGTATGTGCTATCACCATCGATTAGATGCAACGCATAGGCATAGCGCGATGTCGCAGACTTGTTTTCATGCGACAAATGTGGTAGCCGCCCATGTAGAACAACAACCGTGCCTGTATCTACTTCAAGCGGTGTCGTGCAGTCCGCTAACGCCGCATCGCTCAGCGCAGTCATAACCATCTCATCCCCTTGTTTATGAAAACGCGATTTGAGCGGCGCTCTGTGGCCACCACGTGCAGCCCACATACAGCCATTTGCCGTAGTGGCAGGTTCCAGAGCAAGCCACAGACCAATACAGCTTTCCGGTGCGGTATATAAAAAGGTTGAATCCTGGTGGCTGTTCACCTCACCACCTATAAAAGGCTGTTTGCAGATCACCATCGATTGGAGCAGCAGAGGGGCGCTCAGTCCGAGAAGGCGCGCCAAATCCTTACACTTATCCTGACGTGAAAAATGTGAAAAAACAGGGTCAAGATCATGTAGAGCGTGACCAATTTTATTTACAGCCTGCGTTTTTGGCTTGATAAGACGCCCTTCCTCATCAACGGCTCCCGCTTCCAGAAAACAGCTGATTTCACTAGCTGAGTCCATAAAATAATCTGATGCAGTGTGTGACTGGCCAGATGCTGAAAACACAACCTGATGCGCTGTCTCATCAAACGAAGCGATGAGCTTATCTGCCTGTGCAATCATATCTGCACATTCTTGCGCAGAGGCAAAGCCTTCACAAATTAGAAACCCATCTTCCAAAAAGGTAGCCTGCATTTCTGCTTGTGTCCTTTCGGTTTGCTCATCTGGCCAGGTAAATCGCCGCGCCGTTGGCAAGGCACTAAAATTATTCACTATTTCTGTTTCCTTATGATGACTCAATCCCCTAAAACGATAGCGGGTTTAGACAGCTTATGGCAAGGACTAGCTTCAGGCGATTGTTCCTCCATCAACGATGAAGGGCTGGCCAGTAGCATAAGCTCCAGCATCTGATAACAGGTATAAAATGAGGGCTGTGATTTCGTCCGGCTGGCCTAATCGTCCCATTGGCTGGCGGCTGACAAACCAGTCTCGGGCCTTTTCAGCAGAGCCTAATTTTTCTTCCATCGCAGCCATCCTACGATGCAAAGATGGCGTTTCAATTGTTCCTGGACAAATCGCATTACACCTAATCCCATCTGCCATATAATCCACCGCTACAGATTTTGTCAGGCCAATAACAGCTGCCTTAGATGCGCTGTAACCTGCCCGAAATGGAAATCCTTTAACCGATGAAGCTAAAGACGCCATATTCACAATACTGCCACCCCCTTTCCGAATAAGGCCAGGGATCGCGGCATGAAGAACATAAAACATACTGTCAAGGTTTACTGAAAAGGAACGATGCCAGTTTTCAATACTGGTCTGCGTAAGCGTCCCATGGTGTACCCAACCTGCCATATTCACAATCCCATCAAAGTCAGGCTGGTCAGCAAAGTAAGCCTGTACATCTTTATGGATTGTTACATCAAGACGAGCTGTATGAACTCCGTCCTGCGCAAGATTTTCCAAGCCATCTGAGACCAGGTCTGTTGCGTAAACCTGTGCACCAGCCGCCGCGGCCAACCTGGCCACACTATATCCCATGCCTGCAGCAGCTCCGCTGATGAATATACGTTTTTCCTGAAGTGATATCATTTTTCTCTCGGCCTTTAATTGTTCGCTCTGCTATGATCAAATCAATTTAACGTCTGATCATCAGAACTGATCGTGGAAGGCCAGCCTATGACAGTCAACAAAATTCACACGGATCCAGAATTGGGATTTGATGTGCCCGCGTTACCTGGTATGGCAATAAGTGACGTACAAACCCCTTCTCTGATAATCGATATGGAGAGCTTTAACAATAATCTGAAGCGGATGGCTGAGGTGATCGCACCATATAATGTCTCATTACGGCCGCATGCCAAAATGCATAAATCTATCGATGTCGCTCGCCAGCAGCTGGCCCAAGACAAGACCACCGGCATATGCTGCCAGAAAGTCTCAGAAGCAGAAGTTTTTGCCAGAGCAGGTATCAGCGATATCCTGATCACTAATCAGGTCTGTGATCAGGTAAAAATAGAGCGGCTGGCCGGGATTGCTGCGCTAGGGTGCCGATTGTCCGTATGTGTTGATAATAAAGCAAATATCAATGCGCTTTCAGCGGAGGCAAAAAAGCGGAATGTTCGTATCCATTGTCTTGTTGAACTGGATTGCGGGGCTGGGCGTTGCGGTGTGGCAGGGGCAGAACAGGTGATAGAGCTAGCCACTGCTATTAAAGAGGCAGAACATTTGATTTTTGACGGTCTTCAGGCCTACCAAGGCAGCATCCAACACGAACTAGACAATGATAAGCGCAAAACAGTGCTGAATGCGGTAATTAAACAGGTAAAAGCTTGTCTGGATAGTTTGGCAGCAGTTGGCCTCAGTTGCGATGTTGTAAGCGGTGGCGGCACGGGCAGTTTTTTGTTTGAGGCCTCATCTGGCGTCTATACAGAGGTTCAATGTGGGTCTTATGCCTTTATGGATGCTGATTATGGGCGAATTCATAATCAGGATGGTAAAAGGCTGGATAAGGCCGACTGGAAAAATGCGCTGTTTATTTTAACCAGTATAATGAGTACAGCTAAAGATGGTCAGGCAGTTTGTGATGCAGGCCTAAAAGCACAGTCTGTTGACAGCGGCCTGCCGGTGGTTTTTGGCCGTGATGACATCGCTTACATAAATTGTTCAGATGAACATGGAGTCATTGAAGATAAACAGAACAAATTGAAGATCAATGACAAATTACATCTCGTACCCGGTCATTGCGACCCCACTTGTAATTTACATGACTGGTATGTCTGCGTAAGTGATGGAGTCGTTGTGGACCTATGGCCTATCAGCGCCAGAGGAAAGGCGTGGTGAGACCCACTACAAATACTGCCTTTTTATATACAGACTTTTACAGCAAGCTCATTAAAACGTGCAAAGTGATGGTGGAGTAAAAGATTACTTATACAAATACCAGAGGGTAGTAATAAATCTTTGGCATTAGATAAGTATTAATGTTTTTTACTACCGAGTAGAAGTGGTGCCAGGGAGTGGCATTGGTTTCACACAGATGTACCAGCTAGATGCCTTAAACTAAGCCCCGCTTAGATTAAAGCATTTTACATGGGGCGTTTTCAGGTAATGGTGCCCAGGGGCGGATTCGAACCACCGACACGAGGATTTTCAGTCCACTGCTCTACCAACTGAGCTACCTGGGCGTACTGAACCGATGAAACATGCACATTAACGTCAATAGTGACCGTTGACGATCGTGTAGCCAGAGCATATTTTTGTCAGAATTATAGAGGTTTATAACGATATCACTTCACGCTGTCCAGCCCGAAATCACCCAGTTTTACCTGACCTCCAGGTCTGACCAAAACCAGCTTCAACTGTCATCATCAGCTTGTGCTGCCTGTTGGGATTCATGCGCGGCGAGCAGCGTCTCAACATCGCTGTCCTCCATCGCTTCATGGGACGGAATCGCATAACTCCCGGTCAGCCATTTTCCTAAATCAAGCTGTGCACAACGGCGCGAACAGAATGGTCTATAAAGAATTTCAGCTGGTCGCTGACATAAAGGACACGCCGCCTGTATTGAATGTCCTTTTACAATTTTTAGATGCAGGGGTTTATCAGTCATCTTCCTCTTATCCCAACTTAGTCTTTATCACTGCCTGAACCCTGTCATCCTTGTCAAGGACCGGGCGCCCATGGCGCACAGACAGCTCCAGCATTCCAGAACGAGTAAAGCCAAGACATTCTGGAAACCTTAGGTCACGGCGCGCCAGCTCATCTGCCTGATGCATAATATCCGTGCGCTGGCTTTTTGTTAATGCCGGCATGTCAACAAGTATTTTACCGGCCAGCCGGCGCAACCTTATAACCGCAAACAGGTCTGGCAGAATTGCCACAGATAAGGGGCCAGGAGCCAGCTTGCTTTGCGCGCTGTCAATATCAATCATAAATGCTGCCCTTGTTTGTTCAACATATATGACCGCCCCATCTTTGGTTATGATGTCTGAACGACATGCCTGTTCAACCTGTTCACGAAGCATCTGCCAGTCTTCATCAGTCAAAAGGTTGACAGCTTTGTTTTCCTCCATTTGCCTGAGCGTGTCTGTTACAGACAGACCTGCGTAAACCACTCTTGCTTGTGTCTCTACCCGCAGATCTGTGGGCATGTCTCCATCCCTTTGCCAATGTTCAATAATCTGCGCAGCTTCAGCAATAACTGCCTCACACAGAACTGCTGACATCATGCCGTCTGATGTAAAGGCGGATCGTCTGATGATCAACATGAACCCCGCATTAAGAAGTCCCGCCCCCCGACAGGCTTCTGTAATTTTTTCTCGCTGCCGATCAAGCTGCGCAGAGGGGCGCAATTTCCGGCTGATATTAACGATGCCTATCGCCTTGCCATGCCAACGCAGTGTTACATATTGGCCTGGCAGCTCAATTCCAGCCACAGCCTGTACCGGCTTGTTTTCACGTGCAGACGCCGTCACCGTAACGAGGACCAACTGGCCTTCTTGCTGCTTTGTTCGGTCTTTGGCTTGCCAGCTGACAGCACTCCCATCTGCAAGCTGGCCTTTCAGACGCTTATGCTGGTCAAACCGGCCTGTCACCCTTGCCAGATGAACAGAGCCCAATCTAGAAAAGCTGTTATCCGCTGTCCAAAGATCGACAAGTCGGTCCCCTTCAATGACCGCACACAGCTGAGGGTCATCAAGCCGGTCAAAAAGCAAACCATCATTCAGGCTGAACATAATCAAACCCCGCGCCTAAAAGCAGGCCGGCAACCTTGTGCATGTCCAGACCAACAATATTGGAATATGAGCCTGTTATCTGACGAACATATAAACCCGCCCGGCCCTGAATGGCATAGCCCCCTGCTTTGCCCCGCCATTCTCCGCTCTGAAGATAGGCATGCCTATCTGCGAAACTCAAAGGCCTAAACTTGACGCGGCTGACAGACAGTTTTGTTCGCCATCTGCCATCTGGCAGATACAGACAGATACCGCCATAGACACGATGACTGCGCCCCGACAGAAGCTGAAGACAGCGTCTCGCCTCTTCTGCTGTTTCAGCCTTTGGCAAAATACGCTGCCCGCATATAACAGCAGTATCAGCAGACAAAATGAACTGACCGCCCAATCGGCTGGCGACAGCATCAGCCTTTTGATGTGCCATACGCAGAACATAATCTGCAGCCCGTTCATTTTTTATGGGTGTTTCATCAATATCTGCGGCAGTCACATGGTCTGCAGATATGCCCGCCTCAGCAAGCAGGTGCTTGCGGCGAGGTGATTGTGAAGCAAGAATAAGCTGATATTTGGGCGGTGGCCGCATATAGCGTGTCATAGCCTAGTGCCCTTCGGTTGTTAGCTTTTACATAAACCAAGCTGCATTTACGTCTGGCCTTATTTAAATCGAAACGTGATCCGCCCCTTTGTCAGATCATAAGGGGTCATTTCCACATTCACCCGGTCACCTGCCAGCACTCGGATTCTGTTTTTCCGCATCTTGCCACTAGTATGGGCGAGGACTTCATGATCATTGTCAAGTTTTACCCTGAACATCGCGTTGGGAAGCAGTTCGGCCACGGTGCCGGAAAATTCTATTACGCCTTCTTTGGCCATACAGTATTATCCTTATTCGACTGTAATCTAAGTGGGTCACAGTGTTGGTCTTTTTTATGCAAAAGGTCAAGTTTTTTGGTGTTATAGCGCGAAATAATCTGTCAGAAGCCGGTCGATTTGATCTCTGATCTGCCTATAACTTTTCAAAGTTGTGTCGCGCGACCGCTCATTTGTATGTGGCGGGGGGACATCCCAGAATAAGGTTTCACATCCCTCATTAGCCCATCTGCGGGCTTTGTCTTCCGCTTCACGGGAAAAAGACACAATAAGATCAAAATTAGCTGGATTAAGTGCATCAAAAACCTGGGCTTCATGTTTGCTGACATCAATGCCCTTTTCCTGCAAAACAGCAACAACAAATCCATCCAGCGGCCCATCAATCACACCGCAGGACACCGCCCTGCCTGGAGTTGAATAAGATTTTGCTTCAAACAGGCCTTTTGCCATGACTGATCTGACAGCATTCTGTGTGCAGGCGAATAATATCTGCTTGTCAGCAGTTGTCATTGTTCCCCCCTTGACGTCATAACACAGATTAACGTGAACAGCCGGCGTGATGTTGGCCCGTCAACCTTAACATAGTTATCTAGACGTTGCTTCAACAGCTCGGCACCCTCATCATGTAATCCTCGACGGCCCATATCTATCGCCTGAATCTGTGATGGTGACTTTGTGCGAATGGCATCATAATAGCTGGTGCAAACCATATGATAATCACGCATAATCCGCCGGAACGGGCCAAGGGCCATCACAAACCCACTTAGTGCTGTTTCTTTTTGGTCACGCACATCAAAATAAACATGGCGCAAATCTGTTTTCAGATACAAATGATACGGTCCAGTTTTTTCATACACATCAAACTGATTTTCATCCAGCAAATCATAAACAGCGACTTCCTGTTCATGTATGCGCTCAGGCGATGCGCGCTTTGTAGGATCTTGTTGAATATGGATAAATAACAGTTTTTCAGTCATGCTCGCCGTGTACAGCCCCTGATGTTCCTTGCGGGAAGGTCAGATAAAGGAGGCTGCCTAGATTGAAAGATTCCTATTCAGCGGCTGCTGTTACCACTGTCCTGAAACGCTTTATCCAGCTGTCGAGTTGTTCTGGATATTGCTTCCATGCTGCTCTGTTTACCGCCAGCCGCGAACTCACCTCTGAGATAGTTTCAATTTCAACAAGGCCATTTGCCGCCAATGTTGATCCGGTTTCAACAAGGTCGACAATACGCCTGCACAAGCCCATCGACGGGGCCAATTCCATGGCGCCGTTCAGTTTAATGCATTCAGCCTGAACACCGCGTGCAGAGAAATAAGCTTTTGTTAGATGCGGGTATTTTGTGGCTACCCGCACATGTGACCACGTGCGCGGGTCATCATGTTCCGCCAATTCGGTAGGACAGGCGACAACCATCCGGCAATAGCCGATCTCCAAATCAACCGGAGCATATATCTCAGGGTGATCAAATTCAGCAAGAACATCACTACCAGCTATCCCAATATGCGCCGCCCCATACGCTAAGAAGGTCACTACATCAAAACTGCGGACACGAATAACATCGACATCACTTGAATTGGTTGTAAATCTGAGGCGGCGGTCTGACGCGTCATAAAAAGCTGGTTCTGGTTGCAAGCCAACTGCTCTTAAAATTGGCGTCAGTTGATCCAGAATCCGACCCTTGGGTACAGCCAGTATCAGCTTTTGTTTGTCAGTCTTACCTGTCACTATCACGCTCACTTTCACCTGATCAGTCTTGCCTTAGCAACAAAACTATCAGTTCTTATTATGTTGGGGCTGGGCCAACGCAGGGTGTGGCGCAGCGATATCTTGCACAATAAGTGCCAATTCGTCTACGGCCAGCTTTATATCATATCCATCTGAAAAGGTGAATGTCAGGCTGTTCACCGCCTTTTCATTTTCTTTGGTCTCTTCATATGTAATCGACAATAAATTGTAAAACTGGGTCGCTGCTGCAGACAAGCCGCGCTGGCTGACGTTTTTCACATGAGCAACCTTCAGGCCGCACAAACAGCGGTTTGGCTTTTTTTCTGGTTCACCGTCATTAGCTTGCTCCCAACAGAAGCGATTAATGACCATCACAAACAAGGCCTCATCTTTCTCATAATGCAGGTCACTTGATACAACAAGACCATCCTGAAGCAAGGTTGAAAGGATCTCTATATCTTCTGTCGCAACCGCTCGTAATTTTAGCTTGTTTTCTTCTGTCATGAGCCAAACCTGCTTGAAATGCGGTCAATCCAGCCGCTGAAGCACAGCACCGCAGGCACCCAGTTTTGCATCCAGAGCGGCATATCCCCGGTCAAGATGATCAATATCACTGATAACAGACTCGCCTTCAGTTGCCAACGCAGCCAGAACAAGGCTGACAGAGGCCCGTAAATCTGTTGCCCTTACAGGTGCAGGCAGAAGTGACTGCTTTCCCTTGACGAGGGCGGTTCGTCCTTCGACCTGAATGTCTGCCCCCATCCTGACCAGTTCAGGAACATGCATGAATCTGTTTTCAAAAATAGTCTCAGAAATTTTAGAATGCCCGTCTGCAAGACACATCATCGCCATGAACTGGGCTTGCAGATCTGTTGGAAATCCCGGATAGGGCTGTGTTTCAACATCAATACCACGATAGTGGCCAGTGCTGCTAACCCGCACCTCATCTGTACGTGACTCAATGTTAATGCCAGCCTGACGCATCACACCAAACAAACTTTCAAGATGCGCTGGCACCATCTGTTTAAGGCATAATTCGCCGCCGGTTATCGCAACAGCGATCGCATAGCTGCCGGCCTCAACTCGATCAGCCACAACTGCATGCCGTGCAGAACCCAGCGCAGACACACCCTCTATTATGATGACATCTGTACCTGCGCCCGAAATTTTGCCGCCCATCGCAGATAGGCAAGCCGCCAGATCGATGATCTCAGGCTCCTGCGCTGCATTGATAAGCTGGGTTGTGCCTGTCGCCAGACAGGCCGCCATCATGGCATTTTCTGTTGCCCCAACAGATACAAAAGGGAAGATGATTTTACTCCCTTTCAAACCATCTGGTGTACGGGCCTGAACATAACCGTCAGCCAGTTCAACAACCGCACCTAGATTCTGCATGGCACGGATATGTAAATCAACCGGCCGCGAACCGATCGCACATCCTCCAGGAAGAGATACGCGCGCTTCCCCATAACGAGCCAGTAACGGCCCCATCACCAGAATAGAGGCTCGCATCTGGCTGACCAGATCATAAGGTGCATCCGTATTGGTCGTCGCCCCTGAAATCGCGATAGTGCCTGCGTCTTGCTGAACAGTCATGCCCAGCTGTTTTAAGAGGCAGATCATCAACCTTGTATCCGCCAGATCAGGCACGTTGGATAAAGTCAGGCCAGTCCCACCTGCAGTCATTAGTCCTGCTGCCAGCAATGGCAAAGCCGAATTTTTCGCGCCACTAATGGAAATATCACCATAAAGCTGTTTACCACCATTTACTGCCAATCGTCCCATCTTGATTCTATATATCCTTCATTCTCAAATCTGCCCTGTTTATGGCTGTCGTCTGCTGCTGTTGCCGGGAATGAATTTGTTTTTTGCGTTTAAGAAGATTTTCGCGTAGTGCCTTACTCAGCCGCTGTTGCCTGTCCTGTTCAGCTCCGCGGGCCTGTTTGGTTCTCTGCGCGGGCCGTGCCTCATTAAATCCGGATAAATTCGCCATTATTACGTTATCTTGTGTTTACACGCCTTGCTGAAAAGTCTTAATTTTGTCTATCTTGACGTTATTCCTATCGTAAATACTTTATTCAGACTAGGGACTAGTTTGCATCTTGACATATATGTAGACAGGTTATTGTGGCTAAATAGGGGCAATTCTGTCACCAGCAATGTTCAGAAAGAAGCCCATTTATAAATGTAAGGCCCAGAAAAAATGAAAAAAATAAAACAGCCCTTCTGCGCTGCTAGGCACAGCAAACTTGCGCTTCCCTTTATTCTTCTGGCTGGCCTTGTACTGTTTTTCCTCTTCGGCGGCCGAGAATTATTTTCATTTAGCCAGTTGGCTGAAAATTACAACAGCTTGAAATCCTATGTTGACGGGAAAATGGTCACGGCTTTGCTAGTATTTGGAATTACTTATATCCTGACTGTTGCCTTATCACTTCCCGTTGCTTCGCTTTTAACACTTGCAGGCGGAGCCTTATTGGGATGGATAGGGGCGGCTGTGATTATTTGCGCGGCAACAATTGGGGCTTCAATCGTTTTTTTTGCGGCCCAAACAGTACTGAATGAATTCTTCACAAAACGAACTACAGGTTTTTTGAGAAAATTGGAAGTGGGTTTTCAGAAGAATGCCTTTTTTTACTTGCTGGCCTTGCGCTTGATTCCCTTAGCCCCTTTCTGGGTTACGAACATTGTGCCCGCTCTATTAGGCATGCGCCTGAGTCAATATGTGCTAGCAACTTTTATTGGCATAGCCCCCGGTACATTAATTTATGTCTGGGTCGCCAGAGGTTTTGATAACTTGCTTTCCCGAGGAAAAAGCCCGGATTTATCTGTTTTGAGCGAGCCGGCAATCATTGCACCTTTATTCGCCCTTTGCGTACTTTCTCTTATCCCAGCCTTATGGAAACAACTGCGTGCTGTGCAACTGACTCCTTCCCTCAATGTTACCTTTGATGACAACCAAGATGCGACAAATAATAGCTAAAATAACCCATGCTGAAATTTGTGTTATTGGCAGCGGGTTGAGCAGGCTATCTGTTGCAAACGGTGCTTTTCAGATGGGCACTGCTGACTAAGCCTATGGTGACGTGATGCTAAAGCTCCAGCCGCAGAGCACATGCATTTAGGGATGTTATCTGAGCCAAATTCAAGTTAAAGCACCCAGCAAATGCTAATAACAATTGGAAATTTGATAAAGTAAATGCAAAGGCGGCGGCTTTAGGTCGGCAACCAATGGAAAAATATCTAAGTCTACGAAATCAATTACAAAAACGCATCAAGACATGTTAGCTACTGCTAGATGGCTGAGCCGCAAAAACTCACCATATTGTTGACCATAAATCTTAAATTAGTGTTGCAAATGAACCACATCTATTTGGGTTTATGGTCGCATCTATCATCCCACAATCAAAGCAGTTTTTTAACGAGCTATTGAGCTAGCTGCTACCAATAATAACCTTTATTCTTTGGCATAAATTATGTATAGATGCGCTTAGGATTGATTTAGCTGTCGTGGCTCAGTGGTAGTAGCACTCCCTTGGTAAGGGAGAGGTCGTGGGTTCAAATCCCACCGACAGCACCATTCCTTTTTTTCTTTACGCCTCCCTATCAGGCAAAAGATTCCCGGACGCTAGAGCAAACGCAACGGCAGACCACATAAACAGATTATTCCACTGTCCAAAGAAATCTGATGTAGTTTGGATAGGAAAAAAGAAAGCTAGCGGAATAACATACGCTATGGCTGTAAAAATATTATTCTTATCCACGTGTCTGTAAGAAAAGCAAGTGATAAGAATTGACCCCATCATAAAACAGCCTGCAACCAGACCAAGGAGGCCAGTTTCGCCAGCCAATTGAATATAGAAATTATGGGGATGTGTGTGGCAATCAATATTGCTCAGGCCTTCAGATAAAGCTGGGCAGGTTTTTCTATAGACGTCTGGGCCAATGCCAATTATTGGACTTTCCTGAAAGGCAACAATGCCACCTTGCCAGACACGCAAATATGGACTGTCGCTATGAATGGGAAGCTGATCAATAAATTGGCTACCAAAACGACTGGCCAAGGTATCATTGGCCAAAAAGACGCCAACCACTGCGGCAAGCTCAATAGCAATTAAAATACAATAAGGCAGTAATTTTGGCTTCCATGACAGCCCAGCCAACATGCCACCGCATGCACGAATAATTAAGTTTACGCGTTCGCCTGCGAAAACGGAGACTGAAATTGTAACAAGGCTTATAATCGCCGCTGTTGAAGACAGATTTCCCCTATTAGCTACAGCAAGTGCGATCAGCACACAGAAAATTGGCAAGCAAGCTTTAGCCAAATAATTGCCTGATGTCAGGTCTCCGTAGGGCCACGACAAGCGACCACCTTGGGGCCCCACAACCAGAATTTCTGCGATCAATATGCCAGTCATCAATAACAGGCCAATGAATGTTGAAATTGCCATAGCGTAAAAAATTTCTTTTGACTTGCAAAAATAGAAGCAGCTGGCAAAAGCAAAAAGCGGAAAACGAAACCAGGCGATGGCTTCACCAAGTGAATAAAGTGGTAGCTCAGAGAGCAGCGCAGAGAATATGCAGATTGCCCAAAACAAAAATGTAAATTTAACCCAAATAGTCTTTAACCAGGACCAGTTTCGGCTGGTGATACAATTTCCCAGAAAAATAAGCCCACATAGTGACAACCAGGCATCACCTGGGCTGCGTTCAATCAGCATAAAAAGAGGTCCCAGTAGGTAGAAGCCTTGAGCTATTTTCTGGCTGAGACCCAATTCCTTGAAATAAACAAAAATTTGGGTTAAAATTATCAAGATCGGCCCCTTAACAACAATCAAAAAAGAGAGCTTTTGAAGGCATATAATTAACCATTTGTACTACACTAAAGCCCCGGAAATTCAATAACTTTTAAAAGTTCCTAACAACGACTTGCCGCTCAGTAATTAATTGATTCTTATAATTTTTGAATAAGATCATTAATCTTGCTTAACCGCTGGTTTAGCTGTTTCTTCTGTTCACGTGCGTGAGACATCTCTTCTTTCAGCATCTCAACCACCTTGTCGCGGCGACCCTTCATGGCGGAAACATCAACACCATCATTTCCCTCCTCCGCGAGAAAATGCGTTGGGCTGACCCCCAAAAGGCCAGCGAGGGCCACGAGCTTGTTAACACGAGGTTCACTTCGGTCATTTTCCCAGGATTTCAAGGTGGATGACTTCACCCCAAGTAACCTAGCCGCCAAATTTAGGCTCAACCCTGCATTCTGACGAGACGCATATATCCTGCCACCCAAGGTCATTTCTTCCACACCCGCGGTCAGGATATTGTCTGATTTTTTATCATTATGCATGTGTCAATTCCTTTTGCGACATTCGATCATTTGCAGGTTACAGTACCTAACTCCTAGAGTTCAACTCTATGCCAGCCTGAACGGATTCCAGCCATGTCTGCACTTCTAAATTGATTGCCGTTGACCAATTTGGCGAGAAACTGAGAAAACAATAGAAAAAAAGTGATTAATGTTTTCATTTATAGCAATGAAAACAGTAAAAATGGAAGCAAGATATTGGAAGATATGGGCATCACAAGCAAAACTTGGCCACGACCACTGACGCCGTTCTTACAATGTCGACAGTGTTTGACCTGCTAACACCCTAAAAGTTGTGTTCGAAGGTAATTATGCGTCCCTGGCATGAATACTTTTCAGGACTTTTTTTGTCTGCTCAATTAGAGCTGGTTTAACAGCTGACAAAATTTGATTGCGGTCAAACAAATGGGCGTCGCTGTCCAACACATTGCGCAGAGAAGTGCCAAAGGCCTGGCGTAATTCTGTACCCACATTAAATTTACAAATTTTTGTGTTTGTAGCCAGCCAGCCTCTGTCTTCAGCCTTTATTCCACTTGCCCCATGCAGAACAAGCGGACAATTCACTACCGCCTCAATCGCTTCAAGAGCAACCCTGTCAATGACCGCGTCAGCAGATGTCTGCAGATGCACATTGCCAACAGAGATAGCTAGCGCATCTGGGCAGGCCTGATTCACAAGCTCTGCTGCCTCTTCTGCTTTCGTAGGCAGAGATACTGCACCTTGATCATAACCAACAAAGCCTATCTCCGCTTCAACAGATACGCCATGGGGGTGAGCGATTTCTTTAACTGCAGTTGTCATCGCGATATTTTTTGCCAAATGAAAGCGCGAACCATCAATCATCACCGAGGTAAAGCCATGATCGATGCCTGCCTGACATTCAGAAATTGTAGTAGCATGGTCGATGTGACAAACTACAGGCACCTGTGCCTTTTCTGCGAGCGCACGGAACATTGGTCCCAAAACGGATACAGGTGTATGTGTCCGGCATCCCGGTCCTGCTTGCAAAATGACAGGGCATCTCAGCTCTTCTGCAGCTGCGACAAAGGCACATGCATCTTCCCAGCCCTGAACAACCAACCCCGCTACGCCATAGCCCTCATTTAGGGCTGGCGTGAGAACATCCATAAGATTGGCAACTGTCATTTAAATTTGGCAATCATGTCTTTAATGCCAGGAATGGTTTCTACCTGCCAGGCATGCTCAGGCTGAAAATACTGTACAAGTGACCTTTGGCTAAGGCCACCCAGAATTGTAAAATAATACATCTCATACCCTGGCGCTACTACACAAGGGTGATATCCTGACTTGATCGCAAAGCTGGATCCGTCAACAATGTGAAACGCTTCACCCAGTTTGTCGTCATCAGGTTCCAACAGCTGCATGCCAAAGCCATGGTTAGGCTTAAATCTGAAATTATAAACCTCGTCATGCCGGGTCTCGTTTGGAAGGCGATCAGTGTCATGTTTATGAGGCGGGAAGCCTGACCAACCCCCTGCTCCAACTGTATACAGTTCTGAGACCAGCAGACGCCCAACCTTATCCACCTGTTTTTGACCCAAAATGTGTTTGATTTTCCGATGCGTTTTGGTGTCATCAGATCCATACTGCACAACATCAATTTCATTTTTGTGCACAGTAAAGGGGGTCAACCTGTCATCAAATCTTGCCCCGGCAACAAAAACCTCACAACTATTACTTTTGCAGACCATCTGTGCTGGCGTATCGGTTGGCACATAAACACCTTCTGGTTCACCATCCCAGACATCACTACCTCTGTCACCAACCTCGCCAAATTCAGTATTATCCACATCCACATCAACACGACCTGTAGCAGGCACAATGCATGTTTCGTAGCCTGGTATTTGGTAGGAAAACACCTGCCCCTTTTCCAGCTTCACAACGTTAAAGTAAGTTAGAGGCACATGCGTATCATGGATATCAATGATGGCTTTATTCTGATTATCAAAAGGCGGTATATGCATAACTTGTTACCTCTGCTCCTTTACTTGTTCGGTTTTGTTATTCCGTGGGACAACATAAAGTCATCAAGCTGCTCTTTATCTGGCATGGCAGACGCACATCCAACCCGTGCAACAACATAAGCCGCCGCTGCGCTGCCCCGCAAAACAGCAGAATGCACATCTCCATCAAGGCTTAACCTGATCAAAAAATTACCTAAAAACGCATCTCCTGCACCAAACGGTTTTACAAGTGTCACAGGAAATATACCTGTCTCAATCACATGTTCCTGATAGAGCGATATACAGCCTAGCTCACCTCTTTTATACAGAACAAGCTGGCCAGTTTCTGCATGAGCTCTGGCAGCAGCAAAACCCTTGGCTTCATCGCCTCCACACATCACAGTGAACTCATCATTATTGCCAACCAAAATGTCTGCCTGTGCAAGTTCAGGTCTCATACGTGAGGCCGCGGCTGCGGCATCTGACCACGCATTTGCCCTGTAATCAATATCAAAAATTACTGGGCATCCGACCTGTCTTGCAGCTGCAATCGCAATACTGACCGCTGATGCAGATGGTTCGCCAGATATTGCGGTTCCAGTGATTAGAAGCCCGCCAGCCCTGCTGAAATCAAGGCGCTGAATATCCTTTTCTGAAATCTGCAAGTCTGCTGCATCATTTCGGTAAATCACCACAGCGGCATCCTGCGGTTTTGTCTCAGCGATCGCTAGAGAGTTTCGATATAGACCCGCCTGTGTCTGGCAGAAAGTAATATCAACTCCGTACTGATTACATTTGGCTTGAACAAAACGGCCAACCTGGTCATCTGAGAACACCGTCACCAGCGCTGCATGCCCGCCTTGCCGCGCCAGCGCGACAGCAATATTGCCAGCAGATCCACCCATGTCCGCTCGAAAATATTCAGCATCTTCTATGTTTACGCCAACTGGTTCAGGATATAAGTCCATCCCCGCACGGCCGATACAATAAACAGGGCCAGAGCTAAGCCTTTTGGAGATGGTTTCAGAGAAAAAAAAAGGGGGCTGATCAATCATGACTTCATCATGGATAGATGGCTCACAACGGTCAAGCTGCTTTGATTTAACACAATAAGACAGCTGAGATGGTGACCTCGGCAGGACTCGAACCTGCTGCCTACAGATTAGGAATCTGTCGCTCTATCCTGATGAGCTACGAGGCCACAAGTTAAATATTATACACATATAGATGGTTTGGCTATAACCGCTCAACATCATCTTCACCCAGGTAAGTGCCCGTTCTAACCTCTATTAAAGTCAGCGCTGCATCTGCGGGATTAGATAATTTATGGGCCGTGCCTGCTGGAATATCCAGAGAATCATTAGCACCCAACCTGACGAGCCTTTCCTTTAGCTGCACTTCAGCATTACCGCTTGTAACAACCCAGTTTTCAGAACGCTTCTGATGGGTCTGCAGAGACATCTGTGTCCGCGGATATAAATGCACCCGTCGCACCTGGTACCCTTGAGCCAAAACAAGGGTCTCAAACCATCCCCATGGCCTGAACTGGCGTGGTTGTTCCAAGGCCTGGCTATATTTCTGCTGAGCAAGCAGGTCAACAATCTGCTTTACAGATTGAACCTGTTCTTTATGTACCACCAAAACCGCATCGGCCATAGCGACAACAATCAGATCATTGAGGCCAACAGCAGCAACAACCTGCTCAGGATTGTCAGACCAGATGAGACAAGAGTGGCTGTTGATCTGGCTGGATTTGCCTACCAGCAGATTTCCTTTTGAATCTGTTTGCCTATCTTCTGATAGCTCTCGCATAACAGCCTGCCAGTCACCCAGGTCGGACCAGCGTCCGGAAAAAGAAAAAACAGTCAGGTTATCTGTATTTTCAAGAATGGCATAATCAATTGAGTCAGCCTCAACTTCAGCCCAGGACGTCTCGTCAAGACGCAGAAAGTCTAGATCCAACTTGCCCAACTTTAAGGACTGTCTGACCGACCTTAACATGTCAGGTACATGTTGTTCCGCTAATTCCAGAACAATCTTACACTGCATTAAAAAAATACCTGAATTCCAAAGATAGCCTCCTTGTTCAATCATTTTTTTAGCGGAACCCTCATCAGGTTTTTCATGAAACCTGGCCACAGCAAAACCATCGGCGCCTGATAATTTTTGTCCTGTTTCGATGTAGCCATACCCTGTCTCAGGACGGACAGGCTTAATACCAAAAGTCACCACAGCCCCTGATTTCGCTGACGTTTTTGCTGCTGCAACCCGTTCTGTGAAGGCTGCCTGTTCAGGAATATAATGATCCGAGGATACAACCAGCATCAACGCATCTGGGTCCTCATCATAAATTTTTCCAGCAGCTGCTAGTATTGCAGGGGCTGTGTTCTTAGGTGAAGGTTCGAGCAAAACAGCATTCGGTTTTATGCCTATATCGGCCAGTTGCTGAGCAGCAATGAACCTATAATCATTTGCTGTAATAACGAGCAAATCTTCAAATTCTGGCCCTGACACACGCAATGCTGCCTGCTGAAATAAACTGTCCTCACTCGTTAAATTTAAAAACTGTTTTGGCATTGACCTTCGTGACATCGGCCAGAGACGTTTCCCTGCACCCCCACATAAAATCACTGGATAAATCAATGCCATAATCTGATACCTTATCTCCGCAAACCTCTCCTTGGTTTTTACCTGAGGCGCTTTGAAATAGCCACACAAACCCTGAAGTTAGTCAAATTGATAAGTTATATATGCTCATGAGCAAAGACATCATCCGGCAGGCCTGCTGCCCTGCAGGCCTTGCTTTGTCTTTGACTAAGCTGTTCTGTGTCAAAATCATCTATCAGATTATGGAAAAGACGATGCCAGTTTACCTCTGCTTTCAGATGCATAAACACAGAGCCCAGGCCCACAGCTGCCCGATCCATCAACACAAATTCACGCGGTGGTTTAATACCGCCAATCCGCTTTAATTCCTGATGAACACGTCCAGCCAACTCGCGCCCTTCTGAACCACCACGCATTTGCTGAATAGGGCGCACCTCATCAGACAGCAAGGGGGCATAAATAAACCCTGCCCACATATTCAAGACCGTAATCGCCTCATCATCAAGTCCATGAAACCCCCATTTTGCATAGGCCTGACGCGCCAGATCATCATCCTGCTGGCTCAAGGCGCTATACAGCTCAATAACACCTGCCACAAATTCAGGACGGAAGATGCGGATGGACCCAAAATCCATCAGATTAATATTCAAATCAGGATCAATCGAATAATTGCCTAAATGCGGGTCGCCGTGGATCACGCCGTAAAAATAAAAAGGCACATACCAGGCGCGAAACATATTTATAGCTACCTGATTGCGAGATTCCTGAGACGGCTCTGTCTCCAGCCAGGCCATCAGCTTTTGGCCCTCTATCCAGCTCATCGTTAATGCCCGCTCAGACGATAAGTCGGAATAATATTCAGGCATAATCACCTGATGTTCATCTTTCAGCATCAGGCTGTAGAGCTTCAGATTTGCGACCTCACGCCTGTAATCCAGCTCTTCACGCAGCCTATCTGATAACTCTGTATGGATATCAGCAGTTGAGATTGCACTGTCAAAACGCTCATAAAGCTGAAAAACCAGTTTTAATTGGGCCAGATCCGCATCAATTGCTGACGCCATATCTGGATATTGCAACTTAACCGCCAACAGCTTGCCATCATGGGATGTGGCTTTATGCACCTGGCCAAGGGATGCCGCTGATACGGCCTGCCGGTCAAATGCTGCAAATTTAGACTGCCAGTCCGCCCCCAATTCAGCTGCCATACGGCGCTTTACAAACAGCCAGCCCATAGACGGAGCATCCGCCTGAAGGGCAGCCAGTTCTTCTGCATATTCTGGCGGCAACGCGTCAGGGATCGTGGATAAAATCTGGGCTACCTTCATCAATGGCCCCTTTAACCCGCCCAGGGCCTCACGTAGCTGGGCAGCATGTTTGTTTCTATCCACATCCATCCCCAAGTAGCGTTCGCCTGCCAGACGGGCCGCAAGCCCTGACATTGTTCCTGTGACCCGTGCATAACGGCGAATGCGCCCACCAACTCCGGATTGACCATCATAAGCTGCCATCTTATCTAGTTTCCCTTTTTAGCGCCTGTCTCAGGACAAACTCTCCAGCTCGTCAATCATGCCTGCGATCATATCAAGCCCCATATTCCAGAACGAGGCATGTGCCGGGTTTAGACCAAAAGGCGCAAGAGCTTCATTATAGCGTTTGGTACCGCCAGCCTTTAACAGCTGAATGTATTGCTCAGAAAAAACCAATTTATCTGCAGCTGATTTCACTTGATAATTCTGCCAGAGCGCATTTACAAGACAATCACCAAACGCATAGGCGTAAACATAAAAAGGCGTATGCACAAAATGTGGGATATAAGCCCAAATCGGACGATAGCTGTCATCAAGACGGACAGCAGGACCCAGCGCTTGCGTTTGTGTCTGCATCCATAAATCTGACAGCGCCTCGGCAGACACCTCACCTGATTTACGGGCATCATGAAAGGCAGTTTCAAAATTATGGAAGGCGATTTGACGCACAACCGTATTCAACATATCCTCAACTTTTCCGGCCAGAAGAAAGCGCCGTGCTGCGTTATTTGGGGCCTTGTCAACTAAGGCCTGGAAGGCAAGCATTTCAGCAAAAACTGAGGCTGTTTCAGCCAGTGTCAGGGGCGTATCGGACATCAGATAGCCTTTATCTGCCGCTAGCACCTGATGAATGCCATGCCCCATTTCATGAGCCAGGGTCATCACATCACGGGCCCGACCATCAAAATTCATTAGAATATAAGGATGGGCTGAAGGCACAGTTGGGTGGCTAAACGCCCCGGAAGCTTTACCTTTACGCACTTCCGCATCAATCCAGTTTCGTTCAAAAAACTGCTGCGCAACATCAGCCATAGGCTGGTCAAAATCAGCAAAAGCATCTGTGACGATCTGCCGGGCGTCGGACCAATTAAACCGTCGGTCATCATCCCCTGGCAAAGGAGCGTTCCTGTCCCACCAGGGGAGTTCATCTGCACCCATCCAGCCCGCCTTTAGATGGTAATAGCGATGCGCGATGTCTGGCATGCGAGCTGTTACTGCGCTGGACAGAGCATCCACCGTAGCGTCATCAACATCATTGGCAAGATTACGTGACGAGACAGGGCGGTTGAACCCCCGCCATCTGTCGTCAATTTCCTTATCCTTGGCAATCACATTTAAAATTAAGCAGAAAAGTCGCTGATTATCCTGCATGACCTCAGATAAAGAATGACCAGCTTCTTTGCGGATATCAGGAGACGGGTCTGACAATTTATTCAGGATTTCAGCTTCTGTTACTTCTGTGCCCTGGAACGCAAAACGCAAAGCGGTTGCTGTTTCATCAAAAAGACGTATCCAGGCACTGCGTCCCGCCGGAGTGCGTTCAACTAGCATCTGTTCAAGCCGGGTTTCAAGCTGATGCGGGGCAAAAGCCCGCAGACGTCGCAACCAGGGCAGAAAATGATAAAAATCAGGGTCACTCAACGCCTGCTGAAAACCATCTTCATCCATGGCGGCCAGTTCAAGTTCAATAAACATCAACTGTGATGAAAAACCTGAAATTGCCTCTTTCATGCCTTGTGCATGCTGGCCCGTCTGTGGATCAGCCATATCTGCGGCAAATTGCAAATCTGCATGTGAAATAATACGCGATAGACGTTCAGAGACAGATTGATATTCTGCGATAACAGCTGCAAGTTCAGCACCTGTCATCTGGCTTAGCCGCCCTTCATGCTGGACAAGCTTTTCTGTCTGTTGTTTGGCAGTATCCAAGTCCAGCTGAATGGAAGTGCTACTGTCAGTGTACAAATCTGTTAGATCCCAAATGGGCAACGAATCTGGCATATCAGCCTCTTATCTATAAGTGTTTGTGCTTCTTCCATATATAGGTAGAAAACGCTGAACGGCTACCATTTGGCCAGATTCATTTCTGGCATTTGCGCAGCTGTCTGCCCGCGCAAAAAGACCAAAGTTACACTGCCAATTTCCACACCCCATTTACTAACAAAAGCGCGGTTAATCGCAATATCCTGATCAAGCTGGTAAATAAAATCATCAAAACTGACCTGAAGCTGCTGTCCGGACATCGACAGCACAATATCATATGACCAGGACAACACATTTCCCGCAATCTGGCCTGTGGCCACACCATCTATATCCTCTGCACGGCCCTGATAGCGGAGGAGGCCAAGCTCGTCAGAGCCGAGATTGTCAATTCTCCAGACCCGGCGGGCGGTCTCTCCATCATCATAGATGAATTGTTCGTCCAGTGTCAGACGCCCTCCATCTGTCTGGCCATCGATCTGGACACGAAACTGACGCTTCAGATTACCAAATCTATCTTCAAATATACCGTAAGCATAGCTTCTACCGTCAAAAAACTCCTCTAACTTTAAGGCTGGACGATTATCTGCGTAATCAGCCATATCCGCCCTAAAAAGCCATTGTGTGCAGCTTGTCAGACTTATTATAACCGCACCTACAAATAAAAATCTTATCATAAATTTTAGGGCCATCATCAGACCTTTACTCCGCTATTTCTTCTGTCTTCATCTACGAGATAGAACCAGCAAGCAGATGACCCCTGAAACAGACTTGACCTTTCATATCCAAGAGCTGACTGTTGAACTATAGTTTTAACCGGAGCTGTTTTTACGGTAATGCCCGCCCCTTCTCTTTTAGATAAAATTTCCACCTTTGATTTGCTGCGTCAGGAATGGCGGTTTCTGTTCTATGGGCTGCTGATGTCATTTTGGTCTTCTTTTGGCCAGACATTTTTCATTTCTCTGTTTAGCCATGATATCCGCAAATCCCTTGACCTGACCCATGGTGAATTTGGCAGCTATTACGCTTTTGCAACAACTGCCAGCGCGCTGACCCTGTTCTGGTTGGGCAAGTTGGCAGATACTGTAAGCGTGCCCCGCCTGTCACTGATGACCCTTGGCGGAGTCTGTCTGGCCGCGCTTCATTTCTCATTTGTCAGCTCAGTTTTCAGCCTTGTTCTTGGCTTTTATCTTCTGCGCCTGTCCGGGCAGGGGATGATGTATCATGTATACAGCACGGCTGTAACAAGGCGGTTTATCGCGACTAGAGGGCGAGCACTTGCTTTATGTGGCCTGGGCATGCCATTTGGCGAAGCGGCTTTTCCTCTTCTTGTTATCCTTGCGCTTTCAATTACAGACTGGCGCACAATCTGGATTATTCTGCCTATAATAGCGTTTCTTAGCTTTGCCCCATCTATTCCGTTTTTAACACGGCGGACACTCTTTCAGGATGGCCCCGGCCGCGCTACCCATGACAGTCCTGAAATACCCGATGATACATTTTCTGTCCGACGGCAAATAGTTATGCGGGACAGAGCGTTTTGGGCGGTTATCATTTGGCTGATGATGGTGCCCAGTTTTACCATTACTGGCCTGTTCTTCCATCAGATTTATATAGCGGAGCAAAAGGCTGTGCCGTTATGGCTCTGGTCTTCAAATTATATCTGGTATGCGCTGGCAGCTGTTGGGAGCGCGTTTTTTTCTGGCTTTTTGATAGACAGGCTTACCGCCCACCGAGTGGCTTATGTCAGTCAGATTCCTTTATTGTTTTCTTGCCTGTTCTTGTGGTGGGGTCATGGCACATACTGGTTACCAATGTATTTTGTACTTTTTGGCGCAGGCGGAGGTATGATACCGCCTCTAATAAATGCCCTTTTGGCAGAACGATATGGCACAAACTGGTTGGGCGAAATTAAGGCTCTTGCCATGCCAATGAATGTCTTTGCTAGCGCCTTGTCACCTGCCCTAATGGGCATTCTCATCGACCTTCACTTTCAGCTGGATGATATAATTTTACTGCTGACAAGTCTGAGCCTATTCAGCACTGTTGCACCCTTTTTATGGTTTAATCTTCTTGGACAGACAAAGCTACCTAACAAGCCGCTAAGCTGATTTATCTATTTAGCCTGCGAACAGACCGACTGACCCGATTGATAAAAAACCAAATCACAACAGCTACAAAAGGCACGGCAAAGGCTTTCACAAGGCCTATTTCATCAAAAGGTGGCTGAAGATTAAATCCCTCCACCAGAATGCCCACAAGGCCCACGCCATAGTAAGTTCCAGCTATCACGGACAGACCCTCAACAGTCTGTTGCAGACGCAGTTGGGCTTGCGCGCGCCTGTCCATAGAAGACAACAAATCACGATTTTGTCTCTGAATTGTTGTCTCTGTCTGTGTGCGCAGCAACGACCCTGTCCGTTCAATGCGCTGAGACAAAGTCTGTACTCGCTCACCAAAGGCAAAACAGGTCTGCATAGCTGGCATCATCCGCCTGTCCAAAAACCCATAAACTCCTTGATGCCCATTAAGACGTGCTAGACGAAGCCCTTCAAGACGAGCCAAAAAAATATCATGATAGGCTTTGGTCGCCGACAGCCTGTACGATGTATTTGCAGATATTTCTTCTACCCGGGCAGCCAGCTGGGACAGTGCCGGCAACAAGGCCTGAACTTCAGTATCATCACGCGAAATCTGTTCAGTTAACTGCTGCGTCAGGTCTGTCAGCTTATGTTCTATTTGCACTAGTATTGAGAGATATTTTCGCGCTACTGGCAGGCCAAGTAAGGCTAGCATGCGGTATGTTTCCATCTCAATAATCCGCAAGACCATGCGCCCCATGCGCTCTGGCGTAATGCAGTTATGAAAAACAATGGCACGTGAAAACTCATTCTCATCAATATCAAAACTGCAATGCAGCTGGCCAGCTCCATCCGATATCTGGCTTGAGGCCTCAGCCTGACTGTTCAGTAAAAACTGAACTTTCAGCGGATCAAGCTTAGCGGGCGCGCGCGCGCCTATCTCTACCCAGATGGCATGAAACAGGCTAGCAGGCACAGAATCAATAATGTCAAAGGGCAGTTCTGGCCAGGCAGCTTTGTCAAACGCCCCTTTGGCCAGCCCGTTGCGAATTGTCTCTCCTTTCATAATAAAGCCGATTGTCACAAATTCAGTGTGTCGCTCTATCCTAAAAATATAATTCTTGAATGTCTCCCGCCTGAATTTTTCTCGCGTCCCGAGGGGCAAGCGATCCTGTGCCGTCAGCCAGTCATTGATATGGCTGACAATATCTTGATCTGAATTGTCATAAAGAAAGACATATCGGATAAACCGGCCAGCACCGTCAAAATCATGAAACGGGCGGGCATGAAGCTCATCAGAAAGCTGTCTGCGCTCTGGATGGATGGGCATTATGAAAACATCCTTACTTTTTCCATTATCATCTGCCAAGACCCAATTCGTCAAAGCCGATTGCCAGTTGCAATCTTTTTCATCTTACCCCATTTTTCAACTATGGCCCATTTTTTCCATTTAAATTGCAAAAAATTGTTCATCGCCTTGATTTGTCTGCTTGGTCTGCTGCCGTTAAAGATGCAGGCAGCAGAGCAGCCAATTAGGGATGGCATATGGTTTACCTGTGAGTTTACACAAAGCAAAACTCCACCAACAGATGGGTGTGAGATGTTTGATGATGAAGGCTTTAAAGCCAGCGAAGGTCAGCTCAGCTATCTGCGTATGATTGGATCTGCAGAGACAAACTGCAAGGGTAAGAAACAAGGCCAGTGTTTTCCCGCCGACCTGCCACAGATCACCGTAAAGACAAAACCTATTGGTGATGTGTGGCTGGATACTGACCGGCTGTATGTTACATGGTATGGCTGCACACAGGATTACCACTTTTTTCAGGACGAGGGCTTTATAACGGTAAAACCAAAAGGTAAAGATTGTTTTTGGTCACGTGAACGCCATTTTTATGTTGCGCCCTATAAAGGACAGGTACTTCAACAATGAGTTTTATGCCCGCCCCGCCAGAACAACCTGTTTTGTCTGTTCCTCCAGACAAGCACATCATTAGCCTGACGGGTGAAGATGTGCGTGATTTTCTGAATGATATTCTGACTGCGCAGATTAACACCCTTGCCAGCGACACTGCCCGTGCTGCCTGCATGCTGTCTCCGCAAGGGCGGATCCTGTTTGATATGATGGTGATGGCCACTGCAGATACGGTCTTTCTCATTACAGAAGCAGAACAGGCCACCCCGCTTGCAAAGCGGCTAAAGATGTATCGGCTGCGCCGGAAAATAGAAATCACTCTCAGCTCTAACCTTTGGGCAGGACATATATGGGGAGAAAATCACGCAAATTTCAGTGTGCCAAATAGCTGTATCAGTGCTTATGACGAACGCCATAAGTCCCTGGGCAAACTTGTGCTATTCTCTAAGACTGATGGCTTGCCAGAGCAGGCAGAGGCAAAGTATTGGCAGGCACTTCGGATCAGCCTTGGTGTTCCTGAAGGGGCAGCTGATCTGACACCCAACCGGGCGCTGATACTGGAAGCCGGACTTCACCTTTTGGGCGCAATAGATTTTGAAAAGGGGTGTTATGTTGGCCAAGAAGTGACCGCCCGCACCCATTATCGTGGCCTGGTCAAACGCCGCCTCTTGCCAATTTCTGTCTCTGGAGAGCTTATATCAGGTCAGGCCCTGCAGCGCGGAGACACAGCCATTGGACAGACCGGATCAACAGCAAGCCTGCCAGATCGCGGGGACATCGCGCTAGCCAGCCTGCGTCTTGATGCAGTTCAGGACAGTCTAGCCGGCATAGCTGAGCTTACCACAGATAACGGACAGATAATCAGCCTTCACATCCCAGACTGGATGCACCCGCTGCCTGGCTTTGATAAGGGATGACTAGGATAAATGTGGGGCGTTCCTTATTGGGCTGTCCAGCCGCCATCCAAAGAAAAGCTGGACCCGGTGATATTCTGGGCCGCATCACGGGCCAGAAACAGAGCCATATCCGCGACCTGCTGGGGCATCAGAAACTGACCAGCGGCATGTTTTTCGCTGACCATGGCAATCCCGGCTTTATCATAAGGCAAGCCTGTTTTCTCGGCATGCGCGCGAACCTGCCGGTCAACAAGCTCTGTCAGAACAAATCCAGGGCAAATCGCATTACAGTTGATATTCTGCTGCGCTGTTTCCAGTGCGACAGTCTTGGTCAGCCCAACTAGCCCGTGTTTAGCAGCAACATAAGCAGATTTATGAACTGAGGCTACTAGACCATGCGCAGAAGCAATATTGATTATACGACCGAAATCCCGCTGCTTCATGCCTGGCAGGACAGAAGAAATCAGGTGAAACGGTGCAGATAAATTGACATCTATAATATCCTGCCATTTTTCAGACGGAAATTCATCGACAGGTGCAACATGCTGAATGCCTGCGTTATTAATAAGCACATCCACACAGCCCATCACATCAGCTGCTTTATCCACCATGCCGCGGGCTGCCACCGCATCCCGCAAATCAGCACCATCAAAATGACAAGAAGCTGCACCTTTCTCTTTTAACTGGGCAAGAATATCTGCTGCCTTCTTATCCGACATCTGGCCGCCAACATAAAGATGCGCCCCTGTTGCGGCAAAGGCTGATGCCATTGCCAACCCCAACCCCGATACACCACCGGTGATTATTACCGTCCGGGCAGATAAAGGCACCATATCCGCTTCCTCAACAACCAAATAGACGTATCCACCTCAAACACAAATGCGTCAGGACTTAAATAGGGCTTCTGCTTGTGCACTTACATCCTGTTTGGTTGCCAGAATTTCGTCAATTCTGACAATTTCCGCTTTCAGCTGTTCTTGATAATCTTTTAAATCCTCAACATTCCAGTTGTAAAACGATATTGGTGCATAAGTAGATTTAAATGCGTCAAATTCATCTTCCATCCGTTTTCCCCTTACAATCCGCACACATGCATTCTTGACCATAGTGGCGGCATTGCCTTTCTGCAATTTTAGGAAAAAAAAGGTCTGTTTGCAAATTTCTGTCAAAGGGCTATATATTAGGTCAGGTTCCACCAAAACACTAGAATGCCCCGATTTTGGGGCGTGTTTGGAATCGGCTGGCTCTCTAGGCTGCCAGCCGCCAAATAAGTGTTGAAAAAATGATAAAGGGTCCGTGTGATGACACAGCTTCTTATGCCAAAAGCGACAGCCGTATGGCTGATTGATAATACAGGACTGACCTTTGAACAGATCGGGGCTTTTTGCGATTTGCATCCTCTTGAAGTGCAGGCCATTGCTGATGGTGAAATTGGCGCCGGCATGCAGGGATATGATCCGATTACAAATAACCAACTGTCAAAAGAAGAAGTCGAGCGTTGTGAGACTGACCCTGAAGCTAGGCTTGAGCTATCAAAGTCAAATCTACCTCAACCTACAGCCCGTACCAAAGGTCCGCGCTATGTGCCGGTTGCCCGGCGTGGTGACAAACCCGATGCAATCGCTTGGTTGATCAAACATCACCCTGAATTATCTGATGCACAAATCAGCCGCTTGATTGGCACCACCAAAGATACTATCACCAAAATCCGTGAGCGTACCCACTGGAATATATCCAATATTCAGGCTAAACACCCGGCTATGCTGGGCTTATGCAAGCAGCAGGACCTCAACGCCGCTATTGAAAAAGCCGGGGGGCAGCCAAAACAGGATGCCGAACAGGTTGCTGATTTAACTGAACTGCCATAAAGCGGAGAGTATAAACAGACAAACAGGGAAGTTATGACTTCCCTGTTTTATCGCCGTTAAACCTGTTTCAGGCCTGCCTGTTGTAACGCATCATCAATTTCTTCCAGAATAACCGGATCATCAATTGTGGCGGGCAAAGGGAAGTCTTCATTCTGAACAATTTTCTGCATTGTGGCACGCAGTATTTTTCCGGAACGTGTTTTGGGCAGGCGGCCCACAATCACGGCTTGTTTAAACGCGGCAACAGGGCCTATTTCTGAGCGCACACGCTGGACAATCTCAGCCAGAATCTCCGTTCCGGCGCGGGGTGTCCCTGTTTTCAACACCACAAAACCAAGAGGAACCTGACCTTTCAGCGCGTCATGCACGCCAATAACCGCACATTCGGCAACATCCGGATGCCCAGCAAGAACCTCCTCCATTGCGCCTGTCGACAGCCTATGCCCGGCCACATTTATAATGTCATCTGTTCTGGACATGACAAAAATATAACCATCTTCATCAATATATCCGGCATCCCCTGTGGCATAATAACCCTCAAAGCTCGATAAATAACTTTTCAGAAAACGCTCATCATTCTGCCATAATGTAGGCAGTGTTCCCGGTGGCATAGGCAGCTTAATCACAAGGGAACCAATCTCACCAGCTGCGACCTGGTGGCCTTCATCAGAGATCACCTGAACATCCCAGCTTGGCACTGCAGGGCCGGAGGAGCCTGCTTTTACCGGTAGCAATTCAATGCCTGTACAGTTCGCGGCAATTGGCCAGCCTGTCTCTGTCTGCCACCAATGATCAATTGTGGGCACACCTAAAATATCCTCACACCAATGCAGAGTGTCTGGATCACATCGCTCACCAGCAAGAAACTGCAATTTAAAATGGCTCATATCAAACTGTTTGACCAGCTCGCCACTTGGATCTTCTTTTTTTATTGCCCGCATCGCTGTTGGCGCGGTGAACATAGTCTTCACCTTATGCTCAGCAATAACCCGCCAGAACGTAGACGCATCTGGTGTGCCAACCGGTTTGCCTTCGAACAAAACCGTTGTGCAGCCCGCAAATAAAGGTGCATAAACAATGTAAGAATGACCAACCACCCAACCCACATCAGATGCCGCCCAATAAACATCGCCTGGCCCACAGCTGAAAATATTCTGCATTGACCATTTCAAGGCGACAATATGCCCAGCCGTGGGACGCACTACGCCCTTCGGCGTTCCGGTGGTCCCGGATGTATATAAAATATAGGCGGGGTCTTCAGATTTCACCGGCACACAGGCCGCATGGCCCGCGGCGGCCAGCGCCTCATCCCAATCCATATCCCGGCTATCAATCATAACGGCTTTACACATCTCACGCTGATAGAGCAGCACATTGTCAATTTTATGAGAAGATAATTCAATCGCGTCATCAATAAGCGGCTTATACTCGACCACACGACCTGGCTCCAGACCACAAGATGCTGTAATAATCATCTTCGGGGTGGCATCATCAATCCGTTTCGCTAGCTCAGCAGCGGCAAACCCACCAAACACAACCGAATGAACTGCCCCGATACGCGCACAGGCCAGCATCGCCACAAGCGCCTGCGGAATCATCGGCATATAAATAATGACGCGGTCACCATAGGTAATTCCGTTCTGCAGGAGCACATCTGCACATCTGGCTACCCGGTCCTGAAGCTCAGCATAGCTGATAAATTCTTTTACGCCGATGATCGCGCTGTCATAAATAATCGCTGTCCGGTCGCCATGACCAGCCTCCACATGGCAATCAACTGCGTTGTAACAGCCATTTATCTCACCGCCAACAAACCAGCGGTAAAAAGGCGGCTTCGCATCATCAAGAATGATTGTAACGGGCTTTATCCAGCTGACATCTTCAGCAGCAGCGGCCCAGAACTCGGCAGGGTCAGTATCAGCATGTTTTTTTACCTCATTAAATAACCCTGTCATGACTACGTTTCCTCATTTTTCGACACAAAGGCTGGTTCATGCCTCACGTCGCAGCAGTTTAAGCCAGAGTCGGTAAATGTCTAGATGCTTTGTTCAGCCAAAGCCGAGCCAAATACACATCATTCGTTACCATACGAATGGTTCTAGCCAGACAGGTGGGAGATCTGTTACACTATCGCCTCGTTGATATGTCGTGATAAAGGATTATGACAGTATATGTCTGACATCCATGATCTTCATCCGCAAAAACCCGATGCGCAGGAAAAGTCCCCTTCAAAAAACGGGGGCGCAGCTAATGAAAGCGATAGAGCAGATGTCTTGAAAGCCAAACTTCAGGCGCTTTTATCTGAACATCGCGACCTAGATGATGTCATTGCCCAGCTGACAGGTGCCAGTGCTTCTGACCAACTGCGGATGCAACGCCTTAAAAAGCGCAAACTAGCGCTCAAAGATGAAATCGCCCGCCTTCATGCCCTTGTTCTGCCAGATATCATTGCTTAAGCCCAGCTACTTGTGGAATGATGCGCTATCATCATGGCCAGCTGACCTTTCACAAAGGCAGAAAAATACCGAGAAGTGAATGACAGACAAGCCTCAAACCCTGACACCTGTTGTGATCTGTATGGGAAGCCAGTCAGACTGGCCAACCATGCAGGCAGCAAAGACCATGCTTGATGCGCTTGATGTAAGCTGTGATATCCAAATTATCTCTGCGCACCGCACACCAGACAGGTTGACAGCTTTTGCCAAATCAGCAGTGACAAACGGCATTCAGGTGATTATCGCCGGGGCAGGTGGGGCTGCGCATCTACCTGGCATGATCGCTGCCCACACAACTGTTCCAGTCTTGGGCGTGCCTGTTGAAACAAAAACTCTCAAAGGCATGGACTCACTGCTCTCAATTGTGCAGATGCCAGGCGGTGTTCCTGTTGGCACTTTGGCCATTGGCACTGCAGGGGCAAAGAATTCAGGGCTGCTGGCAGCTCAAATTCTGGCTTTATCAGATACGGCTCTGCGGGACAGGTTAAACAAATGGCGCGCAGAGCAAACAGATGCCGTTGCTGAACGACCTGACATGTCAAGAAATTAGGACAGGCCTCATCTTTCATGACAACAATAAAAACTATTGGAATTTTAGGAGCAGGGCAGTTGGGCCGGATGATTGCAGTCGCTGCTGCACAGATGGGTATCCGCGCTCATGTTTTTGCCCCGGACGCAAAAGACAGCCCTGCTGCAGAAGTTGCACAGACCTTCACACAGGCAAATTATGATGATGCAGATGCGCTGGCTGCCTTTGGCCGTTCAATAGATGCTGTCACTTCGGAATTTGAAAATGTGCCTGCAACAACGATGGATATGCTGGCTGCTTTTTGCCCCGTCTCGCCAGGGCATGACGCTCTTCATCTGGCCCAGAACCGCTTACGCGAAAAAACACTAGCTTCAAACCTTGGTATACAGACACCTTCATTCTGGGTTGCACGGTCAGCAGATGATTTAGCCTCTGCCTTGTGTGACTTAAAAGGCAACGGCGTGCTCAAAACAACTGAACAGGGTTATGACGGTAGAGGCCAGTTTCGTGTAGCCACAGGCGATGATGCAGCCTCCTGCTGGAACGATATAAATACAAATGAAGCGATTTTGGAATCCTTCATCGATTTTACAGCTGAGGTCAGCTTTCTGGTCTGGCGCGATACAAAAGGGCAGACAGGGGTGTTTCCGGCTACCCTTAATACACATAAAAACGGCATACTTGCAACCAGCATCGGTCCTGCTACCAGCCTTGACCCATCCACTTTGAAAGACGGCGCAGACGCTGTCATTGCCCTTGCTGAGGCAGTCAATTTGAATGGAATTCTGGCTATGGAAGCCTTTGTCAGTCATGCAGGTCACATTATTTTTAATGAAATTGCCCCTCGGCCACATAATTCATTTCACTGGACAATTGAAGGCTGTGTGACCAGCCAGTTTGCCCAGCTTGTGCGTATCATTTCTGGGCTCGGTCCAGGCGACACCTCTGCACGCGGTAGCTGGCAAATGGATAATCTTCTGGGTGAGGATTTGCACCGCCTGCCTGCTCTTTATGCCGATGCGAACAAGGCTGTTCATCTATATGGTAAAACAAAAGCGCGAAACGGACGCAAAATGGGTCATGTCACCTGGGAGCTAGGGTGATACCATCCCTCATCTATCTTCAACCCTTTAAACTCTCCAGCGCGTAGGGCGTATCGCGATACAAATCATTCAGCCAGTTTGCCATCAGCAAATAGGCAAAAGGCCGCCAACTGTTTACTGGGTCATGGGCCACATCATCACCGGGAAAATAATTAACTGGCAGGGCCGTATCTAGCCCTAAATTAGCATCACGGAGATATTCTGCTGCCAATGTATTTGCATCATATTCTAGATGATTCAGTACGTAGAGATCCCCGGAAGAAGGGCAGCGCACCATACCCACGCCTGCTTTATCTGATCTAGCCAGAACAGCTAAGCCAGCTGCGATGATCTCATCTTCTTTATTATAAGTATAGCGCGAAACAGGCATCGGAAAACTGTCTGTGAAGCCTTGCATAAGGCGGCTGTTTTCCAGCGGCAATGCATGGTCATACACCCCGAACAGTTTGTCGGCCAATTGGTGTTTTTCGAGGCTGTGAAAATGTTTCATCAGCACCTGAGCGCCCCAGCAAATTCCCAGCCGCCTGAAACAATGGTTGCGGGACCAGTCCATAATTTGCTGCAGCTCTGGCCAGTACTGCACCTCCTCAAAAGGCAAGGTCTCAACCGGCGCCCCCGTAATGATCAGCGCATCAAAAAATTGATCCCGCACATCATCTAGCTGGCGGTAAAACCGTCGCAGATAAGCTGGCTCTGTATTGCGCGGCGTATAGCTGGCTGTCGTCATCAGTAGCATATCAACCTGCAAAGGGCTGGTGCCAAACAAACGAGCAAACTGGATTTCTGTATCTTTTTTCTTTGGCATCAAATTCAGAAGCAGCAAGCGCAAAGGACGGATATCCTGACGAGCAGCGGTCTGTTCTGTAATCAGATCAACACCCTCAGAAGTAAGCGTTTCCATCGCTGGCAGATTGTCAGGCACCTTTATTGGCATAAGTTCACTCGCTTTAGTCTATCAAGCCCTGATCAGAAGGGCACCTGTTCATCTATAAACCTGAACAGGATATGGAAATCAAGGGTGATGGAGTCAGTATAAAGCAGAGTTTGAGTTCAGCGTGCGCGATGGCCACGCATGATAGGGCCGGCAAAACGCATGGCCATATCTGCCAGGGCTCTGGCAGGTCGTGCCATCTTTGGCAGCTTTGCCACATCCGCCAATCGTCTGTCTAGAAACGCTGCTGTCTTTGCCAAATCAGCAGAATTATCAGATAAAAAGGCCAGCAGCGTAGCACTGTAAACAGCTGATAAAGTCGCTCGTTTAGTGTAGAAGTTATAATCTGTTGAAGTGTCACCGGCCGCGCGCCACATCTCATCAACTGTTTTATATAAAAGCTGAGATGCCAACTTTGCATGCTGCGGCCGGGCAAGCACAGTCAATGTTCGGCGCACAACCTCTTTATATGGTGCAGCCTGTTCAAGTCGGATCAAAATAAGAGAGCGGATTTTCATATGAACTGGCATAACAGCGATATCTGCCTCATCCTGGCCGTGAAAAGCTGTTATCATATTTTGGTCAGCATAAGCGCCATAAGCAGCTATCGCATCAACAATCCCTGCCGGAAACAGACTGCGCATTTCAACTTCGCTTAATCCACAATCGGCAGCTGCCATATCCAGGCTAGCTGTGCTCCAGCCATCAAATGGAATATGATTCAAAATTGCCTCAATGACATCGTTTGGGATATGATCGGGAGTTTTCTGTTCCGCGTCCATTCTTGATATCCTACATTCAAATCTAGCTATTTTCTCTACCTATTATATAAGTCTTGGCAGCAAAATGGCAAAGGGGCAAACAATACTTTACTTTTTTGTTTGGTTCGTGCTATTGATTGCGCCTCATAAGGTGCTAGGGCACTAAAATTGTTATAGTCAAGCAACAACACGAGAGAGAGATACATTGTTTGTAGCTGTTCGGGATAATAATGTCGACCAAGCCTTGCGAGTATTAAAGAAGAAAATGCAACGCGAAGGCCTGTTCCGGGAAATGAAAAACCGCCGTGCGTTCGAAAAGCCATCTGAGAGACGAGCCCGTGAGACTGCCGAATCAACCCGTCGTGTCCGGAAGCTAATGCGAAAGCGTATGGAGCGTGAGGGGTATTAGGCCGCAAACTACCGCCTATTTTCCGGGAATTTTTGAAACCACCATCGTGCCTGCTGGTGGTTTTTTATGTGGGTCTGCCAGTTTGTGTCATTTGATTCGGATGACCCTGAAAAATTTTCAAAATGTGCTGGATTGCTCCACCATCGCGGTTTCACCGCATTGAACAACAGAGCGAACGATATTTTTAATGACAGAGTGAAGGTGGGAAGAGTAACGTCATTAAGTCATTAAAGAAAGTTTACAGTGATGTCCAAACTCTTTTCGTAAACCTTTATGAAGGAGAGCCTTATGAAAATCGGTAGCCCAGCAGAACGCGCATCAGCAGAATCCCGCGTGGCCCTAACCCCTGAGAGTGCAAAGCAGCTTCAAAAGCTTGGTCACGAATGCCTAATCCAGAAAGGGGCTGGCGCTAAGGCTGGTTTCTCTGATGAGGATTACAAAGAGGCAGGTGTTAAAGTCGTCAGCAGTGCAAAAGCGCTTTGGGACTCTTCTGATGTGGTCGTCAAGGTTCTTGGCCCTGAAAACACAGAGGTTAAATATCTTAATAAATCAAAAACCCTGATTAGTTTTTTCTGGCCTGCACAGAATAAATCTCTACTAAAAGAGGTTAATAAAACCGGTGCAACGGTTTTGGCCATGGACATGGTACCACGCATTTCGCGTGCTCAGAAGATGGATGCGCTGTCTTCTATGGCCAATATCGCTGGCTATCGGGCGGTAATTGAAGCGGGTAACAATTTTGGCCGCTTTTTCACCGGACAGATTACAGCTGCTGGCAAGGTGCCGCCTGCAAAAGTTCTTGTGATTGGTGCTGGGGTTGCCGGGCTGGCAGCGATTGGCACAGCCCAGTCACTGGGCGCGATTGTGAGGGCCTTTGACGTGCGCCCTGAGGTCGCAGAACAGATCGAATCAATGGGTGCTGAATTTCTGATGCTTGAATTTGAAGAAGATGGCTCAGGGGAAGGTGGCTATGCCAAACCAGCCTCACCAGAATTTATCGAAAAGGAAATGCGGCTGTTCCGTGAACAAGCGCCTGAAATTGACATCGTGATAACAACAGCATTGATTCCCGGTCGGCCTGCTCCCAAATTATGGCCAGCAGAAATGGTAAAACTGATGAAGCCAGGATCAGTTGTAGTTGATTTGGCCGCCGAACAGGGTGGCAATTGTGACCTAACTAAGAAAGATAAAATCATTGAGAGTGACAATGGCGTAAAGATTGTTGGCTATACCGATTTTCCCAGCCGAATGGCTGCCCAGTCATCAACTCTCTATTCAACAAATATCCGCCATATGCTAGATGACCTAACACCGGAAAAAAACGGTGTACTGAATGTCAATCTAGATGATGACGTTATCCGCGGGGCCACCGTCTGTCATCAAGGAAAGGTAACTTTTCCGCCGCCACCGCCTAAGATTCAGGCGATAGGCAAACTTGACACCATACCAAAGCCGGTTGAGCTGACCGCAGAAGAAAAGGCAGCTCTTGAGTTGGAAAAAGAACGTGCCATCGGTCGGCGTCAAGCCGGACTGCTGGCGATTGGCAGTCTGTTCATGCTATTGATCGGTGTTTATGCGCCAGCCAGCTTCATGCAGCATTTCATTGTCTTTGCCTTGTCTTGTTTTGTTGGCTTCCAGGTGATCTGGAATGTCAGCCATGCACTGCACACCCCGCTGATGGCGATCACAAATGCTATTTCCGGTATCATCATCATAGGGGCGCTGCTACAACTCGGATCGCCTAGTAATTTTGTTGGCATTTTGGCTGCGATATCTGTACTAATCGCCACAATCAATATTGTTGGCGGTTTCATGGTGACCCGACGTATGCTTGCGATGTTCCAGAAGAGCTAATAAGGATAAGAGATAATGATTTTGAGTGAGAATATTGTCACAGCTCTTTATATTGCGGCCAGCGTTCTGTTCATTCTGTCGCTTGGTGGCCTGTCTGGCCAAGAAAGTGCAAAACGCGCTGTTTGGTACGGCGTTGTCGGGATGGCGATCGCGGTTATCGGAACAATTTTTAGCCCGGCTGTGACCATTACATCTAGCTTGTTGCCTTTACTGGTTGTCGGGGCGGTGATTGGTGGTATTGTCGCTATGAGGGTTGAAATGACAGGCATGCCGCAGCTAGTTGCTGCCTTACATTCCTTTGTTGGTCTTGCGGCTGTTTTCATCGGCATTAATTCAGATATCGTTCCACCTGTGGGGTTGGCAGGCGCGGAAAAAATAATCCACGAAGTTGAGATATTTGTCGGAGTGTTCATTGGTGCTATCACCTTTACAGGATCTGTCGTCGCCTATGGTAAACTGTCTGGCGTCCTCGATGGTAAACCCCTAACCCTTCCGGGCCGTAATGTGCTGAATGTGGGAATGGTTCTGGTCAGCATCTTTCTGGGTTATTTGTATATGAGCCATGCGGGATCATGGACCTTGTGGGTTATGACAGCGATAGCCCTTGTTTTTGGTCTGCATATGGTTCTTGCCATTGGTGGCGCTGATATGCCTGTCGTGGTCTCTATGCTGAACAGCTATTCAGGCTGGGCAGCGGCAGCAACCGGGTTTTTACTGGGTAATGATCTGCTGATTGTTACCGGTGCGCTAGTTGGGGCCTCAGGGGCGATTCTGTCCTACATTATGTGTAAGGCGATGAACCGGAATTTCATCGCCGTTATCTTTGGTGGCTGGGGGACAACAACTGGCCCACAGATGGAAGTTGAGGGCGAGATGATCGCAACAGATGTCGCCGCAGTTTCATCTGACCTGAAAGAGGCGAATGACATCATCATCGTACCAGGCTACGGAATGGCTGTGGCCCAGGCCCAGTCTGCTGTGTCCGAGCTGACTCGCCGCCTGCGTGGCATGGGGAAGCGGGTGCGTTTTGCAATCCACCCTGTTGCTGGTCGGCTGCCCGGGCATATGAATGTGCTACTTGCTGAGGCAAAAGTACCCTATGATATTGTGCTGGAAATGGATGAAATTAATGATGATTTCCAAGATGCAGATATGGTAATAATCCTAGGTGCAAATGATATTGTAAATCCAGCTGCTCAAGAAGATCCAAACAGCCCTATTGCTGGAATGCCCGTTTTGGAAGTGTGGAAAGCTCGCCAAGTTGTCATCTCTAAACGGGGTCAAGGACGCGGTTATTCAGGGATTGAGAATCCTCTGTTTTTTAGAGATAATTCACGAATGCTATATGGAGACGCAAAAAGTAGCCTAGACCAACTAATAAGTCTATTTTAGACAAAGACAAAAATGGATCATCTCAGGTATTATTTGATGATTGATTATAATAATAATCAACTATTTTGTTTTTAGCTTGAAAATCAGGTACGAGACCAGAAATTATCTGGTGTGCTAGCCCAACTTCATTTTTTTCAATCGCAGACCGTAGCTGGCTGATCTCATCAACCAAACGCTCCCAATCTAAATGACTCTCCTTGGCCCGTATTATTCTATTATGTAAGGTGGTTTCGCTATTATTTGAAATCAAAAGCTCTTCAAAAAGCTTTTCTCCAGGCCTCAATGACCCAATCTGAATTTCAATATCGCCATTCGGATTTGACTCGGTCTTCACAGTCAGGCCAGACAACTGGATCATTCTTCTAGCAAGTTCAATAATTTTTACCGGCTTGCCCATGTCCAACACAAAAACGTCACCTCCTTTAGCCATAGCTCCCGCTTGAATAACCAATTGAGAGGCCTCTGGAATAGTCATAAAAAAGCGTTCAATGTCAGGATGTGTAATTGTTAAAGGTCCGCCATGTCTTATCTGCTCCCGGAATTTAGGTACAACTGAACCCGATGAGCCGAGCACATTTCCAAAACGAACCATCGATAAAATACATTTTTTTTGTTCTTTAGAAAGCGCTTGCAAAATCATCTCAGAGATTCTTTTGCTTGCCCCCATCACGCTAGTTGGTCTAACCGCCTTATCAGTGCTTATGAGTACTAAGTTTTTAATCCCATGCTCGATTGCAGATTGAACAACATTCAAGGTTCCAAAAATGTTGTTCTTTACACCCTCAAGAAAATTATGTTCAACCAATGGCACATGCTTATAAGCAGCGGCGTGATAAATAATATTTGGCTTCCATGCCGAAATGATGGTTGAAATTTTGCACTTATCCTGAACAGACACGAGCAAAGGAATGATTTTTGATTGTTTTGAAATTGTCTCTAGTTCGCTATGAATGTGATATAAAGAAAATTCACTATGGTCTATTAAAAGTAAACATTTTGGTTCTAAGGCAATTATTTGCCTACATAACTCTGAGCCAATAGACCCACCCGCCCCTGTAACCATAACAACACTATTAGTAGAATATTTTTCTAACAGTTCTTTTTTTGGTGTAATCGCATCGCGCCCTAGCAAATCATCAATTTCTAAATCAACAACTTCGGATACACTAAAGTTACCTCCAGCAATTTCCACAAAGCTAGGAATCGTGCGAACAGACACCTTGAAGTTTTTTAGTTTCTGAATAATTTCATTTCTTTTAGAGCGGTCGATACGGGGTAAGGCTAATAAAATAGTATCGATTTTTAATTGTGCGACCAAAGTCTCCAGTTCATCGGGGTCATGCACCTTTAATTGACCAATAAATTGTCCCTGGAGACTATCATCATCGTCTAAAAAACCTAAAATATCCATCCCATCACTGCTATGCATCGCAGAAGCTAATTGTTGACCAGAAGATCCAGCTCCGTAAATCAAAGCAGTGGTGATTCCCTTTTTATATTTTGGGTGAATGTGCATTGACCCGAGCCATAGTTTTGCCGTTAATCTTGCGGAACACACCAACAAGGACAATAGAAGTGGCTGAATGATTCCTATAGTTCTCGGGGTTTCAGCTATCCCAATGAACATAACAACGGACGCAAAGGGAACCGAATAGATGATAGTGGACCTTATAATGAGGAGAAGGGAATTTGAATCGCCATACCTAAAAATCGACCGATAAACGCCACAGAATAAATATATGGGTAGAACCAGAAGTATTGAGAGAAAAACTACCGTAAGCTGGCTTGCGCTGAATGTTCCGAACTCACCTAAGCGCAAATAAAATGAAAGCCAAGCGCTAACGACACAAAGACTAGCGTCCACCATTATCACTATCAAAGTTTTGGCAAACCTAGGAAGAGCAAGAAGGGTTTTTGAAATGACTATTGGTTCACGAGTCATTGATATTTTAGCCCTTATTTGTACGATATTAACTGCTTATATCATATGACAATACATCTTGCTTTGTTAAAGTATTATCCATACTTACACCAGCAATTTAAATTAATGTTTGACATACTTTCTTTCGGATATAGTAAAGGATGAGTGGATTGCTTGCATTAAAATCACAAAAATAATTTTTAAGTGGGGGCAATACTCAAAAATCTAGAGTTGGATGTCTGATGGGTAAAATGAATGCTTCCCCGATAAATAAAGAACCTATCGCAATTATTGGCTTAGGTTATGTAGGTCTTCCTCTCGCTGTTGAATTTGGCAAAAAACGGAGAGTAATCGGCTTTGACACAAACAAGAAAAGGATTTTGGAACTCTCTTCTGGCATCGACCGTACCAGAGAATGTGACAAAAATTTACTTCTAAGCGCCAAAAATCTAGAATTTACTAGTGACGAGAATAAGTTAAATCAGTGTAGTATTTACATCGTTACCGTCCCCACCCCAGTAGACAATGCGAACAAGCCAGACCTTGGGGCTTTAACAAAAGCCTCAGAAATGATTGCAAGGCACTTAAAGCCAGATGATGTAGTAGTTTACGAATCGACTGTATATCCCGGAACAACAGAAGAAGTTTGCGTTCCAATACTAGAAAGTACTAGCGGACTAAAGTTTAACTCAGATTTCTTTTGCGGCTACAGCCCAGAGCGAATAAATCCGGGGGATAAAGTAAACACACTAACAAAAATTCAGAAAATAGTGAGCGGCAGTTCAGAAGCAACTACTGCAAGAATTAACAATTTATACTCAGACATAATAGAAGCAGGCACTTGGGTTGCACCGAGTATTATCGTTGCAGAGGCCGCAAAAGTCATCGAAAATACTCAAAGAGACATTAATATCGCATTTGTAAATGAGTTGTCCGTAATTTTTAACCGTTTGAATATTGACACGTTGGATGTATTGAAGGCCGCAGGGACAAAATGGAATTTTTTGCCCTTTAGGCCAGGGATGGTCGGTGGTCATTGCATTGGTGTGGACCCATATTATTTGACATATAAAGCTGAAAAAATTGGTTATCATCCGCAAATCATTCTTGCGGGCAGGCGCATGAATGATAACATGGCCAGATACGCCGCTAGAAGCATTTTGAAGAAAATGTCAAATCATGGCATGGACTCTTCAAATGCTACAGTAGGCTTATTAGGTGTGACATTTAAGGACAACTGTCCAGATATTAGAAATTCAAAAGTCTTTGATTTAGTCAAAGAATTTCAAGAGTGGGGAGTTCACGTAGTAGCAAGCGATAATTGGGCAAACTCACAGGAGGTCAGAGAAACATATGGTATTAAGTTAGTCAAAGAGATACCCAAGGGCTCTTGCGACGCACTTATTGTTGCAGTTGCACACAGCGAATATGAAAAGTTAAGCCCAGATGATTTAAAAGAGTTATGCAAAGTTGGAAAAACACCCATCCTTGGTGATTTAAAGTCGATCTATGATCGTCAAACATGCATCAATTCTGGTTTTGAAGTGTTTAGGCTATGACAAAAAAACGGTTTGGATTAATTGGCACAGCCGGATATATCGCACCCAGACACTTAAAGGCAATTCAGGAAACTGGTAATGTGCTGGTAGCTTCTACAGACATAAATGACTCCGTTGGTATTCTGGATAGTTATTTTCCCAAAAGTGAATTTTTTACAGAATTCGAAGAATTTCAATCTTTCATTCAAGACGAAAATCTTAAAGGCAACCCACTTGATTTTATCTCAATATGCTCCCCAAATCATCTTCATTCGACACACATAAAGTTAGCCCTCAACGCTGGCTGTGACGTAATTTGTGAAAAACCTCTGGTCTTAAGTATTGCTGAACTAGAAGAGATTAAAAGGTACGAAAACGAAACTTATAAAAGGGTTTTTTCGATATTACAATTAAGGCTTCATCCTTCAATCAAGAGTCTCAAGGCGCTCATTGAAAAACAAGGTAATGCAAAAGTTTTTGAAGTGGACCTGACTTATATCACTTCCAGAGGGCTATGGTATGAAAAATCTTGGAAAGGAATTGAAAATAAATCTGGCGGAGTTGCGTCCAATATTGGTGTTCATTTTTTTGATATGCTGAGCTTTGTCTTTGGAAACCCAAGAAATACGAGCGTTCAGTATAAAGATGCGCAATCTATTATAGGAACAAGCATATTTGAATTCGCCAGAGTGCGTTGGTGCCTGTCAATTAATAGCTCTTTACTGCCAAACAATGCCGTTCAAGGTGAGAAACTTACCTACAGAAGTATAAAAATTGAAGGGAAAGAATTAGAATTTTCGGATGGTTTCACTGAACTCCACAACGAGAGTTACAGAAATATTTTGGCTGGTCAGGGCTTTGGCATCGAAGAAAACCGAGCTGCTCTAGAAACCGTTCAATTCATCCGTGAATGCGATGTGTGCCACAGTATAGCAGACCCTCATCCTCTTCTGAAGAAACTCAAATGAAGAAATTTTTCAGTCATGAAACAGCGATAATTGATGACGGTGCGGAAATTGGGACCGGCAGTAAAATTTGGCATTTTTCTCATATATGTGAAGGTGCAAAGATTGGAGAGAATGTATCCCTTGGTCAAAATTGTTTTATAGCCGACGCAGTCAAAATAGGAGATAACACAAAAATCCAAAACAACGTAAGCATTTACAGTGGCGTTGTGTTGGAGGAAAGTGTTTTCTGCGGACCTAGTGTCGTTTTTACAAACGTTAATAATCCTCGGGCCTTTGTAGAACGAAAAAATGAATATAAAACAACGCTCGTAAAGAAAGGAGCATCTTTGGGTGCAAATTCAACGATTGTTTGCGGTTGCACCATTGGTGAATATTCCTTTATAGGCGCTGGTGCAGTGATAACAAAAGACACAAAACGCTTTAGCTTAATGGTTGGAGTTCCTGCCAAACAGATTGGATGGATAAGTGCTTATGGGGAAAGACTCAACCTTCCTTTGAAAGGTAAGAAAACTGTTATTTGCGAACATACCGGGGTGAAATACATACTTAACGGTGACAATTTAGAGATTCTATAAGACCATCGTCAGCCAACTGAGCTGCCATTTAAATAAGAGAACGAAATTGTTCAAAATACTTATGACCTAACTCGCGACACCACCGCAAAAGACTAAAAAAATCATTTACGCTCTGTATATGCTAATTGCAATCGGAGCGTCTCTTGAGGTATTTGATGTTGCGAGAAGACAATTTCCTTTCGAGCACTTATTATCACCTCAATTTCCAAAACAAATTTGATTTTTTTGTAAATTTAGGGATGATGTCACTCTTTGTTCCATGTTTGTCGGTGATGGTGTCTTTGTATGATAACAATAAAACAGCAACGTTTAGTCAGCATACACGAGCATAATTGTAGCACATTGCTTGAGCGCACTGACCCATTGCGATAATATTTTAAAGATGGAAGCAGAAACTTAAGTCGATAGTGGTTCATACCCACAATTACCCCTAACAAACGAATATTTTAATACAGTGAAATGAATTAAAAATGGACAAATTATTTGCAGATAAGACAATTTTGATTACTGGGGGAACTGGCTCCTTCGGGCAAAAATTTGTAGAGGTTATCCAAAGTTCATTTTCACCGAAAAAATTAATTGTATTCTCTCGTGACGAATTAAAGCAGTCTGAAATGCAACAAAAGTTCGCCCAATCCTCGATGAGATTTTTCATCGGCGACGTGCGAGATCAGGCCAGATTAGACGAAGCCTGTAGGGATGTGGACTTAATAGTACACGCTGCTGCTATGAAACAAGTTCCAGCCTCAGAATATAACCCAACAGAGTGTATTAAAACAAACATAGATGGCGCTCAAAATGTTATTAAAGCAGCACTAAATAATTCTGTAAGTTCTGTAATTGCACTATCAACTGATAAAGCCGCGAACCCGGTGAATCTTTATGGGGCAACAAAGCTTGCCTCTGATAAACTCTTTATAGCAGCGAACAATATCGTAGGTCAGAGAAATACAAAATTTTCAGTAGTGAGATATGGTAATGTTATTGGGTCTAGAGGCTCCATAGTTCCCTTATATCAGAGATTGATCTCTGAGAACTGTAAACATCTGCCAGTAACTCACCCCGGAATGACTAGATTTGTAATTACCCTCCGCCAGGGGGTTAAATTTGTAATTGACGCTTTCAGGAGAATGCAGGGTGGCGAAATTTTTGTTCCAAAGCTCCCATCGGTAAAAGTGATGACTGTAGCAGAGGCGCTTGGTCCTGATTTACCAACTAAAATTATTGGCATAAGGCCAGGAGAAAAACTTCACGAAGTAATGTGCTCCTCTGATGACAGTCATCTTGTTCTGGAATACGACAACCACTTCGTAATCAAGCCCTCTATTCAGATAAGAGAAGAGATCGACTATTCAGTTGATAACATGGGTGATACCGGCAAACTTGTCTCCGAAGGCTTTGAATATCAATCTGGAACAAATTGTTCTTTTCTTGATGCTACTGAATTCAACCAATTGGTCTCACTGTCAAAAAAATGAGGTGCCAACTTGATCCCTTATAGCAAACAAATCATCTCAAATGAGGATATTAATTCAGTCTTAGAGGTTCTAAAAAGTGATTGGTTGACACAAGGACCTATGATAGAGAAATTTGAAAAAAAAGTCTCTTCGATTTGTGGAAAACAGCTTTTGGGTACAGCATATAACAGTGCAACCTCTGCATTGCATGCCGCCTGTTATGCGTTAGGTTTAAGAGAAGGTGACATCCTCTGGACAGTGCCAAATTCATTTGTCGCAAGCGCGAATTGTGCAATTTTTTGCGGAGCGCAAGTAGACTTTGTCGATATCGACCCGAAATCTTGGAATATGTGTCCAATAAGCCTAAAAGATAAGTTAGAGTCCGCAGAACATGATGGAAAACTTCCCAAAATAATTATTCCAGTGCATTTTTCTGGAATGAGTGCGGAGATGGCAGTAATTCATAAACTTGCCATGAAATATGGAATTAAAGTAATCGAAGATGCAAGCCACGCTTTAGGCGCTTCTTACAATGATACTATGGTGGGGAGTTGCAAATACAGCGACATAACAGTCTTCAGTTTTCACCCTGTTAAAATGATTACGACAGGCGAAGGGGGAATGGCAGTCACAAAAGATGAAAATTTAGACGGAAAAATGAAACTGTTTAGAAATCATGGCATCACCAGGGATAGGCGAGACTTTAAAAATGCTGATATAGGCCCTTGGTCATATCAGCAAATTGGTTTGGGATACAATTATAGAATGACTGACATTGCTGCCGCATTAGGGCTATCCCAACTAAAAACACTACACAAATTTATTTCTGAAAGGCGCGCATATGCATCTCATTACTCTAAAGTTTTGGATGGGACACCTTACGTAAGTCAAGAAACAAAAATAGAGCATAACTCTTCGTGGCATTTGTATGTAATATGCATTCCAGACACGAAAAATAATCGTAATAATCGTCTAGCTATATTTAGATTTCTTAGGGAACAAAAAATCGGAGTGAATGTGCACTATGAACCTATTCACCTTCAACCATTCTACCGCAAAATGGGTTTCAGAGAAAACATGTTTTTGTCAGCAGAAAATTATTCTGAACGATGTTTATCCATCCCTCTATTTCCAACAATGACAACAGATACGCAAAACTATATCCTAAAAGCACTCAATGATGGTTTGGAGCTTATAAATTGAAAAGCATTTGTTTGATACCTGCAAAAGGCTTGTCAACACGCTTACCAAAGAAAAATTTAGAGAAAATTGGTGGGACCCCTCTCGTTGGGCTCGCCATTCAAAAAGCAAGAAGTTGTAGTATATTTAATGAAGTAATCGTTTCAACTGAAGATACGGAAATTGCTAAAATAAGCAAAAAATTTGGTGCTTTAGTGCCATCACTAAGGCCGAATAGATTGTCTGTAGACCCCGCAACTATAGTTGACGTAATGTTGCATGTTTTTGAAACTGCCGATTTTGTCGTTCAAAACGCAAACTCAGTAACCATTTTGTTGCCCACAAGCCCTTTAGTGCAAATAGATGACATTATAGAAGCTAATCAGCTATTTGATAAGCATGGTGGATGCACCGTTTTGAGTGTCTGCGAAACAGATTTTCCACCTTTTAATGCATGGCTTATCACAGAAAAAAAAGAATTATTTCCTTGTTTCCCGGATTCAGAATATAAATTCACCAAATCGACTGAATGCCCAAAAACATACAGAAGTAACGGAGCGATTATGATATGCAACGTGGATAGTTTTTTGAAAAATAAATCCTATAGAACCGACACGATCATTCCCTATCTAATGCCCAAAGAACGCTCAATTGATATAGACACTTCATTGGATTTAGAAATCGCTAGATTTTTGATGAGCAATAAAAATAAATTTAATTGAGTTCGAATTCCATTAACAATTGTTTACTACTACGAGGTAACAAAGCATGAGAGATGATCAGGAAAAGTTCTGGGAAGGTGATTTTGGAGATGAATATATCGAAAGAAATAAAGGGCAAGAACTCATTAATGCAAAAGTGGACATGTTTTCAAAATCACTGAGCAAAGCTGAAAGTTTGAGTACAGTTTTAGAATTAGGCTGCAATAGAGGTCTTAACGCATTCGCTTTAAAGAAAATCTTTCCTTATTTAGAATACACAGGCGTGGAAATATCAAAAACTGCTTATGATATTTTATGCAGCAACAGCGCTGTAAACTATGCTAAAAATGAATCAATCTATGATTTTACCCCCCCCAAAAAATACGATTTAGCAATTGTCACTGGAGTGTTAATTCATCTTAATCCTGAAAAACTGCCCATAGCTTATTCAAAACTTCAAGAGTCATCAAAGCGTTATGTATTGATTGCCGAATATTTCAATCCAATACCAGTGTCCATAGATTACAGGGGTCATAAAGAAAAATTATTCAAAAGAGACTTTGCAAAGGAATTCATGGATCAAAGTGGATTTAAACTAGTTGATTATGGGTTTCTTTACAGATTTGACCAGAAGTTTAAGCACGATGATATGACTTGGTTCTTGCTAGAAAAATAATGGTTTAGTCAAAATTTAAAAACACTTCTTCAATCCATTTTTTTATTCATTAGAATTTAAGCTAACTGACAGCAGTGGTTTCAAAATATATTAACTTACAAATTAAAAAATTTATTTGGAGAATAATTTGAGCGTTTACAGATGTATTAAATGTCTGAACCTATCAACTAGACCTAATTCAAACTTCAAAGAAGGTGATTTATGTGAGCCGTGCATATATACGGCTTCGCAACAAACCGATTACGACAAACTAACAGAGCAATTCTTTGAGCATATATCTTCAATTACAAATTTCTCTGACCCAAAGCAGCTATCTTTTGTTTTGGGTGTTTCTGGTGGAAAAGATAGTTTGAGACAAGCTGAATTTTGCAGATATGCGCTGGGTATAAATCCTACACTAGTATGTGTCGGATATCCTCCATCTATGACTTCAAGTTTAGGTGTTGAAAACCTTAAAAATCTGTATGATAAAGGGTATGAAATTTACACTGCCTATCCGGCAACAAGGTCCTATAAAGAAATAGCTAAATATTGCTTTTTTGAATTGGGAAACTTAAAGGTTGCAATGGAGATAGCCTTATTCAACGGAGCTGCAAAGCTAGCGGATTTGGCTTCAGCCGACATTATCCTTTGGGGTGAAAACCCCACATTTTCAGTTGGTGATTCTGGAAGCAAAGGAAGTTCTTATTTTGATGGTTCTGCTATTCATAAAATCAATACTCTCTCACTAGTCAGTAACTTGCCACCCGATTTTGTACGAAAAAATAAATTTTTTTATAATGTGCAAGATGGCGTTAAACAAATTTCATCCAAACTCGTATTTTTGGGCGGAATTATGCCTAAATGGTCGCAGGTAATTAATGGATCTTTTTCTATTCATAGAGGCTTTTCACCACGAAAAGAAGAGTTAGTAGACCTTTTAAATATAAGTGCAGTTGATGAAGATTTCGTGCTGATAAATCAATATATAAAATATTTGAAGTATGGCTTTGGTCGAACAACCGATATACTGAACGAATTTATAAGAGATGGCATAATTGGGAGAAAGGAAGCTATCGAATTAGCAAAAAAATATGACTCATATGAGCCAAAGAAAGAAATTGCCCGGTTTGCTTCATTTATAGGGGTTGAAGAACAAACTGTATGGGATGAACTTTTAAAAAACGTAAATCTAGAAATTTTTGAAATAAAAAACAAATACGTCTATCCAAAATCAATACTGAGAGACGCAACATGAAAATACTGAAAATTCCCGGCAATCTCGGAGCTTTGGTAAAATGGGCTGGTCAATTCTCAAAGGTTGAGTTCATAAATGAAAGTAAAATTTGTAGTCTAGCCAAAAATGAGATCCTGTGTCTGCCTGGAGGAAATATAGGTTCTTTGCCAACAAAAAGCCTGCAAATTGAAATCTCAAATTTTTTAAAAGATGGTGGTAGGTTATTTGCAGTTTGCGGAGCCTTTCAAGCTTTGTTTTCGTCAAATGAAGAAGACGATACCGGGCACTATTTGTCATTATTTCCATCCAGAGGCTACAGGCTAAAGTGCCCCAATATTGGTTTCAACAAAATAGAGGCAAGTTGGTGCGCAATCAATGCATACTTCAACTGTAAATATGGAGTACATTATAATAAAGATGACTGGGTTCAGTCAGACGTTGATCATGTGAATTTGGCAACCGACAAGTTGGGCAATTTGCAAGCAATCCAGACCAACTCTATCTTAGGCGTACAGTTTCATCCTGAGCTGTCATTTGGAAATTTTGATGCGGTATTTGAAAATTGGGTTTTAGAAAGATAGCTTCGCTGTTGGTGGAAGCCAGCACAACATATATAAAGTTTGAGCAGCAAAGGTTTCCTTTATGGAATATTGATGAGCATCTTGATTATCTTTCAGAATTTGATTTCACAGATGTGATAATATGCAGTGGAAAAGCCGGGGCCCTGTTGGAATTTAAATTAGAACACTTCGTTAATTATGCCGCCGGTATAGGTTGGTCACATGTTAAAATGACACCTCGACTATTTGACTATGGCTACTCAAAAATTTTTTTTGGGGGCAGTAATAGACCGCTACCTAACAATGAGGAATATAAAATTTTTTGCGATTTGCTAAAAATGTATGGAAGTTCATCTTTTGGCCTCAATGTCCATTTTAAAGACAAAAAAAAGTTAAAACAAAATAAAGACTTGCTAGATCATTTTTCTGAAATAAACATTATAGATGAGTTTTTACAATTGACGTTTGATAAAGCTGCAGCCGAAAATTTAGTAAAAAAAATTGATAATTTTGGAAATCCAAACAATAACGAATTTAACTTGATAGCACCAAAAAAAACTTGGGAGTTCATTAACAAAAAATCTAAGATAAACCTCAATTATGTCAATTATTGTGAACATGCAATTGGTACTACAGTGAAATGCAATGCTCAAAATGTTTAATCAGTGATAGTCATCCATTTGGGGTTTTCTTTGATGCTAATGGAATTTGCTCAGGATGTAATGCGTTCAATAACAGACGGAATGCTCTGCCACTTTGGAATGACAGTTCTAGTCAGTCGAGGCTCAAACACAGATTTCTAGAAAATTTCCAAGAAGTCCCTGACAAAGCAATCGTCCCATTCGAACCAGATGGAGAAACTTGGTTCGTGTTAGAAACTCTGAACGACCTCAGTATTCAACCCGTTGTTGTGTACTTTAACACTCAGTACGCTGACTTTAAATATTTCGAAATGTTATCAGTATGTCAGGAAAATTTTGACTGTGACTTCTTAGGTTTTTCAATTCCTCAGGAATTAATCAAGTGGTGTATCGCTGAAGAGTTAGCTTGTGGACTTGGACACGGAAGAAAATTAGAAATTTTTGGAAGGTACATATCTTGTTTATTTGCAGCCGAAAAATTGAATATTCACCATGTATTTTCAGGTCCAAATCAACAATCCGAAATTGTTGGCAATCATAATTATGTAGTAGCAAATCAGTTAAAATTGCCTGCAATTCTAAAATTTGTGACCGGAGGACCACTCCTACCTCAAGTGCAGCAAGCCCTGAATAGTAACGGTTCAGCATTTACAACACGCTTCAGCGCTAAATTCGCAAATTACATGTTAAACAAGATACATTGGCATCACTTGAGTGACTATATTTTTTGGGATAGCCAAAACATCAATAATTTTTTTGGTAAAAAGTTTAAAGTTAAGCCAAGGGATGTTAATGGCTACGCTGAGTGCTGGCAGGCATCTTCATCCGCACTTAAACTTGAATATTTTGACTTAATCCGAATAATGATAACGGGTCACTCGAAAATAGAGAGTTATCTCTCTAGGGATATACGTTTTGGTCGAATTGACAAATTTGGTGCTGAAGCAGCACTGAAACGTTACCTTCAAAAAGAGTGGGATTTATTGGGGTTTTCAAAATTTATGGGTATAGATGCTGATGATGTGCTTCATGGGTTGGATTTGATGAACAAGTCCAAGAGACTGCGATATCATCCATCAAACTTCAAGCGCAGACCATCCTCATATTCTATTTCTCACCACCAAGTCCTCTTTCCGCGAGCGTCTAAATTACAAATAAAAGAGGTTTAAATGAAAAGCTCAAGCCTAAGGCAGTTATTTAACAGACCAAAAGAAAATCAGATCTTTATAATTGCTGACCTTGGTCTTACCAATGGAGGTTCATTACAAAGAGCCCTTGAATTAGTTCAAGTCGCTGGTGAATTGGGGGTGGATGCGGTTAAATTCCAAATGCTCGATTCTGAAGAGCTTCTTGGAGACAAATCAGCTGAATATACTTATCCCACAATTATTAATGGCACCAAAACTGAAAATATGTACGAAATGTTTTTGGGTTTGGAATTCAATGATACTGAATGGCGTACGATAAAAACTGAATGCGACAAACTAGGACTTGGATTAATTATCACATGTCATGTGCAGAGCGCCGTTGAGCGCTTGAATAAACTAGATCTTCCTGTGAACAAAATTTGTTCGTGGAGCCTATCACATTTCAAGATGATAAAGTCCCTAGCTCAAAACGGAAAACCACTAATACTTGACACAGGCCCAATAGACGAAACAGAACTGAATGAGATTAGGGCTTTTTACTCAGATAATGGCGGTGGCGACGTCTTTGTGCTCTTTGATTTTCATACAGAAAAAACTGAGACAATGAATTTTCTAGCTATCAAATCTTTAATCCAAAATGGATATGAGGTTGGTTATACACCACAAGGCAGAAGAGATTGGCTAGACTTTATGGCCATTGGTTTGGGCGCAAATATTATTGAAAAGCGCCTCACTCTTTCTAGAACAAAGCCAGAAAATGGGCACTGGAAAGCCCATGAACCTAGCGAATTCGCCGAGTGGATGAGCCGCATAAAAGAGTGCTACATCGCCCTTGGCGAACAAAAGCTAACTCCAACACCTGACGACTTGGCCGCCACAAAAAATTGGTATAAATCGGCTTGGCTCGAACGAGATGTAAGTCGCGGTGAATTAATAACAGAGGATGCCTTCAACTACAAACGTCCAGGCACCGGCATCACATCAAAAGAGGTTACAAAATTTTACATAGGCCATAAATTCACCAAAAACTATCAGAAGGGTGATCTTTTTGAGGGATAAATTTTTTGAATCAAGACATTACAAACAACGACCCAATTTGCATCATAAGGGTAGATGGACACAGTGAGGTGGGCTTTGGCCACTTATCAAGAACCAGAACCATCGCTGAAAGCCTACAAAATGAGGATATACGTTGCGTCTTCGCAATAACAGAAAAAACCATTAGCTCAAGTGCAAATGCAATAATCTCCGGATTTGAGACTATAGCCCTTAGAGGAAATGAAACTTTAGCCAGCAAATTAACAAAAAACAGAATACCCGCGCCGGCGGTGCTTTTAATTGACCACTATGGAGACGGACGTGAAGAGTTATTGGACAGCTATTTTTCTGACACTCTTCGGGTTTTGATAGATGACACCTCATTTCACAATAAATTTTGTGACTTATTCATAAACCCAAACGGCTTTCCTAATACCTCTCACGAAATCGCAGATTGCTCTTTGTTTGGACCTAAATATATGCCTGTATCTGAGAATATCGCTTCTCTGGCAGGAACTTGGAGAGCTAATCATACCTTGTCGAAGCCTCCAATTTGCCTGGTTTCACTTGGAGCAACTGATCCAAACGCTCTATCCATTGAAATACTAAATAGTTTATCAAAAATTGAGGTTTCAAGAAAATTTGAATTTAAAATCCTTCTCTCCAATGCTTCAAAAACTTTAGCCCAGACAAGAGATTTTATGAGTACTCTTCAACCAAGACTTAATTTAAAATTAATTTCAAATAAAATTGACCTGAGTCAGTTATATGCGCAAGCCCACTGCTGTATTGGCGCTTCGGGCGTCTCTGCTTGGGAGAGAGCCATTGTCGGCTTACCCTGCGCCCTTGTTCTTACTGCAAGCAATCAAAAAATTATCAAAGACTACTTAACCGAACAAAAAGCTGTTTTCCCTATCGAAAAGCTGAATAGCAAACAACTCAACCTAAAATTAGAAAGATTTTTAGAATTAGCTTTTTTAAATGCACCAGAGTTCTTAGCCATATCAAATAAGTCAAAAAAACTCCTAGACGGTAAAGGAGCTCGCCGAATATCAAATTCTATCGCTACTCGTATCCAAAAATCTTAGTTGTACTATAGTTTACAAAACTCTAACATTAACCAAATTGGCCCACCTGATGTATAGCAATTTAGAAAATTTTTTAAACAAGTTGGGAGAGAGAAATTAAAATTGACATATTATTAAGTGAGCACTCGCACCCCATTTCAGAAATGGTGAGAGATTTCATAGGCAAACTTGATCCAAGAATTAAAGCTAATTTGCTATTTGATGAAAATGAACTTTCCGAAGGCGATCTTTTGTTTCTGATTTCCTTTCATAAAATACTAAAAAATCAAGATATAGCTAATTATCGCCACTCACTTTTGTTGCATGCTAGCGATTTACCAGACGGAAGAGGCTGGAGCCCACACATTTGGGAACTAATTAAAGGCAAAAATAATATAACTGTCTCAATTTTAGAAGTCTCATATCCGGCAGACACTGGTAGAATTTTAGAAAAATTGATTGTTGAGATTCCAGAAACGGCAATCTGTTCTGAAATCAATCAACTTGTTTTCAACGCTGAACTTTCCTTAATGAAAAATGCGATTTCCGCTTATCCAAATCTTTTATTTCACAAACAGAGGGAACCTAGTGACAGCGATAACATTTGGCCCAGGCGAACACCACAAAATAGTCAAATTGACCCCTTTAAAACCATAGCTGAGCAATTCAACCTTTTGAGAGTTTGTGATCCAGAGCGTTTTCCAGCTTTTTTTTACCATAAAGATAGAAAATATAAGTTATTTTTAGAGGTTGAAACCGATGAAGATTGATAAGCGAATCATACATGATGATTTTCCTCCTTATATAATCGGTGAAGTTTCCGCAAATCATAACGGCTCAATTGATAATGCAAAAAAAATTATAATGCTTGCTAAAAAGGGAGGATTTGACGCAGTCAAACTCCAAACCTATACAGCCGAAACTTTAACTATAGCTTCAGACAAAGAAGATTTTTTCATTAAGTCTGGCTTATGGGCAGGAAAATCTTTATTCAGCTTATATGAAGAGGCTCACATGCCTTGGGAATGGCAGCCCGAACTTTTCAAATATGCAAGAAGGATTGGCATAACTATATTTAGTTCAGTTTTTGATAAGTCATCCATAGAATTTTTAGAATCTTTAAATTGTCCGGCATATAAAATCGCCTCATTCGAGTGTGTAGATTTAGAGCTTATTGAATTCGCCGCAAAAACCAAAAAGCCAATTATAATTTCGACGGGTCTGGCATCTTTTGAAGAAATAGAAACTGCTTACAAAACAGCAATTGCCGCAGGCTCTCGAGAAGTAGCTTTACTCCACTGCATTAGCAGCTATCCAGCCAAATGTGAAAAGTATAAGCTTAGCATTATCAGTGACTTGAAAAAAAAATTTAATGTTGTTGTCGGCCTATCTGACCATTCCATCGGAAATTTGGCTGCAGCTTGCTCAATACCGCTTGGTGCTCGCATTGTAGAGAAACACATAACACTCGATAACAATGGAGGAGGTCCGGATGATCCATTTTCACTTTCGGCAGAGCAATATAGCGAATTCTGTAACACCATTCAGTCATCTTGGGAAAGCTTAGGGGTGCCCGATTATTTGAGGGATGAAGCTGAGCTAGAAAACATTTGCTTTAGACGTTCACTTTACTTTGTATCAAACCTAAAAGCTGGTGAAAAAATAAAGCGTGCTGATATCAGAAGCATACGACCCGGATATGGATTGCCCCCAAAATTTTTAGAGGATTTTATTGGGAAAAAAATATTGAAAGAGTGTCGAGTAGGAGACCGTGTTGAGTGGTCTGTTATCGAACACAATTGAGATTAAATTGTTGAGTTCAATTTATGTGCCATTTTCTGATATAGTTTCTAAAACTAGCAGTTTTGCGTTTAACACTTGGCTAGGGCAACTGTGACTGTATTTATTTAACTTTAATTGATGGCCATTTTGGTTTGTCTTTTTAGTCTACACAAACTTTCGTTAATTTATTAGTCTTAATAAAACTGATTGATTGGCCAACTAACAAAATTGGCTTGTTTTGCTTCATGTTTCAAAACGATAAATTTTTGAAGGATGTAGGCAGGTATTTTGATGAAAACTTCTCAAGAACCTCACATAGCACCTATCTTTGCGCCAATATGCGGCAAACCAATTACAAGAGGAGCTTTTGTCCCCAAAAATATAGAATATAAAGTTTGTAGTTCCTGTGTAATGGATACTACAGTTCCCAATATTCAATTTGATATGGAAGGTATTTGTCACTACTGCAATAATTTTAAGTCTGCAAAAAATTCTCAAAAATTTTCAGAGATTTATCGCAAACACCAATTGGCAACTATGCTTCAAAAGATTAAAGGGAACAGCAGAAAGAACAACTACGACTGTATCATTGGGCTTTCTGGCGGCGTTGACAGTTCTTTTCTCGCGCTGAAAGTCGCTGAATGGGGATTGAGACCTCTAGTGTTACATGTTGACGCTGGTTGGAACTCAGAGTTGGCAGTTATGAACATTGAACAGATTTGTAAAAGCTTAGGTTTTGATCTCGTTACTCACGTTGTTGATTGGGCTGAAATGCGTGATCTTCAATTAGCTTTTCTTCGTTCTGGTGTTGCCAACCAAGATATTCCCCAAGATCACGCTATTTTTGCAGCTTTGTACAAATATGCAAAAAAGGTAAAAATTAAAAATGTCATAAACGGAAGCAATTATGCCACTGAGAGCGTTCTTCCTGAAACTTGGGGCCATGACGCTATGGACTCCAAACAATTAATAGGCATACATAAACAGTTTGGCACTATGAAGTTGAAAACGTTTCCCGTGCTTAATTTTCTTGATTTCAATATTAATTTTAAATTTTTTGGAGGAATGAGGGTACATAATCCACTAAACTTTGTAGATTACAATAAGAAAGAAGCCATTAAATTCTTGGAAAGAGATTTCGGCTGGAGATATTACGATGGTAAACATTTTGAATCTCGGTGGACGAAGTTTTTCCAAGCATATTACCTTCCTTACAGGTTCGGTTATGATAAGAGAAAGGCGCATCTTTCAAGTTTGATTTTGTCAAAACAAATGACACGGGGCGAAGCATTTGAGAGGTTAAAGGTGCCCTTATATAACGATGTTGATTTGAAATCAGACAAAATTTTCATAGCTAAAAAACTTCAGATTTCCCTTGTAGAACTTGATAATCTAATCTCTCTTCCGCTTCGTCATTTTTCTGAATTTCCTAACTATCAATTGCAAAGACAGTTAGCAATTAGATGTTTTTCTATCATTACAAATCCTCTTGACTCTTGGAAAACAAGGAAGGAAGCACCCTAATAATATTGATACAGCATACGATATATTACCGTGCCAGAGGCGTTTAGCGCTTGATTCTAAGTTTTCATTTCCTTGACTTCAGCGGCTTCTTCCAAATTGATAATTTTATCAAAATCTTTCAACCCATTAAGGCGGTGGGTTATAAATATGATTGTGCATTTTCCTCTTAAAACCTGAAGAGCCTGTAAAAACGACTCGCTTGTATTTTTATCCAATGCACTTGTTGCCTCGTCAAGAATTAATATTTTTGGTTCTCGATAGAGTGCCCTTGCTATTCCAATGCGTTGTACTTGACCTCCGGAAAAATTTATCCCGCGCTCCCCAATAATTGTCTCCAATCCTAAAGGCAATGTTTTGACATATGCCCCTAATTGTGCGGATTTGACGGCTTCCAGCAGTTTGTTTGTATCAATTTCATTTTCTGGTACGCCGAATGCAATGTTGTTTTTTAAAGTATCATTGATCAAGTAAACCGATTGCGGCACATATCCAATTTGATTGGACCAAGTTTTTAAGTTCTTATGAATGTTTACACCATCAGACTTTATCTCTCCGCTAATGGGTTTAAGTAAACCTATTAAAAGGTCAACGATTGTAGTTTTGCCAGAGCCACTCGCACCCGTTATCCCAACAAAGTCATTTTTTCTAATCGTTGTCGAAAAGTTTTTTAACGCAGGACGGCCAGCCTCTGAATAATGGAATGATACATTCTCAAATATAATTTCCTTATTAAATAAAATCGGATCATCAGAATAAGCAAATTTAGAGGGGATTGTCAGAAGTTCTGAATGCACAATATTCAGAACGGGCAGAGCATAATCTAAGGACTGTAATCCAGATATAATTCTGGTAACTGATGGCATCAGCCTAAAAGCTAACGCGCCAAATAAGGCAACTGTTGGCAGAAATTCATCTGCCTTAGCGCCAGATAAGAGCATGGTTGTTATTAAGATTAGCAGACAGAACACTGCTGCCACTTCGATGCCTAGCCGAGGCAAATTAGTTAAAAATTGATTTTGCCGCGTTGCATCTAGCCAAACATTATTCAACTTTGCAAAAGACTCAGCACTAATTTTTTCATGGTTGTGCAGTTTTATTTCTTTGATGGCACCAAAAGACTCCTGAAGTGCCCTAAGTCTCAGAGCGTCTGCTGCTTGACGTGCGTTGCCTATTCTTTGCAAATACTTAGCAGAAATTTTGTGAAAACATAAAATTACAATTATTCCAGTGAAACTTAAAACTGCTGTTCCAGTTGGTTCGACAGTGAACATAATGGCAACTAGACCAACCACTACAATAACTTCAGCTATAACTATAAGTCCTTGCATCAGAACAAAGAATATAAACTGATTAGTCTCAACTAAAATGTTTCTGATAAGGTCCGAGGAGTTATGTGTCAAATAGAAGGGGTATTGCTGGTTTAAATAATTTAACAGTATTTTTTTTGAAATTTTAGAGTAAACTTTGAAAACATAATTAAGTTGAAACCAGCTTGCGAAAGCTAAAAAAATATTTTTGGCCAGAAACACAGTAGCAAGAGAAGATATTATTATGATGCTTTTTTCTTCAGGAAGGTCGACCTCTAGATACATAAAGATCTTTTGCAGAAAAGAAAAATTCTCTGAAAATCCTTTACCCATCATTGTTAAAACAGTGGGTATTATTAAGGCTATTCCAAGCATTTCAAGAGCAGTAGCTACGAGCATAAAAACCAATAATAAAAGGGCAATACTTCGCTGGTGAACCCCTATCACGTCCCAAATTTTTTTAATGGAAATAAGTGCTAAATTTGCTTCGCTTGTATACATTTTTTCAACTAAGTTATTTCTTTCCAGCAGTAAGTTGAATCGATATGCCTCAATTATAAAATTATTCAATCTGATGAGGATATTAGTTTATTGGTTAATTCAAACTTCTAATGGAATTTGCAACTTGAAAAATTCCATCGAAGTAAAGAGACGTCGCAGATGGACAAAGTCCTGTCGTCCGAAACGACCACTTAAGACCCTTTATCAGGTTGAAGTTCTATCGTCTAGGTCATGATATATTTGAAACTATCTTGTATAAAGCTGCAACCTCCTCCTCATCTTTAGTTATTGGCTCGGATGACGGTGATAGAAACACGACTAAGCCAAAGCTGGCATTGATTATTCATTATTAGGATGCAATACTAATTTCCGACATTTAGAACTTTTTGAATACAGCTCCAACAGAACTGACTCTATCGTTCCATATTTCATGCCTCAAGACCGCTCTATTAATATAGATACTGCTTTTGATATCCAACTTGCTTATCGTAATACTTGGTAAAAACAAACAAATCAAAATCAAATTTAGTAGGTTAATTTAATTATTTTTTCAAAGGACTTTCCCCGTTGAGAGATGAACAAAAGAACCTTTAGAAAGGCAAATTCGGTGACGAATACGTTTAGAAAAACAATGAACTGATGGTAGGATGGTTTGTTAGCTAACATAACATTACTGGTCAGCCTTTTAAGTCCTAATGAGAGAAAAAAATTTTATTCTCTTATTGTTTTCGTTTCAGTGGTAGCTCTCCTAGAAGCTCTTGGCCTTGCATCTGTATTTCCGGTACTCACTTTTATTATGCGTCCGGACATTTTAGAAACAAATGACGTCATGCAGGCAATATATCATTATTTTGGTTTTTCAAGTGCAAGCTTCTTTTCGGCAGCCTTGGCCCTATCAGCAATTTTAATTTTTAATTTTTCCCAATTTGCTAAAGCTCTTTCTTTTCACCGACAAAATAAATTTTTCTTAAATAAAGAAGCCAAAATTTCAACAAGATTATTCAATGATATAATAACAAATTCCTATGAGAGTTTGCGTTCAAAACACAGCGCAGACCAAATCAAAATCATTTTATCTGAAACTGGCGCGATAACGCACCAAGGCTTCTCTGCTTTGATGTCCTTTATATCAAATGGATTTACAATCATTTTCATAGTTATTCTGCTTTTTGCAGTGGATTATTTTGTAGCGTTAATCATTTCAAGTATTTTTACTTTCTTCTTTTTTGTTATGTTTTTCTTGTTCAGAGACCTATTAATCCGGCTTGGCCAAGTCATGGTGGAGACAAATAGGCTCAGATATAGAACGCTCAACGAAGCATTTGGGTCTTTAAGGGAAATAAAGTTTAAAAATAATGAATATCGGTTTGTCGACGTCTTTCAGACCAAATCTGAGGAATTTGCGCATGCTCAGGCTCGAAAAAATTTGATTTCCCAACTTCCTCGCTTCGGTCTTGAGGCAGCAGCTGTTTCAATTGTTTTAGTTGTTGCGGTGCATTCAGTCTTTGCATCAACGACAAATGAAGTTGTTCCACTTTTGGCAATCTATGCAATTGCTGGATACCGTTTGCTTCCAGCTTCGCAACTGATGTTTTTTAGTGCGGCAAGCCTACAGTCGCTAGGAGCCTCGCTTAATGTTGTCTGTGATATCGTAAAAGACGAAGAGCAGCCTCCAAAAGGCGGGAGTGTCCTCGTAAAAGCGGCTAAAGACGAAGATAAGGATTTGAATTTAACCTCACCGCCCAAATTAAATGCGCGGAATATTTGTTTTAAATACGCTGGTAGCGATGTGCTTGCCTTAGACAATGTGTCTATTGGCATCGAACCAGGTTCGTTCGTGGCCATAATAGGTGAGTCAGGAAGTGGCAAGACCACATTTGTTGATGTTCTTCTTGGACTGCTTCAACCAACCGATGGAGAAATTGAGATTTTCCATTTGGACTCGGTTAAGAAGTTGAGTCAGAAATATGTGGGTTATGTTCCACAAAATATTTGTTTGTTTGATAGTAGCATTGCCGACAATATTGTTTTTGGCAGTGGTCCCGTAAATTTAGCTAAAATAAATGAGGTAATAGAGAAAGTAAGTCTTAAAAATTTTGTCGCTGAATTACCAGAAGGTATTAACACGCTTGTAGGGGAGCAAGGCAGCAGACTTTCCGGTGGGCAAAAGCAGCGTATTGGAATCGCCCGCGCGTTATACAACTCACCAAAAATCCTCGTTTTGGATGAGCCTACTAGCGCACTAGATGCACAAGCGGAAAACGCGGTTATGACGACCTTGGAACATTTAAGAGATACTGTTTCTCTTGTTTTGGTTACGCATAATTTAGAAATTATAAAGAATGCAGATAAAATATACGTTTTGTCTGGAGGTCGTATTGTTGATTTCGGCACTTATACTGAACTGAAAAAAAACTCAGATATTTAGAAAATTCGAGGCGTAGTCCTATTTGAGCAGTTTTGTGATATGTTAATATTTGATTTCAGATATTTAAGGGCGATAAGACGCTTTCTAGATGGTGACATTATAACATATTGTCATGACGTTGACCGTTATCTTGTTGTCAATGGTAAGAGGTTTTCACCAATCATTGATGAAATAATGGTCAATTTCAAATCGATTGATATGAAAATAATTAGCTTGGCTTCACCGGGTTCAAAATTTGTCTGGGAACGAGGATTTTCAAACCCAATTCCAACCAACCTTTTATTTCGATTAAGTGGCTCACTACGATATTTTAACTTTTTACTTCCGTCTATATTGAAATCAAATAATGCGAGCTTGCTATCAGTACTGTTTCGTTTCTCAAAAGCGAGGATTCTTATTGGGATTGGCATACCTCCTATTCTCTCAAGAGCTGCTCGGTCCGCGGGACTAACAGTTATTGAAATTGCGCATGGTTATGGGGCTTGTAACCCCGAGTTTAAGCTGCCTTTTGAGGATAAGAAAAGCGCCCCCCAGTTTTATCTCATTTTCGAGGAAGCCCATGAAAAAGTGAAAAAAAGACTGGCAGATTTAGAAATTGAGGAGGTTATTGTTCCAAATCCAAGTGTCCATCGCTTTAAAAATGGATTCAGGCAAAGTGCTAAGGGAAAACAAGCGAAAGCACCACGAAAGACTGAGGTTGAGTTTTCTAAAGAAATTTTGGTTTCGCTACAATGGGGTTATGACAATGACTCGCCTCTCTATTACCAGCTTGGTGGAATAATCAAAAATGGTATTCTCCATGAAGAAATTATTAAAGTTATTGATAGGACGCCGAACATATTTTGGAAACTTAGATTGCATCCAGTTCAGTTAATGGATAACAAGTATGAACATCATAAGCTCTGGCTTGAAGACTTTGTTCAGCGGAGGTCAAATTGTGAATGGGAGTCGGCGTCCAATAGTCACTTTCTCGATATTGTAAATAGTTGTGATGGGCATCTTACCATGCAGTCTTCCTCATGTTATGAGGCCGCGGCTGTTGGTATTAGATCCTTGTGCTTGTGTCCCGCACTCCAGAAAGGTGGTCGTAATTTTGGCCGGTTCGCCCGTCTAGAAAATGAGGGTTTTGTCATTGTTGGGGAGGCTAAATCAAAAATTTTAGAAGCCTGGGTATCAAATGTTAAGCCTATCAACGCAAGGATTAACCAGACACAACATTTAAATTTCCCGGAAATGATTGAATTTCTGAAAGAAAAACTGATAAATTTTTAGGTGAATTCATACTTAAAGAACGCAGACAACTATGGGATCTAAAGATATTGTTTTAAAAAAAGTTTTCTGTGATGTGTCAATTAATGTCCAAAATGTCTCTAGTCTTCAGCCTTTTGAGAGTTGCTTCAGTAAGCATAAGCTTTTGCCAAAACTCATGAATAATCAGTAATAATAAACAGCAATTAAATGACAAAAACCCTTCTAGCATTGCTTATAGGTATGAATTTGGTAGATGATCCTTTGGCTCTCGGGTATGAATATCACATGTGTTTTTAGATCTTGGCTCAGAAAGTGGCTGTGGATAAATTTATGAGCGAGAAAAAGGTTGGCATTCTAGATGTGGGTCTCGGTAACGCTGGGTCCGTTGAACGCATGCTCAGCAAGGCTGGCGGGATTGGCGCGCGGATAACAGACCCAAACGACCTCAATGATGTAAGCGGCTTAATAATTCCAGGTGTGGGTAGTTTTGATCCAGCGATGGTAAGAATACGAGAAGCGGGATTTGAGCAAGCAATTTACAAGATAATCGATAACACAAATGTTCCTGTGTTAGGCATTTGCCTTGGAATGCATCTTTTGTGCAATTCAAGTGAAGAAGGAAATCTGAATGGCCTCGGCGTTGTGGATGCTAAAGTGAGAGATTTGAAACGTTTTGCCTGTGGTTTACCAACTCCTAATATGGGTTGGAGAGAAGTAGCGGTGACTTCCCTAAATCCTTTGCTTGAGGAGGGAAGCAAACAAAGGTTTTATTTCGTACATTCCTATTACGTCGATATGCCAGAAAACGAATTCCAGATTTTTCAGTCGAGTTATGGCTTTGACTTTTGCTGCGGCTTTAAAATTGGCAAGGTTTTAGGAGTTCAGTTTCACCCAGAAAAAAGTCATAAATATGGTCTAAATTTTTTTAAAAAATTCGTTAAAATGTTATGAGTATCGTGCCGCGTGTTATCCCCGTGTTGTTGCTGAGTCAGCATCGGTTTGTTAAAACACAGAAATTCAGATCACCAATTTATATTGGTGACCCGATAAACACTATACGTATATTTAACGAAAAAGAAGTTGACGAGATAATTATCATTGATATTGACGCAAGCAAGCAATCTAAAGCTCCAGACTTTAAATTTATTGACGATCTTGCAGCTGAGTGTTTCATGCCTTTGACATACGGAGGCGGTGTTAAGTCAATTGAACATGCTAAACAGTTATTCAATTTAGGTATTGAAAAAATAAGTGTTCAATCTGAGTTCAGAAGGCGACCTGAATTCGTTGCTGAACTGTCAGATCGTTTCGGTAAACAAAGTGTAATTGCGTCTATTGACGTTAAGGCTAATATCTGGGGCCAAAAAAAAATTTATTACCCTGAAAAAAAGAAAATTAGTTCTAGCCAGCTAGAGGATGTAATTCAGAATTATGAGCAATTAGGTGCTGGTGAAATTCTGATAAACTCTGTTGACCGAGATGGAACATTAATGGGCCCCGATTTGGAGGTTGTTCGACGATGTACTTCTGTGAGTAGCATCCCCATTACGGCGATAGGTGGCATTTCATCAATGCAAGATATTGTTGACGCTTGGAAGGCTGGAGCCAACGGAATTGGAGCGGGCTCCTTTTTTGTTTTTCACGGCCCTCACCGGGCAGTCTTGATTACCTATCCCAAAAGAGAAGATTTGGAAGCTCATTTCATTTAGGTAAAATTATAGATGTCACAACATAGTAACCCAAATCAAAATAAACAAAATACATGCTCCCGTTGTGTAATGGACACATCTGATCCAAACATTAAATTTGACGAGCAAGGGGTTTGCAATCATTGCCATTCCTTTGAGAAGGTTACCCAGAAGTATTGGTTTCCAAACAGTGAAGGGCTAGTGAAACTTGACCAAATAGCTGAGAGCATCAAGTCTGAAAGATTGGGGCTTAAATATGATGTGCTAATGGGCCTAAGCGGAGGTGTCGATAGTTCCTATCTTGCATTGAAGATGAAGGAATATGGACTGAGTGTACTAGCTGTGCATGTTGATGCGGGTTGGAATAGTGAAATGGCGGTCTCAAATATCGAGCTAGTGGTAAGTTCGTGTGGATTTGATTTGAAGACTGTTGTTTTGGACTGGGATGAGGTCCGAGATTTGCAACTTGCTTATTTTCAATCTGGAGTAGCCAATCAAGATGTACCGCAAGATCACGCGTTTTTCGCGAATTTGTTTTACGTCGCAAAAAAAGAAGGCATCCGGCACATAGTGTCAGGGGGCAATATAGCCACAGAATCCATTTTCCCTTCTGGATGGCATTGTGATGCAATGGATAGTGCAAACCTTAAAGACATACAAAACAAATTTGGAAGTGTGAAGTTAAAAAATTATAAGGTTGTCAATTGGTTTGATTACTGGATTAATCTTCCATATATCAAAAAAATTACCACGATAAGGCCTCTCGATTATCTTGACTATAACAGAGAAAAAGCCATCGAAGAGCTTCAGAAAATTGGTTACAAACCCTATGGAAATAAACATGGAGAGTCACGATTTACTCGTTTTTTTCAAAACTATTTTCTGGTGAAAAAATACGGCTATGATAAGCGGCGACCACATTTCTCAAGTCTAATTATGTCTGGCCAAATGTCTCGTAATGAAGCACTGGAAAAGCTTCAGCAACCCGCTTACGAAAATAACTCATTGATGATTGAAGATATCAGCTATGTCTGCAAAAAGTTAAAGATAACAGAAAGTGAGCTTCACGGTTTTATTGATAACACGAATAGATCATATACTGACTTTGCTAATTGGGATGCAAAAAATAAAATTTTAACTAATACATTACGTGCGTGTTCTAAACTGAAAAGTAGACTAAAATATCTTACTTCACCACATGAAGTAATTAAAAATGAATAATTTGATACTGCATATAAGCCACACCGACATAACCCAAGACTCCAGAATTCTGAAACAAATAAGAGTTCTAGAGAACGCAGATGAGTTAGAATGCTGTGGAATTGGTCTTAAATCTCAAGAGGAAGCTGTTTTTGGAGCTAAGAATATTGCCTCTAACATTGACAGCCTCGATCTTTTAATTAAACCAACTAAAAGTTTTCAGGGTGTAATTCGGTACATTTTGGCGCTTTTGAGTTTGTTGGAACTTACTCTACGATTTCTCTATAGTGGCTTGAACAAAAAACCTGATGTGGTGCACTGTCATGATGCAATATGTCTTATTGCTGCTGTTTTAATAAAAAAATTTTCAGGGTGTCTCTTGGTTTATGATGCTCATGAATTGGAGTCGGACAGAAACGGGCAGACAAAACTTTTTTCGAGGATAACCTTATGGATTGAGAAATCATGTTGGCATTCAGTTGATCTTTTTGTAACGGTGAGCCGTTCTATTGACGATTGGTACCAGGAAAAATTAGGAACCAAAAAGAGTATAATTGTCTTGAATTCGCCTGAGGTTATCGATAGCTGTGGCGAATCAAACGGGACATATTTAAAAACAAAATTTAAGCTAGAAGATAAACGTGCACTTTTTATATATGTCGGGTTGCTTTCAAAAGGGCGTGGTGTTGATCTTTTACTGGATCTTTTTTCAACTGAAATACACGAAGCTGATTTAGTTTTTTTAGGCTACGGTGAGTTAAAAAATCAGGTTCTTGAAAGTGTTAAACAAAACAAAAACATTTTTTTTCATCCTCCTGTGGAACATAATAAAGTTGTGGAAATTGCGCGCTCTGCTGACTGCGGCTTGTGTTTTATCGAAGACGTTTCATTAAGTGATTTCTATTGTTTGCCAAATAAACTGTTTGAATACGCGTTTGCTGGCGTTTACGTGCTTGCATCAAATTTCCCAGAAATTTCAAACGTAGTTAAAAAATATCGTCTAGGCACGACTGTAAGCCTCGAGAGAAATGATTTAAAGTCAGAAATTATGAGAATTGTAGTGAATCGGCCAAAGTTAAAATCCTCAAACCTAATAGAGCTCAGTTGGGCATATCAAGGAGAAATTCTTTTGGCGAGCTATAGAGAAATACTGTTAGCCAGAAAACGGTGAGAGGAAGCGTTGGATGTGTGGCATTTTTGGTGTGGTTTCTCGGGATGGCCGCTTAGATAAAAATGATTTAAGTTTGTTGGTAAAGGCTTCGAGACAAAGAGGGCGAGACTCGAGCGGCTTGGCCTTTAAAGCAAAGGGCTCAAAATTATTATCTGTTGAGAGAGCAGATTATGACATCTATAAATTGCTCTCAAATGTGAAAAAAGAAAATTTGGAATTAGTCCTTGGACATAGCCGACTAATCACCAACAGTCACACTGATAACCAGCCCGTTGTTAAGGAAGATATTTGTGTTTTTCACAATGGGATAATTGTGAACACCAAAAAAGTATGGAAACAAGTAAAAGCAACCCAAAATTTGGAAATTGACTCTGAAGTTCTTGTAGGGCTCACTGAAGAATTTCTATTATCGAAATCTAATAAGTCGAAGATTTCGGAGCTAGGTAAATATATAATTGCTAGATGTGAGGGAGTAGTAGCGGCCGCAATATTAATTGGCCGACTTGGTAAACTAGTACTTTTCTCAAACAATGGAAGTTTATATTTTGGCAAAAATGAAAGAGGTACCTACTACGCTTCTGAAAAATTCCCACTCAAAAAAATTCAATGTGAAGACATTGTTCAAGTTCGTGAGAATGCCATTGTTGTTGACATAGAAACTGAGACAGTAATCAAAGTTAATGACCATCAAGTAAGTCGAAAAAATCTGGTTCCAGCCCTAGGTAACCTCTCCCAACAAGAAAAAAAGCTCGTTTTTGAGCCACACTCACTCAAGCGCTGCGCTAAGTGTATACTACCCCAAACTATGCCATTTATAACTTTTGATGCGAATGGCATTTGCAATTACTGTAATAACTACGAAGTGCGAAACAATCCCAAACCGAAGGATCTTCTATATAAGTCGCTGGAGAGATTTCGGCGCCATCAGGGTGCTGAATGTATTGTACCTTTCTCTGGTGGCCGAGATAGTTGCTATGGGCTACATTTAATAGTAAATGAGCTAAAATTAGAGCCCATCACCTACACATACGATTGGGGCATGGTTACTGACCTCGGGCGAAGAAATATTTCTCGCATGTGTTCCAACCTTGGAGTTGAAAATATCATTGTCGCCGCAGATATCGGATTAAAGAGGAGGAACATCAATAAAAATTTACGTGCTTGGCTTCGTTCCCCTAATTTAGGCATGGTAAGCATTCTTACAGCCGGAGATAAACATTTTTTTAAACACGTCGAGACAATCAAAAGACAAACGGGAATATCGCTAAATCTTTGGGGTATAAATCCGTTGGAAGTTACTCATTTTAAATCTGGTTTTCTCGGCATAAAACCGGATTTTGAAGAAAAAATGGTTTACTCCAATGGCGCCATTAAGCAAATGCGATACCAATTACTTAGGTTGTGTGCAATGAGCAAAAGTTTAGGGTATTTCAACACTTCAATTTGGGATACGTTATCCGGAGAATATTATCGCAGCTTCACACAGAAATCTGATTATTTTCATATTTTTGATTATTGGCGCTGGGATGAGGCAGATATCAATAAAACATTAAAACTCTATGATTGGGAGATGGCGCCAGACACCCAAACGACTTGGCGTATCGGTGATGGGACCGCAGCATTTTACAACTATATTTATTATACTGTTGCTGGTTTCACCGAGCATGACACTTTTCGTAGCAACCAAATTCGTGAGGGCGACATTAGTCGAGAGGAAGCTTTGCGCTTGGTTGCAGATGAAAACAGGCCACGATATCCGAATATAAAATGGTACCTTGACGCTGTAGATATAGAGTTTGAAGAAGCCGTCAAGGTAGTCAATGCCATGCCAAGAATGTATTAAAATTGGCAACATTTTGGTATGTATCAAAGTATGTGTCTCCGCCGGCGGGGTCTTCTGTTGGCTCGAGGGGCTTTTATTTGCTTCGAGAAATTGCAGCGTTGGATAACCGCTGTGTAATTGTTACCTCAGACTCCAATGTGTTGGCAAAAACTCCGCAGTTCCAAGGTAAAATGTTGGACCAACAAATCGATGGCATGCACATAAGGTGGCTCAGTACATTAAAATTCAAAAAAACTAAATCTTTAAGGCGAATTTTAAGCTGGTTGGATTTTGAACTTAAATTGTTTTTATTTGGTTCAAGGGGTTTGCCCAAGCCAGATGCCGTAATTGTCTCAAGTTTATCACTATTGACTATTCTCAATGGATTTTTACTTCGACGGAAATACGGATGCAAGATTATATTTGAGATCAGAGATATATGGCCTTTGACACTGACAGCAGAAGGAAAATATTCTAAGCTTAATCCATTAATAATTATTCTTAGCTTTATAGAGTTTATTGGGTACAAGTATTGTGACGAAATCGTTGGCACAATGCCAAATTTGCAACAACACGTTGATAAAGTTTTAAATTATAAAAGGCATGTGCATTGCATTCCAATAGGATTTGACACTGATGCTTACAAATACCTGAATCAAAAACGGCCAAGCGATGTTATTCCGAAGATACCAAAGGGTAAATTTTTAATCGGATATATCGGGTCAATAGGTGTTTCAAATGCTCTCGATCAGCTTTTTCAGGCCGCTCAGCAAACCATAGATGAAGAACAAATTCACTACCTAGTTGTTGGGACTGGCGACTTGGAGCATTCATACAAACTTAAATACCAAAATCTAAGTAATGTGACTTTTCATCCAAAAATATCAAAAGAGCAAGTTCCACAAGTTTTGGAGAAATGCGACGTCCTTTATTTTGCAACCCACCCTTCAGAAGTCTGGAATTATGGTCAATCGTTGAATAAACTTGTAGAATATATGCTGGCAGGAAAGCCGATAATTGGCTCATATACCGGTTATCAAAGCATGCTCAATGAGGCAAATTGTGGCGTTTTTATTCCGTCTGGTGATGTAAGTGCACTAGTCGCGCAGATTGTTGCATTTTCAAAATTTCAAAAAACTGAACTTTCAAGGATGGGGGATCGCGGAAAAAGCTGGATAAATCAACACAGAACATACCGCAAACTTGGTTTGCGGTATCTGAATGAGGTTCTCTTAAAATGATATTACTGCTTAAAATTTCCTAAATTAGGAACTGAGCCCGTTTTTCATTATATCAATAGGTTAGGGATAATCTTTTTTTGCGCTAACAGTGTTGAAAAAATTAATACCCTGGCGCTCAGTCGAGATATCCAAAAAAGGGCGTGGACACAAGACACTCTAATCGGACCTAAGCATTATGAAAAAATCAAAACAAGTATCAACAACTGGCTGTGTTATATGTCGATCGATTAACATAGAAAGTTTGGAAATGTATAAACATCATTGGATCTTTTGCAGTAAATGTGAAAATGCATCTCAATTACCACGTGAAACCTACCCCTTGGAATTTTTGATCAAAATTTGGAATTTCCCTTTTCTGGGTCAAATACTTTCTAAATTCCCATTTGCGAATACTATAAAAGAACACATGCAATATTTTGGCAAAAGGCTCGCTGCTGAGGAACTTTACGACCAATATTTAAGCGACGGAAACATCAACATTTCTGGCACCGCATGGGAAGGTATTCCAGAACAAATTCAGGATCTGCTGCGCAAGAATGATATTTCTTTATCGACTAAGCGAGTTCTTGATATAAGTGCAGGCCCAGGATTTGTTGCAAAAGAAATTCAAAAGAAATGTAAAGAGATAGTCGCTACCGAATTGAGTCCTAATACCGTTTCTAGAATGAATTCACTATTGGATTTGCCCACTGTAAAGTTCGATTTTAATGCGGAAAAATTGAGCAAAAAATTTGACCAAAAATTTGACCTTGTAATGATGAGGCATTCGATAAACTTTTGCAACAACGTTGAAGATTTTGCTGTTGAGTTAAGTAAGATTACAAATCCAGGTGCCGTAGTCTTGTTATCGTTTGTTTCTCCCACGCTCGCCTCTTGCCTTAGGTGGCAGTTCGAGGATTATATATACTCTTTCCTATTTTCAAAAAATTACTTAGAGCAAGTATTTTATAAGAGGGGATTTGTAGTTGCCTCTTGTGAAATTAAGAGCAGAAGATTTTTTTGGTCGGGTAAACTCTTTTTCCTACCATTTTTGTTGTTTTATTTATTTGTAAATGTTTTTAAAAAAATCGACAGAAGTTTAAAACCAAAAAACGTTACGATGCTCTTCTATAAAACAGTCGATACAAACACATCACAAGCTGACCAATAAGTAGCCCTACAAATTGACTGCAAAGAAATATACAGAGACTTTACTTATTGAGAAAAAATAGGGACGAAAAAGTGAGTTAGAAAAACCAACCAAAAAATAACCACTTACAAAGTGATTTTTACTTTCTGTTTTTAAGGCATAAACTTTGATAAAGGGCTTAAGTACGAACAAAAGGATAAAAACAGATACTAATATTTTTTATTTTGAGATTTTGCTTTAAATAGTATCTACTTCACTTTTGCTTGCTAAATCGAGTGAGCAATATCGTGTTCACAACATAAAGCTTAAAAATAAATTCATTTAAAATTAATAAACGCCATTATCTGCTCTACTGCTTGTTCGACAGACTTTTCTGTGGTTTTGATGTGAAGCTCAGGTGTTAATGGAGGCTCGTATGGACTTCCTATACCTGTAAAGTTTGGAATTTCACCACGCCGTGCTTTTTTATATAGACCTTTAGTATCACGCAATTCAGCTACTTCAAGTGGCGTATCAATAAAAATCTCAAAAAACTCCTCTTCCTCAAACAGCTGACGCACCATGTCGCGCTCTGCTTTAAAAGGTGAAATAAAGGCTGTAAGCACTACAACACCGGCATCAACCATTAGCTTGGCTACCTCACCAGCTCGTCTGATATTCTCTACCCGGTCTGCAGCTGTAAATCCAAGGTCGCTATTTAGGCCATGTCGTACATTATCGCCATCAAGTAGGTACGTGCGTATACCGCGTGAGTGAAGTATCTTTTCTAGCGCATTAGCGATGGATGATTTTCCAGAGCCTGATAAACCCGTAAACCATAGTACTTGGCTATTATGCCCGTTAAGTTTTCGTCTAGATATTTTATTGATCTCGAGTTTCTGACCGTGAATATTTGTGGCACGCCGGAGTGCAAATTCAATCATGCCAGCAGCAACAGTTTGGTTGCTCATTCGATCAATTAATATAAAAGCACCCATCGATGGACATTTGTGATAACTTTCAAATGCAATTGGGCGGTCTGTTTTCAATGTAATTACATAAAGTTCATTGAACTGCAGTTCTGCCGCAGAAAGATTCTCCAAGTTATTTATGTTGACCTTGTGTTTAATAGATGTAATCTGCGCGTTTACTAACGAAGCTCCCAGTTTCAAGAAAAAGCTTCGGCCGACATATCCTGAATATCTATCCATCCAAACAAGTTTCACCTCAAATTGGTCTGAGACCTCGCACGGTGCGTCTTTAGCTACTATTACATCGCCACGCGACACATCGATCTCCTTATCGAGAGTCAATGTCACAGCCCTATCATGCTGAGCTGATTGTAAATGTTCTTTGAAAAGAATAATCTCTTTAATGGTCGCAGTTTCACTTGAGGGTAAAACACGAATTTTTTGGCCAACATTTACTGTCCCAGCCTCAACTGTTCCAGAAAAGCCTCTAAAGTCTGTATTTGAACGAGTTACCCATTGAACTGGAAATCTAAGCGGATACTTAATTCTAGAATTATTCGTATCAACAATTTCCAAAAACCCAAGAAGTGTCGGACCTTGATACCAGCTCATATAGCTCGACCGCTTAATAATGTTATCTCCCTTCAAGGCAGATATTGGAATCGCTAATGTCTGCTCGAATTGGAGTGCATCTGCAAAATTTTTATATTCCTCCGAAATTTGATCAAAAACTTCCTTACTGTATTCAACTAAATCCATTTTGTTGATTGCAATCACAACCTTTCGAATGCCAAGCGTTGAGCAGATCAGCGAATGACGCCGGGTCTGCGTTAACACACCTTGGCGAGCATCAATCAAAATTACTGCTACGTCTGCTGTTGATGCTCCGGTTACCATGTTGCGCGTATATTGTTCATGCCCAGGAGTGTCTGCAACTATAAATTTCCTCTGGTCTGTGGCAAAAAATCGGTAAGCAACGTCGATTGTAATACCTTGCTCTCGTTCAGAAGTAAGACCATCTACTAAGAGGGCAAAATCGATGCTGTCGCCTTGGGTTCTCGCCTTTTTTGAGTCAAGTTGAAGATAGGTTAACTGATCATCAAAGATCGATTGAGCTTCAAAGAGCATTCTGCCAATTAGCGTGCTCTTGCCATCATCAACACTGCCGCAAGTAATAAAGCGCAAGGTGCCTAGGTTTGCTTGCGCTTCAAGGTACTGCTTCACCTTATCGACAGCTTCCAATGCTAGTGTCATCAGAAGTAACCCTCTTGCTTTTTTCTCTCCATTGAAGCACTGGAGTCACTGTCAATAGCTCGTCCTTGCCGTTCACTGGTCCGTGCGCAAAGCAGCTCTAAAATAATGCTCGCTAGGTCATCCGCTTCGGACTCAATAGCACCTGTTAAGGGGTAGCACCCGAGAGTGCGAAAACGGATCTTTTTCAGTTGAATAATCTCGTCTTTATCGAGTGGTAGCCGATCATCATCCACCATCATCAGCATACCATTGCGTTTGATTACAGGACGCTCTGATGCAAAGTAAAGTGGCACAATTGGGATTTGCTCACGATAAATGTATTGCCAGATGTCGAGTTCAGTCCAGTTGGAGAGCGGAAATACACGGATTGAGTCACCTGAGTTTTTCCTACCATTATAGAGATTCCAAAGTTCTGGGCGTTGGTTTTTTGGATCCCAGCGATGGGATGAGTTCCTGAAAGAAAAGATGCGCTCCTTTGCGCGACTCTTTTCTTCATCGCGCCGTGCTCCTCCAAAAGCCACATCAAACTTGTAATGATCGAGCGCCATTTTTAGTGACTGGGTCTTCATTATGTCGGTATGCAACGCCGAACCATGATCAAACGGATTGATATTATTCGACACGCCCTCAGGATTTATGTGCACTAGGAGTTCCATCTTAGATTCTTGCGCAATATAATCTCTGAAGTCATACATCGTTTGGAACTTCCAAAGCGTATCAACGTGAAGCATAGGGAAAGGTGGTGGGCTTGGATAAAAGGCCTTGCGCGCCAAGTGCAACAACACAGATGAGTCTTTGCCCACTGAATATAACATTACAGGATTATCTGCATCCGCCATCACTTCACGGAAAATATGCATAGCCTCTGCTTCAAGCCTGTCTAGGTGCGTGAACTGATTTTTGATGTTCACATTCATATTTGGACTAACGCTTTGCAAAATATCGACCTGTCCATGTGAATAAACCTCAAGCGTTACGGTGAGCGACCCTACAGGGAGTCTTACTACACGTTGGCTTCCTAATTTTCTAACAAGTTGCCGCAATAGTTCGACGATTGCCCCTGATGGAATCATCACGACATCTTTTTTTTCAAAAGCACAGAGTTTGATAAGAGCGGCCTGAAGTGAACCCACACGGTCACTGCTTAAATTGAGGTTCACCCATCGACGACCACCGCGAGCATCATTAAGGGCCAAAAAATGCTCTTCGTTGTTATCAGATGAAAGCATCTGAGCAAACAGGATGAGTTTTCTCTTTTTGCGAGCAGAGCCAACTAATTGATCAAAAACCAAGTGTTTGGCTGGTCGACCATGTTCATCAGTGAGGGAGGAATAGTTAAGTTGCTCAAATTTCAGTGTGCTTCTATTGATTTCTCGTTCAGCAGCTTTTCTGCTAGCATTATCACATTTTTGGAATAAAGCTTCAGCTACAGTGCTAACTGTTAAGACAGCAGGGAGAGGGCTTGAATAGAACAACTGGTAAAATTTGTCTTTTTTTTCACATTTTACCATATTTACCTGCAGAATATTAAAGTTTGTAACTCAAAATTTTACTAGCTTTACAAAAATGCATATTGCGACAATAAAATATAGAAAAAGTCACTTTTGTCAATTTCATGTTTTGATAAAGAATTTTTGATGTTTTGTTGAAAAAAATTGTAATGTCCCAACTTCTGATTGCAAAAAATATGACTTTCATTTTGATAAAGATGTTTATAACTGCTGGACTGAAATTTTAAATTTCAAAAATTGCAAAACGCAGCAATAAATTTGGGGACTAATAATACCCCTATCTCTGACCACGTTATTTGTTATTACATGGGTGCACTTTGAGTGAGTATCTAAGGCCAAAATTGGCAAGCACTTGACCTAAACATTGTTTTGCTCAGCCCCAACAATACCAATGTTTATCCTCTTCCCTCTGTTAATTGCTTCGTTTAGATTTTATGTTGCATTGGTGGGTACTATTCTAATTACAGTTTTGTGCCTTTAGGTCTTTCATGTCTTTCACGAATTAATTGGATTTCGAATTTTGTGACAGATTGTTCTAATTTTCTGAAAATTGAGAAATGCAATGGGTCCAAATTATTAATCGGGTGGACAGGATAGCGGCTTTTTTGACGCCAACCACATTGCCTAATTTACCGATGCAGAGGCGAGAAAGCTGTTTTCAAAACTTTGCACCGACCAGCAGATAAAAAGCTCATACAGTTGCCACTGGAGAAAGCAACAAAGACCTTTCCGCTGCGCCTTAATTTATTGGTCTGACTTAATGGGAATAAAGGCCAGCGAAAGGTTCAATTTCGCGCACCGCAATAAACAAAAAACGCAGGCAGCGTTTTGTGCAGTTGGCGAAATTATTCATGGGTTAAAATACCATCACCCTAGGTACCACTCATTACTCCATCTAAATGTGGAACACACAAGTTCTAGGCTGAAGGAATATATAATGCGTGAATATCAGATAACTGCGGTATTGGAAAAAATTTTGTGACTTTACTGGTTTCATCAACCATGTAGATGCCAGTATCTATCGAAATATTATGGCTGCTGCCCTCTACGCGGTGAATATGGCGGTGCATGCTGTGACCGACAAAGAAAAATTCGTTATCGTAAGCTAAGCCCCTGACAAATCCATTCAATTTTATAATTGTTTTCCATGTGCCACAATTTACTGTCCCTCTCATGGAGTCACAATAAAAAAAGTTTTCGCCAATTATCATAGGATTATGCGGCATCCATCGGTCTCTTAGAACCGGATTTTTAAATTCAAGAGAATCGATATCGAACTCAATAATACCGCCATCATATAATCCAAGTCTCCAGTTTCCTGAAATAGAAAACATCGAAACATATAAAGAATCATCTATAACACAGAGATCGTTTATGTGATGCTGAGCAATGCCTAATTTTTCAAATTTTTTCGATAAAGAAATTTCTTCAACTTTTCTATGATTGTTCGCATCATAAATTCCAATTGAATCATGGCCAGTAAAACTTATAAAAATAAGTTCCCTCGTTGGGCAGAAAGCGATACCATGCGGTCGCGTTTTTTGAGGCAACTCAATTATATCAATAGTTGAAAATTTTTCGTCAAGAATTCGAATACCCACCATGTCATCGATAAGATATTTGCAACCTTTGCCATCAACAATACTATGGCATAAACCATTGATGATTTTTTTTAGTTCTCCGGAGCTGGTGTTGTATTTATAAAAACCACCACCACGTTCTAAATTGCCTTCGAGATAACTGTCTGAACAAGCAATATACAGAGTTTGGTCATGAGAGGTTACCTTAGATATTGAATTGAAATCTTTTAGTGAGGGTGTAATGCAAAAATGTTTTCCGGGAATTAACCCATAGTTTTGTAACTGCGTAGTGACTTCATAAAATGCAGACGTTGTAATTATTATAAATATATCATCCCATGTTTCCTCTTTTAGTTTATCAGGGTGATAGATTTTTAATCCTTTCTCAATCTCGCCTTGTTCGTATTTGCTATTGTCTACAGCATAATCCCCATCGTTTGTTAGGTAATTTAGAGTTTTGCCCATCCAGGTTCCTCTGCCAAAAAATATAATTCTTTTGCCTTTCCCCCTTTGGTTTATTTCATTCCAACTCAACCATAGCTTATTTACCAATTCAGAATCTTCCATGCCAATCTCGATATATAAAATGTTAGTAAGTCTGCTTAATTGAGAGTACCTATTTCTAGCAAATTGATACCTCAAGTGGTTTTAGCTATTTATCTATGTTTTGCGCACAGGTATACCATTTTTTGCAAGATAGTCTCTCGCTTCAGCTGGTGTCTGTTCTGTAAAATGAAAAATACTAGCAGCTGCAACAGCTGATGCACCACCATTTTGAATCACGTCCAGCATATGTTCAAAATTACCAGCGCCTCCAGAAGCTATTACGGGTATGGATACTGCGGTAGAAATGTTTTTAGTTAACTCTGTATCATAACCGAGCATACTTCCGTCTCGCTCAATAGATGTTAAAAGGATCTCACCAACGCCGAGTTCTTCGAGCCGTTTCGCCCATGAGATAGGGTCTAATCCTGTAGATTTTTTTCCACAGTGACTAAAGCATTCATGATTTCCGGCGTCATTTCTTTTAACGTCAATACTAGCAACGATGCACTGTGATCCATAACGAGCAGAAGCTTCACGAATGAATTCAGGTTCACTGTAGGCAAATGTATTTATCGCAACTTTATCTGCCCCAGAAAGTAATAGTTTTCGAATAACTTCAATATTGGTTACCCCTCCGCCATATGTTAATGGAACAAAACATTCATCACATAATTCAGAAATAGTAAGATAATCAGGCTCTCTTTTTTCATCTGTCGCTGACACATCTAGTAATACAAGCTCATCAACATCGCGTGCGTTATAAACTTTAATCGATGGCATCACGCTCCCTACTTGACGCCAACTATCAAAAGCCTGCCCCTTTACCAAATTCAAGGTCTTCCATAATAAAGTGGGTATTATTCGAACTTTTAACATAATTTTTTTATATTTTTAAGTAGTTCTCAATTATCCTGAGGCCAGCTTTCGAACTCTTCTCAGGGTGAAATTGGGCTCCGTATACTGACTCTTTTCTGACAATTGATACAAATTGCCCGCAGTAAGGCGTCGTTGCTACGATATATTCATCCTCTTTTGGAATGAAATGATAACTATGCACAAAATAACAATCGGTCCCTTGAGCCACTCCCTCTATCAACGGGTCGTTTCGATGAAATTCAATTTCATTCCAGCCAACATGCGGTATCCTAATGTCAGGTGCATTAGCTTTAAGTGGCTCTACCACACCTCCAATCAAGTCAAGTCCAGATGTTTCGTGTCCTTCATAACTTACGGTAGCTAATAATTGCATTCCTAAGCATATACCAAAAATACTTTTGCCATCTTCCAAAATAGCTTTTCGTAAGACATCAACCCAACCGGTCTTGTTCAAAGAAAACATGCCATCTGGAAAGGCGCCCACTCCAGGCAATATAATTTTATTTGCCTTCTTAATGTCTTCTGGATATTGCGTTATAATTGGTGTTGCACCACGCTCTTCTATTACACGGCGCACGGAACCGATGTTCCCCATTCCATAATCAACGATCAATACATTCATTTTTTTTAAAATCCCACAAAAATTTTCTATCACTCCGCATAGTTAATTTTTGTGAGATTGCCATATTTATCCTTAATCAATTTGCCATTTCTATCTGTTAAGAATATTTTCTTATTAGTGAATTGATCACATATCGTTATGAACTCATCAACAGATATATCTAGTGGTTCGAGAATATCCTTGAGCGATTTGCCCAAATAGGTCCAAGGAAACTTTCCATCATGAATTTTTACTAGTTCAACTGCATCTTCGCGTGAAATTCTTCCTCGTCTCACATGTGAGCATGCAATATCTGTTGCCCTCCCAAAACCAAATTTTAAAAACTTAAAATAATCATGAATGCCCGTTTGATGATTATCTAGATTTTCATAATTAACAAGAGAACCTTCTATCGGTTTTGCTAGTGTTGAGAAGCCATGGGCTTGCGCAAGCAATGCATTTGAATACCCGTCCCAAGGCAGATAATAACCTAGAAATAGGCCTGTAACTCCAACTTTGGACAACTCTTCTTTTGTTGGGTAGGTAAAGGGAATCATGTCACGTTTTCTAATCCCGTCTACTCCTATCAAGTCTGAAGTTCTTAAGCCTACAAAACCAGCGAATTGAAGTAACCATTCCCAGGTCTTGATATCGCTGTCTGAAGCTGATGCAGGTCCACCATATTCATTCTGTGAATTTTCACCCCATATAATTAATTTGATTCCATATTGAACGGCTACTCTTATAGGAATGGTATTGATCGAAATGTGTTCAGGCCATGATATATCACCTATTTGTTTCAAACCTATTCTATTTAATTTTCGCCTAACAATCCTGTTGGTGGTAACTTCAATATAGTCCACGCCTAAGTTCTGAAGGTTTTCAATATTTTTTCGGCCAACTTCAGATAGGTCACACGTTGTTCCTGTGACACAAAGAGGGTTCATGCCCAACTGTAGCATTCGTATAACTTGATATGTGCTATCTTTACCGCCACTTACTGGTATTACACAATCCCAGTTACTGCCGTCTTTACTCCGGTATTTATCCAAAACGTCTGTAAGTTCTTGTTTCCTGACATTCCAGTCTACTTCCTCGCGTTCTTCATAAAGTCGACATGCATCGCACACCCCGTCATCATTAAACTGAAGATGAGGCTTAGTATGCGGCATTACACATTTCACACAATAATTTAACATACCTTTATCTCTCAATTATTTAATCAGTTTGGTCCTGATAAATTACAATAGACCTCAAAAAAATCTAATGATCAGCATGGAGTATACTTTCTGTCGGAAGGTAAATTTTTATCCAAAGTGTCCTCGTGAATACCACTGCAAGGTAACAACAAATATTAAATTTGATTTTGCGAGGTTATTACTAAAGGGCTTAGACCCGCCGACGACTTAAAAAATAAACAGAGTAAAAATACTTTTTTCTAAAACGATTGCTTTGTTACACTAACATAGTGCAACAGTAAAGATTTGTTCTTGTTCTATTCAAAGCTACTTTGGGAATTTTCAAACTAATTCGTATCTTTAGCCTATTAATGTTTGTCAATCTTTTTGTTGCGATGCGGTTACTATAAGCTGGCGACTATACAGCACCAAGAGCATATGATGCAGTATTTGTATCTTTTGCCTGTTGGCAGACGAGTGCCTTTACCTTTTGGCCTGGCTGTCTTTTTCATTAAGTTTTCATTCAGAATTTTTAACACTGTACTTTTCTGCTGGCTCTTTCATAAAAGAGGTAATACAAATGCATCACAAAACGAAAACAAAGAACCAAGTCATTACGCATAACCTATCATGCTAACTTATGACTGGGTTCAAGTTGTCGTGGTAATATTGCAATTCAGAGATTTACAAAACTGAAATGGTCTTTGTCTGCTTAACTCGGATCGGCACTTTGCACGACACCAGGTTTAATAATAATGTTTAGTAAATTTAGTATAAAATTTTTCGACTTTCGATTGGCAAGCGGTCTGCTTTTAAAAAATTGTGGGGCGTATTTCATTTTAGGAATCGGTACTCCATTACTTACACGCGCATACGATCCAAGCCAATTTGGGACACTTTCGTTGTTAATTTTTTTTGGTTCCCTTGTTTCGTTGTTCTCAACTCTCAGGCTTGAAATCGCTATCCCAATAACCAAGTCGTTTTTTGACCTTATTTATTTGGTTTTTTTTACGATAATTTCGACCCTAGCTATTACTGTGATAGCTGTCGTTTTAGCTATTACTGTTTATATGGTAAAAACTACAACTCTTCCAAACCAATATTTCGGTAATTGGTTTTTTGGCGTGCCACTTATGGGACTCTTTCTAGCTAGTGTCTCGATCGTAAATATGACCCTCTTGAGAGTCAAAAAATATGGCATCCTAGGGTCACTTCCCCTTGTGCAAAATTTAGCATTTATTTTCTGCGCAATTTTACTTATTCCATTCGACTCAGAAGTTAATGGCTTGGTCATTGCGAAATTGTTTGGTGTCGGAATGGGTTTATGTGTTGGTCTTCTTACTATAACAAATAAGCGTACGATAAGGTTGATTCTTTGGTGTTTTAACAGGGTTAGTCTGTTCAATTTTAGATATGTTTGTAATCAATATATTGATTTCATCAAATTCAATTTTCCACTCAGTTTGTTCGGAGTGATTTCAAGAGATGTGATAATACTACTAGCCGCTGCTATGCAGGGTGTTGAGTATGCTGGCTTTTACTCTTTGGCCAGAGTAGTTCAAGAGATCCCCCTTAGTTTATTGTCTGGTTCTCTCGGCGTTGTTTTTTTCGGTGAAGCGGCAAAAGGGTATGTCAACAGACAAGTTCCAAATGGCATAAGGGAGCAAATTCAGCGGATTTTTAGTTTATTTTTGTATGTTGCATTTCCCATTTATCTTTTTTGCACTATCTGGGCAGTCGAAATATTTAGCTTTTTATTCGGTGATCAATGGTCTGAATCTGGCAAGTTTTTTTTGATTTTATTGCCGCTCGGTCTTATTTCGTTGCTTAGTTCTTGGCAGGTGAGAATCTTTGAGGTAACAGGTAAACAAAAATCATTATTTAGAGTCCAAATAGGACTGGAGTGTTTTGGTTCTATTGTCGCCGTTCTTATGTATCAGCAGAATCAAGAGTTTGATTTAATTATCGCTGTAGCCGTGCTATTTTTCACTTGTGTTCCTATTTACGTCTCGATGGAGACCTTGAAGGCAATAGGCATTGCCAAAATTAGAGCACATTTATTAGGTGCTTCAATGTTGTTGTTCTGCATCGGTAATTCATTCATATTAATGGGCAGTATGATTGTTAACGCAGCTCACATTTACCCGATTTGGTTAATATCTTGGGGCATTTTGTTCGGTTTAGCTGGATGGTTTTGCTTAAATAAAACAAGTCCAGCCACTTAACAGGCAGCCTTCGTGATAGAGATAAAAAGAAAAATTAAAGAAAAAATTGGTGTTTGGTTGTGCTGTATCTTGATGATCACGCCAATTGCAATCCAGACATTTCCACCAAACCCTTTTAAATTTCATTCCTGGATTGCTGGAGCTCTTCTCTTACTTTACGTATTTTGGATAAAGGACTTATTGAAGGGACTTCGGTCATTACATTACACTTCAATTTTAATAGCAATTTATCTCCTAATAAATTTTTATGGTCTTATTATTACCGAGGGCAAGTTGCCAGCACTTGTCCAGAAGGAACTTGTGTGGGGTGGAATATTATTTTTTAGCAGTTACGCTGTGTTGATGATGTTTCGAACAAGCGATTTTTGCAGTCGATTTGATCGAGTGTCGAATATTATATTTCAGGTATTTGCAGCTGTGGTTGCCGCGCTTTCGATATTGAAGTTTTCTATGTGGTCGCAAGATATTGCACTTCAATGGATTATAAGTTCGGATTCTAGTTACCCAATTGGGTCAGCTTTGGTTGGTGACATAAATTTTTTCAGTCTTACAATTTTCATCCTTTCAATGACTACTTTTAGTGTTTGGCGTACATCCAAATCTTTAGTGGCTATGTTATTATTGGGCTGTTTGCTCTTTTGCCTGGTCTTTGTCGGGTTTACGGCGGGCTCAAGACGGTTTTTATTAGTCGGCTGCACATTTCTGCCAATTGTCTTGTTCCTAAATTATGTAAGAGGACAGATTTCCTTCAAAGAACTAAAAATATTGTTTATTGGTTGTATGTTGGGCCTTGCAATTGTTCTTTTTTTTATATATGTAGTTGATTTTTCGATATTTTTTACATCTGGAAAAATCATTAATGACTATAGCTTCGGATCTACCTATCGAACTTTAATGTTAGATAGCCGTGCCTACGGCTTTGATTCTCGTTTGATCCGCTTGAGCTTTGGCGGATCTATGATTGACATTAAGACACTAGTTATGGGGTCTGGATTTGATTACGTCACGGCGTTCGGCTGCGAGTTTTTGGAATGTTTATCAGGTGATTATCCGCATTTGCCCGTTCTATCAGGGTTGTTGTCCAGTGGCATTTTGGGTGGGATTACATGTATTTTACTCTTTGCTAATGCATTATATGTCGGTTTAAAGTTGATGTTCCAGTCTAAAAACCAAATAGAATGGGGTGCTTCTGTTGTCGCGACGGCTCTCTTCACAAGCATATCTGGAAACACGCTTTTTTCTATGCCAGTCTTTTTTGTTGTCTTGATCTATGGGCTGTGTGCCTGCTTGAAAAGTGATTGGGTAGAGCGTAAATGACAAAAAAATTTGCTAAAAGGCTTTTTGACCTTTTCAGTTGGTTTTTTACAGTTTTGTCCCCGCTAATCTTGTTGCTAGTGGAAACCCTCAGGTTGACAATGGTCGGCCCAGTGTTTTCTATTCAAGAACGTGACCTTCCCTTTTAATTTAGTAACAGGAATTCTGTTAAAACTCTCTTTAGGAGGCAAGTGAATGGGGAGCAATAATTCTCACAACACTATGTTCTCGTTTGTTTTATGGAAATTCATGCTTTGCAATTCCAGTATTTTTTATATCTCAAATGATGAGACAAATTGTCTGGACCATATAACGAAATTCAAAAACCGTGTCCCGTAATGAATTATAAATTATATAAAAGAATTTTTGACTTCACATTGGCCCTGTTAATCTTAGCTTTGTTCAGTTGGCTATTATTCGCAATCAGCATACTTGTATGGCTTCAACTCGGAAGGCCAATTCTTTTTAGCCAAAGGCGACCCGGGCAGGGTGGAAAAATATTCAATTTATATAAGTTTCGAACAATGACGGAAGCAAGTGATCTAAGTGGTAAAAATTTGCCCGATGAGTCAAGGTTGACAAGTTTTGGGCAATGGCTCCGTTCTACAAGCTTAGATGAATTACCAGAACTCTGGAATGTCATTCGGGGCGAAATGAGTTTGGTTGGCCCGAGGCCTCTTCTCGAGGAATATCTTCACATTTACTCGAAAGAACAATTTAAACGACACTCGGTTTTGCCTGGCATCACTGGCTGGGCACAAATTAATGGAAGGAATGAAATTTCTTGGGAACAAAAGTTTGAGTTAGACTTATGGTACGTTAAACATGCGTCTCTACTTTTAGATTTAAGAATTACACTCATGACTGTGGTCCTAGTAATCAAGAAAAAGGGGATAAATAGCCCACACCATTCGACTGCTAAGAAATTTACTGGAGATGAATGAGTTGAAAAGTTTAGCTATAATTGGGGCGGGAGGGCATAGCAAAGTTGTTGCTGAAGCCGCCATGTTGAGTGGATGGGAATCCGTCTCTTTTTTTGACGATAAAAAAGATGGTGAAACTCAGATTACTGGGAACTTAGATAAATTTTTCCAATTGAAAAATAAATTTAGCGGTGCTCACATAGCTATTGGCGATAACCATGTTAGAAAAAAACTCTTTGAGGCGCTTTCTGCAGACGGCGTTACTATCAAAAGCATAATTCATCCGACTGCTATAGTGAGTAAAAATGTTTTAATCGCTGGCGGCACTATGATTTCTGCAGGAGCAATCATTAACTCAGGGGTAAATATAGGAAAAGGTGTAATCATCAACACGGGTTCAATTATTGAACATGATTGTGTGATTAAAGACTTCTGTCATATAAGTCCAGGATGCTCACTCGGGGGAAAAACAGTGATATATGAATTGAGCTGGATTGGAATTGGCTCATCAGTCAAACATGACATTACTATAGGAAAACGAGTTACTATAGGTGCAGGTTCAGTTGTGATAAACGATATTCCATCTGAGTGCACGGCTTATGGCGTGCCTTGCGAAATAGCATAAAATAAATCTTGAAAGTAGCATTCATGGGAAAGACAGGATTTTCACCTTGGCCTAATTTTACAGAAGAAGAAGCCAAAGCAGTTTCGGAAGTTTTACTCTCGAATAGAGTGAACTATTGGACAGGGGAACACGTTGCTCTTTTCGAACGTGAATATGCTGAATTTATAGGAGTGAAATATGCTGTAGCATTGGCAAATGGCACCGTTGCTTTAGAGGCAGCTTTGAAGGCTTTAGCTGTTAAAGAGCGGGACGAAGTTATCGTTACCTCTAGATCCTTTTTTGCATCTGCATCAGCCATCAAGGCTGTTGGGGCTACACCAGTATTTGCAGATGTTGATTTAAATACACAAAATATTGATGTTGATTGCCTTGATGGTCTTCTTTCAAAAAACACTGCTGCAATCATTTGTGTCCACCTTGCGGGATGGCCATGTGACATGGACGAAATAATGCAATTTGCTGAAACAAACAAGTTGTCCGTGATCGAAGATTGTGCACAAGCACATGGAGCTGAATATAAGGGCAAAAAGGTTGGATCCATTGGAGATGTAGGTTGCTGGTCTTTTTGCCAAGATAAAATCATCTCCACCGGTGGGGAAGGCGGGATGATTACCACTAATAATGCTGATATCTGGGAAAAAATTTGGTCCTACAAGGATCATGGAAAGGATTATGAATTAACTCTTAATTCAATGAGTGGTGGGGTTGACTTCAAATGGGTTCATAATTCCTTTGGAACAAACCTTAGAATGACAGAAATGCAAGCCGTTATAGGGAGAATTCAAACTCAAAAACTTCCCAAATGGAGCGATAAGCGGCGGGCGAACATAGCCAAAATTTACAATGCCGCGGAAAAGCTTCCAGACATTCGAATTCCAAAATTGAGTTGTAAATCCTGTCGAGCCAAAGCCAGACAAAAAATGGCATGTAACTGCTTAAATGCTGCCTATAAATGCTACCTCTTTGTTGATGGGAGCAGAGAACAAAGGGACGCGCTCATTTCAGAGATTAATAAGCAAGGAGTTCCATGTTTTAGCGGTTCTTGTCCAGAAATTTATTTAGAAAAAGCTTTCCAGAATACTGCAACGGAAACAATAGAGCGTTTTGAAAATGCCAAAAAACTTGGTGAGACCTCAATTATGTTTCTTTGTCACCCTACCTTAACTGAAGAAGAAACTTCTTACATCTGTAAAACCTTTAAAGACGCATATGACACAATATTTTGAAAACGATACTGAACACATTCATAAACTACCGTGATAATTAACAGACCAATCAATAAACTTTCTAATCCCATGGTCAATGTTAGTTCTAGATTTAAATTTAAAGTTTTCACAGAAGTCCTCCATGCACGCGGACGTCACCTCTACATCACCTGGCTGGAGAGGCAAAAATTCTAAGTTTGCTTTTTTGCCAATATATTTTTCAAGAGTATTTATAAATACCATCAAATCTACAGGATTTCCGTTTCCAACATTATAGATACGCCATGGAGCCTTGCTTTTGCTTGGACAAGGGTATGATTTCAAGAAATTTTCAGATGATTGAGGCGGCTCATCTATCACTTTCAGAACTCCATCAACTATGTCATCAATGTAAGTAAAGTCTCGCTTGTGTTTTCCATAGTTATATACCTGTATTGGGCTACCTTGCATTATGCCCTTTGCGAATTTTACTGGCGCCATATCCGGTCTGCCCCAAGGCCCATAAACCGTAAAAAAACGTAGCCCTGTGCATGGTAAACTGTACAAGTGACTGTAAGAGTGTGCCATTAATTCATTAGATTTTTTGCTCGCGGCATATATTGACAAGGGATGATCCACATTGTCATTTTCTGAAAAGGGCATCGTAATATTGGCCCCATAAACACTTGAGGAACTAGCATAAACCAGATGCTCAATCTTATTATGACGACAAGCCTCTAATATATTCATGAATCCAATAATATTGCTTTGGATATAAGCGTGAGGGTTCTCAATCGAATAACGCACTCCAACCTGTGCAGCTAAATTTACGACCTTTTGTGGTTTATATTTTGAAAAAACTCGTCCCAAATCTGTGGCTTCTGCAATATCCATTCTGATATGGGTATATTTAGTATGGTCAATATGACGAGCTAAACGATTTTCTTTTAAATCTGGATCATAATAATCGTTGTGATTATCTATACCAATAACCGTCTCACCCCTTTGGAGAAGCTTGATCGACAGTTCTGAGCCAATAAAGCCAGCGGCTCCAGTAACAAGAATGCTCATTTAACTTTTGCCCGAATGATATGAAAACTTCTGACATAATCCATCGGACGCTCCTGCTCTAGCAACTCCCTCAAACTAGTCAGCTTTCTTTATATTTCTGAATAAATTGAACCCCCGTAGAAGTCAAACGCTCCTTTGGCAACTTGAATTAAATTTCAAAACTTGCAAATTCTGTTACAGGCGAAGATTATAATGCTTGCACATATTCATTTTCCTATGTAGGTCCAGTTTTACGATGCGCATTAAGCCTCTCAGTCCGTCTTTAGGCAGCGTGATTTATGATATTAACCTCTGTGGTTCTCTTGCAGACGACCTCTTGGCAGAATTACGTGCAATCTGGTTAGAACGGCAAATTATTATTCTGCGCGGACAATCTTTAACACCTGACGAATATCTAACTTTTGCACAGCGGCTAGGCACACCTGATATCTATCCCTTCTTAAATGGCCTTGAGGGCTTTCCTGAGATTACTCCTGTTTTGAAGAAAGAGACAGAGACAGTCAATTTCGGTGGTGTCTGGCATTCTGATACCACCTATCAGCCCTGCCCTCCTATGGCGACCATTCTATATGCGCTGGAACTGCCGCCCGTCGGTGGCGACACCCTTTTTGCCAACCAGATTCAAGCCTATGAGGCCCTATCTATCGGACTGAAAAAAACGCTGGCCACACTAAAGATTGTATGTCGGCCAGATAAAGCCACAGCAGTGGCCACACGAGCAGACAGGATCGCTGAACAGGGGGGTGAAACAAATAAGGACAATCTAGTCGGTATTCATCCTGTAATTCGCACGCATCCGGAAACCGGAAAAAAAGCCTTATATGTTAATCAGGCACACAGTTGTCATTTTGAAGGCTGGTCAGTAGCAGAAAGTGACGGACTATTAAATTTTCTATATGCCCATCAAATCAGAGAAGAATTTCAGTGTCGCCATGTCTGGCAACAAGGTGATGTGGCGATATGGGATAATCGCTGCACACTTCATTATCCTGTCAATGACTATCATGGACACAGACGCTTGTTACATCGCATCACACTGAAAGGTGACAAACCGGTCTGATAGGACCTAGCTGTCAGTTGCCCGCAATGGAACTTTGGATCATTATCACTGTAATTGCAGCCACGACCCAGACCCTGCGGTCTGCGGGGCAGAAAAAAATGAAATCAGTGATGGGGGATTTTGGGGCCAGCTATATCCGGTTTTCTTATGCGTTGCCTTTTGCTGCAGTCTGGCTCTGGCTGTGGATGCAGTCAACAGAGCAAAGCTTGCCCCAAACCACACAGATGTTCTGGGTGTGGGTCAGTATTGGCGGATTGATGCAGGTGATTTTCACGGTTCTTCTAATCACTCTTTTCAACCATCGGAATTTTGCAGCAGGCACTGCCTTTTCGAAAACTGAAGTTCTCCAGGCTGCTATTTTTGAAGCTCTCATTATTGGCGAAATTGTGAATTTTCAGGTTGGACTAGCTATTGCCATTGGCGTGCTGGCGATCTTGATGCTGTCATTTCACAAATCTGATGTCGGTCTATCCGGTCTATTTACATCTCTGTGTTCGAAACAGTCTCTTCTGGGGCTGGCTGCTGGCGCTTTCCTGGGGTTGTCTACAGTCAGCTTCCGAGCTGCAACCGATTCGCTTGCCACAGGTGATATTGTGCTCAGAGCCTCCATGTCGGCGGCGACATCGACCTTTTTGCAAACACTTTTCATGGGTGGAATCATGTTCTTGATGGCTAGGCGAGAACTTGTTTTGTCCTTAACTAACTGGCGATCTGCCTGGCCAGTTGGACTTTTTGGCGCCATAACAACGGCCTGTTGGTTCACAGCATTCTCACTTGAAAATGTCGCATCTGTTCGGGCTGTTGGGCAAGTTGAACTATTGATTACACTTGGATTTTCTATTCTTTTTTTTAAAGAAAAAACATCCCGCATAGAGCTATTAGCAATTGCACTCCTGGCTCTATCCATCATTCTCGTCTTGATCAATTAATAGAAAAAAAACAAACAACATCTAAAACTATTCCAAAGAGAGAAATAAATAATTTTTAATTTAGAATTTTACTTTAGGAATCTATCGTTTTACTTTAAGAATTCATTCAAGAGAAAAAATCTACAATTGGAGGAACGAATGAAATTTCGCTCACTAATGCTGGCCGCAGGTGCATTTGCCCTGACAGTAGGACCAGCAACAACTGCCCTAGCAAAGGTTGAAGGGGATACTATTATCCTTGGTTCAGCTATTTCTTTGACAGGCAAATATGCAACCAACGGTCTGCACACACAGCGCGGTTACGATTATGCTGCAAAAATCATCAATGAGGCCGGCGGCGTAAAGGTCGGTGGCAAAAGCTATAAATTAGCTATCAAATACTATGACGATGAATCAACACCCGCCCGTGGCGCACAACTTGCTGAGCGTCTTATTCAGCAGGATGGCGTCGAATTTATGCTTGGCCCATATAGCTCCGGGATGACAAAGGCAATTGCCCCGGTGTCAGAGAAATTTGGTGTGCCAATGGTTGAAGCCGAAGGCGCATCACGGTCATTGTTCACGCAAGGCTATAAGTATCTGTTTGCTGTGCTTTCAACATCAGAGCAGTATCTCGCATCGGCTGTGCATATGGCTGCTGAGGAAAGAAAGAAAAATTTCAGAAGCCCTTCTGAAGTGCGCGTTGCCCTAGCATTCGAAGGCGACCCGTTCTCAATGGACGTGCGCGCTGGTGTTCTCGATAACATTGCTGAATATGACATGAAAGTCATTATCGATGATCAATTGCCGGCTGACTTGTCAGATATGTCAACAACACTCACAAAGGTAAAGGCACTAAAGCCTGATATTCTGATCATCTCTGGTCACTCAAAAGGTGCCGCCACAGCTGCACGTCAGATTGACGAAATGAAAGTTAATGTGCCAATGATTGCACTGACACACTGTGAAGCTGCAAAAGTTCAGGAAAAGTTCCCGAATGCTGCTACAGGTTTCCTTTGCCCAACGCAGTGGGTGGAAACATTGTCAAAATCTGACCCAATGTTTGGTAGTGCAATGGACTGGAATGAAGGTTTCAAGAAAGAATATCCTTCATACACCTCTGTTCCTTACCAGTCAGCTCAGGCATCTGCCGCTGTTTATGTGTGGAAAGAAGGTTTCGAAAAAGCTAACAGCTTTGATAAAGACACCGTAAGAGACGCTCTTTCAGCAGTTGAGATGGAAACCTTCTACGGTGATATCAAATTTTCTGAAGCAGGAAACAATATTGCAAAACCAATGTTTATGCGTCAGATCGGTGCCGATGGTTCGTACTCACTTGTTGAGTCTTTCAAAGACATGACATTTCCACGCAACGTGACATACTAGTTAAAATCAATTAAGAGAAAGGGCCGTTTGGCCCTTTCTTTTATAAATTCTTCCGGAGACATTCATGTTAGATAATTTGCAGCTCCTATTTGTTTGGGCGCCCATTATCAATGTGCAAGTAATTTTAGAAGGCATCTTTGTTGGCGCCGTCTTTGCTTTGAGCGCATATGGGCTAGCCCTTGTCTGGGGCGTTATGAATATTAAAAACCTTGCACAGGGCGACTTTGTAATAATGGGCGGATACATGGCTCTGTCATTATCACAAGCAAATGTGCCTCTGCCCTTCATTCTGATCATAGTGGTTGTTACCATGTTTGTGTATGGCTGGGTCGTTTACATCGGGATGATCCGTCGAATTCTGGATCAGGATATGTTTGTCTCGCTTTTGGCAACCTTTGGTTTGTCTTTATTAATGCAACAGGTCATGAATCTTATCTATGGCCCGGAAGTGCAAATTATCGATCTGCACATGCCAAATTTCGATTTTTTTGACAATATGGTAAACGTACCGTCATCCAAGATTCTGTCGCTTTGTCTTGCGGCAATCATCGCCTTCAGTGTTGTCTTGTTTATGAAGAAATCAAGAACAGGGCAAGCGATTAGAGCCACTGCCCAAGACCCTAGAGCTGCCCGGGTTCTGGGCATAAATACTGACCGTATTTATGCTATTACCTTCGCGTTCAATTCGGCCATTTGTGGTGCTGCCGGTGTCCTCGTCGCAATTATATGGGTCATACAGCCTTTCTATGGCATCACCTATTCCGTGCGCTCATTTGCAATTGTAACAGCCGCAGGTTTGGGTAACTTGCCTGGCGTTATCGGCGCTGCTTTTGGAATTGGTTTAGTTGAAAAATATACAGGCGTAATCATCGGCACTGCCTATGAGGTTGCAGCCCCGGTTACTATGCTGGTTCTTGTTCTCATCTGGCGGCAAATGTCCATGCGACGCAACAGACAGGTATTAAGATAATGTTAAATAAGAACTCACTTATAACCTATGGCGGTCTGGGGCTGTTTGGTATCTTCGGGCCTATCTTATTCCCTGAATATACTTTGTCCATCGCCTACCTTTGGATGATGGTATTGATGGCTTCAACCTGGGATACACTTGGCGGCCAGATGGGCTACAATTCACTAGGCAACATCGCGTTCTTTGGCGTGGGCATGTATGTTTCAGCTATAGTTCAAATTTCCTTCTTTTATGAGGGCGGGGTAGGTGAATATACATCTGCAATGGGGTCAATTAAACCCGAATTTACTGATGCAGAATATTTCTACGGTTTGTTTTTCGGAATAATTGTGGCGGCGATTGTTGCGCTCGCGATGTCGGTGGCTTTGTCGACCTTCATGTTTGGGCTACGCGGGCCTTACTTTGCAATCGGCTCACTTGGTATTGCGGTGGCTACAGCTGAACTGACCATCACGATTGATTACGTTGGGGGAGCGTCAGGGATTTCCATGCCTTTGTTCCCAGGCGACATTGAATTCCGTTCAACCTTTTTCTACATCCTCTGCTTTATACTCACGATTATATCCCATTTCCTATTGCGCTGGATGTATTCCACACAATTTGGGCTAGCTATTAATGCTATTCGCGATGATGAGGATAAAGCAGAGGCAATGGGCATCCCAACGCTTGTTTACAAGCGGATTGGATGGGGCGTGGCGGCTATGTTCATGGGCGCAATCGGCGCTGTTGCGGGGAATATGGCTGGCTTTATTGATAAAGAAGTTGCCTATCCTATCCCAACCTTTGGCATCTTCATGGTCGCAATGGTTTTGCTTGGCGGTAAGGGTACCCTTTGGGGGCCTGTCGTTGGAGCTATCATTTTCCATGTCGTTAAAGAAACAACTTGGACTTACTTGCTGAATTTGCAGTGGATTGCCCTTGGCCTGATCCTGATTGTGAATATTGTATATTTCCAGCAGGGCCTTATGGGTTGGCTGCAGACAAAATATCCGGAAATGTTCGGCATTGTTGTTGACGACGGCAATAAAGCAGATAAGGAGGCATAAACAATGACTAACATTATCAAAGTAAGTAATGTCTCCAAATCATACGGCGGTGTAAAAGCTAATGTTGACATCTCCATGAAAGTCAAACAAGGGTCCATAACAGGTATTATTGGTCCAAATGGCTGCGGCAAGACGACTCTTTTCAACTCTATTGTTGGTTTTCACCCAATTGATAGTGGTAATATTGAGTTTGATGGTCAAAAGATAACGCATCTTATGGTTGGCGAAATCGCACGTCTTGGCATGCTGCGTACGTTCCAGCAGACCCGCATTTATACAAAAATGAACTGTGTGGATAACATGCAAATTTCTGTCTCACACCGCAAAGATTCAAAGGATGGTATCTTTGCCAGCCGACGCGGAGAGATTAAGGACAGGGCAGAGCATCTTCTGGAATTTGTAGGTCTGTATTCAAAGCGCAACTTGATTTCAGGAGATCTTTCATTCGGCCAGCAGAAACTGCTTGAATTTGCAATGGCCCTGATGAACGAACCAAAAGTGCTGCTTCTGGATGAGCCGACGGCAGGAATTAACCCAACGTTAATTAATGGTCTGATTGACCGTCTGCAGCGAGCAAATGAAGAGCTGGGCATCACCTTATGTGTGATTGAACATAACATGCGGGTTATCATGAACCTGGCAGAACATATTTACTGCTTGTCTAATGGTAAAATGCTAGCAAGCGGCGCGCCGAAGGCGCTGCAGAATGATCAACGCGTGATTGACGCGTATCTCGGAGGACATTAATGGCTAAAGCCCCGACAAAAAAACCTGCCAAAAAGGCAAAAACAACCACCAAGAAAGTAGCAGGTAAGAAAGTTAAGACAAAGACAGCAGCACAAACCGCTGCCTCTGTGAAAACAGCAGCCAAAAAGACTGTGGCAAAGAAGGCAACAACAGCCGCGAAAAAAGCCTCCTCTAAATCAGCTCCACCGAAAAAGACAAAGCAGAGCAAATCCGCTGCCAAGGGCAACAAGAAAGTTACCGGTTACGGCAGTGGCGGCGTAGATGTAGTCATGTCTGTTGACCAGGTGGCAAAGGAAGCCGCGTCCATAGCAGCAAATGCCCCCAGCCAAAAAGAACTTCTGAAGCTAGCAGGCAACGAGCCGCTTCTGACCATTAACAGCCTGCGGGCAGGTTATGGAAAGATGGAAATCCTGCACGATTTCCATCTTGAAGTAGCAAAAGGTCAGTCTTTGTGTCTAATTGGACCAAATGGCGCGGGTAAATCAACAGTACTACATTCTATCTTTGGCTTTACCAATATCTTTTCTGGAAAAATTAGTATTGGTAGTAAAGATGTGACTAACCTGACCCCATCCCAGAAATTGTCTGAGGCCGGCATTGCTTATATTCTTCAAGATAAATCTGTTTTCCCACAAATGACTGTCGAGGAAAATCTGCTAATGGGCGGGTTCTTAAAAAACCAGCCTGCTGAGGCTAAGGCAGCTGCTGAAATGGTGTTTGACAAATATTCACGTCTGGCTGACCGGCGAGACAAACCCGCGGGGGTATTGTCAGGAGGTGAACGGCGATTGCTCGAAATATCACGAGCGTTGGTGATGAACCCGGAAGTGTTGCTAGTTGACGAGCCATCAATTGGTCTTGAACCACGCTTCATTGACATGGTTTTTGAAATCCTTGATGATCTGCAGCACCGGGATGGCAAAACTATCATTATGGTTGAACAGAATGCGAAAAAAGGTCTGTCTTTTGCTGACTTAGGCTATGTGCTGGTATCTGGTGAAACAGCTATCGCTGGAGCCGGTGATGACCTGTTGCAGAATCCAGATGTTGGCCGCCTGTTCCTGGGGGGATAACTTTCAGCGCGGGTCTTTGGTATCCTTTAAAATTTAGCTTATTCAAAAGGCAGGCCATAAGATAGGGCCTGCCTTTTTACTTTTTCTATAACTGTCCTGCCAAAAGCCAGACAGCAGCCCAAAGGCCACCACCAAAAAAGGCCAACCCCCCTGAAGCCCACAAGTTCCGCCCAGCAGAAAGAGCAGAGGTCGGCAGTCTGAATAATTCACCGACCAGAACAACTGATAATGATGAAAATGAAGTCATGGTTCCTGCCGCCCAGCCAATCATGTGAGCCTGCATGACAAAAATTGCATCAAAAACAGTAATGGATGGCGCAAAATAGGCTAGCAGGGGAGCTGCTGAGATCACCGGATGAACACCCAAGACAGAGGCTAGCCAGACTAGTACAGGCAGGCCCCAGATCATTAGCCATATCGCAGGGGCCTTACCAAACAAGCCATCAAGCATCATAGACAGAGAGGTTGTGTCAGCAGCCAGCGAAGCAATCACCATAGAGGTAGAAATGATTACCAGTTCATCGCCGCTGCCTTTTTGCAGGTACCAGAATGTCTGTGCAATCTGCGAGGCGGTCTGCGGGCGGCGACACATCTGAATGACACATAAGATGGGCATGGTTGTGACCACGGCCAGCAAAGCTGTAAAGCCTGTCGCCACCGACAACAGAATAACAGCCGACACAGCGAGCAGTAAGCGCGGTATGATTGGCCGCAGGGGCTGCATCGCGTCGAGCACAGAAAAACGCGCACCCGCCGGGGCAGCCAGGGCAGATGTTACAAGAAAAAAAAGCACGGCAGTAACAAGTCCCAGCATTATGGCCCCAAAGGAAATGCCGGACGGAAGATAAATATTAGCTACGGCAAAGCTTATAAAAAAAGGTGACCATAAGACTGCTCCATTCATACCGCGCAGAGCAGCTTCTGCTGCCACCCGGCGCCGTTCAGGCCCAGCTTTTTGCGGCAGCGATGCAGCGATCAGCGCAAACGCCCCAATATTCATCACGCCGCCCAGAACATGACTTGCCAGTTGCAAACCAGAAGCAGATGTCTTTGCAGGCAGCTGGCCAAGCCGGCGTTGTGTTTCCTTCACTGAAGGCATTGTAAGCGCCGTTGCCCTGACAAGAGTCAATGTAGGCAGCAGACAGGCAAAAATCAGCACAAAGGCACCTGCATTGCGCAATTGATCAACTGATGGCAATGCAGGCAGGATAAACCAACCGATGAGCAGCAGGGCCAGCAGAATAATCACAGACTGCAGGCGAAGCCGCATAGCCGACAACAGCAATATCCCAATGAAGATGATCAGTGCTGTGTCAGCTACAACTCCAATATCTGTAAGTGACAAAATGAGGGGCAAAGACAAGGCCCAACACATAAGCGCCAGAATGACTTTCAGCGAGCCTAGAAAAGACAAAACACATTCACCTAAATCCGTTGGAAACATAACAGCCGGGCGGCTGAATCTTCTCTTTAGCCTATACAGACTTTTGTCAAATTCCTATACTCATATCATAATGACCCGTCATCCCCGCAATTCCCTCAACCTGTATCAACTCACAGACAGGCCCTATGCTCTTCTATGCGTGGTGTGCTTTGCTGAAGTTATCAGCATGCTTAGCTTTGCCGCCTGGCCACTGTTTCTAGTGAAGCTGCAGCCATTATGGGGCCTTTCCAATTTTTCAGTTGGCTGGGTGAGCGGGGCCTATTTCATAGGCTATGTCTTCGCTACCCCTGTTCTGGTTGGGCTGACAGACCGCTATGACGCAAAATATATCTATATATTCTCCACCCTAATCGCCGCGGTCGGCGCCTTTGGCTTTGCCCTGACGGCACAGGGTTTCTGGAGCGCAGGCTTTTGCTGGGGGCTGGTCGGGGCTGGTCTTGCTGGCACGTACATGCCTGGCCTTCAGATCCTGAATGCAAGGCTGGATGATGACCATAGACTGCGGCTTCTGCCTTATTACACATCTGCATTTGGTATAGGTACAGGCCTGTCCTTTTTTGTCATGGGTTGGCTGTACAGCTATGCTGACTGGACATCTGCATTTATCTATGCAGGTTTAGCCAGCCTCTCTACAGGGCTATTGGTCAGCGCCGTGATCCGTCCACAGCCTGTGAAGAATAAAAGTGTTGCGCCCCATCGTCACCCACTTGATTTCCGCCCAGCGTTCAGAAATGCCGCGGCCATGCGCTATATCCTATCTTATGGCGCGCATAATTTTGAGCTATTTGCCTTTCGAGGATGGCTGTTTGCCTATTTGATTTTTGCTGCAGGCTATTATGGGGTTCAGCTGTCAGCAGAATGGCTGTCAGGTCTGATCTCGGTCATGGCGTTTATTGGCATGGTTGCCTCTGTCTACGGCGCAAAACTGTGTCTTTCATATGGACGGGCAAAGATGATTTCCCGGTTTGGGCTGGCCTCCTTTATCATGGCTGTTCTGTTTAGCCTGTCCGGCCATATCAGTTTTGCTTTTGTTCTGCTCTGTGCCGCAGCCTATAACATCACCATCATGATTGATTCCGCCGCGCTTACAGCTGGGACAGTCTCAAAAGCCAGTCCACTGGATCGCGGCGCCACATTGGCTGTCCACACGATGATTGGCTTTTGCGGCAGTGCAGCAGGTGCCCCAGCGACAGGGCTATTGCTGGATTTATCCGGCGGGCAGACAAACCTGATGGCCTGGTCAGCCACACTTGTCTGCATGGGGCTGGGCTCAGCCCTGGTCTGGATGATTCTGCGCCGCAGCAAGTTCAGCTAGTTTGGCAAACCGTCAACAATCACAAACAGACGTTCCGCGCCATCACCCAGAACATCTCGTGCCTTTTGATATTCAGGGCTGTGATAGGCAGTCTGCGCTGTGGCCATATCCGGCCAGCAGACAATGACATTTCGCCCATAGTCACTGCCTTCAGTTGTCTCGTGCGCGCCGGCACGTGCCAGATAGCGGCCGCCATGTGCCTCTACCACTGCTGCTGCCAACGGCGCATACGCCTGGAGTTTTTTGGAATCCAAAACATTTACCCTCACCACCCAATAGGCTGCCATCATATCTTCCTTTCACCTTGTTTGCTTTGATCATATAAACAAATCGCCTATCTGCCACCTCAATTCAACACCTATAAGCGGCAGTAAAAAATTTATCTTGTTTATTGTGGTCAGCCACGCCAACAATAAGACTGATATATGCCCGCAAGATACCTTTAGGCCGCAGCTGCTAGGACGAGAAACGCACTTATGAACACCATCATGTCTGTCATTAATGGTCTGACTGTTGACAGTACGCATGCTGTCATTGAAAAAGACTATCCGGCAATCGGTGAGGTTATTGCCAAAATCCAACACAGCAAATCAGCCATGCTGGATAAATCTCTTTGGCATACACTAGAAATCTATGCAGAGGGGAAGGCAAAATATGTCTAGTGTTGATCTACGCTTCCGTCACAGCACACTTAGCCCGCAAAAGCGTTGCGTTGTGTCTATCACAACAGATAGGCAAGCTGGCGGTATTGCCAATGCACTCGCTTCCTATTCAGACGCTCTGACCAACAAAGGTCATCATCATACTATCATTCTTCCTCCTTCCGCTATTGTTGTCCCAACCCTAGAAAAGATGAAAACGGTTAACCTAATAAAAATACCCACCGGTTTGATAAAGTTTCATCTGTTGACCAGAGGCTTGTTTTCACAGCATATCCGCGCTGCTCTGGCAGAGGCAGATGTTTTTTTCCTGCATAACAGCGTTCTTTTACAGGTTCTAAAGCCCACAGAAAAGCCATGTTTCTTAATCAACCATTCAGGTAAAACACGTCACCTTAATAGGGCTGATCACATTATATTTCTCACCAAAATTATGCGCTGCCGGACCATGGATAAACTGCCACAGCTTGCTAGCCGCAAAGATAAACTGCATGTCCTGCCCCATGGATTTTCAACAAAAAAACCAAGAAAAAGAGCCCAAACCCCAAAAACACCCCAAAAATCAGTTCCAGTTAAACTAGTGTCTGCAGGCCGATTTGTGAAAAAGAAAGGCTTTGCGACGCTGATCGAGGCGGCCAGAATATCACAAGCTGCAGGTATCAGCTGCCAGATTGATATTTATGGGGCTGGCCCATTAAAACCGTCCCTGCAGAACCAAATTGAAAGCAGTGGCCTTACATCTGTAACCCTTAAAGGCTGGTCAGATAATATCAAAAGCATTTTTGCTGATGCTGATTTGTTCTGCTCGCCCTCACTTGATGAACCTTTCGGTCTAGTGATTGGCGAGGCAATGGCGATGGGTCTGCCAGTTATTGCCTCAGATACAGATGGGGCAAGTGAGCTGTTTGGCATCAACACAGGCTCTACTGATGCAGCCCTGCAGCATGGCGGTATGATAATACCTGCTGGAGATACAGCAGCACTAGCAGCGGCGATTGGCCGATTCTGTACCGACGAGAAACTCCGCCAAACAGCCGGGCGGAATGCTCGAAAACGCATTGAAACAAGTTTTACCCACGCTCATCTGGCTGATCAGCTGGATCAGCTAATCAGGTCTGTGGCTCCGTCGCCAGGGGAAGAGCGGTCGTATATTTGATCTCTTCCATAGCAAAGGATGAGCTAACATCAGTTAATTTTACTTCAGAAATAAGCTCTTTATAAAACCGATCATAGGCGGCTATGTCAGAGACCACTACTCGCAGCAGATAATCCACCTCACCGCTCATCCGATAGAATTCAACTACTTCTCTTCGCTTTGAAATCCGGGTAGCAAATTCTGCCAGCCAATGTGCATTATGCTGATCAGTTTTAATCGCCACAAATACGGACATAGCAAAACCAATCTTTGGGCCATCCAGAAGCGCGACCCGGGCGCGGATAACCCCGTCTTCTTGCAGTTTTTGGATGCGCCGCCAGCAGGGCGTTACCGACAGACCAACCTTGCGAGCAATATCCGCAATAGGCTGGGCTGCGTCTTCCTGAAGAAGAGCAAGGATCTTCATATCTGTATTATCCATTAATACATTATCTCGCCAGGATCTGAACTGGCTGAACTCCTGACGGTTTCGCTGACACTAATCGTGGGCGTCAGTCTAACAACTTTCAACATCAAGGTCAGCATTCTATTAAAAATAGCGGATAACACGCCGCCAACCACTAGACTAATGCAACTACTTAAGCGTAGTTATTTAAAACTATTTCAACCAAAAACAGTAAATTGACCTTTGTCAATTCAAAAATTTTACAGCCTTTTTCAATAGGAGTGATTTTACTGGTCAGAACAGCCATTTTAACTGAATATGGGCACATGACAAAACAACCTTCACATGCCACGCATCTGTATCCTGAAGGGTGGACAGATTACCGTTTGGTTGACAGTGGAGAGGGACTAAAACTGGAACAGTTTGGCCCGTATCGATTTATTCGGCCTGAGCCACAGGCCTTATGGGCTAAATTTCTGCCCGAAGCAGAATGGAGCTGTGTAGATGGAGTATTCGTGCCAGGCGGCACAGAGAATAAGGGCAAATGGCAACTGTCAGATAAGCTGCCCACTTCTTGGCAGATGGTTTTTGAGAATGTAAAATTCACCGCCTTGCCTACACCATTTCGGCATTTAGGATTTTTTCCCGAACAATCCGCTAACTGGCAATGGACAGCAGAAAAAATTAAGGCCTTCACCAAAAAAACTAGCCGTGCTCCAAAACTGTTAAACCTATTTGCATATTCCGGTGTGGCCAGTCTACATGCAGCAGCTGCTGGCGCAGAAGTCACGCATCTTGATGCCAGCAAAAAAGCAGTAGCTCTAGCCTTTGATAACCGCAGTCTGTCTGGGCTAGAAGAAGCGCCGATTCGATTTATCATTGATGATGTGCTTCGCTTCGTGGCCCGTGAACAACGGCGTGGCAACCGTTATGAAGGGATTTTGTTGGATCCACCAAAATATGGGCGAGGGCCAAAAGGGGAGGTCTGGCAAATCAATGAAAATCTGCCAGAATTGCTAAACGGTTGCCGAGCCTTGCTCTCCAATGAACCATTGTTATTTGTAGCAACCTTATATGCGATCCGCACCTCAACAACTGCTGTGCATGCAGCCATTGCAGATGTGCTGGAGGGGCTGGGCGGGGACATCAGATCAGGTGAACTAGCCTTGCGTGAAGACCGGGCAAATGGTCGGGGGATCGGCCAGGCCCTGTATGTCAGATGGTCCAGTTAAAAAATGGAAACAATCGCCTTCAGACCTTCAGCATCTCGTAAAGACAAATGCCTGTAGCAACAGCAAGATTTAGGCTGTCAGAGCGGCCTTTCATTGGCAAGCGGACAAGCTGTGTGCAAAGCCCCATCATCTCCTCACTAAGACCAGCCTGCTCATTGCCCATTAATAGTATCAGCGGGCCAGACCAGTCTGCCTGCCTATAATCGATTGAAGCTGGCAGGGCTGTGCCAATAACACTACCTTGCCAGATTTGACAAAAGTTGGAAAATTCTGCAGCTGTAGCCTGCGCTAAACACACATTAAACACCGACCCCATTGAAGCCCGAACCGCCTCCACTGAATAAGGGTCTGTGCAATCATCAATTAGAATAACGCCTGCAGCTGCAGCTGCATCAGCAGTGCGCAGAATCGTGCCAAGATTACCTGGATCGCGCACTCTATCAAGAGCAATCCAGCAGCCAGCAGATGAGAGGCAAGCATTTATCTCATCAATTTTTGTCCATTTCTGTACAAAAGCACCAATAACCATCTGCGCATTATCTTTTCGACTGATGCGTGTGAGCAGATGTTCTGTCACAGGCAGCACGCGCCCCCCTGATTTTTGGCAGGCGGCGATCAGCGTGGAAAGACCCGGTTCTGCCTCACGCCCGGCAGCATAAACGATCCGAATAGGGGCATAGCCCAACTGCAGAGCTTCTATGCAAATCCGCATGCCTTCAGCCAGAAACCAACCTGTTTTTCTTCGGTATTTGCGCTGATGCAAAGACCGCAACAACTTTACCTCAGCATTCGCCACAGAGGTGATAGGCGTTAACTCACAAGCATCCGGAGGCTTGACTTTTTTTTCATCACGGCTCATGGACAGCAGACTACCCTGTCTGCAGCACGAAAGCCAGCTTGCTGGAGACGAACTGTCAGAACAGCCCTTCAATTTGCCCGTCAGCATCAAGGCCGATGTTTTGTGCTGCCGGCACACGCGGCAGGCCAGGCATAGTCATAATATCCCCGCAAATTACCACAATAAACCCTGCCCCAGCAGAAAGGCGCACTTCACGCACAGGCACAACATGGCCAATCGGCGCGCCACGCAAGCTCGGATCTGTTGAAAATGAATATTGGGTTTTGGCCATACAAATTGGTAGGTGTCCAAAACCCGCTGCCTCCCATTCACGCAGCTGATTGCGGATTCTCGTGTCTGCGGCCACATCATCAGCCCGGTATATGCGAGTGGCAATCGACTTAATCTTTTCAAACAGTGGCAGGCTGTCTTCATACAGAGGCGCGAATTGCGCCGCTGCTGACTCACAGACAGAGACCACTTCTTCTGCTAATTCAATAATGCCTTCTGATCCCTTTGCCCAATGCTCGCAACGGATTGCTTTTACCCCCATCCTCAAGCTTTCAGCCGTAATCACATCAATTTCTGCATCTGTGTCGGTTAGAAAGTGATTAATGGCAACCACAACAGGCACACCAAATTGCTTGATATTTTCAATATGACGCAGAAGATTTGCACAGCCTTTTTGCGCCGCTGGCACATTTTCTCCGTCAAGCTCATCTTTCGTTAGGCCGCCATTCATCTTCAGCGCCCGAATAGTGGCTACTAGGACAACACATTTTGGGGCAAGCCCGGCTTTACGGCATTTAATATCGAAGAATTTTTCTGCCCCTAAATCGGCTCCAAAACCCGCTTCTGTGATCACATATTCAGACAGTTTCATGGCTGAACGGGTGGCAATCACTGAATTACAGCCATGCGCAATATTCGCAAACGGCCCGCCATGGATAAAGGCTGGGTTATGTTCCAGCGTCTGCACCAGATTAGGATGCATCGCTTCTTTTAGCAGAACCGTCATCGCCCCGTCTGCTTTGATATCCGAACAAGTGACAGGTGTTTTATCCCGCTGATAACCGATTATAATCGCACCCAGACGGCGCTGTAGATCTGCTAAATTAATAGAAAGGCACAAAATTGCCATGATTTCTGAGGCGACGGTGATGTCGAAGCCTGATTCCCGCGGAAATCCGTTTGCGATGCCCCCCATGGATACAATATTTTGCCGCAAGGCCCGGTCATTCATATCCATAACCCGCCGCCAAACCACACGGCGCATATCAATATCACTATCATTGCCCCAATAGATGTGATTATCAATCATGGCCGCAAGTAGATTATGCGCAGAAGTGATTGCATGAAAATCACCTGTAAAATGGAGGTTGATGTCTTCCATTGGGATGACCTGAGCATAGCCGCCACCGGCCGCTCCGCCTTTCATGCCAAAACAGGGTCCAAGAGAGGGTTCACGCAGACACATGGTTGCCTGTTTGCCAATTCGGTTTAGCCCGTCACCCAGCCCAACAGTTGTCGTTGTCTTGCCTTCACCAGCCGGAGTGGGGTTAATCGCTGTGACCAAAATCAGCTTGGAATCTTCGCGTTCAGGGAGAGAATCAAGCCAACCCAGGTCAATCTTCGCCTTGTCATGCCCATATGGTTTGAGAGCAGTGTCAGGAATAGACAGGCGTTTACCAATCTCCTGAATTGGTTTGGCCTTTGCTGCTCTTGCAATATCGATATCCTGCATAATCTCAACCCCAAAAGAACCTCTATGTTCTCAAAACAACGGCAATCAAGCCTGAAAGTAAAAGCTAAGCATTTTCATAACGCGACACCGACTATTAAAAAACCGCCTAAGAGATGTGTTTTTTACTATTCTTGTCCTTTTTTTTAGGTCATTGTCACGAATAAAAAAGATTATCAGGCCAGCTGTTTAGGTGCAGATGCCGATGAAAGAAGATAGAATCAAAACCCTTCTTCAAGCCAGCAAAAGTGCAGGTCCACTGACGGTTGGCTTTTTGCTAGTTCCTAATTTTTCCATGCTGGCGTTTGCTTCAGCCATAGAACCTTTGCGAGCAGCAAACCGGATGTCCGGTCAAAATTTATTTTCCTGGGTGATCTCAAGCCCTACAGGAGCAGCGCCAGAAGCGTCAAACGGGGTCAGGGTTGATGTACAGGGCACTCCAGAAATGCTGCAGGACTGCCGGCTGGTCTTTGTCTGTGCCGGTCTGGAAGTAAAGGCTCATGCGGATAAGGAAACTTTGAATTTAATCCGCCGTCTGGATCGGAAAGGGGCTATTGTCGGGGCAATTTGTACAGGCACCTATCTGATGGCTGCAGCTGGCCTATTGGATGACCGGCGTTGCACTATTCATTGGGAGAATATTGATGGGCTAGCAGAGGAGTTCCCTTTGCTTGAAATCACTAATGAGCTATTTGAAATCGATGATAAACGGGTAACATGCTCAGGCGGCACAGCTTCTCTCGATATGATTTTATATCTTATTGGTCAGGTGCATGGCCAGGGCTTGGCAGCACAAGTATCTGATCAATTTATCCATGACCGAATCAGAGACCCTAGTGACCGGCAGCGTATGGAACTGCGTTCCCGTCTTGGCGTATCGCATCCGAAATTGCTGGCTGTCGTCGGGTTGATGGAACAGGGGCTGGAAGAGCCTTTTTCACAAACAGAACTGGCGATCCAAGCAAATTTATCCACACGACAGCTGGAAAGGTTATTCAGAAAATACCTATCTACAACTCCAACGCGGTACTATTTAAACCTACGCCTGGCAAGAGCCCGCCATCTGCTTCGACAGACTTCCATGTCGATTCTGTCCATTGCTTTGGCCTGCGGATTTGTATCCGCATCGCATTTTTCAAAATGTTATCGCGAAGTGTATGGCCGTACGCCCCGTGCGGAGCGCCAGCCGGAGATTATATAGTCGCTGTAAGTAGATTACAAACTAAAGTGGTTTCCCAATTCAACTTTATACTTTAGGACAATGTTAGATCTTGAGCATGTCCTTTAATAGCTTCGACCATGCTAGCCAATCCATTTTTACGAGTTGGGGAGAGATGTTTATCTAATCCAATTTCAGACAGAAATTCCGGCCCAGTTGCGAGAATCTCAGACGGAGGACGTCCTGAATAGACCCTAAGCAGCAAGGCAATTAGTCCCTGAACGATCGCCGCATCTGATGAGGCACTGAAATGAACACAACCCGCAGAATCTGTTTCCATGCCAAAATAAACCACAGACTGGCAGCCCTTGAGAATATGCGCTTCGTCCTGCCATTCAGGTCTGATCTGAGGCAGGCGTCGGCCCTGATCGATAAGATGCTGGTATCGATCAGCCCAATCATCAAAAAAGGAAAATTCCGCGATAATTTCGTCAGCTTCTTCTTGTGCAGACAGAACTGGGGACATAATAACCACTTCAAAAACAGGCAAAGTGCGACAGCTGAGGACAACACGCTCTTGCGTAACACACTCAAACTGTCCTAAACCTAGTGCAGACGTTTTGTTTCGGCAAGGTGGCAGGCAGATAAATTTGGTTTAGTTTTTTATTGGATAACAAATGTCGTCACGCACCGTTTCCTATTCTTCTAATTTGACTGTTGCCCCGGCCATGTTCTGGGGCATTTTGCTAGCTAGTTTAGCTGTGCGCCTTTATGCAGTGATAATCAGCCCGCTTGAACCCAGTGTTGATGAAGCCCAGTACTGGCTGTGGGGGCAGACTCCACAGTTGGGCTATTATTCAAAACCACCTCTTATAGCTTGGATTCTAGCAGGAACCAGTTTTGTTTTTGACAATCAGAATTTTGGGCAGCTTCTAGCCTTACGCATTGCTGCGCCAATAATTCATACGCTGACGGCACTATTTTTATGGCAAACTGGCAGGTTGTTATTTTCAGATAATGCTGGGCGGCTTGCCGCGGTTTTATGGATCAGCCTACCTGCTGTTGGGCTGGGAAGTTTTGTGATGTCAACTGACACACCTTTGCTGCTGTTCTGGAGCGCGGGACTATATTGTCTTGTCCGCGCTGAGGAAACTTTTTATCCAAATTATCGCTGGATGGGATTGGCCGGCATTTGTGTCGGGGTGGCCACGCTAGCAAAATATGCAGGCCTGTATTTCATTTTAGCTCTGATTTTTTGGATGATGACTAGTAGCTTTCACAAACCAAGTCAAAAAATTAAGCTGCTTTGCATATTTTTTACGACTGCTTTTTTGGCCTCATTACCTACCTGGTTATGGAATTACAATAATGGCTTTGTCACACTCTTGCACTTGACAGAAAACGCCAATTTTACACAAAACGGAATTTCACTTGCGAAGTCTCCAGGCGGTTCTTTTGAAGGCATATCCGCTTTCTGGGGCGCACAATTTTTTGTGTTTGGCCCAGTAACCCTGTTATTACTGGTTTTCAGTGTGGCAGGCCTCGGACATGGAGCCAAGCACGGCAGACTCCATTTATTTATCTGGCCGGTCCTTGTGATCATGACGGCGCAGGCTTTCTTGTCAGAAGCCAATGCAAACTGGGCTGTAACCGCCTATCCCGCAGCAACCATTCTGGTTGGCCAGTTCATAGTCATCAGCCGTAGCAAGTTCATCCTGTTTTTGGGCAGAATGTCCCTCCTCGTAAATTTTTTACTCTGTTGCGCTCTGATTGCAGTCACGGCCATAGGTAGCCTTAGCCTGCTTGCTCCCGCCTCTGATCCGTTTCGGCATCTAAGGGGCTGGGCAGAACTGGCCCAAAAGACAGAAACACATGCCCGTAAGACAGGAGCAAGAACTATAATCGCTTACAACCGACGGAGTGCAGCTTTACTTCACTGGTACCTGCAGGATACTGATTTTGATATTGTGTTGCCCCGGCTTGGCTCAGGGCAGGGCAATCATTATCACCGAACCTATCCGTTAGACGCGTCCTCTTCACGCCCATTCCTGGCACTGACCACACAGGACAGCGCGCCGTCCCACCTACCAATTTCTGCGCGATGGAAAGGACCTACAGCCCATTCCAAAGTTCAGATTAGCAAGCGCGACCACCGCCAGGTCTGGTTCTGGCGTTCTGATTAGGACTTATAAGTGAGAAATTCTGCAAAACACCGCAGTGTGGCCTTGCTGACGTGATGTTCAACACCTTCAGCATCCTGTTCAGCAACATCCCGTTCCACACCTATAGCAATCAGAAAATCACGTACAACCCGATGCCGCTCTTTACAGGATTTAGCCAATTGCTCACCCTCAGGAGTCAGAAAAATGGACCTGTAGGGGCGCGAAATCACGAGCCCATCTTTTTGCAGACGTTGGATCGTAGCATTTACCGTGGGTGCGGTTACACCAAACAGGGAAGCTAAGTCAACAGCCCGCGCTTCGCCTGTGCTTTCAATTAAATCAGCAATCATCTCAACATAATCCTCCGCTACCTCACTTTGGTGAGCTTTACGGATTCGCTCAAATTTTTTCGCGCTTTGCGCAATGTTTGGGTCAGTCATTCTGTTCTGATCAGCTTTGAGATTAATAAGTATGCTAGATGAGTTCGACTCACGTTCTTGAATATATAAAATAGAATCTTAGTTGCGGCAAAGTTTTTTTACTTCTATGCTGCATGCTTGTGTTCATGGATAGGGATGATATAACGAAGCAGACAGGATGATATGTGACAGATATGCTGCCTATACAAAATACAGATAACTAATGGAGACCGGCAAATGAGCAGCTTGAAAGATATGAACCAAGAAAAAGAGACAGAGCTTCAAGCAGCAGCCTTCCGAGCCCTTCGTGACCATCTTCAATCCCGCACTGATGTCCAGAATATCGATATGATGAATTTGGCCGGTTTCTGCAGAAATTGCCTGTCTAGGTGGGTTCAGGAAGCTGGAACCTCGAGCGGGCTTGAAATTACCAAGGATGAAGCACGGGAATATATATATGGTATGCCTTATAAAGATTGGCGTGAACAGTTTCAAACTGAAGCGACAGAAGCCCAAAAAGTAGCCTTTAAAGACAGCCATGAGTAAGGTTCCAACGCGCTGAGCTTGAACTCTCAGAGAACAGCAGATTAATCATACTAATAAAAGATGAGCCCATCATGACTGTGACACCAACCCAAGGCGCGTCCCAACTGCGTCAATATATTGAGCGAATTGAACGGCTTGAGGAAGAAAAACGTGCCTTGATGGCAGACCTTCGCGATGTTTATTCAGAAGCAAAGCATTCAGGATTTGATCCTAAAACCATGCGTCAAATCGTCAAAATCAGAGCGATGGATTCAGATCTTTTGGCTGAACAGGAAACTTTGCTGACAACCTATCGTGAAGCCCTTGGCTTAGTCTAAAAATTCAATGGCTAAACCCATCCCACCACAACCCCAACTTTCAGCCAGTTTTGCCAGCCGACTTACAACAGCCACTATCAGAACTAGGTCTGTTTTATGCGTGGGGATTGATCCCCATCCCAGCCTGATGCCTGCATTGTTTGGTGGACAAAATCACATGCCGGGTTCAACTCAGGCTATTCAACATTTAGAGGCTTTCAGTCAAGCTATTATTGAAGCAGCAACTGGTCTGGTGCCTGCTATCAAGCCGCAGGTGGCCTTTTTCGAGCGGCATGGCCCTGAGGGCTTGCGCGTATTGTCAAATTTAGCAATTGAGGCAAAGCAGCGCGAGCTGCTAGTGATCATGGATGCCAAACGTGGGGACATCGGCACAACCGCGCAAGCTTATGCTGAAGCTTGGCTAGGCCCAGACGCAATATTTGCAGCAGATGCAATGACCTTAAACCCCTATCTGGGATTCGACAGTCTAAAGCCGTTTATTCGCCGAGCACGGCAGACCCTGTCTGGTGTTTTTATTCTGGTCCGAACCAGTAATCCTGGGTCTGCTGACCTGCAGCAATTAATGATTGACGGCAAGCCTATATGGGCACATGTGGCAGCCGAGCTAGCAGAAATAGTGAAAGAACAGACCGACCCAACCTGCAATATGTCCTCTGTCGGTGTGGTCGTGGGCGCAACAGGGCCTAAACATGCCTTGGCTGTGCGCGACCTGCTGCCCACCGCTCCCTTCCTTATACCAGGCTATGGCGCGCAAGGTGCGAGAGCTGAAGAGGCTTTGAGCGGACTTACTGCAGATAAACAAAACGGTGTTTATAAAGGTGGACTTATTAATGCATCGCGCTCCATCACTCATGGTAAAGGGGTGCAAAACGCGAGCACTGTAGGCGAGGCTGTCGCAGCAATTAAAACGGCTATTCATGAAGCGGTTTTTGACCTGGCTGCTATTCGGGTTTAGCCTGAAATTTTTTAATTACTCTAATGTGGAAAAATCTTTTTGGCTGAATTTTTGATAATGCACTAATTCAAGTGTGAGCTATCACATATTAAAAAAAGAGATGTTTTAAGCCCGACTGGCCAGCCATTTTTCGGCATCCAGCGCAGCCATGCAGCCCATGCCAGCAGCAGTTACAGCCTGACGATAAATTTTATCAACACAGTCACCCGCCGCAAAAATGCCGTCTGTCGAAGTGCGTGTTGT
>CABYIQ010000003.1 GCA_902518965.1 uncultured SAR116 cluster alpha proteobacterium
GCGTGACACAAAGTTGCAGCGACGTCCAGAACCTGACATGGTTATGCGCAACCAAGTTTGGAACATAAATAAGGAGCCCGGCATGGCAGAGAAAGATGATGGGCGCAGACAGATAATCTGTGATGAGCTTCGTCAGGCTGGCATATCAGACGCACAAGTGAACCTTGCCCTTGAGACCAGCGGCACATTGTTGGAGCAATTGGCCAGCTATCCGCTAGATGAACAACACAAGCGCACGGTTAGAGAAATTTTTATGCAGTATGCACAGGTAGGAGACAGGACATGAGCCTATATCTGTCTGTTGATTTTTATAAGCACGCTGCACAGACCCACCCAGATGGCACAGGCAAACGCGTACTAGAGGTCACAGACGCCCTAAACCAGCTTGGCCGCAAGCTAGATGCGGTACGCTTCACAGATGAGGCGTTTACCCAGGAACAGGTCACGCAGCTCAGCCAGCCGCAGCAGCCCGGCAAAACTTTGCCGCTTAAAGCTGTCCCACTGGCGCATAAAGAGCTGTATGGCCGCACCTTCAAAGACGGGTCTGGCTGGCCTTATGAGGGAGGTTCAAAAACCTATGAAGGACAAACTGCATCCCGCACCGCAACTGTTATTGACAAACTAGATTCTGCAGGGGCAATCGACTGCGGAAGGTTGGTTTCTGTAGAATATGCGTTAGGGGTAACTGGTCATAATGCTTATGCAGGAACACCCAAGAACCCCTGGAATCCGGCCTATATCTGCGGCGGCTCCTCATCTGGGTCAGGGGCGGTGGTTGCCGCTGGGATTGTCCCTGCTGCGCTGGGCAGTGATACAGGTGGGTCAATCCGTTTGCCAGCGGCGGCTTGTGGGCTGGTTGGAGTGAAACCAACCCAAGGGCTTGTCTCGCGCACCGGTGTCTTTGCACTATCAAATGCGCTCGATACTGTTGGCCCTCTGTCCCGTAGCGTCAGAGACAGTGCGCAATGCTTGTCTGTTCTAGCTGGATATGATGCACAAGATAATCAGAGCATTAATACAGAACAGCCAGATTACCTGAACGGACTTGAAGACGGGCTTGAAGGTATCCGCATAGGTCTTGCTGAACGCTATTTTTTGACTGGAAGTACTGCAGAGGTGGCTGACCCTGTTGCCAGCTGTTTTGAGCGTTGTGCACAGCTTGGAGCGATATGCCATGATCTGGTAATTGAGGGCATTGAAGCAACAAACCCACTGAATGTTCTGCTGATCGCCACAGAGGCCGCACACGTGCATAAAAAGACAATTCTAGATCGGCCAGAATTGCTTAATGATCAGACATTAATGCGCGTTTTGACCGGCATTTTCACATCAGATGGTAATTATCGGCGGCTGCAGGCGTGCCGCGCGGATTTCATTGCACGTACATTGCCTGACCTGTTTGACAAAGTAGATCTGTTCATGGCCCCTGTCTGGCCATTTGCATTGCCAACCATAAAAGACAGTGATGTCGGGGCCAATCCTGAGGCGGCCCCGTTGATGCAGCGTATTGGACATAATACGCGGCCTGTAAATTTCCTCGGCCTACCCGCTATCTGCCTTCCTATCGGGTTTGATGCAAACGGCCTGCCTTTATCTGTACAGCTGGTTGGCAAGCCATTTTCGGAAGCAATTTTGTTGCGCGTTGCCCGTGCAATTGAACGTGAATATGATTTCTGGTCACACCGACCTGATCTGAGCGTTTTTGGCTGAGCGATGAAGACAGTTAAAGACGGGTAACCAGTTTTTTCAACTTGGCTTCAACTACGTCAGGCGGTTCGGCAATATCGATTGTGCCCGTCATCCGGCCCTGTTCGTTTAGTAAAAAGACCGTGGCGGTATGATCGAGAGTATAGCCGCCACCAGATGTCTGAATGCGTTCCCAAAAAATACCCCAGTCTCTGGCCAGCTCCAGAACATTTTCAGGCTTACCGGTGATGCCAGTGACCTGTTCGCCAAAATAAGGAATGAAATCTTTCAACACCTCAACCGTGTCTCGTTCCGGGTCAAGGGTGATGAAAACAATCTGCAGCTTTTCCCTGCCCTCCGCCAGTGCCTGTCTGGCATTGGCTAGGTCATTCAAGGTTGTGGGACAAATCTCCGGGCAATGGGTAAAGCCAAAAAATACAGCAGAAGCCCGGCCGGTAAAAATCTCTTCTGTTACTATCTGCCCAGTGTGGTCAGTTAGCTGAAAAGGAGCACCAATTTCAAACCCCGTCTGGGTGCGCGGCATCCATTGGCGGGCCAGATATTCTGAGACCGAAAAGGCCAAACCCAGCAATAGAACAAAGCCAAGTCCCCACAATAATATTGAGCGTTTGTTCTGTATTGTCAAAATACTGCGCTTTTATCAGTGACTGTGGTCGTGCTGTTTATGGTCATGGTCTTTTTGTTTGTGGCCTTTTGTATGTGTTTCCCCTTGAGTGTGTACAAGTCCGGGTAGTCTGGTTACATGAAAGGGCAACGTAACTCGACCACAAGGAACAAATTCAAGAGTAACCGAGAAAATATCATCCTCTTTTAACTGCCGGTCAAGATCCATGAACATCAGGTGACGTCCTTTTGGCATCAACGCGACCGTAAGTCTATCTTGAACAGCAAGCCCCCTCTCAATTTCATACATTTTCATAACGCCGGAATCGTGTTTCATATCATGAATTTGAGCCCGTTTTGCAAAAGGTGCTGAGGCTGAAACAAGCGTTTGGGTCTGACCGGTGGTATTAGTGATCTGAAGATAGCCAGCTGAAACCGGCGCATTTGGGGGTGTGGCACGAAGCTGAGCATGGTCAAACTTCAAACCCTCAGTCTGGCAGGAGGCAAAAGCCGGCCGAGTCAATAAAACAAGAAACACAGCTAGCGCAGCCAAGCATTGCAAGAACGGTCGCAGATAAAGAATAATAGGATTGGCCATATATTTTTTTACTCTTTTGGATAAGACCCACACCGACGTACTGCGGGATATCATAAAACTCAACCTCAGGCCAGAATCACTCAAAATATTTTTTGACTCTGCAAAAATATCACCCAAACTGAACACAGCTTTAAAGTATTCATAAAGGACAAGAAATGTCAGCCCAACTTTATCCTGCGACAACGTCTGCACAAAGCTTTGATGTGGTGATTATTGGCGGAGCGATTATTGGGTCCTCCATTGCCTGGTTTTTATCTCAGCACTCTGACTTTAAAGGGCGAATTCTAGTGGTTGAACGTGACCCTAGCTATGAATTTGCCTCTACCTCGCGCACCAATTCCTGCGTACGCCAACAATTTTCTACTGAGATCAATATCCGAATTTCTCAGTTCACCGCAGAGTATGTGAAAAACTTCAGGCACTACATGGGCGGCGATGATGAGATCCCCGACCTGACCCTTGATGCGTTTGGCTATATGTATCTGGCTGATAATGAGAACTTTGCCGAACAGCTGCGCGCAAATCAAAGGGTGCAGGCTGCCTTGGGGGCAGGCACAAAACTGATGAGAGCAGATGAGATCAAAGCGGATTACCCGTTTTATCATGTGGATGATATTCTGCTTGGCAGCCATAATCTGAAAGATGAGGGATATTTTGAGGGCAACACCATGTTTGAATGGTGGCGCAGATCTGCCCGCAAGGCAGGTGTGGAGTATATCCAAAATGAAGTTACTGGACTAACCACCACTGCGCGTGGCCAGAAAATTGATAGCGTGACACTTGCTAGTGGGGAACGGATTTCAGCCGGGGTCGTGGTGAATGCGGCTGGGCCACGGGCCGCAGATGTCGCTGGTATGGCTGGAATTGAGCTGCCAGTTGAGCCGCGCAAACGCTATACTTGGATCTTTTCTGCTGAAAGGCCGCTGGACAGACCCCTGCCCTTGACAATTGACCCGTCAGGTATCCATATGCGCCAATATGGGCGTGCTGATTATATGGCGGGCAGCCCGCCGCATATTGACTCGGCAGTCGCGTTTGATGATTTTGATGAAGATCAGAATATTTGGCAGGACCATGTTTGGCCGCTGATCGCCACACGCATTCCTCAATTTGAAGCAATAAAGGTCACCTCGTCCTGGGCCGGACACTATGCTTTTAACACGCTTGATCACAATGCGGTGCTTGGCCCGCACCCAGATGTCAGCAATTTCATGTTTGCAAATGGGTTTTCAGGCCATGGGCTCCAGCAATCCCCTGCAGTCGGGCGTGGCATATCAGAATGGATCACCCATGGGGCCTGGCAGAGCCTAGATTTTAGCTGTTTTTCTTATGATCGGATAGCAGCAAACCAGCCCTTGCTGGAACGGGCCGTAATCTAAGCCGTAAGCAAGGCTTCAACTTCTGCACGTGTTGGCATGGGGGCAACTGCCCCATAGCCCGTGGTGGACAAGGCCGCAGCTGCATTAGCATAACGGGCCGCAGCTAAGGCATCACGTCCGGTTAGATATTCCGCCAGAAAGGCCCCGTCAAATGTGTCGCCTGCGGCTGTGGCATCCACCGCCTCAACCACATAGGGTGGGACCTGTTCCCGCCTGTCCGGTGTGGCGATAAGGGTGCCTGCTACGCCGAGGGTCAAAGCGACAATCTCAGCCCCTAACTGCAGATAAAAATCTGCAATATCCCCTGCCTCATGCAGGCCGGTCAGCAAACGGGCATCGTCAAGGCCTGGCAGAGCAATATCACAGCAGGACATCGCCTGATGGATGACAGAGCGAGCCTTATCCAGTGACCATAATTTCAAGCGCAGATTGGGATCGTAGCTGACTTTGCCACCTGCAGCATGCACAGTGTCCATAGCGGCCAAGCAAGCATCCGCTGCGCTCTCAGAAATCGCCTGAGAGATGCCTGAGAGATGAAGTATCTGGCAGGAGGACAGCGCCGCAGAAACAGAAGGCCGGGCCAGGTCAGAGCGGCTCATTAAACTGGCCGCACTGCCGTTACGCCGATAGGTGAAGTCATGTCCATCACCAGAATGCGTGACAAAATAAATTCCTGTAGGCGCATCGCCGACAGATGTCACAGCTGAGATGTCAATATTGTCTTCTGCCCAATAGTCCAGAATTTTTTGCCCAAATCTGTCTGTGCCAAGCTGGGCCAAGACACCCACAGTAGCTCCCTGACGCGCGGCGGCAATCGCACAATTGGATGTATCCCCGCCAAAGCCTTCCAGATAACGCCCGTCTGGCTGCTGGTTAAATTCCAGCAACGGCTCCCCCATACAAAGCAGATCAGGCATCTATCTGATAACCAGCTTTGGTCAGTGATGCCTCTAATGCATTATAGCCCATTCTGGCATAGACAAGCGGATTCGCTTTCGCCGGGTCCTGTTCAGCTTCAATAATCACCCAACCCTCATAGCCGGTTTCATATAGAGCCGCCATAATGGGATCATAGGCTATCAATCCATCACCTGGAACCGTGAACACCCCATCCAAAACACAATCCAGAAAGCTCTGCTTATCCTTATTCACAGCTGCTAAAATACTTTCGCGGATATCTTTGGTATGGACGTGATTGATCCGGTGGCCATGATTCTTTATCACCTGCAGATTATCCCCGCCGGCAAACACAAGATGCCCAGTATCCAGAAGCAGATTTACAGCCGCGCCGGTATGGCTCATCAGCAGATCAAGTTCAGCTTCTGTTTCCACGGCAGTGCCCATATGGTGATGGAAGCTCAGCGGCACCCCTTCAGCTGCACAATGTTCTGCCAGCATGGTCAGACGGCGTCCGTAGGCAGCAACGTCAAAATCTTCGAGCTTTGGACGGCTGCTGAGCGGGCGTTCCTGTCGGTTCTGCACAGTTTCATAGGTCTCGCCATAAACTATCACAGACGCGCCACACTGTTTGAAAAGGGCTAGCTGTTCAGCGATGCGCTCCAGCTCCTCTTCAAGGCCATTATTAATAAGTGTGCCAGAATACCAGCCTGAGACCAGCGCCAGATCATGCACTCCTAAAACAGCAGATAGAGCAGCAGCATCCTTTGGGAACTTGCCCCCCGTTTCTGTTCCAGTAAAGCCAGCTTCACGTGTTTCAACAAGACATGTTTGCAAACTAGTCCCACCACCAAGCTGCGGCAGATCATCATTGCTCCATGAAATAGGTGACATGCCCAAACGTAATTTCATTTTGCCCTCTTTAACGCTGCTTATCTGTTTGCTGTGCTTATGCGCTGATGATCCATTCATGATCTGGATCATTATGAAATTTCCACACCCGTTTCGGCCCGGCCATCACATTCAGATAATAGCTTTCATAGCCATGCGGTGCGCCAACAGGATGATACCCTTTTGGCACCAGAACAACAGATCTGTCTGGCGCGGCCATCACCTCGTCAAGGGTGCGGTCATCATCATAAACACGATGCAAAACATAACCCTGAGGCGGGTTGATCCTGTGATAATAGGTTTCCTCCAGAAGGCTTTCATGCGGCAGGTTATCTGCATCATGCTTATGCGGAGGATAAGATGACCAGTTGCCAGCAGGGGTAATGACCTCAACCACAAGCAAGCTGTCTGCTGGTTCTGTTTCGGGAAGAATATTACAGACAAAGCGAGTATTTGCACCTGTACCCCGCTGTTCCAGAGGCATCTGATCAGGTGTAATTAGACGCGGGCCATGTTCTTTTGTCATGCCAGGGGCACGGCAGACAGCAATTTCTGCTGACGCAGCTGCTCTCACGGACCAGCTGGTCTTGTGTGGAAGATAAACCGCATGAGGAGGAATGCGATCAAAAACTGATTTCCGTCCTGTGATCAGTCCAAAATCTATGTCCCCTGCGGTAAAGTGCGCTGACCCGCTAAGCAGCACAAGGCATACCTCATCATCTGTACCTACATCTGAAAGGAGCTGGCCAGACACCAGATCATGAACACCAAATCCCACATAACGCCAGCCAGCATCGGCAGGAGTGATCTGATGCAGACAGGATTGGCCTTTATGCGGCTTACGCAACAAATTCGACACTAAACTGACTCCTTCATCGCCAGAACCAACATCAGGATCGATTTGATTGCCGGCCCATATTCTGGCCTTTGCGCCCTTGTTGATAAGCACTGCGAAAAGATGCCATGCCCTTGCGTTCAGACACCGCAGGCGGGACAACATCCCACCAAGCCCCGCCCGCCGCTGTAGAGGGGCCAGGGTCGGTTTCTATAACAACAACCTGAACGCCACCTGCATTAACCGCCCGTCTGACTTCAGCTTCCAATTCAGCTATGTCACCAACCTTCACCGCTTGCGCACCCATTGATGCGGCATGCCCTGCATAGTCAATATCAGGCAGTTGGTTGTGGGTTGAATCCACAAACAGATTATTAAACGCCGCCCCGCCGGTAGCGGCTTGCAGCCGGTTGATACAGCCAAACCCGCGGTTGTCTGTGATCACTAGAGTAAAGGATATGCCCATCATGACAGCAGTGGCCAGCTCAGAATTCATCATCAGATAGGAGCCGTCTCCGGCAAACACCAAGTTCGGCCGATCAGGACAGGCCATATGAACACCAATGCCCGCGGCAACCTCGTAGCCCATGCAAGAAAATCCATATTCCATGTGATAGCCATCTGTCTGGCCAGTTTGCCATAATTTATGCAGCTCACCAGGCATCGACCCCGCCGCCCCCACCACGATGGCGTTTTCAGGAGCTGCCCGGTTCACTGCGCCAATGACCTGACTGTCGCTAGGCAGAGTATTTTTGTTTTGCCGACCGGTTTCAGGCGCAGCTGTCACCGCTACCACATCCTCTGACCAGGCATTCTGAAGGCTGCGAATTTCATCTGCATAATCTGTGCTGATAGCAAAATCTGCCAGCGCTTCATCAAGGGCAGCAAGCGTTTCGTCAGCATCGCCAGTAAGCGCCACAGCATCATGTTTTATCGCATCATGGGTCTGCACATTAATGCTGATCATCTCGCCTGAAAATAAGGCATTTGAACCCGTTGTGAAATCCTGAAGGCGGCTGCCCACTGACAGGATGACATCTGCAGAGGAAGCCAGCTTATTGGCTGCGCTGGCGCCAGTGACGCCAAGCGATCCCACTGCCTGTTCATGGCTGTCTGGCAGAGCAGATTTTCCTGCCTGTGTCATCGCCACGGGGATGCCAGTTCGGGCAGCAAAAGCGGCCAGTCGGCTTTGTGCCCCCGAATAGCGCACACCGCCACCAGCAATCAGCAGCGGCCGATTCGCCGCTGCCAGCTTTTCACCAGCAGCTGCCAGCATAGCGGCATCACCGCGAGGGCGCGGAATTTCCCATATTTTCGGCGTAAAAAAAACAACCGGGAACTCATAGGCTTCTGCCTGCACATCTTGACATAAGGACAGGCAAACAGGACCTGTCATGGCCGGATCACAGAAAATAGACATGGTCTTGGGCAGCGCTTTAAGCAGCTGTTCAGGACGTGTGATCCGGTCAAAATAACGAGTTACCGGCTTAAAACAATCATTTGCTGAAACTGTGCCATCAGTAAAGTCTTCTATTTGTTGCAGGACAGGGTCTGGCCGCCTGTCAGCAAACACATCTCCTGGCAGAAATAGAACAGGCAGCCTATTTACATGAGCGAGTGCAGCAGCTGTCACCATATTGGTTGCACCTGGCCCAATAGACGAGGTTACTGCCATCAATTGGCGGCGGTTCTTTTGTTTTGCATACGCAATGGCGGCATGCGCCATGCTCTGTTCATTGTGGCCGCGGAAAGTCGGCAGCCTGTCTTTTTCAGCATAAAGCGCCTCGCCCAGACCAGCAACATTGCCATGACCGAAAATAGCCCAGACCCCAGCAAAGGCTGGCGCAGCCGAACCGTCAAACTGTCTGATCTGCTGGGCGGCCATATAGCGTGTAAGCGCCTGTGCCATGGTTAATCGCACTGTGGTCATTTTGCCCCCAATTTTTGTTTCAAAATCTTAAGTAGCAGCCAGTTCTTTCGCCAGATCACCAATTTCAGCTCCGCCTGCCATCAACCTCTTGATATCATCTCCCTGAAGGTCCTTTGCTGTTCCTTCACCAATAACCTCACCGAGGCTGAGGAATGTAAAGCGGTCAGCAATCAAGCGGGCATGAATTTCATTATGCGTAATCAGGATGATAGCGATATTGCCCAGGTCTTTTACTTGGCGAATGGTTTTCAGAACTTCCATCTGCTGTTTCTGGCCAAGTGCAGAAGTGGGTTCATCAAGAATCAAAACCTTGGCTCCAAAATAAATCGCCCGGGCAATGGCCAGTGTCTGGCGCTGCCCGCCCGACATCGTTCCCACCGCCTGTTCAGGATCCGCAATATTGATGCCGATTTTTGCCATTTCCTGTATCGCAATCTGATGCATCTCATCCATTTTTAGTAGGCCGAAAGGCGAATTAAAACGCGTCAGCTCGCGTCCCAAGAAAAAATTGCGGGTCACAGAGGTCAACGGATTTAGGGCCAAATCCTGATAAACTGTGCCAATGCCGGCATCTGTCGCATTACGTGGAGAGGCAAAGCTGACTGGCTGACCTTCGACATGTATCTGGCCTTCAGTTGGCGGAAAGACACCAGACAGAATTTTGATCAAGGTTGACTTCCCTGCTCCATTGTCACCCAACAATGCATGAACTTCGCCAGGATAAACCTTCAGTGATACTCCGTTGAGTGCAGTGAAAGAACCAAATTTTTTAACCAGTCCTGTGGTTTCAATAAGTGGCTTCAGATCGCTCATTTATACTGCTCCCATAATCCGTTTTCGGATATTTTCATTCAGCAACGCAGAAGCGATGATCACGAGACCCAAAAATACTCGGTAAAAAGACCCGTCAATCCCAGGTATGTAGAAAAATGCTTCTTTCGCTATCCCAAAAATAAAAGCCCCAATGATAATCCCGAGGACCGTTCCAAAACCCCCAGTCATTACAATGCCGCCAATCACAGCTGCCGCAATAGCCTCCAGCTCTTTTAAGTTCCCTTTGGCCGCGTCAGCGGTATTGACTTCAAACACCTGACAGGTCGCGAATATTGTCGCGCAGAAGGCTGAAAACATAAATAGGCTAACCTTGACCTTGTTGGTCGGCACACCATTTGCCTTTGCAGCATTGAGATTGCCGCCTGTTGAGTAAATCCAGTTTCCAGCCTGCGTGCGGCTGAGCATAATGTAGCAGAGCAAGGATAATATTACCCAGATCATCACACAGGAATACAAGCCTGGCGCAAACTGATTGCCAAAATTATTCGTGTTCCAGTCAATCGGATAATACAGCCAGCTGAAGATTGGTTCAAGAATATCGCCGCCAAAGAAATTCGCCACTGGCCTTGCTGTCACAACAGAATCGATATAGGCCCGAGCCACGTCAATATCTGTTACTGTTTTCGGCACAACGGGCGTGACCTTGAACGTCGCAATCTTGTCCTGAATGGTGGCGACCATTACCTCATTGCCGGAATTGATCGCATTTTCGAGCGCCCGTTCAAGCGGCTTCACACCTTTTGCAGCCATGATATCTGTTTTTGCATCAGCGATACGCTGATAGGTATATTGAAGACGATCTGTAATGCTGGCGACATTGTCAGCAGGAAGCGCGTTCACAATCGCTATCAGGTCTGCCTCAGGCAAAGCTTTTGCTGCTTCCCGTTCAATTTCGCCATGGCCAGGCAGATGAATAATATTTTTAATATCAGGAATTTCAGTGACTGTCGTTGCACCCTTAACCTGATCTGGCCGGTGGTTGAATGACCTTAACGATACTTCGGTCAGGCCACGCAGAAAAAACAGGCCGCCTAACGTTACAATAAAAGACGGGAGGCCAGAGCGGACCACAATATACCCCTGCAGCCAGCCAAAAAATAAGGTAAAGCACATCGTGATGGCAATCGCCCCTAAAGGCGAGACATCAGAGAGATGAATAAGGGTAAAAAATTCAATGTGCACGCCGCCTTCAAAAGACAAGTAGGGAATGACCACTGAAAAACCCCAGCGCAAAATCATAGCCATACAAGCACCGGCAAAGCCGACCATTGACCCAATCGACAGATCAAATTCACCTGCAATAATCAGAAGGCCTGCGCCAAGCGCGATAATTCCCAGCTGGGAAATTACACGCAGATTATTTCTGATCCCAAGCGCATTGAACCCTTCCCCTGCAAAGGGGTTTAACGAGAATTCACCAGCAGGGATGGAAAAATAACCCAACATCCCAAAAAGCAACAACATAACCCCAATAGGGCCGATTTCAGGACGGCTGAACAGAGCCGTCAATGGGCCTTTTGCGTCATGCCTATCTGATTCCTGCCGCGGTGCTGCAGACATAGTGATTATCCCCCTTAATATAAAAAGAGTGGGTAACCAAATTAGCTACCCACTCTAAAAATTATTTTACGTGTTTATCTGTCTACACCAGCAAGAGCGGCGACAGATGATGCGTTGGATTTGTCAACAAACCCAGGGCCAGATGGGATATTTGCACCTGGAAGCAGACCTGCACCGTTATTATACAAATGAAGTACAATGATCGGCATATAACCCTGCAGACGCTGTTGCTGGTCAATTGTATACTTAACCTTACCTGCATTGATCATGTCCATCACAGGCGGGCTAAGATCAAAACAGGAATGATGTACAGACATACCAAGCTCGTCAATGGCTTGTTGGACACCTGCACAAACATGTGGACCGACAGATAGAACAGCGTCAATATCAGGATTTGCCTGCAGACCAGCTGCCGCACGTGTCGGAATTGTTGCAGGGTCATTAGAGCTGTCCACCAGCTTAATTGGCACTGACTCACCATAACCGTTACAACGGTCATTTAGAGCTGTGTTGTAGGCTTCCTGAATAAAGCAAACACCTTTTGTTGCACCTTCAGCCTTTGCACGAGCACCAGCAGCCTGTCCAGCCAGATACTCAGGCTGACCAACGTGCATTAGTGCGCCTACATCTTTCGATGATTCAAGGCCAGAGTTCATTGTGATCACTGGGATACCAGCAGCCACAGCAGCTTTAATCGCACCACCTAATGCGTCTGGGTCAGGCAGAGACACTACAATGCCGTCGGGCTGTGTTGCTGCCGCAGCAGTAATGGATTTTGCCATATCACCCATATCACCTGATGGGGTAAAGATATATTCGAAGTCTGCACCCACATGACGTGCGGCGTCTTCACCACCTTTTTGAACCACAGGCCAGAAAGGGTCTTTGCCCTCACCATGCGTGACCATTACATAACGTTCTGCTTGAGCGGCACCAGCAATTATAGTCACTGCAGCTGCTAGAGCAAAAATAAGCTTTTTCATATCATCCTCCAAGATGTCTCTTTTTTTAAAGTGCGCCCATTAGTCAGTATTTTGCGCAAAATGTAAACACAAAATTGCGAGATTCTTATAAGTTTATAACAAAAACATCTTTTAATTTGAAAACAAGTTCTAATGGTTAAAATAATTTTCTAATAGTTGGAAAACTATTCCAAATTGTTACACCGTCTGATTCATCAATATTTCTTCAATTCACTTTGAAATTACTCTTGGATCATCTATTGATGCGAAAATAAAGAATCAACAAAAAGGGGTCCTGTGAAATGTCATCATCAGTTAAAGACAAATCAATTGGCATTGGCGTGATTGGCACGGGTTTTATGGGAAAAGCTCATTCCATAGCTTATAGTGCATCAGCTTCAGTTTTTGGTACGGGCCTTCGCCCACGTTTGGAGATTGTCTGTGATCTCAGTCCAGAAAGGGCAAGCCAGCGTGCGACAGACCTTGGTTTTTCGCGTTACAGTGATACTTGGCGTGATGTTGTTGAAGATGATCAGGTGCATCTCGTATCTATATGCACCCCTAATGATACGCATGCGGAGATCGCGATCGCCGCACTAGCTGCCGGCAAGCACGTCTGGTGCGAAAAGCCCATGTCAACAACGCTTGCTGATTCAACCGCTATGGCAAATGCTGCCGCTAGTTCAGCTGGCAAGACCATCGTAGGCTATAATTACACGAAAAACCCAGCAGTTACTCATGCACGTCGTTTAATTGACGACGGGGTAATTGGAAGAGTGTCTGGTTTCTTCTGCCGGTATGATGTTGATAACGAGGCAGATGGTAACCGGCCCTGGTCCTGGCGGATGTCGCGTGCACAGTCTGGCACAGGGTCTAATGGCGATGTCTTATCGCATGTGATATCAGTTGCACATTTTCTTACTAACTCTTCTATTTCCCGTGTGGTGGGTGATTATACGATAGTACATAAAGAGCGTGCTGACAGTCAGGCAACAGGCCAAACAAAAGTAGTTGATAATGACGATATGGTGGCCGCCCTTATACATTTTGAGAATGGGGTCAAAGGCCATATTGGAGCCAGCAGAGTCACCTGGGGGCGAAAATGCGGTCTGCGCTGGGAACTGCACGGAACAGAGGGCACCATTATATATGATCAGGAGCGGTTAAATGAACTGAAATTATTCACACGACAGGATAACCCTGCAACAGATGGGTTCCGCACCATCTTAACCGGCCCACTGCATGAGCCTTATGCCGCGTTTCTGCCAAACGGAGGCCACAGCCTTGGCTATATGGATGTGAAAATCTGCGAATTGCATGACCTGCTCTCCGCTATTGAAGCAAAGAGCCAGGTCTGGCCAAGCTTTTCAGATGGGCTGAAAATTGAGCGGGTTATGGATGCAGTTGACCGGTCTGCCCAAACAAATAAATGGGTGGATGTCTAACAGGCCTCTACCTTTTTACGACCATCAGACCCATCCGCCATCAACAATGTAGCTCTGGTTGGAACAGGCGCCTGCCTCATCAGAGGCCATGAACAAAACAAAACGGGCAATATCCTCTGGAATCAGCTTACGCTTCACGCATTGCCGCTGCATCAGTTCTTTTTCACTCTCTTCCGTCAGCCACATATCAATCTGACGCTGTGTCATGATCCACCCTGGAATCACAGCATTGACCCGGATGTTATCCGGGCCCAGGTCACGGGCCAACCCGCGGGTCAGCCCCTGAACAGCTGATTTCGCTGTTGTATAGCAAGGCATCCCGCCCTGACCGATCATCCAGCTGGTAGAGCCCATATTAATAATTGACCCACCTCCGGCAGCCGTCATAGGACCAGCAACAGCCTGAGCGGCGAATAATTGGTGTTTCAGATTAGTGGCAATCCGCTCATCAAAATAGTCAGAGGTTACACTTTCAAGAGAGTGACGATCATCACGGGCGGCATTATTGACCAAAATGCGTATTGGGCCAAGCTTAGCAGAGACTGCCTTTACAGCTGCTTGAAGCGCATCAATATCCCGCAAATCACAATATTCAAAATGCAGATCTGGGCTGTCTAGCTCTGCTGCTAGCATCTCTGAAGCTGCTTTATCATAATCCAGAAACCCCACTTTTGCGCTCTGTGCAATAAAGGCCCTAGTTAGCGCCTCACCAATGCCTGAGCCGCCCCCTGTGATAAGAACTGTTTTGTTTCTCAGTGAAGGATAAATTGCGTCAATTGCCATGCTTGCCTGCCTTAATCTTAATGGGGTTTTCGCCTTAAGTACTCTGCCATCAGCTCATCTGGACTGTCAGGATGCCGTGCGCGTTGACCGGCACAGATTGACCATAGAGGAAAAAACAGCTGATAATCAATATGAGGCTTTTCCAATCTGCAGGTCAGGAGATGTAAAAATGGCATGGGAGGTCGCCTTTCCGGTAAAAAATGAACTGGGCGAAGGCCCGGTCTTTGATACAGTTACAGGCTGTCTGTTCTGGTGCGATATTATCGGCCACACAGTGCTGGCAGGCGACACACAAACTGGGCTGATCAAAACATTCGGCTTCGGGGAGCCTGTGTCAGCCGTGTTTTTGACAGATACAGACCAACTGCTTGTCGCCGGAGCAAGCGGGCTTTACCAGCTGAACCCCAAAACTGGGACACGGGAACTCATTCTGCCGATCGAAAAAGATAATCCGATTACAAGGGCCAATGACAGTCGTGTTGCCCCTGGCAATTCAATCTGGTTTGGGACGATGGGACGCAAGCTAGAAACAGACGCTGGCGCCATTTATCACGTCAAAGACGGCAAATGCACCCCCTTGTTCAGTCCAATATCCATCCCCAACGCAACCTGCTTTTCGCCAGATGGCCGCATCGGTTACTATTGTGATACGCCGCAGCAGAGAGTTATGCAGGTGGAGATTGACCCAGCCACAGGTCAGCCAGTTGCCCCGCCAAGCTTGTTCACTGATTTATCTGCTGATGGGCTAAATCCTGACGGAGCTGTGACAGATGCAGAAGGAAATTTATGGAATGCGCAATGGGGGGCTGGCCGAGTGGCCTGTTATGACCCAAATGGACGCTTTATAAAGGCTATTAGCCTGCCTGCAAAACAGGTGACATGCCCCTGCTTTGGCGGACCGGATCTGAAGACTTTATATGTCACCTCAGCCAGTGAGGGACTGAGCGCAAAGGAGAATCAGGAGCAACCACTAGCAGGGGTAGTATTTGCGCTGCAGTTAGAGGTGGCAGGCCAGCCAGAAAGACGCCTGTCATTTGATTAAATTGCCTGCGCATTTGCAGGGAGAATCAGCGGTTCAAGGGATGGTTTGCCCAGCACCATATCTGAGCCCTTTTCACCGATTACCATCGCGCCCGCATTCAGATTAGCTGACAACATGGTCGGCATGATAGAGGCGTCGATCACCCGCAGCCCGTCAAGCCCATAAACGCGCAGGCTATCATCCACGACGGCGGTCGGGTCAGTATTGGGTCCCATCCGGCAGGTCCCCATCATATGATATGTTGTTGTCCCGCGTTCACGGGCAATCTGAAGCAAATCGTCATCAGACTGAATATGTGGGCCGGGGTAAACTTCATAATCCAGGAAAGGTGCGAGAGCAGCAGAATGCATCAGCTGCCGAGCCAGTTTCATGCCAGCCAGCACCACCCGCCTGTCTTCTTCTGCATCCAGATAATTGGGCTGAATTATCGGCCTATCATAGGGATCAGCAGACCGAGCGTGAATATAACCAAGCGATTCAGGGCGCTGTTGCCAGGCTGCACAGGTAAATCCCGGCTCTGTATCAATTTCAGACTGTACCCCTTCTTTATAGCTGGCCGGAGCAAAGGTTAGCTGCAGGTCATGATTGCGGATGCTAGGTTCAGAATGCCAAAAACAATAGACAAGAGTTGGACCAAGCCCGACAATAGAAGGTTTGCCCAGAGCATATTTAACAATTTCCCAAAGAAGCTTTGGGCCACGTGTCATCTCATTAATTGTGCTTGTGTTTTTGGCCCGGCCAGTGAAACGCGGCGCATAATGATCACGCAGATTTTCCCCAACACCTGGCAGATGATGTACAACATCAATCCCTAGCTCAGACAGGCGATTCGAATCACCAATACCCGATAATTCAAGTAGATGTGGTGAGCCAACAACTCCTGCAGATAAGATCACCTCACACGAGGCAAGTACCTGTCGCTGTTCGCCATGGCGCCCGCCCCGACTGAATGCCACGCCGGTGGCCCGGCCCGTTTCAATGGTCACTGACGTGGTATGTGCATGCGTGATGATATGAAGATTTTTGCGTGATTTTATTGGGTTCAAAAATGACTTTGCCGCACTGTGACGAAGACGTCCTTTTGAAGTGCGTTGCACGTAACTAATTCCCTCTTGAATAACGCCATTATAGTCTTCGTTAAGAGGTATCCCCATGTCAGTTGCAGCCTGAATGAAAGCGTCACATAAGGGATGACGCCATTCAAGGTCAGTAATTACTTGTTCACCTGCCTTACCCCGATAGACAGGTGATCCGTTACCCAGCCTGGTCTCATAGCGTTTAAAATAAGGCAGAATATCCGCATAACCCCAACCTTGGTTGCCACGTTGGGCCCATGTATCAAAATCCATTGACTGTCCGCGATTGAAAACCAGCCCATTAATTGAACTTGACCCTCCAAGGGTTTTACCCCGTGGCGCAGCAATGGAGCGGCCATTTGTGCCCCAGCTGGGTTCGGTTTCAAACAGCCAATTTACAGACGGGTCTTTCAGTGTTTTAACAAACCCTGCTGGAATATGGATGAGCGGGTTCCAATCAGCTGGACCCGCTTCTAAAAGACACACTTTATTTGAAGGGTTTTCGGACAGACGGTTGGCCAGTACACAGCCCGCAGAGCCAGCCCCCACAATCACATAATCATATCTTTCTACCATAACCACTTCACACCATCACCTTACTTTTCTGAATTAGATCACACCGAAAGCCAACTATTAGGTCAAGCTAAATATCCGGCAGGCAAACTACAGCAGAACAGATTTTGACATCTGCAGTTGTCTGCTTAGACTGGATATAATCATTGGCAATGCCAGCAGTGAAAGGGACGCGGCCATGAAAATCGCAATTATTGGCACCGGAGCAATGGGATCTGTGTATGCAGGAGTTTTAGCAGAGGCAGGCCATGAAATATGGGCCATTGACAGCTGGGCAGATCATATCGAGCAGATCAAATCAAACGGTCTAACTTTAGAAGGAGCCAGTGGCAACCGCACCATTACCAACCTGTCTGCCACAACAGATGCAGATGACGCAGCGGCCTGTGATTTATATATTATTGCCACAAAAGCTGACGGGGTGGGGGCTGCGGCACAGGCGGTGGCGCGGAATATGCGTGAAGACAGCCTCATTCTAACAATACAGAACGGGCTAGGTGCGGGTGAGCGGATCGCTAAATTTATTGACACAAAGAATGTTCTTCTAGGGGTGGCAGAAGGATTTGGGGCATCCATGAAAGGGCCGGGGCATGCCCATCATAACGCGATGCGCCAAATTCGAATCGGCGAAATGAACGGCGGCCTGACCGAACGGCTGCAGACACTAGAGTCTGTCTGGAAAGAGGCCGGTTTCAACGCAAACGGCTTTGCGGACATTCATCAGCTGATCTGGGAAAAATATATCTGTAATGTTTTTCTTAGCGCGCCTTGTGCGGTGTTTGACTGTACCATCGGCGAGCTGGTCAGCAATCCAGACTGGCGCAAGATTGCGCTTGGCTGCATGCGAGAAGCCTATCAGGCGGGAAAGGCAAAAGGGATCAATTTTTCCTTTGAGGATGCGGATCACTATGCGCTCAAATTTGCCGCTGTGATGCCAGATGCCAGCCCATCTCTGCGGTTGGATCATGTCGCCAGACGCAAATCTGAAATTGATGCGATTAACGGAATGGTCCCTGTGGTTAGTGCCGAGGTAGGTCTGAGTGCACCTTATAATGAAACACTAGCAGCTGTGATTAGGCAGCGCGAGGAAGCCTTTTGAAAGACCGCCCACCTGCCGTGCTCATCCTTTTTCGATGACTGGTGGGATAAAGGCGGTCACCTCTGGCAGGCAAGTCTGATCCACAGCTTCTGCCTGCACAAGACAAGAATGGGCTGCCGGTCCTTGTGCCAGTTTAGAGGTAGGCCGGTCAGGGGCCAGCATATTGGGATTACCATGTTTGCATAATTCGGGATCATCTTTATCCAGGTCAAGCCAGGCTCCTGTTGGCACCATTACCACACCTGGCCTGATCTGTGCTGTTATCCGCACGCCAACATAAATCGCGCCTCGTGCGTTAAACAATCGGATAATATCGCCCTCTTCTATCCCTCTGGCAGCAGCATCATCTTTATGCATCAGTACTTCCTCGCGTCCCCTAATTTTTGCAGCTGCCGCAACGGGACCCTGATCAAGCTGGCTGTGCAGTTTTGTGCGGGGCTGGTTCGAGAGCAGATGTAAAGGATAAGTATCTTCCGCCGCGCCCAACCATTCCGGTGGGGCAAACCAAGCCGGGTGCCCTAGACAATCATCATAGGCAAAGCCGGCAACTGTGCTTGAGAAGATTTCAATCTTACCTGAGGGAGTTTTTAAGGGATATTGGTCGGGGTCACGCCGGAAGTCGGCAAACATAATATTCTGTTTATCCGGCAGCGGCAGCTTGTGCCAGCCCGCTTCACGAAAGCTTGTATAGGCAGGTAGTTCCACACCTGATTTTGACAATCGCTGCTGGCTCAGCTCATACAGCCAACGTTGCCAGTCTTCTGATGTGCGACCTTCGGTAAAGGCCTCCTCAACCCCCATCAACTGACCAAGGCTTGCAAAAATATCATAATCATCACGGGCCTGCCCCACAGGTTCTATCGCCGGCTCCATAGAGACCAAATATGGGTCAAGTGGCGTCATCGCAATATCACGACGTTCAACTGGTGTGGTAACAGGCAGCACAATATCACTGTGGCGTGCCAGCGCATTCCAGCACCATTCATGGCTGATTACCGTCTGTGGTTTCTGCCAGGCCCGGATCAGACGGGCCAGATTTTGATGATGATGAAACGGATTGCCACCTGCCCAGTAAATCAGCTGTATATCGGGATAACTGAAGCGCCCACCATTATAGTCGAACGGACTGCCAGGCTGAAGCAGCATATCGGCAATGCGAGCAACAGGAATAAACTCTTTCACCGCATTTATGCCCTGCGGGACAGACGCAAATGACACCCGGTTCAAATCATAACCTACTCGGTTAACAGCAGAATAGCCAATCCCGATCCCGCCACCAGGCAGACCTATCTGTCCTAGCATGGCTGCCAGCACGATACCTGCCCACATCGGCTGCTCACCATGCGCCTGGCGGGTTAGTGACCAGCTGAGTGAAATCATCGTGCGTGTTCCGGCCATCCGGCGCGCTAGATTGCGGATATCATCAGCAGGCAGACCGCAGATAGCTGCCGCCCAGTCTGCTGATTTTGTACAGCCATCCTCTGTGCCGTGCAGATACGTAGCAAAGACATCAAAGCCGGTACAATACCGGTCCAGAAAATCTGAATCCTGTAACCCCTCGTCAAGAAGCGTGTAACACAGCCCGAGCATCAAGGCTGTATCTGTGTTTGGCCGGATTGCAAGCCAGTCAGACTTCACCGTATTTGGCATGTCAGCAGCCAAAGGAGAGATATTGACAAATTCAACGCCGGCACGATGTGCTTTGGCAACAAAGCCTTTTTGCACATGTCCGCCTGTGCCACCCTGATTAATCTGGGCATTTTTCAACGGCAGGCCGCCAAAACCCACAAACAGGCCACCGTCATCACATATCGACTGCCAACTGGTCTGATCATAAATAAAGCCGCGGAAATCACCAAGAACATGGGGGATAATCACCTCTGCTGCAGCAAAGCTGTATGTGTTCACCGATTTCACATAGCCACCAATGCAATTCATAAAGCGGTGAATCTGACTTTGGGCATGATGAAAACGACCTGCACTGGCCCAGCCATAACAGCCTGCAAAAATGCTCTGATTACCTTTTTCAACTTTTATACGGGACAGCTCATCTGCCACCAGCGACAGCGCATCCGACCAGGAGACTTCAACAAAGCTGTCTTTGCCGCGCTGACCTTTGCGTCCATCAAGCCAGCCTTTACGAACCATAGGGGCGGTGATGCGTGTGGGCGCATCCAGCGTACCTACTAGACCTTTGCCTATATCAGAAGGGTCAGCATCCTGGCCAAAGGGCTGCATACCCACCAGCTTGCCCTCTCTGACCTCAGTGTAATAAGTACCCCAATGTGTGCTGGTCAGTGGCATGCGGGAAACCCGTCTTATTTCATGATAAACGGATTAGCAGCACTGGTTTCAGTGGCAATCCAGACCGATTTCTGCTGCAGATAGGCCATAATAGCCTGTTGGCCGTTTTCCCGACCAAGCCCAGAACGCTTATAGCCGCCAAACGGCGTCATATAACTGACCACCCGGTAAGTGTTGACCCAAACTGTGCCTGCCCGGAGCCGTTCTGACATTCGGATCGCACGGCCCATATCAGATGTCCAGACACCAGCTGCCAGCCCAAAATTGATATCATTACCAATCTTCAGCGCATCTGCCTCATCTTCAAACGGAATGACGGACAGCACTGGGCCAAACACCTCTTCCTGAGCAATCCGCATATCGTTTGATACACCTGTGAAAATAGTGGGCTCGACAAACTGGCTGCCTTTGGCTCCCTCACCAGTATATGCGCCGCCCCCCAAAACACAATTGGCACCCTCAGCTTTGGCGATATCTAAATAGTCCATCACCTTTTTGAATTGCGGCGGTGTGGTGACCGGCCCGACATGGGTGTCTAGCGACATCGGGTCACCAATTTTAGCTGTTTTGGCCACCTCAATAAGGCGCGCAACAAACTCATCATGAATAGATTTCTGCACCAACAAGCGTGAGCCGGCAATACAGGTCTGCCCTGTAGCTGCGAAAATACCAGAAATTGCGCCCATGACCGCAGCTTCTTTATCTGCATCATCAAATACGATATTTGGTGATTTGCCGCCTAATTCAAGCGTTACAGGGATCAGCTTTTTCGCTCCCTGCTCATAGATTTTCTGACCAGAGAGATCAGAGCCGGTAAAAGCAATTTTTGCGACATCCGGATGGTCAACAAGCGGACCACCAGCTTCTGTACCAAAACCTGTAACCACATTAACCACCCCATCAGGGAACCCTGCCTCGGCAATTAGTTCCATAAATTCAAGTGTTGAAGCAGAGGTGAACTCAGAGGGTTTAATTACAGCTGTATTGCCTGCAGCCAGCGCCGGGGCCAGTTTATAAGCCACCAGTAATAAGGGCGAGTTCCACGGCGTGATCAGCCCAACCACACCAAATGGCTCATAACGCGTGAAATTGAACATATTCGGCTTATCAGTGGGAATAACTGTGCCTTCTATTTTGTCTGCAAGTCCACCAAAATACCTATACCATTCACCGATATATTTCGTCTGGCCACCCATTTCTGCCAGAAGCTTTCCATTATCCTGAACTTCAAGACGGCCTAGCCGGTCAGCTTCCCGATCAATGATATCGGCCAGACGGCAGAGCAGCTTGCCGCGATAACTTGGAAGAGATGTCCCCCAGCCTCCTTCAAAAGCCTGTTTGGCTGCAGCAACAGCCCTGTCCATATCGGCCGCATTACCTCTGGCAATTTTGGCCCAGACTTCACCTGTATAGGGGTTTTCTGTGTCAAACCATTCACCACTGTCCGGGTCTGTCCAAGCGCCGTTAACATAATGTTGATACTGTTTCATTTGTGATCTCTGCCTTTCAAACTTATTATTTTTATCCAGTCGCCCTCATCAAACCCCTTTTGCGGGTTCAAACACAATCCGACCTAGCACCTTGCCTGATTCAAGCTCAGCTATCGCCTCATTCACCTGATCAAGTGGTCGTGTTTCAACCGGAATCGGTTTCAGCTTACCCTGTCTGTACATATCAATAAGTGTGCGCAGATGCCCACTATTGCCCACATGGCTGCCGCGCACCGTCATGGCTTTCTGAGGCAGCCAGATCTGCGGCATTTTGAAATCACCGCCATGCTGGCCAACCACAACATAACGGCCTGCCTTGGCCAGTGCGCTTACCGCCAGGGCGCCTGTATGCTCACTGCCGAAAGTATCCAGAACAGCAAATAATTTGTTATCTGTTGCCTCTTTCAGCGCCTCTGCCACAGCCTCACCCCCTGTTGAATTCAAGGTTTTATCTGCGCCCATCTGGGCAGCAGATTCCAGTTTGGCATCGTCAATATCAAGAGCTATAATGTTCTGAAAGTCCATGGCTCGGGCGATGGCGATGGCGTTTAGCCCCAGACCACCTGCCCCCAAAATGGCAAGCCATTCGTCAGGCCGGGTAAGGCCAGCTTTCAGCAAACCATTATAAACCGTGATACCGGAACAGGCGTAAGGTGCAACAATTGCTGGGTCCAGCCCGCCAATATCAACCAGAAATTTTTCATCCTCCACCACAACATGAGTAGCAAAGCCACCATTGCGGTGAATGCCGATGATGCGCATGGCCGAACAGTCACTTTCCCTATCCTCATCACAGGCTAGACAGGTCCGGCACCCAATCCACGGGAACACAACAACAGGCTGGCCTGGCTCAACATCTGTGACAGACGCGCCTGTGGCCTCGACCGTTCCGGCGATTTCGTGACCAAGGGTCAGCGGCAATTGAGCCCCGCGCTGGGTAAAGGTCAGCTTGCCGCGTTCGCCTAAATCCATAAAGCCTTTTTTTATATGCAGATCAGAATGACAAAGGCCGGCTGCTGTCACCTTCACCAAAACAGCCTTATCTGGCAGGTCAGGAATTTCCCTGACTGCCTTTTCAAACGGCTTGCCCCATGCGGTGAGATCATAGCTTTCACATTTTGTCATAACAGCCCCCCTTTTTTGAGCCGAACAGGCTTTCAGTCTGGCAAAAATAATGCTGGTCCGCAATCTGGTTAAGCCTTGAACAACCCCTTAATAAGACCGGGGCATCTTCAGCACATGTTCTGCAATATAGCTAAGGATAAGATTAGTTGAGATGGGCGCAACCTGATACAACCGCGCTTCTCGATATTTGCGCTCAATATTATATTCTGTGGCAAAGCCGAAACCGCCAAAGGTCTGAATACAGGCTTCCGCTGCCTGCCAGGAGGCATCTGCAGACTGCAGTTTAGCTAGATTAGCTTCCTCACCCGGATTCTGGCCTGCCTCATACATCCGAAAGGCTTCATTCAGCATTAATTCAGCAGAGCGCATGGCTGAATAGGCCCGGGCAATGGGGAACTGAATTCCCTGATTGCGGGCAATTGGCCGGCCAAATACCTCCCGCTCACAGCCATAATCGCGGGCCTGCTGGATAAACCATTTAGCATCTCCGATACATTCAGCGGCAATCAGCATCCTTTCTGCATTCATGCCTGTCAGGATATAGCGAAAGCCTTTACCCTCCTCGCCAATCATGTTTTCACAAGGCACCGGCATGTCATCAAAAAATAGCTGTGTGGTGGAATGGTTCATCATGGTCGACACAGGCCGTATGGTCAAAGATTGTCCCAGAACCTCGCGCATATCGACAATAAACACAGACAGACCATCTGTCTTTTTTCCACCTTCAGGAACATCACTGGTCCGAGCTAAAAGGATCATCAGATCTGAATGTTCAGCTCGCGAAGTCCATAGCTTCTGACCATTAATGATATACTGATCCCCCTGTTTGCGGGCAGTGGTCTTCAGAGCAGATGTATCTGTGCCGCTGCCCGGTTCAGTCACGCCAAATGCCTGCAGGCGTAAATCTCCAGAGGCAATTCCGGGCAGAAAGCTCTGTTTCTGGACCTCACTGCCATGCCTTAAGACTGTCCCCATTGTATACATCTGCGCATGGCAGGCCGCCGCATTTCCGCCAGATCGGTGAATCTCTTCTAAAATGGCCCCGCCAGCAGACAAAGACAGTCCAAGACCCCCATAGGCCTCTGGGATCAGAGCTGAAAGATAGCCTTCTTCTGTCAGCCTGTTCACAAAAGCTGATGGGTAGGCATCATCCTTGTCACAAGCCTGCCAGTAATCGCCTGCAAAATCCTGGCAGAGCCGAGCAACGCCGTCCCTTATATCCTGATGGTCAAGGTCATATGTCATGAAAATTCCTGTCTTATGGTCTGGCTGTGTTCACCCAATAAAGGAGCCCGGTCAACAGACCCGGCCTGGCGGCGAATAGGCAGATCAGCAATGTCGATGGCGGTATCGCCCATGTGAACGATCCGATTCTGCAGAAACGGGTGCGCAGAGACTTCTTCCACGCTGTTCAGGCTGGCACAAGCGATACGGGTCTCTTCTAGCATCCCCAAAAGCTCGTCCTTGGTATAGGCCGCAAAGGCCTGGTTGATGATAATTGTCATTTGTTCCCTGTTCGCGTATCGATCTGTATTATGCCGGTATAACGGATCATCACACAGTTCCGGCTGCCTCAAAACCGCTTTACAGAAATCTGTCCATTCCCTGTCATTCTGGATGGACATCAGAACCTGTTTACCATCCCCCGTCTGAAAAGCCCCGTAAGGCGCTACAAAACTGTGTGTTAGCCCAGTCCGCCCTGGCGCACCTCCAAAATACCGATGCCCGCATAAGGCCATATTCATCCAATCAGCCATCACATCAAACATTGTAACTTCCAGATCAACCCCTATGCCCGTGCGATATCGCATATGAAGGGCCCTCAGAATAGCCGAAAAGGCTGTCAACCCTGTCGATAAATCTGTCAAAGATACGCCAACTCGTGCGGGGGCCTGTTCTGTGCCGGTGACTGCGACCACCCCGCTTTCACCCTGTACCAGAAAATCATAAGCTTTTTTCCTAGCCGCAGGTCCGCTCGACCCATAACCGGATATTCTGGCTGTGATCAGGCCTGGATTTGTTTTGCGCAGGACGTCACCAGTTAGGCCGCGGCGTTCCATAGCCCCCGGAGACAAATTGGAAATCAACACATCAGCACGCGCCAATATCCGCTTCAGCAGGGCAAAATCATCAGCATCAGACAAATCAATACATACGGATTCCTTACCCCTGTTTAACCAGATGAAGATTGAGCTCTGCCCATCTGCACCCTTGTCATAACCTCTGGCAAAATCGCCTTCGGGGCGCTCAATTTTCAGCACCCGTGCGCCAGAATCAGCCAATAGCAGCCCGCAATAGGGCGCTGCAACAGCCTGTTCAATGGAGACAACCAGCACGCCATCTAGCTCATTTTGTAACCCTGTAGCCATTTTGTTTTGCACCCCTGCAATATGATTTATGTTTGTGCGGGTCCGTCTGTCTTGACAAGAGACGTAAATCTTAATCATCATTCTGCACCGTGGGCAAGACACTGTTGTCAGGCCAGAACATTGTATAAGGCTTCATATGAAAACATCAGACTACAAGACCCTGCTGACCAGCCAGCCAGAGCCGCATATTCTGAAAATTGAGATGAATAGACCAGAAGCAGCAAATGCCTTTAATACGCAGATGGCCTATGAGCTTACTGACCTGTTCGAGCAGTTATCCCTAGATGCAGGAGACTGCCGTGTTGTGGTGTTGACTGCAACAGGCAGCAAAGCCTTTTGTGCCGGTGGTGATTTAAAAGAACGTAATGGGATGACTGACAAGGCATGGCAGGCCCAGCATCTGGTCTATGAGCGCATGGTAAGGGCTATAATGGGCTGCCCTGTTCCAATTATTGCTGCTGTCAACGGGGCAGCTTACGGCGGGGGGTGTGAGCTGGCAGCCTGTGCAGATTTTGTCTATGCATCAGACAACGCCCATTTTGCCCAGACAGAAGTGAAGCTGGGGATTATTCCTGGCGCAGGCGGCACACAAAACCTGCCCCGCGCTGTCGGGGAGCGGCGGGCCAAGGAACTTATCCTGACCGGCGATGTGTTCACAAGCCAGCAGGCGAGGGACTGGGGGCTGGTCAATCTGGTCTGTGCCGCAGATGAGCTGCAGACATTTGCGCTGAAAACAGCCCGCAAAATTGCTGCAAATGGTCCAGTGGCTGTGCGGCAGGCCAAACAGGCGATTTCACGTGGGATGCAAATGTCACTTTCTGATGGGCTAGCTTTTGAAATAGAAGCCTATAACCGAACCATCCCCACACAAGACAGACGCGAAGGAGTGGCTGCGTTCAATGAAAGGCGCCCACCGCAGTTTTCAGGGGAATAGACAGCTTGTCCTGCTTATCGGCTGCGCAGGCCTGCTGCCTTTGCCAGAGCCAGAATACGCATCATCCGGTCAATGACAGGCTTTTCTACAAGACGGCCCTCCAAGACTGTGACCTCAGCCTGTGCCTGCTGATAGGCCGCAACCACCTTTTCAGCATGACAAATGTCATCTTCTGCAGGGGTGAAAGCCTCATGGATGGGGGCCAACTGCGCAGGATGAATGGCTGCTTTGCCAGTAAAACCGATATGAGCGGCGGCCTGTGCCTCATGAAGCAGCCCTTCTTTATCAGCGATATGCAGATACGGCATATCCATCACATCAAGCCCAGTAGACGCCGCTGCATGAATAAGGCGCTGACGGGCATATAACAGAGGTTGCCAGTCCGGGGTGCAGCGCAGCGCAGAGGCCAAATCGACACCGCCAAACAGTACCATCTTCAACAACGAAGACGCCCGCAGAATATCAAAACAGTCCTCTAGCCCCTGATTGGTTTCAATAAGCAGAAATAAGGGGCCATCAAAACCATGGACCCGTAAATTATGTTCAGCTGACCGCAGCTCATCTGCTGTGCTAATTTTTGGCAGCATCAGCCCGACTGAACGGGTCTGCAAAGATAAAAAGGCTGACAAATCATCCTGCCCAGCAGCTGTTTCAGGATGGTTGACGCGCACCAATATTTCTGCCTGTATGCCTGTGTTCTCAGCAGACAGGCTAGCCAGCAGCGTCTGCATATTTTCACGTGCCAAATCTTTCTGCTCAGGCCCAACACCATCTTCCAGCTCTATACAAATCATGTCAGCTGGACCTACAAGAGCCTTGTCAAACAACTCCGGCCGGTTAGCTGGCACAAATAAAAGGCTTCGGCGCAGACGCATTTTAATCATAAGCTGTTACCCATCAATTTCTTTATCAGCCACACTTATCATGCGCCGGTCAGCTCAAAGAAGACAAGCTTAACCTCCCTTGTATCTACAGAAGTTAGTTTAGTGTTGAAAATACGACATTGCTGCCTATTTAAAAATAGGCAAATAACCTCATGAGGATAACCATGATAAAAGGACTTCACCACGCCGCCTTCAGGTGCCGCAATTCAGAGCAGACGCGGGCATTTTATGAAGAATTCTTGGGCCTTACGTTAGCAGGCGCATTGGAAATCAAGGAAACAAAAACAGGCCGAGATACTTCTGTCCTGCATAGTTTTTATCAGCTAGATGACGGGTCTTTTATTGCTTTTTTTGAAGCCCCAGATCAGCCCTTCGAGTTTATCAAGCAGCATGATTATGATTTGCATCTGGCACTGGAAGTGACACAGACCCATTTGCATGAGATGTTTGAAAAGGGTAAAAAGGAAAATGTGCCAACGAGAGGTATTTCAGATCATGGATTTATTTCATCAATCTACTTTCGTGATCCAAATGGTTATGTAGTAGAGTTAACTGCAAAGAATGATGACCATGATGATCATCTTCAGCCGAATAATCAGACAGCACGCAATCTTCTGAGTGACTGGACTGAGCGTTTTAATGCTGAAGATAGTCTTAGCTGAATAAAGGCTTAACTTCGGGTGACAGGCAAATCCAAACGACTGGCGGTGTTCGCTGTGATAGCCGCGCTGCTGTCCGGTGGAGGCTTCCTGGTGTTGTCAGCGCTGCAGGAAAATATTGTACTGTTTCTAACGCCTTCTGAGCTGACACCTGAGAAAATGACGGCTGGGCAGCTACGCATCGGCGGTCTGGTTGAAGAAGGATCGGTTCAGATTGACGGCTTGCAGGCCCGCTTTTCCATTACAGACAGTGCAGCTGTTGTAAGCGTGCTTTTTAATGGCGCGCTACCTGATCTGTTTCGCGAGGGACAGGGCATTATTGCGCAGGGCAGGTTTGAAGACAATATATTCAGAGCAGAGAATGTTCTAGCCAAGCATGATGAAACCTACATGCCGCGTGAGGTTGCTGAGAGCCTGAAAGAACAGGGAGTCTGGAAAGGAGATAGTTCAAAATGATTGCTGAGCTGTCTCACTTCGCTTTGTTTGTGGCCCTTATCGCCAGTTGCTGCCAGGCAATTCTGCCTCTTTATGGCAGTCTTGCAGCCAGGCCCCCGCGCGCAGCCTGGCTGATGGCCTCAGCTGATATGTTTACGGTTATCGCCGGTGTCACAGTGCTATTTGCCTTTTCTGGACTAGTCTGGTCATTTATCAGTTCTGATTTTTCAGTGGCGCTTGTCACCAACCATTCCCATTCTGCAAAACCGCTGATTTACAAAATTTCAGGCACATGGGGAAACCATGAGGGCTCCTTGTTGTTATGGATTGTGATCCTAGTGCTATTCAGCATGGGATTAAGCCTTGGCCGACAACAGATGCATGCTGTGTTGAAATCGCGTGTGTTGGCAGTTCAGGGTATTGTAACAACTGCCTTTCTGGCGTTCAGCCTGTTTACATCCAACCCATTTACGCGGCTTGATCCTGCTCCTGTCGACGGGCGCGGGCTCAACCCCATTCTGCAGGATATCGGACTGGCGATGCATCCACCGATGCTGTATCTGGGCTATGTTGGCCTGTCGATGGCTTTTGCATTTGCTGTGGCCGCATTAATCAATGGACGTGTTGACAAAGACTGGGCACGGGTGATGCGACCATGGGTAAGTGCCGCCTGGTGTGCGCTCACCCTGGGCATAGCGCTAGGCAGCTGGTGGGCTTATTATGAGCTTGGCTGGGGCGGCTGGTGGTTCTGGGACCCAGTTGAAAATGCCTCGCTGATGCCCTGGCTGGCAGCAACCGCCTTGCTGCACTCCAGCCTGGTGGTTGAAAAAACAGGGCAGCTGAAAAGCTGGACCATCTTGCTGGCCATCCTTGCGTTTTCGCTATCCCTCGTCGGCACCTTTATTGTGCGATCAGGACTTCTGACATCTGTACACAGCTTTGCCAGTGACCCTGCACGTGGCGTATTTGTCTTAGGGATTCTGCTCGTGGCTATCGGGATACCGTTGGCGCTGTTTGCCTGGCGTGGCCCACAGCTAGTAAGTCCCACACAGACACAGTTAATTAGCCGCGAAGCCGGACTGATCGCCAATAACTTCCTACTGACAGCTGCCACATTAATTGTCCTTATCGGCACCTTTTACCCGCTGGCGCTTGAAGTGGCAACGGGCGCGCGTATTACGGTGGGGCCACCTTATTTTGACGCCACTTTCACCCCTGTGATGTCAGTGTTAGTTATCTGTATGGCGATCGGCCCATTGTTGGTCTGGCGGTCCGGTATAATGCCCTCTGCACGCACCACCCTTACAGCAGCCTGCATCGGCGCCAGCCTCGCGAGCCTTGCCGCGCTGAGCCTTGTGAACGGCTTGTCTGCGGCTGCAGTTGCTGGTCTAGGCCTTGCCGGCTGGCTAGGCATTTCTGTCATCGGTGACCTTCTTTTCCGGATAAAGCCGTTCGGACCGGGTGCGCGCCTGCAGCGGCTTAAGCTTATCAGCGGGCCTGTTTGGGGCATGTGGGTCGCACATTTTGGGATGGTAATCTTTCTTATTGGTGCGCTGGGAGAAGGCCTGTTTCAGACAGAGGTAATAACACGTGCCAAGCCAGGCGAGACCATTATGCTGGCCGGACAAGAAGCAAAGTTCACCGATGTTGAAGCCCGCCAAGGGCCAAATTACCAGACAGAAACTGCTGTTATTGATCTGTTTGAGAATGGTCGCCAGATAACGACTTTATATCCTGAGAAGCGGTTCTATCCGGCAGCCCGTCAAACCACAACGGAAGCTGCTATTCGCACAAGGCTAAGCGGTGATCACTACATCGTGCTAGGCGACGGGGATGCTGAAAAGGGGTATACGCTGCGACTTTATCACAAGCCGTTGGTCAGCTTTATCTGGCTGGGTACAATATTCATGGCCTTTGGCGGCGGCATTGCTATTCTGCGCCGCCGCCCCGCAATCAAGACAACAGTAGAGCCGACATAATGCTGAAGATAACCCTACAATGAGATTTAGGCTGTCCTTTATACTCCCCTTGCTGGGCTTTGTGATTTTGCTAGGCATCTCTGGGATGGCCCTTCTTGCCACGCTGTCTGGAAACCGTGATGTCACCCAGCTGCCCTCTGTTCTGATCGGCAAAGCCCCGCCACGGACAGATCTGCCCCTGTTATCTGACCCTGCCTCCTTTCTGGATTTTTCAGCTGTATCAGGTCAGGTGGCGGTGGTAAATTTTTTTGCCAGCTGGTGCGCGCCCTGCAGGGCTGAGGCTCCTGCGCTAGAAGCGTTGAGCCAGCAACTGCCAGTTATCGGAATTGCATATAAGGATAGGCCGGAAGATACCGATGCCTTTCTGAGGCAATATGGAAATCCGTTCAGCCAGATTGCTGTTGATTTTGAAGGCCAGGCCGCTTTGCGCTGGGGGCTTTATGGAGTGCCGGAAACCTACATCCTCAACAAGCAGGGCAAGATTATTCTGCGCCATGCCGGGCCAATTGACAAAGGGGTAATGGACAGGCTGATCATGCCTGCCATTGAAAACGCCAGATGAGGCAGGTAACAGCAGGACAAATAATACGGACAGTTTTTGCGCTGTTGTTCTTCAGTGCCTTTTTTTTCAGTCTCACCGGCTGGCCGGCAGCGGCCCTCACACCAGAAGAGAAGCTAGCTGATCCTATATTAGAAGACCGTGCGCGGGCTCTGTCAAAACAGCTGCGTTGTCTGGTTTGTCAGAACCAGTCGATTGATGATTCTGATGCCGATCTTGCAAAGGATCTCCGCCGTGAGGTTCGCGGCCTGCTGCAGACAGGAGCAAGTGATGCTGCGATTCTGGAGCGTATCCAGAACAGCTATGGTGATTATGTGCTGTTGCGTCCCCCTGTATCAACACAAACTTTGCTGTTATGGCTGGCCCCTGCGTTGATCCTAACAGGGGGTGGACTGATCATCATCTTTGGAATGCGCCGCCCCCGCCCGCTCCAGAATGCAAATCAGTTAACAGAGCGCCATAAAAAAAAGTGGTCAGATAGGCAGATAAATCAGGCAGATGACACTGCAAAGTCACAGCCAGCACTTCCTGTGCGCCATGCAGCCGCCGCGGGCATTGCGATCACCGCTGCAGCCGGGCTGTTATACGGGCTTTATGGCCGGCCTGATCTGCCTGACCAGCCCTTATATAAGCGAACAACTGAACTGGCCCAGAAACAGGCAGAAACAAAGGCAGAAACAGAAGCGTTGAACACCGCCTTCGACGCTGCACAAAAGGCGGCTGCCAAACAGCCAGATGATATTGCATCCTGGCTGCAGCTAGCACTTGCAGCAGCCAGAACTGGAAACAGCAGAGTTGAGATTGATGCGCTGCAAAACGCGCTATCGCTGTCCGATGACGCAGCAGATATCAAGGCCATGATCGCTGAAGCTTTGAGCCGAGCTGCTGGCGGCCAGGTGACCATCCCTGCCCGCGAGCTGATCAATGAGATTTTGCAGGTGGAGCCGAATGAGCCGCGCGCGCTGTTTTTATGGGGTCTTGCGGCCTATCAAGATGAAGCTTACCAGCTGGCCATTGACAGATGGGCGTATCTGTTCCAGCTGTCTGCGCCCAATGCGCCCTGGCGAGAGACATTGGAAGACAGCATCCGGCAAGCCGCAGATGATGGCGGTCTGCCGGCACCTGACCTTCCAGAGAAGGCGAAAGCCAGCACCTCACAAGGTGAGGCCGATTCAAGCCAGATGTCTGCAGCAGAGCAGCAGGCGATGATCGAAGGTATGGTCGCCGGGCTGGCGGCGCGGCTGGAAGACAGTCCTGATGATCGCGAGGGCTGGCTGCGGCTGGCCCAATCTTACAAGGTGCTGGGTAGGCCAGATGAGCAAATCAGCGCCCTTTTCAGAGCAGCTGAAATGGACAAGTCAGATATTGCTGTTCTGATCAAATTATCTGAAGTAATTCTGCAATCTGGCGAGAGTGAACAGCATGCACGGCGAATAGGCAAACTATTTGAGCAGAATGAAGTCCGCGACAGGCCCCGCTCTCAGGCGCATCCACAATGGCTCTTCTTCAGAGGGCATTTCGCTTTAAGCGAAAACAATATCCCTCTTGCGCGTGAAAGCTGGTCTAAATTATTAGCTGGCCTGCCTCCGGACAGTGAGCTGGCAAATCTGTTAACAGAAAAGCTGGCAACCCTGCCCTGACCGTGTCCTAACGCTGTGACAGGGCCAATGCAATCAGATGATAAGTAACAAGCGCAGCGGTAAAATTACTGGCCGGATGCGCCTGGCTGGGGGCCAGTTCAACAATGTCCATACCGACAATTTTGCGGCCTGAACAGGCAGAGCTGACCAAATCAAGAGCTTGATAGAACCCCAGTCCTCCGGGGACAGGCGTGCCGGTTGCGGGCAGAACAGCCGGATCTAGCCCATCTAGATCGAAACTTACATAAACTAATTCTGGAAAATCATCCGGCAACGTCACTGAAGAGAGCTGCTGTCTGACAAGTCTGTCCGCATCACAATAGCCTACATTATAATGCCTGCGTGCCTCTACCTCTTCTCGGCATAAGGCCCGAACGCCCAGCTGGAACAAAGGAATATCTGCCGAACAGCAAAGCTGCATCACACTAGCATGTGAATGCGGCTCTCCCTGATAAGCAGTGCGCAAATCGGCATGGGCATCAATCTGTACAATGCCAAAAGGCTGTTCAAGACCGTCCTGCAGTCCTTTAACCGCACCATAAGTCAGGCTGTGTTCGCCGCCCAGCGTAACCGGAATATGGCCACGCCCAATACAGGCAAACACCTGTTTCTGAACATTGTGCAGAACCTGAGCAATCGGGGCAGAACAGTCAAGTGCCGGATGAGTGTAAAGCCCGTGACGGCAAGCCTCATCCTCGCCGATTAAACGCTCTAGTTGATGGCTGGCCGAAATAATTGCTGCCGGGCCAGCAGCTGTGCCACTGCCATATGACACAGTTTTTTCCAGACCGCAGGGGATAATCTCACAAGCTGCGGTTTCCAACCTGTTTTCCTCTGCTGTCAGCTCTTCCCCCAAGAACTGGGTGACCCATGTGGCATCTGTCCCTGTCACGATAATCTGCCTTCAAAATCCTCATAGCTAAATTGTTTTTGCAGCTGCAAGCTGTCTGTGCGGCTGTCCCATAAAGCGAGGGCAGGCAGCGGCACGCCATTAAAAGTTGTTGTTTTCACCATCGAATAATGCGCTTGATCCAAGAACGCAAGCCGCTGACCGGGGACAGGCAGATCCTCAAACCAGTAATCACCGATGACATCACCAGCCAGACAGCTTGGCCCGCCCAACCGCACAAGCACGCCGGTTTCTGTGTCTGCTTCTGCCAACAGGGCTGGCCGGTAAGGGGCTTCCAGTACATCCGGCATATGACAGGTCGCAGAAATATCCAGAATGGCAATCGGCCCGTCATTTTCCATTATATCCATGACCTCACCAACCAGAATACCTGCATCAAAGGCAATTGCAGTTCCAGGTTCAAGATAGATATCCAGATCATAGCGCTGCTTCAAATCACACAGACAGTTAATCAGCGCCTCACGGTCATAGTCTGGGGCTGTGATCATATGCCCGCCCCCCAAATTGAGCCAGGACAGCCGGCTGCCAGCCCTGTCCAGAAGCGGTTTGACCACACTGATCACATTTGCCAGTTCAGAAAAACCCTGTTCACATAGACTGTGGATATGCAAACCGGATATCTGATCAAAATGATAATCTGCAAGCTGACTAACTGGCGTGCCAAGACGCGACCGTGGTGCGGCAGGGTCATATTTTTCAACTTCCCCCTGCGGCAGACAGGGATTCACCCGCAGACCAAGTTCTGCTCCTTGTGCAGTTGCCTGACCTGCAAACCGGCTGATCTGTTGCGGCGTGTTGAAAATGATATGATCGCACAAGCCTGCAAGCTCGTCCATCTCATCGGTTTTGTAAGCCGGGGCAAAACAGGATAGCAGTCCGCTGTAATGGGCGCGGGCCAAACGGGCTTCATACAGGCCAGAGGCACAGGTGCCTGCTAAATACCGGCTGACAAGAGGTGCTGTTGACCAGAGAGAAAACGCTTTCAGAGCTGTCAGAACATGCGCACCTGAGGCCTCTGTCAAAGCATTCAGTAGACGCAGATTATCTTCCAGGCGCGCCAGATCAGTCACAAAACACGGGCTGGGCACGGATGATAAATCAAATCCTGAAAAGCTGCCTGGTCCAGCTGTTTTGGTCTGCATCATCATTTTATGAAATCGCGCCGTCTTCAGAATGGGAGACCCTGGTCAAGGGTTTTGACCTGCCAAGGCAGACCATGGTCATTCAGCATTGCCATAAACGGGTCAGGGTCAAACTGTTCCATATTAAACACGCCCTTGCCCGACCAGGTGCCTGTCGCCATAAGCGCTGCCCCGATCATCGCCGGCACACCAGTTGTATAACTGACAGCCTGTGATCCCACCTCAGCAAAGCAGACTTCATGGTCACACACATTATAAACATAGGCAGTTTTCTCCTGGCCGTCTTGCTGGCCTGTTATGATTGTCCCTATACAGGTCTTGCCTGTTGTGGTTTTCCCCAGACTACCTGGATCAGGCAGAACAGCTTTCAAAAATTGCAGCGGCACAATTTCACGACCCTGATATAGGATCGGCTCAATTGATGTCAGCCCAACATTTTGCAACACTTCAAGATGCGCTAAATAGGACTCACCAAAGGTCATCCAAAAACGGGCACGCTGCAGTTCAGGATAATGTTTTGATAATGATTCAAGCTCCTCATGATACATCAGATACATGTTGCGGGAACCGACTTTCGGAAAATCAAAGCTGTGCCTTGTTGACAGGGCAGGCGTTTCCACCCACCCCCCGTCCTGCCAGTGACGAGCCGGGGCGGTAACTTCGCGGATGTTAATTTCAGGATTAAAATTGGTGGCAAAATGCTGGCCATGATCACCGTCATTACAATCGAGTATGTCGAGGGTATGCATCTGGCTGACCAGATGTTTTTTTGTATAGGCGGTGAAGACGTTGGTTACGCCCGGATCAAAACCTGAACCTAACAAGGCCATCAGCCCAGCTTTTTCAAATCTGTCCTGATAGGCCCACTGCCAGTGATATTCAAATTTGGCTTCATCAACCGGTTCATAATTCGCTGTATCCAGATAATGCGCGCCGGCTTTCAGGCACGCCTCCATGATGGTTAAATCCTGATAGGGAAGTGCTAGATTCACCACCAGTTCAGCTCCAGTTTTTTCGATCAGGCGAGCGGTAGCATTTGTATCGTCCGCGTCAAGTTCAGCTGTCTGAATCTGGCGCCCCACCTTGGCCATCACAGAGTCTGCAATATCTTTGCATTTCACTTCACGGCGGCTGGCCAGCGTGATGTCGCTGAACACATCTTGCAGCATAGCCATTTTATGTGTGGCAACAGATCCGACGCCACCAGCGCCAATAACAAGAATTTTGGTCATGGATATCACACCTCTTTTTCCGCTGAGTTTCTCAGATAGCTCAACTTAGTGATCTGAATGTTCGAAATAGGTATAGCCATTCAAACTATCTGTATAAGCTTTTATCATCTGGCGCCTATCTGCCGGACTGACCTTACCCTTTTTCACGGCTGTTTCGACAATCGCTTTGAATGATGATAATAATCGTTTTGGCTCATACTCAACATAGGACAGCACTTCATAAATTGTATCCCCATCCTGTTCTTTAAGGATTTCAAATCCGCCAGCGTCATCCAGACCGATCGTGACCACATTGGTATCACCAAACAGATTATGTAAATCACCAAGTGTTTCCTGATATGCGCCAATGAAAAACACGCCCAGAAAATAGTCCTCATCAGCTTTGAGATCATGAACCGGCAAGGTATCAGAAACACCGTCACCCAGAACAAATTTATCGATCTTGCCATCTGAATCACAGGTAATGTCACTTAGAATCGCAACACGCTGCGGGGGTTCATGCAGACGCTGCAAAGGGGCCAGCGGATGAATCTGGTCAATCGCCCATACATCAGGTAGAGACTGGAACAGGCTGAAATTACAATGATAGATATCGGCAACCTGAACAAGGGCCTGTTTCATATCCTCTGTCATTGCTTCTGGATCTCGCAGCACCTGCTTGATTTTCATGATCAGATACAGATAAGCCCGTTCAGAACGCGCTGTGACCGCGAGCGAAACCTGATTACGCCTGAATAAGGCACGGATTTCATCACGATAATATTTCAGATCATTCCAGCATTCCTGAACACGCTCGCGCGTCAAATAAGTCTGAATTTCAAGCATTTTCAGCAGATAAGGATGATCATCATCTTGGGCAACAACCTCAATCTCACTGTCAAAATGTGTTGCTTCTAACACATTAAAAATCAGCAGCGATGACTGCGCCACACACGCCCGGCCACTTTCTGTGATGATAACCGGATGCTCAACCTCATTCGCATCCATCATATCTTTGACAGTTTCAATGATATTCAGGCAATATTCACGCAGGGTATAGTTTATTGAATTGGCTGACGCTGTTTTCTCACCTGTGTAATCAATCCCAAGCCCGCCGCCCAGATCAAGATAGCGTAATGGAACACCCTCACGCCGCAATTCTGCAAAGAACTGGCAGGCTTCCTGAACCGATTTTCTGATTTCTATAATGTTGGGGACCTGACTGCCCAGATGGGAATGCTGCAGGCACAGACAATCAAGATACCCTTCCGCCCTTAGCGTCTCAATCACATCCATAATCTGCGCAATGGTCAGACCAAACGTTGATCTGTCACCGCTTGATTCTGACCAGTTTCCGCTAACTGTGTTGGTCAGTTTAATGCGCACGCCCAGCTGGGGTCGCACATCTGTGTTTTTCACAACATCTAGGACCAGTTCTAGTTCACGAGGGCTTTCCAGAACAATAAAGATATTAAAGCCAAGTTTAAGAGAGGAGGCCGCCAAATTCAGAAATTCACTGTCTTTGATCCCATTACAAATTATTGCTGCCTCTGCTGGCAGATTCAAAGACAACGCAATTAGCAATTCAGCTTTGGACCCAACCTCAAAACCAAAATTATAGGGATGGCCATAATCAGCGATACGCTCAATTACCTCAGCCTGCTGATTAACCTTGACCGGAAAAACACCCTGATACCGGCCTTTATAGTCCATTTCAGAAATCGCATCAGCAAAGCTGAGGTTAATTTCTTCAATCCGGCGTTTCAGAAAATCAGTGACCCTAATCAGAACAGGTGTGGCAATGCCGCGCTGGCTAAGATTCTGCACAAGACTGAGCAAATCTGTGGGTTCAGCCTCTGGTCGTTCAGGATGACACAGCCCAATATGGCCATTCTCTAAAATCCGTAAAAGCCCGTCACCCCAGTCATGGATACCGTAGATATCTGTGCTCATACTCTGACCCCTTTTCAGCTATATCTGTCTGACCTGGCAAGGTCATCAATAGCGTGCCGTGTCAGGCTGAGATACATAACGAAAAATTGCAAAAAAGCCAATAAAATGCGCAAGCATTGCCATTGCTCAGTTCACCCCTACCATTGATTTGACGGCGCTGTATTATTGACGGCAGAGTAGTCAGGCGATCTAAAACGAAACCCGAAAACAGGTAGACAGGAAAATAACATGCCATCTTTCACCAATCAGGGCATTAATCTGTATTACCGCGATAGAGGCGCAGGTGAAGCTGTAATCTTCTTACATGAATTCGGCGGTGATGCGCGATCTTGGGATTATCAGATTAACTACCTAAGTCACCATGGCAGCCTTTTCAGAACACTTGCATTGAACGCACGTGGCTATCCGCCATCTGACGTGCCGGAAACAGCAGATGCCTATGGCTGGAAGGAAAACCGTGATGATGTGATTGCCCTGCTTGACAATCTTCAGATCGAAAAGGCACATATGGTGGGTCTCAGCATGGGAGGCTATATTGCGCTGATGCTGGGGCTGGCTGCGCCTGAACGCTGTTTGTCCGTTGTCTGCGCCAGTGGCGGATCCGGCGCGCACCCGCCGACGAGAGAGGCTTTTATTCGGGATTCTGTCACCAGTGCAGAACGAATTTTCAAGTATAGACAAATTCCTGCAGAGGGTATGGCCTCTGCCCCAAACCGTGTTCAGCTAAAGCATAAAAATGAAGCTGCATGGCAGCAATTTCGACAGCATCTCAGTGACCGGCCTTATGTTGGCGCTGCCAATACGCTTTCAGAAGTGCAGGCCAAACGCCCCAGTCTACACGACTTTGCAGACCAGCTGACCCGCCTGACCCTGCCTGTGCTGCTTTTATGCGGTGACGAGGACGAACCTTGTCTGGACGTAAATTTGTGGTTGAAAAGGACCCTGCCTCTGGCAGGTCTAAAAATTTATCCGCAATCAGGTCATTTGCTAAATCTGGAAATGCCAGATCAGTTCAGTCAGGACATTCTGTCTTTTTTTAATGCTGTTGCAGAGGGACATTGGCGCCGGCGGCCTGAACAGGCCTTTACCTCCATGTTTGAGTCTGGCAAATAGACACTTATTCAAGGAACTGTATTAAGTATGATTTTTGGCCCAGCACGACCTTCATCAATATCCATAAATGCCTGTGGACCATCCGCCATCGCCCGCACCTCTGTCCAACCCGCCCCTGTTATGGTTTTGTTGACAAGCAGGTCAACTGCCAGTGCAAAGTCACTGTCCCGGTAACAATAGCTGCCTTGAAAAGTGATTTCCTGCAGAGTTATGCGGCGAGTATCCAGCCCATCAAGATTATCCTGCAGACCGATATGAACAATCACTCCGCCAGGTCTTACCAAAGCAGATGATGCACTTCGTGTGGCCGCAGAACCAACTGCATCAATAATCAAATCACAATTCTGTGCGGCTTCTTGCACACCCTCCAGCGGGTTATAGGTTGTCGCTTGCGTAACCTGTTCCAGAATCTTACTCCTAATCGGGTTGGTTTCCGCAATTAGAATTTCACTGCAGCCATAATATTGTGCGGCAAGTGCGCATAGCAGACCAATCGCCCCACCCCCCAAAATAACTAAACGCGAGTCTGGCAGCGGCACAGACAACGCCGCTTGGCCAAGATGAACCGTATGTAATGCACAAGCCAGCGGTTCAGCTAATGCCACATCGCTAAGCAAAACATCCTCAGGCAGAACCGTCAGATTGGCGCTATCAATAGCGACTTCTTCAGCAAAAGCGCCGGGAACCCGCATACCAATCAGCTCACGCGAAGCACAAAGATGTTCATCACCTGTTTGGCACGACGGACAAGTCCTGCATCGCATCAACGGGTTGATCGCGACTAAATGGCCTTCATAGGGCCCATCTTTAGCCCGACCAACAGCTTCGTGTCCCAGCACAAGCGGAGGGACCCGTCTTTCATCATGTCCGTGCCAAGCATGCATGTCGGATCCGCAAATTCCACAAAAAGACAGCTCAACTCTGGTCTGTCCATCCTGCACAACAGGGCTATCCACATCTGTGTATTCTGCGCTGTTATCGCCTGTGTATACAACTGCTTTCATTTTGTGCCCTCATTTAAATATTGCACAACTGTCTAGTGCATACCTCAGAAATTTTCGTTTGGAAAATATTTCCGTAACCGCACATCAGACGAGCGGGCATGGGCTTCCATCCCTTCAAGACGCGATATCCGAGCAGAGGCCGGGGCTACTTCACGGTTGGCTTCCCGCGTCATACGCTGGGTGGTCACAATTTTCATATATTTATGAACAGACAGGCCCCCTGTGTAGTGAGCCGCACCCTTGGTCGGCAAAATATGATTCGTACCAGAACATTTATCACCATAAGCTACAGTTGTTTCCTCACCCACAAATAACGAGCCATAATTTTTCAGCCTATCTGTGAACCAGCTGTCTGAACCGGTGTGTACCTGAAGATGCTCTGCTGCATACTCATCAGACACCCCTGCCATTTCTTCATCTGTGTCGCACAAGATAATCTCTCCATAATCGCGCCAGGCGGAGGTGGCCGCGTTACGAGCTGTTTCTGGTAGAGCCTCTATTAGGCGAGGCATCAGGTCGGTCACTTTATCTGCAAGTTCACGTGAGGTAGTAAACAACCAGGCAGGAGAATCCGGGCCATGTTCAGCCTGACTCACAAGATCCTCTGCTACTATCTGCGCATCTGCTGTTTTATCAGCAATAATCGCAATTTCAGTAGGACCAGCAAACATGTCAATTCCAACCCGCCCATAAAGCATACGCTTGGCTTCGGCCACAAACCGGTTACCTGGACCAACGAGGATCCGAGCCTTATTACCTGTGAACAGGCCAAAGGCCATACTAGCAATAGCTTGAACTCCTCCTAGAGAAAGAATTGTGTCCGCCCCACTTAAGTGCATGGCATATAAAATTGCCGGATGTGGACCTTCATTACCATTTGGTGCGGAACAGGCAATCACATTTTCAACACCAGCCACTTTTGCTGTGGCGACAGACATAATAGCAGATGCTACATGTGCATAACGCCCGCCTGGCACATAACAGCCAGCGGTTTCTATTGGGATCAATTTCTGTCCTGCCCATAGGCCGGGGGACAATTCAGTTTCAAATTCTGTTATGGAATCTTTCTGGGCCTGTGCAAATTTTGTAACTCGATCATACGAAAACTGGATATCAGCTTTGAGTTGCTCAGACACCTTTTCTGCAGCAGCAGAAATTTGCTCTTTTGAGATAATTACATCACCATTAAAGTTATCCAACTTTTCAGCATAAGCGCGGACTGCATCTTCACCCTCATCCTCAATACGAGACAGCATTTCGCTCACAATCGCCTGAGTCTCATCAGTGCCAGTTTGCGGTGTCTTATCCGCTTTTTTCAGATAGGTAACAGTCATAGTTTTTTAGTCCCCACATATACATTCAGCCAATTTCAAAAGTCTTAATTTTTACAGTAAACCTACATAATTTATGCAAAAAAGCTACTAATGACTCCCAGATCGACAAGACCATCATGAAGCATCATTGCTGTTAAATAGACTAGCAACAACAATCCCAGCCAGGATAGCCACCTGTATTTTAGCATGATTCGCATAATCATTGAGGCAAAAAAGGCCATGAAAGCAATCGCTAGCGCCAGACCAAAAACAAGCAAGGTTGTGTTGTCCCGCGCGATCGCAGCCACCGCTACAATATTGTCGATCGACATAGAAACATCTGCCATTAAAATGGTCGCCAATGCACGGCTAAATTTGGTGTCATCGACCCCCTCAGAAGGTTCTGTCTTTTCTGTTCCCTCTACTGCTTCTTCAGTTACATTCAGTACAGAAGGACCATTAAATTCCTTTAGGTCATTATAAAACCGCCAACATACCAAGGCCAGAAGCACAGAACCTACAATTAAAATGCCCTTAATCGCCAGAAGATATGTCGCGGTGATAGCAAACAAAATTCGCAGGCCAGCTGCCAAAGCCATGCCAATAAAAATTGCACGTTTGCGCAATTTGGCAGATAGGCCGGCCGCAGCCATGCCAATCACAAGCGCGTTATCTCCCGATAAAACGATATCAGCAAAAATGATCTGGATGACGTCAAAAACGACTTCTGGTGTCATAGTAACCCGAAATGCCGCTTGGCATTATTTTCCTCAAAAAGTTGGGCTTTCGCACAGAATTGCAGACACGCTAACAGAATTTTTAACGTTAGCAAGTTAAAGCTGAACGAAATACAAGTTTCTTTTGCGCAGCTGATTTTACTAAGCTAGCTGATTTTGTTGGGCAAGGCGCATCTGGACAGCCAAATTGTCCTTATCGATGGCCACATCAGACCAACAGATTGTATGACCAGCACGAATATCAGAGGTTAGTTTGACCTGATGAGCAAGACCAATTGGCAGCGCATTTTCTGCAACAGACTTAGCTGCCGGATAAAGCTTGCCCCACACAGTATAGCCGCCTTCACCATCCAGCACCTCGCCAGCACGAATATCACGTTTGGCTACGGCCGCCACATCACCTGTGAATTGCTGTGTTGTGCCTGTGGGCTGGCCACACAGGGCAGCAGATAGAACTGATATGTTCAGCTCAAGTCCAATCAGGTGAAACGGCTTATACATGGCTGAATATTGACCAGAGCTGTCTGTATTCATCCCATATTGCTGAAAACAGGCGGCAGCATAATCATTCGGCGCTTTAACCACCACATAGACGCCCCAGCGCAAATCCTTGAAAACCGGCCGGCCATCTCGTTCTAGTGACGAGACAACTTCAACCTGACCAGGTTCATCTAACACACCGCCAGCATCTACTGGTCGCAGAATATGTGCCAGATCATCCATGCCCGCTGCTGGAAACCGCAATCCATCTCCTGGACAGGACAGACCTGTGGCATTGGCAATTGCTGCCATTTCAAGCGCAGATTTGGTGCCATCGAGAAAGCTGTTGAACATCTGACTATTCATCCCAGCGTCAGCCGCCTGCTGAGCGGTTAGCCCATAAAAATCCCACACTGTATCCGGGGTAGCATAATGATAGGCGGGCAGATATTTAGTACCTTTCCCGGCTGCAACCACTTCAAAACCGCAGGAACGTGCCCAATCCACAAGCTCTACTGTCAAGGCTGGCTGGTCACCATAAGCCATGGAATACACTGTACCAGCAGAACGCGCACGACGGGCCAGTTCGGCCCCCGCTAAAACATCAGCTTCCACATTTACCATCACAATATGTAGACCATGACTGATCGCCATCTGCGCATGATAAATCCCAGCAACAGGGTTGCCGGTAGCTTCAACCACCACATCGACTGTCCCACTCCGCATCATCATTTCAGCGTCATCAGTAAAATGAACTGCATCAACCTGCTCAGTTGCCCATCCTGTCGCGCGGCAGGCCGCCTTAGCGTTATCGGGATGAAGATCGGTAATATAACTCACTACCAACCCGGGCGTGGTTGGCACTTGCGATAAAAACATTGAGCCAAATTTTCCTGCCCCGATCAGGCCAACACGGACCGGCTTTTCAGCCTCTGCCCGGCGAAGAAGTTCAGGATACAGATACATCAATTCATATCCGGACTGTTCTTATTCAGCAGCTTCACGCGCGGCAACCAGTTCATCAAGGCAATTATCTGGCAGCGGCATGATCGGCGTAAAATCACGGTGCGCAATCCATTCCTTGCGGTTAAAGGCACGAATATGATTATCGACGTGACATAAAGAGAGATAGACAATGGTTCGGTCAAAAGGCGAAATATTTGCTGGACTGGCATGCACCAGAAGCGAAGAAAACATCAGCATACTACCTGCCGGACCTGTAGGAGCAACACAACCGCCCCGCTCAGCCAGCTCGCTGACTTTATCGCGATCCAGTGTCCATAACGGATAACTAGTGGTGCTCAGATCGTGGCCGGCATCGATTACCCCAATTTTATGGCTGCCAGGAATGAATAACAAGGGTCCATTAGCAGCGGTAACATCATCTAAAAACACAGCAATATTCATTGCCCGAGGCTCTGGCATCTCATCATCACGCTTCCAGGTGCCATAATCCTGGTGCCATTGCCAGACATCACCGTCAAAAGCGGCTTTGGCATTGACCTTGAACTGATGCATGTAAACATCGCCTTCCAATAGATCAGATACCGGCTCTATCAAGCGCGGATGCGCGCCAAGTCGCCGAAACCCCTCATTATAGGTGTGCGCGGCAAAAGCTGTCCGAGCGACACCTGATGTTTCCCGCCATACCTCTTCGCGCTGAAGGGCATAGACATTATCCGCTTCCGCTTTCAGTAAATTGGCTTCTTCAGGGGTAAACAGGCCTGGAAAAAACAGATAACCTTCTCGGTCAAATTCAGCACGCTGGTCTGAGTCCAATTCCATAACAACCTCCCGGGTAATAACCCTCCGCTAAGGATATAGCTTTCCTTATCATCACTTGTCTCTAGCCATCAACCATTTGGACGAATTAGTCGTTTCAGTGTTGGAATTAAAACTGGAAGCGACAGAATGATGAACATGATCCTTATTGTATGATGCACAGCAACAAAGGCAACGTCAAAACCAAATAGCAGAGCCAGCAACGTAACCTCATAAAGCCCGCCTGGCACAAAAGCCAACCATAATTTGAGGAGGTCAAGACCAAACAGAGCGTTCAAAAACAAAGCAGAAATAGCGTAAACCACTAACATAATCACTGCGCTGACTACTGCATCAGCGATATAGCTATATAGCTCGCGGAACTCAACTTGAGCCAAGCGCGCGCCTATAGCCCCACCAATCGCAACCTGTGCAAGAATTACAAACTCAGAAATGCGGGGTATATCAAGCGCACCAGTTATATGCAGCACAATGCTAAGACATAAAGGACCGAGCAGATGTGGCATAGGCATGTGCAAAAGCCGTGCGATCAGATAGCCAACCAAAGCAGTCATCAAAAACATAGACAGAACCCACAACGGAAGTGAGAGAAAGGTCGGCATCTGATGCAAAACAAAATTCGACTGCGCAACAGCTAAATGACCCTGAGTAAAAGCCAAAAGTAGCGGTGTTGAGCAAAAAACTAGCACAACACGCACTAGATGAAACAAAGCCACAACATAGTCTTTTTCTGTATGTTCACGAGCAATCATTAGAATCTCAGCCTGTCCCCCAGGAACTGAACTCAAAAACGCCTCAGTTATTGGATAGTGTCTAATGCGGACCAGCCAAAACACACCTACTATCGTCGCAATAGCTGTTGTAACCAACATCACCCCAAGGGTTGCCGCCCAACCGTTAATATGGGCGATTAGCTCAGGATTGAAGCTGGTCCCTATTAGGACGGAGAGCCCCATTACAACCGGCACATGAAACCAGCGAGCAATCCCTAGATAGGACTGTACTGCAGGTAGAGAGCCGCCAACCACCCATACACCAAATAAACTGCCCATCAAATAAGGTGCTGGAACCCCAACAGATTCGCATATAAGACCTGCTGTCAACGCGACAGCAGAAGTCACAACGATTTTAAGACAGTCTTTGGCAACGCCCATGCCACATCTCTCTGATAATTGGTTATTTTGCCCTGCTAAATATCAACCGCGTTGGCATCTGCTAGAATGGCCACAATCTCTTCTTTATCAAGTCCATAGATCTGCGCTGCTTTTTCAGCTGTAATGTAACCACCGATTAAATCATGTCTTATCGCATCTATATCACGCGCTCTAGGATCGCCATAGCCACCACCACCAGGAAAAGCCATCTTCACCGTCCGACCCGGGGGAATAAACTGTTTACCCTTTCCTCGCATAGCGGTGCCGTCATCCTGTTGGATTGTTGTTGGCGCACCCGCCGAACCACCACGCCGTCCGCGGGCCGGATGCTGGACACGGTCAAACATAGCCTGAAGGTCAAATTCATGCCCAGCCTGCACCCCAACTTCCATAAATTGGCCAAGACCCCCTCGATACTGACCTGGACCGCCACTATCGGGACGCAGCTCTTTGCGCCAGATTATTACTGGACCAACCTGCTCAGTCGCTTCAACTGGCATGGTCATCACACCAGAGGGAAAGGCTGTGGCGTTCATCCCGTCAAGGTTGGGCCGTGCGCCTGACCCGCCAGAATTGAACATCAGAACTTCTGCACGTATTGCATCAGAAGGCGCAGCTTTGTCTGAGCGAGGGCGCAGGCTCACCTGAAAATTGCATAAACACCCTGCCCCTTCAGCTGGCAAAAGGTCCGGCAACAGCTTGTCCAGTGCATCATAAACCGTATCCGGCACAAAATGGCCGATCACGTGACGTAGCGCAACAGGAGCAGGATGAAGCGCATGCACAATGGTGTTTTCAGGTGCGGTAATTTCAAACGGTGCAAGCGAGGCTGCATTATTCGGAATATCCGGCGCAATCGCGCATTTGAGCGCGTAGCACGCATAGGCTTTGGTATAAACCAGAGGTACGTTTATGCCCTTTTTATCAAGCCTAGATGTGCCTTCCCAATCACACAAGATGCGATCCGTTTCAATGGAAACAGTCACATTCAAATCAACTGGTGTAGAAAACCCATCTATGCGCATATGACCCGAAGCCTGTCCCGGCTCTAGTGCATTAATTCGTTCAAGAGTAGCTATGCGTGACCGCTGCAGAATAAAATCAGATATTGATGAAAGATTATACAATTCAAACTCAGTCATCATATCCATCAGACGACGATGGCCAATCTCATTACAATTAGACAGCGCATAAATATCGCCAATCAGCTGGTCAGGTTCACGCACATTCGCCCTGATGATAGTCTGCAGGGTTCCATCAAAACAGCCCTTGTTTGCAAGCTTCATGATGGGGATGTACAGCCCTTCCTCATAAATTGAATTTGCATCAGCCCCAAAACCACGCCCACCAATATCAACAATGTGCGCGGTACAGGCAAAGAAACCAACCAATTGCCCCTCACGGAAAGAGGGTGTCACGAGAGTGATATCATGCAGATGACCGGTGCCTAACCACGGATCGTTCGTGATGTAGACGTCACCTTCTGCCATGTTGCTGCGGCCAATAACCCTGATGAAATGACTAACAGCATCAGCCATTGCATTCACATGGCCTGGGGTGCCTGTGACCGCCTGTGCCAGCATCTCGCCTGTTTCATTATACACCCCAGCAGATAGATCTCCTGCCTCTCGCACGGAAGTTGAAAAAGCCGTTCTGACCAGGGCCTGTGCCTGTTCCTCAACCACTGAAATCAACCTATTCCACATCACCTGAAGGGCAACTGGTGATATCTTTGTTCTGGCATTTTTCATCTTTTGGGGTCTGCTCATGTTTGACCTCCATCCTGTTTGGCGAATACAACGATAGTTCCATCACCGCAAGCTACTGCATCCCGGCTCGAAGGGACAATAATTGTGGTCTCATCCTCCGTGAGCATTGCAGGGCCGATAATCTGTGTTGTGTCTTTCACTGCGTCTCGTTGCGCAACTGTGGCATTCACAAAAGTGGACAGTGCAGGATCAAAAAAGGGACGGGTATTTGTTGTCTCTAGGGTTCTCTGATGACCTTTTTGCTGGACAGGGAGAACTTCTGGCGGTTCAGTATAAGCATTGACTGACCACACTGTAATTTCAATTTCCATACCCGCAACTGTTCTAGCAAAAAGCTGTTCATATTCCCGCTCAAAACAAGCTTTGTAGTCAGCCGTATCAGGCTTTGTGATGTGCTGGACGGTCAGCGGCACAGGAATTTCCCAGCCTTGTCCTGCATAGCGCATGTAAACTTTATATTCTGTTTTGATCTTAGCATCTTGATCGCAACTGCGCACAAAGGCTGAGGCTTCCTTTTCCATATCGGCAAATAATTGCTTCACTCTCACTGGATCAAATGAAGACAGTTGCATAAACACTGAATTATTTGCTTCAAAACTGAATGGGGCCCGCAAGAAACCAATGGCGGAACCCACACCTGCGCCTTGCGGAATAAGACAGCGGCGTATACCTAGCTTCTCACACAAACGTGCTGCATGAAGTGGGGCTGCCCCACCAAAGGCGATCATCGTATATTCTGATAAATCCTCACCATTTTCAACAGCATGCACGCGCGCAGCATTAGCCATATTTTCATCAACCATCTCTGCCACACCCCAAGCGGCTTCCACCGCTTCCATATCCAGTTTCGAACCAATATGAATATCAAGTGCCTGTATGGCGCGCTCAGTGTAGAGAGGGATTCTACCACCAGCAAATCCGGCCGGGTCAAGCTTACCCAAAATCAAATCGGAGTCTGTTACTGTAGGAGCTGTCCCCCCTCGTCCATAGCAGGCTGGCCCGGGCTGCGAGCCTGCACTTTCAGGCCCTACCCTAATCTGACCTAATGAATCAACATGAGCCAGCGACCCGCCGCCTGCACCAATTTCAACCATATCGATCACTGGAATTGAAATCGGCATGCCAGAGCCTTTCTTAAATCTGTAGGTACGGGCAACTTCAAATGTCCGGGCAGTCTTCGGGGTGTGGTCCTTGACCAGACAAATCTTGGCTGTTGTACCCCCCATGTCAAAGGACAGCGCCCTATAGAGCCCATGGCTAGCGGCAATATGTGCAGCAAATACAGCGCCGCCAGCAGGGCCTGATTCAACAAGACGCACCGGAAATTCAGCTGCATTTTCTAAGCTAATAATTCCACCGCCTGAATGCATAAGAAAGACAGGGCAGTAAGCCCCTTCTTTTGCCAACCGCCCTTTGAGCCGGCTTAAATAGCTTTTCATCAGGGGCTTAATGTACGCATTCGCAATCGTTGTATTGAACCGTTCATATTCACGCATCTGCGGAGAGACCTCACTGGAGAGAGAAATCATCACATCAGGCAGACGATCGGAAAGTGCCCTGCCTATCATTTTCTCATGGCTATCATTTGCGTAGGAATGCAACAGGCCAACAGCAATACTGTCATAGCCGAATTGGACCAACCTCTCCGCTAGCGCATCAATTTCAGCCTTTTGTAGAGGAATTAGAATTTTGCCATTTGCGTCCATCCGCTCATTCACTACATAACGATGGTCACGGGTCAGTAACGGGGCAGGCAAGGTAAGATTCAAATCATATTGTTCAAACCGGCTCTCTGTGCGCATTTCAATAACATCACGAAAGCCTTGGGTAGTGATCAAGGCTGTTTTTGCCCCACGGCGTTCGATAAGCGCGTTGGTAGCCAATGTTGTGCCATGAATAATCTGGCTGATTTTATCAGGCTGGATAGTGACTTGTTTACAGACAGTCTGCAGACCGGTAATGATGGCGTCTTCTGGTGTATCATAAGTTGTTAGGACTTTGGTTGAAGCCTGCACACCGTTATTGCTTTCCAATACTAAGTCGGTAAATGTCCCACCAATATCAACACCTAGCCGCCAGATTTCAGCCATTTCATGTTATCCTTTTACCACAGTGACATATGAATGCCTGAGGGCGTGTCCCTGTATCATTCCTTCATTAACGTTTTACTATCTTCCAAGACCTCCTGAACATTCAAGGTTTCTTTTACATCCCGTCTTATACCAATCCATCGCAAATGCAGGGAATTCCGCATAATTTCTTCATCTAGAGCTTTAAATTCATCTGTAACGGGTGCCCACCGCATGAAGGCATCCGCACTTGATACAAAAGCAAGAGCCGATGTTGCGGCCTCTTCCCAGGCAATCACTGCTGCGCGTTGTCGTGTGCGAACAATAACAGCATCAAAAGCAGTGGGATCAATATCCTCATCGTGATGATGCATCAACACAGCTTCTACAAGGTAGATAGCTAGCTTTTCGGCCTGCAATGCAGACAGACGCGCGCCAATAAACATGCGGGCGGCAAAAAATAAAGCCAGATCAGCTACACAGGCAGCAAAGAAATGTGAACGGGCTGTTCGCAAAGAGACAAGATAAGTGTCATCTTCAAATAATTTCGGCCAGCTTGTGCCTGCCCGTGTTTTTATATAGCCAAACAATGTCACCTGACTAACATAGGCTGCTTGCCGCGCGGTAAAGTCAGTCAGACCAGTTAGCGAATTCAAAACTGGGCGAGGCGCAAATCCCAGCTTATTTCTCAGAGCAGAAAAGAGAGCTTCTATCACCTATTACCTCAAATTTCAGTGTTTTTTTGACTAATGTTTTTTTTCAGCATATTATAACGCAACGTCTTTAGGGGGGAAATTGTAAAGACGCATGTTTGCAGATTCTTCGACGGAATCTGCCAACTCCGTATGACAAAAAACTCCCTAATATTGTAGCAACAAGTTTTTGAGGGGGAGTTATGTCTTCAAAACAAGATGAGCATTGGACAAAAACCAAATCGCTTACGACAACTACGCTTGTGATCTGGGCGATTATATCTTTTGTCATCCATTGGTTCGGGGAAGGTTTAAATTCAGATGCGTTTCCTGGAGCCTATTTCATGGCGGGCATGGGCTCACAAGTAGCCTTTGCTGTGCTGGTGTTCTGGTTTGCCAGTCGCCAAAACCAAATTGACGAAGAATTTGGCTTCGGCGAAAAGTTAAGGGGGCGTAAATGATTAAACTAGATGGTGGATTCATCCAAAATCTGGGGCGGGTGTATGGGTTATATACACTCGGCTTTCTAGGTTTTGTAATTCTGATGGCCATTTTTGAGGCAGCTGGTGTGTCAAATACCGTTATCGGCTGGCTTTTTGTGGCTTTCACCGTAGGTATTTATGCCATGATTGGGGTCTTATCCCGGACCATGGAATCCAAACAATATTATGTAGCTGGCCGAGAGGTTCCTGCTGTTTATAATGGCATGGCAACTGCAGCTGACTGGATGTCAGGTGCGTCATTTATTGCGATGGCCGGGGGTATTTACCTCAAAGGTTACCCATACATGGCGTTCCTGGTTGGCTGGACAGGTGGTTATGTGCTTGTGGCGTCACTGATTGCGCCATATTTGCGTAAATTCGGTTGTTATACTGTACCTGACTTCATTGGTACCCGTTACGGTGGCAACCTTGCCCGTTTCTGTGCTGTGGTTATCCTTGTGGTGGCCTCATTCACATATGTGACAGCTCAGATTAACGGCACAGGCACTGTTGCAGCACGTGCTCTGCAAATTCCGTTTGAACTTGGTGTTTGGATCGGTCTTGCAGGTATTCTGTTCTGTTCAATGCTTGGCGGTATGCGAGCGGTCACCTGGACTCAGGTAGCCCAGTATATAGTGCTTATCATTGCATATCTGATTCCTGTGTTCTGGATGTCAAATAAGCTTGGCTATGGACTTATCCCGCATTTCGCTCAGTTTGGCGCGGTTGAACGCGTTCAGGAACTGGAAGCCTTGCTGGGTGTGGGTTCTATGATGCCAACTGCTGAAGCTCAAGCTGAAGCTGGCAAACTCGCTGCACTGAAAGTTGGCATTAATGATGCTAGCGATTCTTTGATGGCAAAGTGGAAGTTCTTCACTCTTGTTCTGTGTATGATGGCTGGTACAGCGTCTCTACCACACGTTCTGATGCGTTACTTCACAACCTCTTCTGTGAAAGCTGCTCGTCAGTCTGTTGGCTATTCACTGCTGTTTATTTGCCTGTTGTATCTGACAGCCCCTGCTCTTGCTACATTTACCAAACTGTCTCTGCTTGACCCGAATGTTGCGACAAGCATCATTGGTAAATCTGTTGCTGAAGTCTCCACTCTGGAGTGGATTCAGCAGTGGAGCAATGTTGGCTTCTTGAAGGTTGTTGATGGCAACGGTGACGGCATTGTCCAGATCAATGAATTCTTCATGCGCGGCGATATCGTTGTGCTGGCAACACCGGAAATGGCCGGTCTGCCGTATGTGATTTCAGGTTTGGTGGCCGCTGGTGGTCTGGCAGCCGCGATGTCAACTGCTGATGGTTTGCTGCTGGCAATCGCAAACGCATTGTCACATGACCTGTATTACAAGATCATCGACCCTAAAGCAGATACAAAGACTCGTCTCGTAGTTGCCCGCATTATGCTGGTGGTTATAGGCGCAGCCGGTGCATTTGTAGCCTCGATGAAACTGACAGGAATTCTTGGTGCAGTTGCCTGGGCCTTCTGTTTTGCCAATTCAGGTCTGTTCTTCCCGCTTGTCCTTGGTGTCTGGTGGAAACGTGCAAACCGTGCTGGTGCTGTTGCTGGCATGATCGGTGGCTTTGCTGCCGGCGCTTGGTATCTGTATATGGTTCAGTTCGGTGGAATGACACCATGGGCTGGCATTGACGGTCTGCGTTTTGGTATGATCGGCATGCCCGTGAGCTTAGTTCTTATGGTTGTTGTCAGCCTGATGACTGAAGAGCCAGATGCAGAGACGCAAAAGATGGTCGAAGAAATCCGCGTACCTAGTGGAAAGACTATCGTGCAACAGTGATCTCTTTGCAAAAAATTTGGGCCTTTTGTCTTTGACAGTTGACCCGATGAAAAAGCTTTTACGGAGCGGGCAATCCCGCTCCGTTTTCTAAACCAAAAAAGTCGCTGTTTAAAACTGATTCACATGTAATCCACTTAGTTAAAAAAAACCAAGATGAGCGCACAATTTCCTTTATTCATTATCATTGTTGACTACCTTTTGGGTATGATCATGTGGACCCTGATAGGCCGATTTGGGATGTCCATCTTCATGCATGAGACATCTGATTTCTTTTTTATGAAAGTGTTTGTGAAATTTACCAACCCAGTGATTTTCCTGTTTCGTCCCATCACACCTGGCTTTCTGCTGGATAAGCTGCACCCGCTTTATGTGGCGTGGTTCTTCTATATGATCAGGTTCTATGTTGTCCCGTTAGTGCTGGGCTATAGCGTTATGGGCGTGCTGTCTTTCCCGTTGGAGTCAGAGATTGCCCTTGCAATTTACGATATTGGGAATTTCCTTCTAACTAAGAAGGAGTAGGTCGGCTGATCTAGCGAAATAGGGACAGCTGCCTGTCTCGAGCTTTAGTATGCTTCCTGACCGGTCTATTCCGGCTACCTAGACGGGCATAGACCTGACGGGCGGTATCCGCAAATCCATCTACATTCCGGGCTTCTGTCATCCGGGCGCGAGCCTGTTTCATTGCTGTTTCATTAATAACAAGAGGAAAGGGATAATGCTTTCCCAACGGACTGGCCGCATGATGGTTTATTTTCCATGGTTCATGCAGCCATTGCAGGCTGATGTCTGCAAGTTCAGGCACCCATTTTCGGATAAATTTACCTTCAGGGTCCTGATCATAGGATTGTTTGACGGGGTTGTAGATTCGCAAGGTGTTAATGCCTGTCACCCCTGACTGCATTTGCAACTGGCTGTAATGTATGCCCGGCTCATAATCTGTGAATTGGCGAGCCAGATGCGGGCCAAACTGGCGCCAGTCCAGCCACAGATGGTATGCAGCAAAGCTGACTAACATAGCTCGCATCCGAAAATTCAGCCAGCCCGTCTGATTAAGTGAGCGCATACAGGCATCCACAAATGGATAGCCCGTTTGCCCCTGACACCAGGCCTGTAAAAATTCAGAATTATGAAACGGTTCACGCAAACCTTCAAAGCCATGATGCATGCACACCCTATCCAAATCAGGCTGGTCTTCCAGCTTCTGCATGAAATGACAACGCCAGGCTAGCCGAGATGAGAAACTGGATAGGCTGCGCTTAAACATCTGTTCTTGTGGGCCAAGCTGGGCACGCCTTTGGGCGACCGCCTGTTCAACTTCACGGACAGACAGTGTCCCAAAGCTGATATGAGGGGACAGGCGAGAACAGACTTTGCTGGCAGATTGTGGCGCAGACATACCGTGCTGGTAAGTGCGAGCCCTGCTGGTCAGAAAACTGCGCAGAAGATCTGTAGCTGCCTGCCGGCCACCTTTCTGGACATCACCGGTAAGGGCTACGCCAAACAAAGGGTCTGATTTTGGGGGGATTTGACCTGGCTCAAGCCCCTTAACGGGCGATAGGCTAGTTGGCGGAGATAACACATCGTCAGCCATCCGACGAGCCCGCACCGCAGACCACTTGTCTCTGCTAGACAGGCCTCTGACTATACCGTTAAACGGATAGTCACATAAGGCGATATGTCTGGAACGGCACCAGTCAGCGACCTGCTTATCACGAGCATAAGTCCAGCTGTTTCCTGTTTCCTGATGAGCGTGAATCGCTAAGATTTCATATCTTTCTGCTAGTTTAGACAGCACATCTGTCACAGACCCCGTTCTGATACATAAGGGCTGACCACAACGGGCGGTATGATCCCGCAGCTCGCGCAGACAATCTTGGATAAAAGCCCATTGCCGGCGGGACGCAAAAGGCTGAGCCCAGTAATCAGGTTCAACCACATAGAGTGGCAGAACCGGCAGACCTGTTCTGGCCGCGGCCAGCAATGGCTTATGGTCAGACAGCCGCAAATCCCGCTTGAACCACACCAAATGCACGGAGCTTTGTTTTTTGGTGACCATCATTCCCATAGCAAGGTTATCCTATCCCTCATTCCCTCTGTTTAAATAATCTATTCAGCAGCAAAGTCACCTGCCTTTGATCTGCTAATTTTGTTTGACCCAAGGAAAAGAAACAGAAACACTAAAGTCCTGCAGCATGTTGATAGTCTGTCACGCCGCTTTTATGACTTCTCACACTTAGGGATACAAACACATCAATAGACGCCAAAAGTCATTATCAGAGCAAGTCAGCCAGCCAACAGGTTCAGATAACTTTAAAGGACTGTTTTTCATGGCCGTCGGCATGTTTCTGTTTTCAGCTGTGGATGCGCTAGCAAAATTTCTAACAGACAGTTTGCACCCTTTCCAGATTGTCTGGATAAGGCAGCTTGGGCTGGTCTTTGGCACCTGTCTTTTGCTGGGGATGTATGGCCTTCATATCTTCATTACAACTCATCCTGTTCTGCAACTAGGGCGGGGTATTCTGGCAGCAGGTTCCGCCACATTATTCATTATCGCGATCAGTCAGGTACCTCTGGCTGATGCCATTACCGTGACCTTTGTTGCCCCACTTGTTGTCACCATACTGAGCGCGGTTTTACTGGCAGAAAAAGTAGGGCTGCACAGATGGAGCGCAATCATTGCCGGTTTTGCAGGTACAGTCATTGTTATACGCCCAGGCTTTGAAAACTTTCACCCTGCATTGCTACTGGTGTTTTTGGCCGCTATCTTATTTGCCGGCAGGCAAATTATTTCGCGCCTGTTAAGTAGCAGTGACAACGTTTATACAACAGTTGCTTATACTGCCCTTGCAAGCTCGATAATGCTGTCTGTGCCTGCATATTTTGTATGGATAACCCCGCAGACCAATCAGCAGCTTATCCTGCTGACTTTAATGGCCCTGCTGGCCGGACTGGCCGAATTCATGGTTATCAAAGCCCTGCAAATTGCGCATGCCGGGCTGGTTGCACCGGTGCAGTATACAATTCTAATCTGGGGCACAATTTATGGCTTGATTCTGTTTGCGGATATCCCAGATATATTTACTTTCATCGGCGCGGCTATCATTATTGCTTCAGGCCTTTATACCGTTCACAGAGAACGTCTGCGCCAGGCTGATGAGCTTGTAGACTAAAAACAGAAGGGCAACGAAAGTTATTAATATGAAAAAACTAAAGCTAACAGCTGCACAAATGGTCGATGATGCCCGCGCGCGCATTAATGAAATTGAGACAGCAGACCTGATCGCAAAGCTGGACGACCCGAACCTTGTTATCATAGATATCCGCGATGTCCGCGAGCGGAAAAAATCTGGCTTTATTCCAGGCAGCTATCATGCGCCGCGCGGTATGATCGAATTCTGGGTCGACCCAGAAAGCCCGTATTTCAAACCGGTCTTTGGCGAAGATGGCAAACATTACGTCTTTCACTGCGCCTCTGGCTGGCGGTCAGCATTGAGTGTCGCAACACTGCAGGATATGGGCTTTGAAGCCTCACATTTGAAACATGGCTTTTCTGACTGGGTAAAACAAGGTGGCCCGACAGAGCAGTCGGAATAAGCCCTTAACAGCAACTCCCCTTTCATCCCCTTAATTTGAGGACATCACTGAACATGCATAAAATTGATCATTTTGCGATTGGCGCCACCAGCCTTGATGCTGGGGTTGATGCCCTTGAACCCGCATTAGGCGTTCGAGTGCCAGATGGCAGCAAACATACGCTAATGAGTACGCACAATTGTGTGATGCAGTCAGGAAATGAGAGCTTTTTTGAGCTAATCGCCATTGACCCTGACGCGCCTGATCCCGGCCGCCCACGTTGGTTCACACTGGATTTTACCACAACACAGAAACGACTGGCTGAGCGGCCGCGTGCCTTGTGCTGGGTTGTCAGTACAGACAGGCTGGACGAACTTGTTGCAAACAGTCAAATCGAACTCGGCGAGATTGTCACTTTTGTGCGCGGCGAACGGTCCTGGCGCCTAACTGTGCCAAAAGACGGCCATCTTCCTGAAGGGGGCCTTTTGCCAGCCTTTATTGAATGGTCACCTGGGCCACATCCCAGTACTGCCCATAAAGATATGGGAATTACTCTAAAAAAAATTCAGCTAAACCACCCTGACCCTGACAGCCTGACAGCTATGCTTAAAGCCCTTAAGGTTGACCATCTTGCTCATGTGGGGCAAGGAGTGTCTGGCCTGCGTTTTGTTCTGGAGACCCCAAAAGGTGAGGTCGTGCTGGACTAACAGGCAGAAGGCAAACCAGATGAACGGACAGAGCCCTTATCCTTATCAGGTGATCAGATGCGATGAGACAGATGCTGCTTTTCTAAAGCGGGCAGATCTGCCTGCAGACCCACAGCAGTTCAGCACCGCACTTGCCGAAACCGTCTCAAACATCAGAGACACCAAAGACACCCCACATTCGATTGTACTGGTCAGCCTGTCTGAGGAAGAGGGTGTTGACCTTGATTATGAGGTTGTCTACCCGGCACTTACAACAGAAGGGGCTTCAGAGGCATGTCTGTCCGTTCTGGCGGGGGCAGGCACTTTTGCATTAGAGACAGGGTTGGTCAAAAAAGTTGGTGAGGAAGCTGAGCTCTGCGTGAAGATCATCAATACAAATCATAAATGTGATCTGCTTTTCGCGCTAAAAGACGGGCGTCCAGATTATGAGGATGAAGAGACTGCCTCCACAGGTCAGGGGGCGGCAGCTGCAGTCTTTTGTCTGCTTCATAGCCTATCAGGCGCCATATGTGGCGGCATTATCCCAAGCGGACATATGCAGGATGAATTCGAGAACATTCAGGCCACATGTGTGGACAATGGGGTGCCAGTAGTCTGTTTACGGGCAGATGATTTTGGCCTGAATGAACAAAAAACTGCTCAGCAGCTGAACCAAAATAAGGAATTCTGTCAGCAGTTAGAAGCAATTCGCATAAAAGCAGGCATGGCTATGGGGCTAGCAGATGTTACAGACAAGTCTGTACCGCATCTGTGTTTAGTCAGCAGCGGCCCAGAAGAGGCCAGTTTGCGTGTCCGTAGCTTTATCCGTTCAGTCTGGCAACCCTCAACTGACCATCTGGCCGCTCTGTCTGTTTCAGCTGCCGCGCTCTACACGAAAAGTGTTCTTCATCATTTGACTCCTCTTCCTGAGGGGCTGGCCAGACAAATTAAGATTATATCAGAGTCTAGCCAGATAAATGTCCTCCTAGAGCTGAACCCTAAACAGCCAGGCATTGATATTCTGCGGGCTGGTTTTATACAAACTATAAAGCCTGTCTAGCTAAGTGTGATCAACAACGACTCTTAATCAGAGAGCTGTTTTTGCGAAAGACCAAGTATCTGACGGGCCTGCTGCGGCGTCGCTACAGGACGTTCATAGCATGCACATAGCTCTGTCACCCGCTTCACAAGTGCTGCATTTGACGGAGCGAGCGCATGTTTATCAAGCCTGATATTATCTTCTAATCCAGTGCGGGCATGCCCACCTGCGGCTATACACCACTCATTAACCTCCAGCTGATGTCGACCAATGCCAGCTGCGCACCATTCACTATCTGGCAGCAGGCGCTCCATCGTTTTTATGTAATAATCAAATACATCCCGGTCAGCTGGCATAGCATTCTTTACTCCCATGACAAACTGCACATATAAGGGGCTGTTAAGCCGCCCATCTGCGCGCATAGCTGCAGCCTGATGAATATGGGAGAGGTCAAAAGCCTCTACCTCTGGCTTAATCTCATACTTCTTCATTTCAGCTGCCAGAAAATCTACAAGGTCTGGTGGGTTCTCATAAACGCGATTGGGGAAGTTATTCGAGCCAACAGTCAACGAAGCCATATCTGGGCTCAGCGGTAACATACCACCACGCTCTTGTCCTGCACCAGACCTACCTCCTGTTGAAAACTGAATAATCATGCCTGGACAATGCTTTTCTAGGCCTTGTTTTAGTAATGCAAATTTATTTGGATCGCTCGATGGACTCTCATCATCATTTCGCACATGCGCATGACAAATTGTAGCCCCAGCTTCAAAGGCTTCTTGTGTGCTTTCAATCTGCTCAGCCACAGAAATGGGTACAGCCGGGTTCATCTCTTTACGAGGCAATGAGCCCGTAATTGCTACACAAATTATGCATGGTTTTTGCATTTCTTGGCTCCTCATTTAATTTGAAAATTAACCTAAATCATGAGCAGATTACTCATATTGAGCAATTTTTTTAAAAATGTAATTTGTATAAATTTCTTTGCGTTGTAGCTTTTGGTCGGTTTTTTTTACGAAGGAAATTAAAACAGATGTTTAGCTTAGATTATTTAGTTCATGCTGGTGCGTTGTTATTTCTCATGGGATTTATAGTTCGAGATCAGCTTTTACTTCGTGGTTTTATCGTAATAGGCACTATATTTTACGTCATTTACTATCTGCTCCTGCCAGAGCCCTTATGGTCCGCACTTTCGTGGAATAGCCTTTTCATAATCATCAATTGTGTAATGATGTTTTTAATTTATTCAGATCGAGCCAAATTCTCAATGACCAAAGAAGAAGAACAACTTTACGGGTCATTCTACACCCTTTCTCCTGGCGAATTCAGAAAGCTTATGAAGATAGCAACTTGGTTCGATGCAGAAAAAGAGGAAACAATTACTACTTGTGGAGAAGTGCCCGATAAAATGTTTTTCATCCTTGAGGGCACTGCATCAATAAACAGGGGGAAAAAATCATTTAAAGTGGGCCCAGGGGTTTTCATTGGCGAATTAGCATTTTTAACGAAGAACCCTGCGACTGCTAATGTGTGCTTAAACAAGCAAGCAAAGGGTGTAAGCTGGAATTCTTCGGATTTAACAAGGTTATTGGCAACACGACCACAAATGAAAGTCGCCTTTGACTCTTTGCTTAATAATGATTTAGCCTCTAAACTGAGTAACGACTCAAATAACTCAGGAGGTCGAAATGAAGCGTCTAGGAGCCGTCTTGCTAGCTGATGTAGCTGGTTACTCGAAAATGATGAGTTATGATGAACCTGGAACCCTACAAAAAATCAAACAATTTTCTGAGCAAATACTTCGCCCTTTGCTTGAAAAATATAAGGGGAAGCTAATTAAGGGCTTGGGTGATGGCTGGCTCCTTGAATTTAATAGCGCCTCCGAGTGTGTAGAATTTGGACAGCATGTCCAAAGAGCTTTGAACGAAAACAAATTTTTTAATCTTCGCATTGGAATTCATGTTGGAGATGTTGAACATACGGAAAATGATATATTCGGTGATGCAGTAAATATTGCGGCACGCTTGGAATCAGTGGCCGAAATCGGACAACTGGCTATCTCGTCATCTACTTATATTTGTCTTGACCAAAGCATCGCAAAATCTTTTAAAAATTGTGGTTCACATCAACTTAAAAATATATCAACCCCTATCGAAATTTGGAGTACTGGCGGCATTAACCTGAGCTCAAAAGGATTAAACGCGAGCGCCAGAGACAGTTCAAAAAAATATGTTTGCGTTGTGCCGTTTGACAACCCTGGCGGCGATGCAGGCCACTACGCGAAAGAACTTACAGCTCGGCTTGAGGTTGATCTGAATGCTAAAGATTGGATAAATAGTATTGTTCAATCAACGCCCATACCTGAAGATTTTGTTGTTACAGGGCGAATTGACGTGAGCGGCTCTAACGCGGTGACCGACCTTCAACTTAATGCGCCGGGGGGCAAAAATCTTTGGTCTTACAGAATGGCTGCTAATATGAGCAATATATCAGCGCTCGCAACATCTATGTCTGCTCAAATGTCAAATCAAATTCTGATGGAAATTATGAAAGTAAGGGGAAAGTATTAAACATTACTTTCAGCAAAATTATTTACGTTGGGTTTAATCAACTAGCATTTATAGTAAATCATTGGGCCTTTACCGGAACGCTACCTAATTCGTCGATGTTGAATTTTATGAGGTAAAGTCTTTTGAAATCACGGTTAAAAAATATGTTTGCCTGACCAGCTTCTTTTTCGCCGTATCTCCAAATAGCACATTTGTAAAAAAAACCATCTTTTCCACAAGTTTGCTTACTTGAATCATCAGGTTTCCCCAATATTTCCAATACATCTTGAGATACCAACCCAACTTGCAGTTTTCGTAATTGCATATCATTAAAACGCAATTCAACTATATCTTCTTCGCTAGCCGTCTCATCTGCATTTGTTGGCTCTGATGAGAACTTGCCAATATTAAGCTCTGCAAATTCTGTTGCACATGCAGAAAGCATAAAGAAAGTTGATAAGATTAAAATAAATTTCATAATGTTAAAACTCTGTTTCAAAGCACTTTGTGCCAAACGGCAATTCTATAACCCTCGCAAAAGTTGATTCATTAGCAGGGCTCTTTTCGGAGTGATATTATACCAATATGTCTTAAACTTATGGCCTCTAGAATTCACATTTAATATCATTTCATCTGCAGCTTTTTTAAATAAGCTTTCTCTCTTCATTCCTTTAGATACTGCCGCTTCTTTGACGTAACCAATAAATCGAGGCCAATTTTTTGATTTATTTGGACTTATTGCTAAAACATTCTCTACGCCAAGTTGAAAAGCCATTGAGATTAAAGCTAGTTTTCTACCACCTTCGATTGTTTCCCAACCCTCGATCTCTCTTTCCATTTTTTTGATCAGTTTATCAACCTTTATTTTCAATACCGCGTTGGCTTCCTCTTCTTTGACATTCTCAACGTTCTCTATCAATGCGAGCTCTTCAGGAGTTAAATGTGCTATAGCAAAACCATATCCAACGGATCGACCATTTCCATCTTGATAAGGAATGGATTCCATGCCTTCCAAGTCGACCAAAATTTCAAAGGCCTTCAATGGAACATCCATTTTTGGCGGGGCGAGCTCTACCTGTTTTGTATTCAATGCATCTGCTGTTACAACTGGCTTTTCATCAACCTTTGTACAGGCGCTGAATAACATTACTAATAAAAATAAATAACGCATAAACTACCACCAAATTTGATTTGCTAATGAGAAATGATACCTAACTTTCGACAGAAAGTAATGACCACAAACTCATATTGGGTTAGTCAAAATGAAATTGATAAACCAGTAACCGAGTTTGACTCTCTTCGCAGGCTATATCAACAAAAATATCCCCGCTAAATAAAATCAAAAAACATATATTTATGTTGCCAACACGCCGCAAAAGTAGCGGGCGCCATCACCAAATTTTCAAACTTGTTTCTAGGAGAAAGTCTGATTAACCCGCCTTAAGCTTTCTTGGCTTTATCCCAAATTCCACATAATTTTTGATAGTTTTCTGCCATTTCATCAATGGCTTCAGCATCCGTTTTCGCGCCAAGAAACCATTGTTGCGCAACATCCGCAAAAATGGTTCTACCTACAGCAAAACCTTTTACTAAGGGATAAGTTGCGGCTATGGAAAAACTTTGCGCCAGCTTTTCCTCAGACTCACCTAAGCCTAGAATAACAATACCGCGCGTATGGGCATCATTTCGTTCAATCGTATCAATCACATTCCGCCAGGCAGCAACTGTTAGCAATGGCTCCAACTTCCACCAGTCTGGAAAAATACTTTCATCATAGAAACGCTGGATGACCAAAGCAGTTGTCATATCGTCGATCTCACCTGCTTTCGAGGGGATGACTTCAAGCAAAAATTCAAGCTGGTTACGCCGGCACGCCTCAAACAGCCTTTTAACAGTCTGAATTTGTCGTTTCCAAAGCCCATGATCATCATTTGGATGGCAGAAACACAAAACTTTTACTACCTGGTCACGTGGCCACTCGGAAAGCCTACCAAAATCCGCTCCTAAATCAGGCTCTATTTCCAGCGGCCGCGAACCTGGCCATTCTGCCGGTCGGCCAACCCACAAGCCTGTGTCTGCTGCTGTAAAAAGGACCTCCTGACCCAAACGGCCATCGCATAAAATCCCAAACCCCTTCTTATCACCAGCAACTTGCAGGGCTGCTTGCAAACATAAACATTTAAACTCGCCGATCTTTTCAGCTGTTGCCCCTTGCATCTCTTCCATTTGGCTTCTGTGATCAAAAGCAAAAATCTTTAATTCAGCCCAATCAAGATGGCGGTTAGTAGCCCAATGCACCTGTTCCAGAAGCACATCATTGCGCAAATCCGGACGTTTAATCTGATAGTCGAAGAAAAACTCAAGCTCCTCCCATGACGGGTAGGCGGGGGTACACCCATGACGACTGACAGCAAACGCCCCGCACGCATTGGCATATTTCAGTGCGGTTGGCCAGTCCTCTCCGTCCAGCCAGCCTTTCAACAGGCCAGACATAAATCCGTCACCTGCGCCCAGCACATTAAACACCTCAATCGCAAAGCCTAGACCGGTCTGGCCTTCATCAAAGCTGTCACCGATTTCCTCTTCGAAAACTACTGCCCCAGCTGCGCCACGCTTGCAGACCAAAGTAGCGGCTGTGACCGCGCGCACCGCCCTCAACGCAGATATTGTATCTGTGCTGCCACCGGCAATATGAAACTCTTCTTCTGTGCCTACAATCAATTGAAACAAGTGCAGCGTTGATTGCAGCTTTTCGGTTACCTTTTGTGATTCAACAAAACGGCTTTCACCATCTCCATGGCCTGCCACCCCCCACAGATTAGGTCGGTAATCAATATCCAACGCAGTTTTCAGTCCGGCCTCTCTCGCGATAGTTAAGGCTTTCAAAGTTGCCGCTTCAACTTGCGGGTGGCTGAGGTGAGTGCCTGTCGCCACAACTGCACGAGCTTGTTGGATAAAATCAGGGTCAATATCCTCAACATTGAGCCCCATATCCGCACAATTTTCTCGATAGAAAATAAGTGGAAACTGTTCCTTGTCTCGAATACCCAGCAAGACCAATGCAGTCAGCCTGTCCGGGTCTGTTTTTACGCCTCTGATATTTACACCTTCGCGGACCAACTCTTCACGAATGAACCGGCCCATATGTTCATCGCCAACCGCAGTTATCACGGCTGACTTCAATCCTAGCCGCGCTGTCCCGCAGGCAATATTTGTAGGACTACCTCCAATATATTTATCAAAGCTTCGCATATCTTCGAGGCGACCACCAATCTGTCCACCATATAAGTCAACCGATGACCGACCTATAGTAATCAGATCAAGCGGTTTAGACATCTGCCAGCCTCACAGGTTTGGAAGAATCAAAAGAACGTTGGGCCGCCTCGGCCATTGCCAGAGCCTGAACTCCATCTTGTAAGGAAACAGGCATATCATCTCCTTCCTGAACAGCTGCCACGAATGCCGCCCATTCCGCTTTGTAAGCTGGCATATAGCGCTCTATGAAAAAGTAGGTTGGCTTGGCGCTGATAACGCCCTGACCAGTTGACTTAACAACGGTATTTTCCAGCATATTTTGGGCTTGCAGCAAACCGTCTGCTCCCAATAATTCTAGACGCTGATCATAACCATAGGCCGCGCGGCGGCTATTTTTAATCACAGCTAGTTTCCCATCTGCATATGACAGAGTCACAACAGCTGTATCAATGTCACCTACCCTGCCAATCTCAGGATCAACCAGACAGGCTCCAGAGGCACTGATGGAAACGGGAGTTTCACCCATGATAAAGTTAGTCATATCAAAATCGTGGATCATCATATCGCGGAACAGCCCACCAGAAACCTTGATATACTCGACCGGCGGCGGCGCTGGATCAAAAGACGTAACAGACAGCAATTCTGCCTTGCCAATCTGCCCAGCAGCGAGACTGTCCCGAATGGCAGCAAAACTTGGGTCGAACCTGCGATTAAAACCAATCATCACAGGCCTGCCTGTTTCTGACACCGCCTTAAGACATGCTCTAGCCCGTTCCAAACTTAAATCAACAGGTTTTTCACACATAACAGCTTTGCCCGCCTGTGTAGCTGCTTCGATCAAATCAGAATGTGTGTCAGTTGAAGTAGCAATTAAAACCGCATCAATGGTATCGTCAGCGATGATTTCATCTGAACTCCTCATCTGCGCATGATATTTTGCCGCCAATTCTTCTGCTGCTGGTGCATAAACATCTGAGACCGCCGCTAACTTGCTACCCTCCTGCGCAGCAACCACTGCTGCGTGAACCTGTCCAATACGCCCAGCACCTAATAATCCGACTTTTAACATATATGAACACCTTCCTTTTCTTAGAGGGTAAAAGCTGTGTGGAGGGATTCAAGGGCTTTGTCAACATTGCCATTAATAAAGTGCCCCATATTCATAAGGCCTTTTAAAATCACTTTTCAGAAAAAACTTGCCTGCCTAGTGAGTGACAGGGAATTCACATTTTATACTGTGGCTTCCTGCGCTAATTTTTGGGGGCGCTCTATGTAATCGCCATTCCACCATAATGAATTCAAGTGGAATTAAAGCGTATCTAAGAAATGGATTAAAATGCAGTGCGAGATGCACTTTCCAATAGATAATTTATTTAAAGATAAAGTGGAAAAACGAACTCATAAAAAAGGCTGGAATCCGCTGCATCAATCAATCACTTAAGTGAACGCAAAACTGTAAAGAATAAAATCTTATTCTGAAGAGCTGCCTTTCATGTATTGTCTAGAGACATCAAGCCACTTTCGAAAACAATGCAAAAGGAACGGGTCCGCTTGATCTAGCATTGCCTGAAGGTGCGTTTCCGGAATAACAATTACAGCCGTTTTAACTGTTGCTTTTGCTGTAAAATATCTTTCGTTATTTGCAAATAATATTTTCCAAACGCCTAATACCTCACCCTCACCTAAAACTGCAGTACGTATTTTTGTGTCGCCCTCATTCCGTAATAACTCAAGCTCACCTGTTTCGATAATATAGCCATCACCGTTAGTGTCCCCTTCACGAAAGAGAACGTCTCCAGCTTTGAGAAATCTCCTAGAGAAATTAGCTGCCAACTTTTCAAAGTCATAATTCATTAAATTTTCCCCGTTGGCTGTCTGAAGTCTTTAAATGGTCAATCAATCAGAAGAAAAAGTGCCTCTTATTGAAGTCAAAGCTCGCTGAATAGAAGTATCAAAGTTGCATTCAGCAATGAACAACATGCCTTTTCTTATATACTGATAATTCTGAGTGTAAAAATAATCTTCATATCTCTGGTCTATAGAAAGACGTATTTTATTTCCTTTTTTAACAAAAATCTTACTTTTAGAATTCTGGAAATAAAATTTCTCCGGCTGTCCTAATACCTCAATTGCAAAAAATCTCTCATGCAACAAACAACGATTAACCAACTTAGCTTCAAAATATGGTTTTTTAGGTAAGAAAAAGTTTTGTCTAAAGTTTTGTAGCGACACCCAATGAATGATGAAGACCGCAAAGAGAGTCATGGCCCCAATTAAAAAAAGGGTCTTTACTAAACGAAAATTCTTTTCACTTATCCCATCATTTTACCTCTGGTGTAAGGTCCCATCATTTTACCTCTGGTCAAAGGATAATCTCTAAATTTGCCAACTTTAAGGCAACGGCGGAAAGCCAATGGTCAAGGGCTGTGTCGCTATCTTTTAAGGAAGAGCTGTTTATGTAACCAACTTCGCTAATACACGAGCATGTTGCTAATCTAGGGCTTTTTGAATGAGCTTTACAATCTGATTCTGTTCAAAATGGACCAACTCGTTTGCGCATTTTTGGTGAAATTCTGATTCTTTATTGATAATTAATCCATAAACTTCAGATTGCTGAATCAATCCAGCAACTTCCATTGTCCTGACCTGTCTTCTTATTGTCTCAAAAGGAAGCCCCGTCATATTACTTATCAGGCTAATGGAAAGCTTTTTGGACTGTAAGTATCTTTTAAGTGTTTCCTTGCCAGTTTTTGTAATCTCTGTTCTAACAGTTTCAAAAGGCTCATCTGTCCCTTTTTCGGCCAAAATGAGTAATTCATGCCAGTAAATTACTTCCGCAATTAATGCTCTTATTGGTGTTCCAGCAAGTTTTACCATGCGCCTATGTCTGGTAATATTGAATTCCAAATAATGGACCCAAGTATCCAGAAAATTTTTCTGCAAGAGCTCTTTGTAATTTAAATTCTGTTCTGTCATAACCATTCTTCATTGTACAAAACGTTCGAAAAAATAACGACATACCAGCCCAATATCAATTATTCATTTCAGTACATCCAATATCAGGAAAATTCAAATTTGACCAAAATCACTCAGATTCCAGTTTATTGCGAATAAATGCGCAATAAAACATAAACACCTGGCAATGTCTTGGCGTCAGAAATAGTGCTAAAATAAAAAGCCAAAAAAACTCAACATTGAACGACTTTCCGACATAAATATATCGATGTCTTTGGCTGTGTGGATATGCTCTGAACCAACGACCCACAGTTTATGAGGCTTACATTTATCCTAGTGTTTCTGTAATTTTTTCAGTCACGTTGTGGTGCGCTATCACCTAAAGTTAACAGTCGCTGTAAAATTCGTAATGAACCGCTGCTAAAAAAATTAATAATCATATTGTATTTGTGACTACAACGAATATGGATAAACAAATCTGAACAACAAATATCAAAACAGAAAGCAGATGAAGTATTTTGAACGGCTTTTCCATCTGTTCGTCTCCCGATAACACCGCATCACGCGCTTTGTTAATTTTTGGCGTTAGAATGAAATAATTTGCTGCAAAACCAGCAGAAATCACGCTCGAAATCAAAATTAAATCTCGTTCTTTGCCAAACAACGAAAGCACAACCATCGCCAATGATGAAAATAAACCGACTAAAAACAGTCTTGGAAAAACAGCTCTTAAGAACCGAGCTGCTTCATCTTGCGATAGCGTTTTGAAGACTACAGGAGAGACAACAATAACAAAAAACATCATGAAGCCAATTAGCGCCCCGTTAAACACAATTAGATAATAATTAAAAATACTGGTCAAAATAACTGGTCTTCCTTTGCTTCAAAAATTAAAAATGTAGTGTGAGAAAAACTTTTGCTGCGAACATCACATAATATCAGAGGGTGATATAGATCAATTTTTGACCTAAATAAGATGACCAAAGACAAAAAATTATTGGAAATTAGGGGAATGCAGTGCCAGAAGGTCACACTATTCATCGAGCTGCTCGCGATCATCGCCAGATCTTTGCAAATCAAGTACTCAAAATCTCCTCCCCACAAGGTCGTTTTGCTGATGGAGCAAACATTATAAACGAAAACTTTTGCATTAATGTTGAAGCATTTGGCAAGCATCTTCTTTATCACTTTAAAAATAACAAAACACTTAACATTCACCTTGGTCTCTTCGGTCGTATTCGAAAACACAAGTTACCTCTCAGTGAACCCAAGGGTGCTGTTCGTGTTCGTCTTGTTGGCAAAACTCATGTGGTTGACATCAACGGGCCAACTATTTGCAGAGTTTTAGAGACTCCAGACGCTCTTCTGTTAATGAAAAAAATAGGACCTGATTTACTTCGACCCGACGCAAAACCTGAACTTGCATACAAAAAGATTTCAGCAAGCAAGGCTCCTATAGGTCGTTTAATTATGGACCAATCTGTAATGGCTGGTGTGGGCAATATCTATCGTTCAGAAATATTGTGGCGCCAGGCGGTTCATCCGCAAACTCCAGGCAGAGAGTTATCCCAAAACACGTTTGATCGATTGTGGGCTGATGCCAAATACTTGCTAGAACTCGGCGTCAAACACAACGAAATTATCACCGTAGATAAAGCAAAACCATCTAAAACCAAATATAGAGAACGAGTAAATATATTTGGAAAAGATAAATGCCCAAAATGCAAAGGTGAAATAAGTCAATTTAAGATTGGCACACGTCGAGCATTTGCCTGCGAAACATGTCAACCCGTACCGCCAAATATTTCTTGAATAAAAAAATATGGAATGTGTTTGGGTGATCTCTTTATAATCGCTTTAGAAAATGAGACTTGCACAAAAATGATTTACCCCCAAAGGGTCGCGACTTAAAAAGTCTATAATTCAAAACAAACAAATAAAATAAATCAGCCCATATCCAATTCAGGACTTGTAATCCCCTTCTGAGCCTCACATTTAGCCTCAAATCTATCAGCTATTGCTTGTTGAAATTCTTTCAACTTCGGAAAAGCTTCATCTAAGAATATCTGCTCTTTGAACCAAATTATACTCATTCCCCTATCTGGTGCTATGTGGAAAGATCGCATTCTGATGACACCGGATGGTAGCTGAGGCATATTTTCAGAGACCCAATCGTGCGCTGAGCCCATAAGTGAAGGCTTTAAATATCGAATTGTCAGTATTGCGCAAAATTCTACATTTGCAGGCATAAATATCTCCCTTAACCTACTCTTCAGTAATTAAAACTAGTGTGTCAGTTTCACTAAAAATCTACAAGCAAACATGTTGCAACTTTCGAATAAAATGGCAAAAACCTGACGGTTTTTGCCACTAGACACAAGATTTAATCTTTGGGAGTTGAGAGCCTAAGTTTTTGGGTTGTCTCTCACACATTTTCTAAAGAAATAAATTTATTTGCTTTCTAGTCTCAGAAATATTCTTTCGATTTTTCATAATTTTCTGTCTTTTATTCAAAATCGTTTGCTGGGAGTCCAGGTTTTGCCTAAAAACAACATCAATCTTTTTTGTTAATTTTTCACAGTCTTTTTTGGATTTTACGCACTGCTTCTCTAGACTATCCAACTCAATATTCATGGCTTCCGAGTCCAGGTTATAATTAGAATCTAGATTTTCGTCAGCCAATAACTGTGTCGAAAGATTAATGATTTCTGAATTAAATTTAATGATTTCCTCATTAGTTTTCATGATTTTTTTGTGAACTTCCTGAAGATTCTCAACTGCATCCAACATTGCTGCTGAGTTAGAGATAAGCTGCTTATTCAATTTTTGACGGTGTTTTAAAAATTTTAATTGGATGTACTTTGGCAAAACTTCAGTTTTATCAAATTTAACACTACATATTTTGTTCAGATTATATTTAACGTCATCAGTGTTATGATTGGCCAGTTGCCGGTTACCCATAAAACTTGATGAAATATTAGAAATCACCAAACTTAAATTTTGTTCAATTTTTGCTCGAATTAAATAGCCAATCGATTTCATCTCAAGTAGATCAGCCCACAAAATCTCTTGTCTTTCATCATCCATCAAACTGTCTCCAAATTCCTATTCTATACTGGTCAGTACAGAGTAACGTTATAAGGTATGACAAGGAAAAGATATGCCTTTTAGTCCACATTCCCATATTTTCAGCAATAAATACGGCAATTATTTTCAAAACAAAAACCCATGTCGAATTCAGGGAATCTAATCTCCTATAATTAGCAAAAATAGTGGAAATTAGGGAACTAGATTTGTTCAAGACCCTACCATTAAAAAAGTGGGTTTGAGTTGATGCATGGGTACGAAGCCATCGTTATCCGCACTCAAATTTTAGGAGTATGTAGGTACCAGATTCTTGTGAAGGTAGAATTTTTGACGGCCACAATCTAAGCATTGTGGTCTGAGATGTGAGCGCTACAAGCTTAGGTTTCCAGTTGAGGAAGCCGAGCGACCATGAGCGCTGTGATAATCAGAAACAACGCTGAACCAGCAAGACACGCCAGAAGTCCACCTTGGTGGTATAGAAATCCTGATAAGAATGTACCAGCCAGCCGTCCGACAGCATTAGCCGCGTAATAAAAACCGATATCTTCTGCGGCTTTTTTGCTGCCCGCATAAGCGACAATCAGAAATGAATGCAGAGAAGAGTTCATTGCAAAAAATACACCAAAGACAAGGAGGCCTGTAATCAATAACGACACATCCATCTTAATAATCATGCAGATCGAAATACCTATCAACGCGAGTGCCAGCGCTACTGCCCATCCTACTCTGCTGGTCCAAGAAACAGGCGTGGTGTTAGTCATGCGCATAATTGCAGGTGCCATTCCTTGAACGAGGCCATAAAGCATCGTCCATAACGCCAGAAAACCTCCTACTTTCCAAAAACTCCAGCCATTGGCATAAAGAAATACTGGGAGCGCGACGACAAACCAGGTATCCCTTGCCCCAAAAAGAAAAATTCGCGCCAGCGCAATCGTGTTTACCGCAGAGGATTTGCTAAATAATTCCTTTATTGTTCGGGACGAAACTCCTGCTCCAAGTTTCGACGGAAGGGTAAAAACTACCAATACTGCGAGAAGACCCAAAAGTCCTGCCATCAGCAAGAGTCCGCCGCGGAACCCAATCGTTGTCAACATTACACCACCAAGGAAAAATCCGACACCTTTCATGGCATTCTTCGAGCCAGTAAACCAGGCAACCCAGCGAAAGAGACCTTCACCTTCGTCAATCTCGACAACCTTGATGGCCGATTTCGAAGCGGTTTTAGTGATGTCTTTAGCAAGACCCGCAATACCTTGTGCCACCACAACCCAGATAACGGAAAGAACAGGCCCAAATGTCGGGTCAAGATACGAAAGAAACATCAACCCCAGTATCTGCATTGCTATCCCGAGTAGCAGCATTCTTGGGATGCCGAAGCGAGTTGCAAGCCAGCCACCTCCAAGATTGGCTATGATCCCCGCTACCTCGTACATAAGGAACAGTAGCGCCAAAGTGAAAGGTGAATACCCAAGCTTAAAGAAATGAAAAAGCACTAAGATCCGCAACGCACCATCTGAGAGCGTAAAGCCCCAATATGTTCCGGTGACAGTCAGATACTGGCTAAGGGATCGTCTCATTAGTTTGGGTCAACCATCCTTTTAGCTAGATCCACCATTCGGCAGGCATAGCCCATTTCATTATCATACCAAGCATAGACTTTGAGCATGGTGCCATCCGTCACTAGCGTGCTGGCTGCATCTATTATAGAGCTCCGCGTATCATTCACATAATCCGCCGATACAAGAGGCCGTTCCTCGTAACCAAGAATGCCGGCAAGTTCATTATTTGCCGCTTCGGCAAATAATGCGTTCACTTCTTGTGCACTGGTGGGCCGGGCAAGTTCAAACACTGCGTCGGTCAGACTGGCATTTAAGACCGGCGCCCGCACGGCATGACCGTTCAACTTGCCCTTCAGTTCAGGATAAATCAACCCGATCGCTTTCGCACTTCCTGTTGTAGTTGGCATCAAGGATGTCATGGCAGAACGCGCACGCCGCAAATCTTTGTGCGGTGCATCGACAATCACGTTTGTGTTTGTTGGATCGTGGATGGTTGTGATCTGACCATGGAGTATGCCAATTCCCTCATGGACGACTTTGACTAGCGGAGCAAGACAATTGGTAGTACAAGACGCCGCTGTTATGATATTATGCCTTATGGGGTCATAAAGATGATCATTAATCCCATAGACAAGATTGAGCACTTGGCCATCCTGAACTGGTGCGGCAACCATAACTTTTTGAACCCCTTTGGAAAAATATCCTGCAAGTTTTTCTGGGGTGCGAAAACGCCCAGTACATTCAAGGACCAATTCACAACCATGCGCTCCCCAGTCGACACTTCCAGGCTCCTCAGATGAAGAAAAACTCATACGTCTGCCATCAACAGTGATGCTGCTCTCAGCAGGCTCAATATCCGCACGCCAACGTCCATGCACACTATCAAATTCAAGTAAATGTGCAGTGGTATTGGCTCCACCACTGACCTCATTCAGATGGACGATTTCAAGCCGTGTATCCGCGTTATGGTCTTTAGCGTCTCGAAGAATTCCACCTAAAGCTGCCCGCAACACCAAACGGCCAATTCGGCCCATGCCATTAATGCCAATTTTCATGATAACACCTAATAAAGTTTCAGATAGTTACTGGATAAATATTACAAGTTTATTGCAGGATATCTCTCCTAAAGTGTAGGTAGAACCGAGGAAGTCCAAGCGTTTTCAGACGCATGAACGACCAAACAAATCAAAAAATTTATCAGCCTAATAACTGGACCTACCTTTCCAGTGCGGCAAGAAAAGCCTCAAGTTCTTTTGTGGGAATCCTAGCGTTTTCGGCTGGCCCTGGAAAACTGCCATCAAGAGATGCTGCGCGGAAGGCGGCTAGCGCGGCGCGGCGCTCCAGTGCCACTTGGTCGGCAAGCGCAGCCAGGTTGCCAAAGGCGCGTGAATGTCGTGGCAGTGGATTTTCACCGCAAATATCATTTTGAAATAGGTACATGACGTCGCCGCCAGGCCCCGAGCCAAGCGACACAGTGATCAATCCAGTGCGTGGGCTGATAGCTGACATGACTTCGGCAGGAATCACCTCAGCTTCGACAGAGAATGCTCCGGCATTTTCTAAGTCACGGAAGTCTTGCATCAGCGCCAGCGCCTCTTCTGCAGTACGACCAACCGCTCGAAGGCCGCCGCGCCATGTCGATTTTCGCGGCACCAGTCCAAGATGCCCCATCACTGGGATGTCTTCATTCGCCAGCATTTCAACAACAGCCAGTCGGCGTGCTGTCATGACCGAATCCGCCCCATTCTTTAGAGCTTCCAAAGCTCCTCGAAGTATATCCTCATCCGTCGGATAATCTGGTATCGTCAATGCCGCAGTTAAGAAATGATGTGGTGCGCCCTGACGTACAAGCTCCACATTAGCAGCCCCGCAGATCAACATATCGATCCCAGAATCAGCTGCTGCCGCCGCCTCCTCAACGGTGTTAGCGGTTGTCTGCGTCAATTTACGGACACCCTTGCAGGACCGTATATCAGCAGCAGTTAAGTTGCGACGCGACGGCTTAGCATCCCAAGTGTAAATGGGCTTCGTATCCTGCTCCATATCCCGTTCTCCCAAAATAACGCACGACCAAATTAATGTCTGGATAGGTTAAATGATCGCTGCTTAAACTGCCAACCGATAACGTTTGTGAAGGCACATTTGTCCTACTAGATGATATATTAGGGTGAGCATCCTTGCTCAAAATGACACCGCCTGTGGATAACAACAGACATGGTCTCAAAAAATAGCCAAATGATTGACTGATTATTATTGTTCCTGCGGGGGCTTTTAGCTAAGAAACCTCTCCAAAAACCGACAGAGAATATCAAAAATGTAATAATTTTGTAATCTTACTAAAGTACTGAATTATATTAATTAATAACCATAGGTGCTGAGTTGAACGTTACTGAAAAATTAATCAACAATGAAGAAAAAGAGGCACGATTTTTCAATCGTGAGCTAAGTTGGCTTAGCTTTAATGAGCGTGTGCTTTCTCAATATTTGCGGCCAGACGTTCCTTTGGGCGAGAAGTTACGGTTTATTGCAATTTCCGCCAATAATCTCGATGAATTTTTTATGGTTAGAATAGCTGGTTTGAGGCAATTGGAAAAACGCGGTTACCTAACCGTTCCGGGAAGTGATGAAAGATTAGACGAATTATTGACTAGAGTTATAGAGAGAAGTGTAAAACTACAACTCCAGCAGCAGACAGCTTTTAATTTTGTTCTAAGCCAACTCAGCAAGGTTTTTGAAATCACTGATATCAAAAACCTAAATAAGCAAGAACACCATTGGTTAACCAACCAGTTTTCAGAAAACATTCTACCGCTGCTGTCACCCACAACTTTAGACCCCGTCCATCCATTTCCATTTATCCAAAATAAGGGCAAGGGTCTTTTTTTGGAGCTATTAACTCAGAAAGATGAATTAATACGTGCTGCCATCCTACTGCCAGATAGTTGCCCAAGATTTATAAGAATTCCCGGAGCATTATTGCGCTTCGTAAAAGTAGAAGATGCAATAACAAAGTTCATAAATCTGATTTTTCCAAAATATCAAATAAAAAAAGCTGGTATGTTCCGAATTTTGCGTGATTCTGAGATGCAAATTGATGATGAAGCTTCGGATTTGCTATCCCAATTTGAGAGTAGTTTGAAGAAGAGGCGTCGTGGCGAAATAGTGTCTTTAGTAATCTCTGACAACTTTTCTAAAGCTACGTTGAGTTTTCTTAAGCGTGAGATGCAAACAGATACTTCAGCAATTTATCAAACAAAAGGATTTGTGGGCCTACAGGATGTAAATGATATTCTAAAGCACTTTCCACAAAAGCTTTTATTTAAAAAATGGGATGCTCGACTTCCTCAAAGAATCATCGATTTCAATCAGGACATATTTGCAGCCATAAAACAAAAGGATCTGTTGGTTCATCATCCCTTTGAAGAGTTCGATGTTGTCATTAAATTGCTCGAACAAGCTGCTATTGACCCAGATGTCCTTGCAATTCGTCAAACGCTTTATCGTACCACCAGTGACTCACCTATCGCTCAAGCATTAAAAAAAGCTGCAGAGAACGGAAAAGCAGTTACAGCAGTAATTGAATTAAAAGCCCGCTTTGACGAGGCAAACAATATTAAATTAGCCCGTGAACTTGAAAAAGCTGGAGCACAAGTGACATACGGTTTGGGACAGTTAAAAGTACATTCAAAACTATCACTGATAATGCGCGAGGAAGATAAGAAGATTGTTTCGTATGTTCACTGTGGAACTGGCAACTATCACCCCACAAACTCCAAGACATATACTGACTTTTCATTTTTTACATGTGAAAAATCTATTTGTGAGGATGTGAGACTAATATTTAATTTTCTAACCAGTTACGTTCAGCCAGATAATTTAGTTCATTCGAAAATATCACCTAACTCATCATATCAATGGTTCTTAGATTGCTTGGATAACGAAATTGCGAATGCCAAAGCAGGAAAACCAGCGTTTTTCTTTGGGAAAGCTAATGCGCTTCAAGAAAAAACTATTATTGAAAAACTCTATGAGGCATCAAATGCTGGTGTTGAAATTACACTATTTATTAGGGGCATCTGTGGTTTGAGGCCCGGTGTTATTGGCATGTCTGAAAATATCAAAGTACTTTCGATTATTGGTCGCTACTTGGAGCATGGCCGTTTCTATGTTTTTGGGAATGGTGATGCTATGGGCTCAAAACAAAATCAATTATTTTTATCCTCAGCCGACTTAATGCATAGGAACTTGTTTAATAGGGTTGAAATCTTTTTGCCTATTCTTAACACTACCTTAAGAAAACAATTTTTTGAGCAAATTATACCTGCATTAATCAGTGACAACATAAATCGCTGGGAGCTAAAAGACGATGGGCGTTATCTAGCAGATGTTCCCAAAACGAAGAAATTTTCTTCTCATAACTATTTTATGGAAACAATAAGTTTATCAGGCCAAGGAAGCAATTCTGAACATTTTGATAACTAAAATAACTAGCGATGAGACAAACCCAAAAAAATAAATCTAAAGCAAAAGCGGAGCATATTGCGGTAATTGATATAGGCTCAAATTCAATGCGTTTAGTAATGTATGATAAATTGGGCCGTTACCCATACCCACTTTTTGACGAGAGGGTCACAGCAAAACTGGGTGTTGGTCTGGATGCAACAGGAAAAATCAATACGTCAAATAGCAAGATGGCTTTAGAGGCTCTTTCAAGATTTTCCCAAATATTAAAGTCATTAGAACCCCACCAAATAATCGTTGTCGCCACAGCAGTATTGCGAAGAGCAAAAAATGCTCTGAAATTTCTGAAATCAGCTGAGAAAATTCTTGGTCATAAAATTAGCGTCATAACTCCTGAAGAAGAAGCTTTATTTATGGTCAATGGGTTGACTAATGGAATGCCTGATTTGACGGGACTAGTTGTTGATTTAGGTGGAGGCAGTACTGAAATTGCTTACGTCCAAAGAGGTGAAATTTTAAATTCTACATCATTAGCCATTGGACATTTATCCACCATTCCTTCTGACAAAATACGCAAAAAAATTCACGAAGTGAGCTGGCTCAAAAAAATGAACGGCCAGCATCTTTTTGGAATTGGCGGTAGTTTCAGAGCGATTGGCAACGCTTTCCTGCGTAATTCAAATTATCCTGTCAAACTCTTGCACAGGCTACATATCAAATCAGAGGAACGAGATGAAATAATCGCAAAATTAGAAAATGGTGAAAGGCTTGCCGGTATACCCCAGGGTCGATACGCTTCGATAGGAGTAGCGGCTACCATAGTTCATCATCTATTTGATGCAACCAATTGCAATGACCTAATAATCAGTGGAACAAGCATTCGTGATGGGCTTGTTTTAAGTTTTCAGAAAGACAATTACAAAAAAAGAGATCCGTTGCATCTAGTGTGTAAGGAGTTGGCAAAAAAAAATGGTCGTATTGCTGGGGAGGGCAAATTAATACATAAATTTCTAGAGAAAACAGCTACAGCTTCCGCCAAAATAGTGCTCAAAAAAAGTGAACTCCAACATAAAAAAAGGTTAATTCGAGCGGTATGTCTTTTGGCAAATATTTGTTGGCATGAACCCAGTGAAAAGAGAGGGAAAATTGCATTTGAGCGCATTTTATCTCTTCCGGTTTATGGGTTATCACATAAAGAGCGCGTCTGGCTTGGGATGGCTTTATTCCATCGATATGAGGGAATCAGGACGCCCTTGAATTCCATAACATCAGCAGACAAAATTCTGACAAGTAGTGAACAGCAGTATGCTTTGGCTATAGGGTTAGGATTAAGATTTACATCAATTTTTTGTGCAGGCTATGTTGACTTTCTTAGTGATGCAAAACTTTCGGTTTCAGGGAAACGTCTAATAATTTTTTTAAAGCAAGACATGATTGATTTAATGGACTTTCACTCCAAAAGAAGATTCCAAACATTTGCTGAAACCCTTAGCCTTCAGAGTGAAATTCAATTGGTGCAGTAAGTAATAACATCTTTGGATTTTTTTTTATAATATAAGCTTGGTGTTTTTGTAGCCATCCAAAATAATTAGTTTCAGCCTGAAAAAGCCTGAAAAATTCCGATGGCATAAACGACCAAACACAAAACTAAAGATAGGAGAACAGCTGCGCTTCCATAATCTTTTGCGCGTTTTGATAAGCCGTGATGGCTAAAGGAAACACGGTCGACTGCTGCCTCCACGCTAGAGTTTAATAACTCAACAATTAGAACAAGCACCGTGGACATCACCATGATAAGTTTAAGGTTAAGTTCAACTGGCAAGATGAAGGCAAGAATTAGCATTGGGACGGCTAAGGCTAATTCTTGGCGAAAGGCACTTTCTTCTGCTATGGCAAAACGAAGGCCAGAAAGTGAGTTGCTCGCAGCGGCAAAGGCTCTTAATACACCTGTGTTGCCTTTATAGGGGTTGTCTAGAACGCTGTAATCATCAGGATTTCGGGAGAGCACAAGATAAGATAACAAAATCCTACTTGCATTCTCCCAAGAAAATGTTTCTGCATAGGCTCTTACCTTGCTCCGGTGTTTTTTTAGTGCCTTTTCACAAGCTACACCAAGGTCATCGTCCAGAACCCCTCCGTCGCTATTTCCCACGACATCAATTGGTCCTGTTACTGGAAAGGCAGCTACCGGCAGACCACAGGCCATCGCCTCCAGCAAGACAAGACCAAATGTGTCAGTTGTTGAAGGAAAAACAAAGACGTCAGCTTTCTGATAGTAAGTTGGCAGCTCGTCACGTGTCTTCATACCATGGAAAGTCACGTCTGGGTATTTGCCCTTAAGCTTAGCCATTTCAGGGCCATCTCCGACTACCCATTTTATGCCATCTAGTTCCAGCTCAAGAAAAGCTTCTATGTTTTTCTCTATTGAAACTCTGCCTACATAAATGAAAATTGGTTTTGGATTCTTCTTGCGTCTTAATTTGGGTGAAAAATGAACTAAGTCGACCCCTCTTGGCCAGAGCACAGGCTTTCCGACACGGAATTTGATTAGGTCATCTACAACAGTTTTTGTAGGTGCTAAAACCGCCTCACTTGGGGCATGAAACCAACGCAGAAAACTATAAGTAACTCCGAGGCGAAGCCTGAACCGGCTGTAAATATATTCAGGAAAACGCGTGTGATAAGCTGTAGTGAACTTGACCCCGTTGCGCTTTGCAAAATTTCGAGCTGATATGCCCAGTGGTCCCTCTGTAGCAATGTGAATAAAATCAGGTGAAATATTGCGAATAAATTTTGCTACTTTGCTCCCAGGCAAAACTGAGAGTTTAATTTCAGGGTAGGTTGGGCAAGGAATGGTAAAAAAACCTTCTGGTGTTAGCATAAACACCTCATAGCCCAGTGCACTCAAATCCTCACGCGTCTGGGATAATGTTCTCACCACGCCGTTTACTTGAGGATACCAAGCATCAGTTACTATCAAGACTTTTTGTTTATTTTCAGGAGACGTCATTCGACCGCAACAACATTAGTTGGGTGACTTATCGTTGTCTTTAGTTCAGTAATATTAGCCCAATTAATGATTTCCATTTGGCCATCATGATGCTCAACCAAGGCAGTAATACTCTCGACCCAATCTCCGTCATTAAAATATTTGATACCGTCGATTTCCCGAATTTCAGCTTTATGAATATGTCCACAGATTACGCCAGAACATCCGCGTCGACGAGCCTCTTTGACCATGGCAGTTTCAAAAGCCGAAATAAAGGAAACAGCTGATTTCACCTTAAGTTTGAGATACTGTGAAAAAGACCAGTAAGGCATATTCAATAGCCGCCGAAAACCGTTAATTAAACGGTTAACTCGGAGAAGATTGACATAGGCATAATCACCGATATAAGCAAGCCAACGGGCATGTTTGATAACGTTGTCAAACAGGTCGCCATGCACGATCCAATATTTTTCCCCTTTGATTGTGTGGTGTATATAATCCATGTGTATTTCCACCTCACCAAAAGTAAAGTCAATATAATCACGAGCAGCTTCGTCATGATTGCCAGGGATATAAATTACTTTGGTGCCATTACGGGCTTTGCGGAGAATTTTTTGAATGACATCATTGTGTTTCTGAGGCCAAAAGAAACGCTTCTTGAGTTGCCATCCATCAATAATGTCACCAACGAGATAGAGCGTATCGCATTGAGTATGTTTTAAAAAATGCAGCAATGCGTCAACTTGTGCACCAGAAGTCCCAAGATGAACATCAGAAATCCAAATTGTTCGAAAGAGAAAGTTTGAATGTGAAAGGTCGTTCACTATTCCGTCTTTCATTTACCCATTGACTATACACTATGTATTTAAGCTTCCAAAGTTACAAAAATGTGAAATCCAAATAACGCGGCATCCCCCTCAACAAAGCAAGCGAGGGGGGGCTAGTTGTCCAGTCTCAAATCTGATGAGAGTATTTTGAGATTGTTGTTTCACCAAAAAGGGCCTTGCAGAAAGTCTGAGAGGACCATTCTAAAGCGCTTTAGGTAGTGATCACGCAAACGACTTTCTGAACTTAGATATCTCGCTTATCTTCAAGAGAGTCAAAACGGTTCATTTCACCAGAACACATGTAAATGGTCGCTTCAGCAATATTTTTTGCGTGGTCTCCAATTCGCTCAAGGTGACGGGCAGCAAAAAGTAAGTGTACCAAATCTTCTAAATTGTCTTCGTTCCGCTTGATCTCTTTAAAAACAGCTTTCGACAGTTCTTTATATTGTTTATCAAGAGTGACATCATCATCAAAAATCTTTTGTGTCTGACCTTCCTCTTTATTGTTGTAACCTGAAATTGCACTCTGAAGGTTTTTTAAGGCCAAACTTGACATTTCTTCTAGTGAACTTGCAATATTAGAAGGAAGAGACATCCTCATTTTTCTGTTGATTTTCGCAATATTTTTGGCCAGATCACCAACCCGCTCAAGGTTACTCGCCACCTGAATTGATGTTAGTACGACCCGAAGATCACTCGCCATTGGCGCGCGCAAGGCCAGTAAATTTTGAGCCCTTACATTAATATTAAGTTCCTCCGCATTGATGGTTTTATCTTTTTCAATAACCTCATCTACGCTTTTCTTTTTACCTTTAATAAGGTCATTGCAGGTTGCATCAAGCGCTGAACAAACACTTTTACCCATCTTACTAATGAATATATGCAGCTCTTTAAGCTCTTCATCATAAGTTCCAACAATATGAACGCTCATAGCCGACTAGCTCCTATCCGAATCGTCCAGTGATATAATCTTCTGTTTTCTGCTCTTTTGGATTTGTGAAAATCGAATCCGTAGCATCGTACTCAATTAAATCGCCCAAATGAAAAAAGGCAGTGCGTTTCGATACACGGGCAGCCTGCTGCATAGAATGTGTCACAATAATGATAGTATACTCAGCAGATAACTCGGACATCAATGCCTCAATTTTTGAAGTGGCAATCGGGTCAAGGGCTGAGCAAGGTTCATCCATCAAAATGACCTGCGGTTCAACAGCGATTGTGCGCGCAATGCACAAGCGCTGTTGTTGACCGCCAGACAAACCGGTTCCAGAGTCATGAAGTCGATCCTTCACTTCCGCCCACAGGCCAGCTCTTGTCAAAGCCTTTTCAACAATTTCGTCCAACTGGTCTTTATTGCTAGACAACCCATGGATTTTTGGGCCATAAGCCACATTTTCATAAATTGATTTTGGAAAGGGATTTGGCTTTTGAAAAACCATGCCCACTTTGGCTCTTAAGGGTACAACATCAACACTAGGAGCGTAGATATCCTCACCATCTACTTTTACCCGGCCTTCAATGCGGCAGCTGTCAATTGTATCATTCATGCGGTTAATGGTGCGGAGAAAAGTAGACTTTCCGCACCCTGACGGTCCTATAAAGGCAGTAATTGACTGCTTTTCGATATCAATGCTGATGTTATTAATTGCACGAGTATCGCCATAATAGACAGATACATCTGCACAATTCACAATGACTTCACCCAGCTCTAGCATGTCTTACTCCTGATCTACCAGCGGCGTTCTAGCTTTTTACGCAGCCAGATAGCCCCTCCATTCATAATTATCAAAAACAGTAATAATATAATAATTGCTGAACTCGTTTTTTGAATGAACATGCGTTCAGCAAAATCAGCCCACATGAAAATCTGCACGGGCAAAACTGTACCTGGATCAGTCACACCGCCAGGTATGTCCACGATGAAGGCCACCATACCGATCATAAGCAGTGGGGCAGTTTCACCCAGTGCTTGTGCCATGCCAATGATGGTGCCAGTCAACATGCCCGGGATCGCCAGCGGCACAACATGGTGCATAGTTGCCTGTACTTTGGACGCACCAACGCCTAACGCGCCGTCTCGTATACTAGGCGGCACGGCCTTTATTGCTGCCCGGCTTGAGATGATAATTGTAGGCAAGGTCATTAAAGCCAAAACCATACCACCGACAAGCGGTATAGAACGTGGCATTCCAAAAATATTGATGAAGATAGCCAGCCCTAAGATCCCAAATACTACAGAAGGAACCGCTGCGAGGTTATTAATATTGATTTCAATCAGCTCGGTTATTCTGTTTTTGGGTGCAAACTCTTCCAGATAAACAGCGGTTGCCACCCCAAGTGGAAAGGCGATCACAAAGCAGACCACAAGTGTCAGCAACGAGCCAATAGCTGCTCCTTTAATGCCAGCCATCTCTGCATTACGTGAGGCACTTCCAAAAAACAAGTAATCTGAAATCTCGTAGCTGACTAGACCGTCAGCCTTCATTTGGTCAAGATAGGCAATCTGCAAATCAGACAACCGTCTTTGTTTTTCGGGGGTCTGTTTTTTCACAAATCCTCGGAAGTATGAATCAGCATCGTCATCAAGAGCAAATTTTACAGACTGCCTGCTATTTAGAAGCTCAGGATTAGCCTGAACGAAAGAGATGAGCCGCAAATCTGAGCCATTTGATACCAGCTTGCGGGCTGCCTTTTTCTCATTTCGCTTCTTTGCCCCTGTTTTAACCAATATAGCTTCTTGAATAATTTTTTTAGCCTGCCCGTCAAAAAGCGACTGGTCTGAAAGGTCTCCCGCTGGGTCGAGGCGTTCGCGTTCCAGTTCCACCTCAAGCGTGACATAGTACTGGAAAAAGCCTGGCAGGCCTTTGGACAGAATGGAAGTCATCAAGGTGACCAAAAAAAACAAGGCCATTATGATCGCCGCAATACCAAGCAATTTAAACGACCGCTCTTTTCTATGCCTTGCGGTCAAGCTGGCCATGACCATCTGTTCTGTCTTTGTTGAAGGCATAAGGTGGCTCCGATCACTCATATTGTTCACGATATTTCTTCACGATTTGCAAGGCGAAGAAATTCAGAACAAGGGTAATGAAAATAAGGGTCAGGGCCAGCGCAAAGGCTGACAAGGTCTTGGCAGATTCAAATTCTTGATCACCCACAAGAATGGTCACAATTTGAGCTGTAACGGTTGTAACGGCATCCAGCGGGTTTACCGACAAATTGGCGGCAAGCCCTGCGGCCATCACAACAATCATGGTCTCACCAACAGCCCTCGATACAGCCAAAATAATACTGGCGACAATACCCGGGAGGGCAGCAGGCAAAACCACTCTCTTAATCGTTTCACTCTTCGTTGACCCTAGCCCTAAGGCGGCGTCACGCAGGGATTGGGGTACTGAATTAATCACATCATCAGACAGTGATGATACGAAGGGGATAATCATAATGCCCATTACAAATCCTGCCGCTAAAGCTGATTCAGAGGCCACATCAAGGCCCAGTAAACTACCTGTTTCTCGAAAGAAAGGAGCAATCGTAAGCGCTGCAAAAAATCCATATACAACGGTTGGAACCCCTGCCAGAATTTCCAGCAAAGGTTTAACCGTTCCGCGCACCCGCCTTGTTGCATATTCGGATAGATAAATCGCTGCTAGAAGGCCCACAGGTACCGAAACACTCAACGCAATAATTGAAATTAGAAATGTGCCAGCAAACAGCGGTATCGACCCATAAGCAGCACGTCCTTCCTGGCCCGAACCGGCGCGTGCCGCTCCTTCAAATTCTGGGTTCCACACTGTCCCAGTCAGAAATTCAAGTGGCGGAATTAGCCTGAAAAACCTGATAGATTCAAAAATTACAGAAAATACAATACCGATTGTTGTGATGATGGCAATCACAGAACAGACAGCTAAACCTGCCAACAATAGCACTTCAACTGAATTTCTTGCCCTAAATTCTGGCTTTATTAAACTGACGCCATAGAGCCCACCCAAGAGGGATATCGCTACAGCTACTAAAGAAATTATGAGGTTAGATATACCCTGCCAGCTCGTCAATTTTTCAGCCGACTCTAAAATCCATATGTCAGGTTGACCTACAACAATGCCATTCGAAATATTTTTGATTTGAGCGAGGAGGATGAGTACGGTTTGCCTTCCTTCAATCTCCAGATCTGAAGGGAATTGACTAACCAGCATTTGGTTGAAAACAAGAACATCAAATGCTACCCACAAACTTAGTAATATCAGAGCAGGAGCGATCGCTAATATCGCCGGAAAACTACCATAATAAAATACAAGGGAATGCGGCCGAGATGCTGTTGAGTTGCACAAGCTTACAACTCTACTTTTGCCAAAAAAATAAAATGAGAGGCCTATGATCAGTATCGTTAAAGCTATTACTTCGACCATAAATCCTCCCAAAAAAAGGACGTCCAATATTTCCCTATAGACGTCCTTCCGAAGTGTATATTTATTTCTTCAGCATGTCAGCTGTCAGCTTTGGCAAATCTGTCATTGCCTTAGCATATGAAGCACGCTCTGCTTCTGGCATTGGAACCATGCCAGCATCGGCTAAAATGCCATCAGGACCCCAATTTTTTGTCCAAGTTTTCATGTATTCATCCATACCAGGCACAACACCAACGTGGGCATGCTTTACATAGAACCACAATGAACGTGAAATCGCATAATCACCGCTTGCGATCAACTCAAACGTAGCTGGCGTTCCGTCAACAATGGCGCTCTGCAATGTATCTGTGTTCTGGTCAAGATAAGAGAAACCAAAAATGCCATAAGCATTCGGGTCTTCCTGCAGTTTTTGAACGATCAGGTTATCCTGTTCACCTGCTTCAATGTAAGCGCCGTCAGTGCGCATTGCGCGACACTTTTTACCCTTTTTATCACCACGTGCTGCAGATGCTTTCTTAGCAATCGGTTCTTTGCCGCAATAGGCTTTTTGGTTCACCATCTCAGCAAATGATGCTCGTGTACCTGACGTTGTTGGCGGACCATATACGCGGATGTCAATATTTGGATATTTTGGGTTGATATCACTCCATTTCTTAAATGGGTTAGGTATCCACGCGTCGCAGTTGAAGTTGCGTCCAGACCCCTCATAGCAAGCAGGCACTTCTGCAGTAAGCGCCATACCTAGGTCGGCCTTAGTAATTAAAAGTGAATAACCTTCGAGCGAATTTGCAACAGCAATACCGTCATATCCAACTTTGATTTCAGTCAAGTCCACACCATTTTTATCACAGAATTCCAACTCGGAAGCCTTCATCCGTGACGAAGCATTACCAATATCGATGAACTGGGTACCAATACCTTCACACACACCCTTTTTACCCACTGATGAGCCGCCTGATTCGACAACGGGTGTTTTAAACTTTGGGTTCTTGCCCATTTCCTCTGCAATTATGGTCGCAAAGGGCAAAACTGTTGATGAACCAGCTAAAGATAGCTGATCCCGTGCTTGCGCACTGCTTGTAATTAAGCCAGCAGCAAAAATTGCTAACAATAACTTCCTCATGATTTTCTCCTCGAAAGTAAATTTTTGTTAAAGCAAACTGCAAAACGGTCATGACAGAGTTATGACAAAAAGATTACAGATTTATTACAGTCATTAAATGAATTTAATTTTGACAAATGCTTTAAATTAATCGAATTGAAAATAAGAATAGAGCATGGAGCCTCTTAAAAATTCTGTTTCAAACTATCGATTTAATTGTCATAAATTTGTAATAAATGAGTGACACAAAAGTGTAATGGACAAACGGTAAAAAGAAAAGATTCATACTAAGACTGTGTTTGTGAGAACATTATGAATCTGTTGGATGAAGAGCTCTTAGCTGACCCAAAAAACTTTGCAATTAATTACTCTGCTATGGAAAATACTACAGTTTTAATAATCGAAGATAGTTCGGAAATACAGACACTTCTGGAATACAACTTCCAGAATGCTGGTTACAAAGTGGTAATGGCTTGTGATGGTGACGAAGGATTAAACCTAGCCGAAGAAATACACCCTGACGTCATTATTCTAGACTGGATGATGCCCCTGATGTCTGGAATTGAGGTTTTACAAAAATTACGTAACCGCGAGACAACTAGAGAAACTCCAATCATAATGTTAACTGCAAAAGCCGAAGAACATGACAGATTGACAGGGCTGGATAGGGGAGCCGATGATTACGTTGTTAAGCCTTTCAGTCCTGCTGAATTGATTGCCCGAACTGGAGCGTTATTACGCCGAACCTCAGGAGGAAGACAGCAACAGCTCAACTGCGCCGACCTCGAAATGGACTTGTTAACAAAAAAAGTCAAACGGGCAGGAAAAGAGATTAAACTCGGCCCAAAAGAATTTATGCTGTTAGAGCATTTTTTGCGAAATCAAGAGCGTGTCTACTCCCGACAACAATTGCTAGACCAAGTATGGGGTCATGATGTGTATATCGAAGATAGGACAATAGATGTTCACATTAGACGCTTACGCAAAGCAATCAATGTCACAAATACGGGCGATCTTATTCGCACCGTGCGCTCGATGGGTTATGCACTGGAAGAGCCAAACAGAGAGATTGTCAGTTGAACCAATTAGCTTCAGAGATTCAAGCTTAGGCAAATCTGAACCCTGCCACGATGCGTGTCTTACGAAGACTCATCCACACACGATATGCACTTCTCTAGAATGGAAAATGAATGTTCATACCCAGTTTGGATACTTAACCGCTCACAAAAAATAAAATGGCGATAAGTTTTGGCATACTTTTAGGGAAAACATTAAGTAAAGTGTATCTCTACAAAATTGGCCTAAAAATTGTTGGCGAACGGGAGCCATGATTTTCACAGAGTGAGAATACAACGCACATGACTAGCTATTCACCCATCAATGTTAAACACCTTAGCCAATCTGGGCTTCTGCAAAAACATAAGTTGCAAACCTTTTGCATTGATGTTGATACGCTTCTAAAGAGACATTATTCACCTTTTTTGACATGGCCAAGCTGGTTTCAGCGTCTTGTTAGCTGGCTGCTACGCCTCATTATTTGGCAAGATACGGTGAACAAGTTTCTGTCTGAAAATAGTCACCTTCAATCCTTTGACTTTATTGAGAAGGCCTTTGATCAGCTGTGTTTTAACTATCATTTTAATGCGCAAGATCTAGAAAATATTCCAGCAAAAGGCGGCGTGATCATTTTCGCCAACCATCCCCTCGGGGCGTTAGACGGTTTAAGCTTGCTTCACCTAGTATCGCTGGTGCGCAGAGATGTAAAAATCGTTGCCAATCAACTTCTGTCCAATATTACTCCCTTAGCTCCCTTATTATTGCCAGTTGATAATTTGAAGGGGGATAGCCGAAAACAAGATCTCGTCAATATCGCTCGGGCTTTAGAGGCCGACCAGGCAGTGATTTTTTTTCCTGCCGGTGAGGTTTCGCGCTTATCACCAAAGGGTATTCAGGATAAAGATTGGGATGCTGGTTTTCTACGCTTCTCTGAACGGCTTAATCTGCCCATGATGCCAATTTATATAAAAGCGCGTAACTCTGGTCTTTTTTATTCAATCGCTCGGTTCAGCTCCACAGCCTCAATGTTACTGCTACCTTTGGAGATGATACGCTATTCTGGTAGATTTCAATTTTTTACGTCTCCTGTTATCACACCTGAACAGCTAGCACCTCTAACATTATCGCGTAAAGAGAAGGTTAAGCTGCTGCGCAAACACCTCTATCAATTACCTAAAAACAAACCCCCTATATTTACGACCAAAAAAAGCTTGATACACCCACAAAGCCGCCAATCCCTGCGCCTTGAGTTAAAGTCTGCGGAAAAGTTGGGCAGCACCTTAGACGGCAAAAGCATTCTTCTATTCACTCCGCATAGAGATAGCGTAGTTTTGGATGAATTAGGGCGCCTTCGTGAAGAAGCGTTTCGAGCTGTGGGCGAAGGAACCGGACACAAAAAGGATACAGACCTTTATGATGCATATTATCGTCATATCATAGTATGGGATGATGACTTGTTGGAAATTGCTGGAGCTTACCGTTTAGGTGAGGTGTGGAAATGGTGCAAACAGGATGAAAGCTGCTTTGTAGATTCGAAACACCATTTTCATAGACCATCGCAAGGACTTTATTCAGAAAGCTTGTTTAAATTTCGTGATGGGTCAGAAAATGGAATTGCTAACAATATTAGTGAGGTAATGGAAGCTGGACTTGAGCTTGGTCGCAGTTTTGTTCAGCCTCAATTTTGGGGTAAGCGTAGTCTCGATTATTTGTGGCAGGGGATAGGTGCGTATATCGCGCGACACCCCAAAGTGCGCTATTTATTCGGTCCTGTGTCTTTATCTGCTAGCTTGCCAGCACGTGCACGCGATATGTTGGTGTGGTACTATCAAAATTACTATCCTGAAAGCCACTTTACAGCTGAGCCAAGAGCTGGCTTCAAACTTTCCACAAGCGCGATAGCAGAAATGGAAAAACTGATGGATGGGGATGACCCACAAAAGGATTATGCTAATTTGCGAGACCAATTAAGCCATATGCAGATGCGTGTTCCAACCCTGTACAAGCAGTATTCTGAACTATGCCATTATGGCGGGGTAAGTTTTTCTGCGTTTAACGTCGACTCAGACTTTTCAATGTGTCTAGACTCATTTGTAATGGTCGATCTGAAGAAGCTTAAACCTGCAAAATATGCCCGTTATGTTGAACCTTATTTATCATTTGATACTGCGCCAAAAACAAAATTAAATTGATCTCATTAATTACACATTCAAGACTAGAGGCACGAATGATTATGCCCACTGTTCTCATCTCATCTATCTCTACGAGCAGCATCCACCCTTTCTTTACACGGTTGGCTGGGAGATAGCTCCAAAGAGTTTGCATAACTTTTGGCCCCACAAAACTTAATCAGTGGGTCTGGAGGTTGAGGGTCAGAAAAGGAGGGTCAACAACCTGTTATCCTGCGTCGCTGAGCATCAGGACGCTCTTTGAGATGTGGTCGATGACATCTTTTTGAATTAGAAACCCCTTCTTGCATTGTAAAGAGGGCGGTGATTGCAGGGGTTACTAGAATTGAAAAACAGGGCGGCCCGAGTTCGGGGGGACGACGACCCTGTGTTTTAGGTAGCAGGACCTCTGACATGCTGGACGTATTTAATTTTTTCACCCTCAATGTTCATACAAAAAAGAAAAACCTGAGGCACTCCATTAATATTTCCGGCACCCTTCCAAACCACGATTTCATCATTTTCATACACTATTTCAGACGAATAATCTTCATTATCATTTTTTATATAATCGAGCCATTCCTCTTTACCTCTGGATTGATTGCCAAGGCTAGATTTAGCCAGTGACGTCCAAATTAAGTCATCACTCATTGCATCAGCTAATTCAGTTGGAATCTCGCCACTTAAATGACCTTTTCTCAAATTATCTATAAATTTCTGACCAAATGTCATCGCTCACCTCCGTCAAAATAAAGATAAACGATGGGCGATGAGCGTTAATAAATCGTGACGAAATTTTTAAATCTTTATTACGAAAAATTGCAAATTCACAACTCCTCAAGCACACGAATGGAGTAGGTTTGCGATAAGGCACTTTGAATGAGGCTGCTTGTACGTTTCTAAAATAATAAAGAGTGAACCCGTGCCGTTATTGTTTGTGGTTGCAATAACATAGACGTGGCACGGGTTACTTTTCCTTGCTTGCAACTTCCATGCCTCGCTGTTCATTCAGTGGAGCTTTTTTCCTCAAAATGAGCATGGGAAAGAGCTGCTGTCATAAGATTTACACAAAACTCTAGTATTCGCTTACCATCACTAGTTTTCCCGTGATAATCAAAAGCCTCGCAGTGTATTCCTCCAGACAAAAACTGCGAGGTTTTTTCTTTCATCGAGTTAAGGTTTTATGAAATTTAAATCCCTGTCAAAAATATGAAATGGTTCCTTACTAACAGAAAGGCATCACAACGTTTACAACGAAGGAGTCGCAAGAATGCCTAAGAGACTATTAATTAATGACAACACTCCTACTGGCCATGATTGTGGGTTTCCAAGGCCGTTACCTAAGAATGCATTTATCAAAAATGACCCTACAGACACTACATTAGATTATGACATCAGGCCAGAGTTTGGCCCAGAAGAAAATGACAACAAATTTCCCTCTGAGGACGGGGGTGTAGAGCATTTTGGATGGCTGTTAGTTTACAATGATAATGAGTATGGGAATGAGCGGCTGTCATAAGACTTTAACGAAACACTTGCATTTTATTTTTATCACAAAGCTTTCCTGTGACACTGATGCCCCGCACAAGCCTTCCCAGACTTTCTGCGGGGCTTTTTTTGGCTGCAAGCGTTGACCTTCACTTTACAAAGGGTTTTGATAATTCTTGAATTGTAAAAGGAGTTCAAGAAGATGATAGCGCGCTATATTGATTGGGAGAAAAGACAAATAAACTGGTGGAAGAAAACACTTGGAATTTCAGACCACGGGGTTGCATGGATTTCTTTCATCAAGGGTATTCTGGTAGGTGGTCTGGCATACCATTTCTTCATATCATCATGAAAAAACTTACCATCGTACTATTGGAATTTATTAATAAGCGTAAGTAGCCAGCCATACGATTGACAGTAATTCACGGTTTTTAGATTTGCCGATTCATACTCACAGAGAGCCATCTTGCGCCTAACTAATGGTAGAGACACCACCCATAGTCAACTCACTGACTCAGTGACTCTTAAATCGCCAGCAATCAACATCTAATTTGATTGAATAAATCGGACACTTGAACGGCATTTTTGAACACTTTTGCTCATGTTTTAGCTATTCCTTTTTTTTCTGATGAAACGCAATGACAGACACGCTGAATATTACAAGGATGTGCTAAGCTATTTGGAAAAATCGTTGAGCTGAATTTGTATTTCATCACTTTTTCAGGAAAAATTTTAAAATCTTAGTCATTCTCCTGAGACAAATATTTTTGTCTAATTTTATGACTCATCACCATCACTCCTTAGTTCGAATCTTTTTACATCAGAAGTTATTGGCTTACCTTTTGGTTCAGAAAAATCAACATCATCTATACCACATGAGATAGCGAAACAAGCCAAAGATACAGCTTTTGGTATCTCCACAACCTTCCCTTTGCGTTCACCCTTTTCATAATATTGCACGGTTCTTAGCTTCAGGCCCAACTTGCGGGCAGCTTTGGTTTGATTCAACCCGTGTGCCTTACGCCATCTCTTAAATTCTTTTGGTTTCATCGCAAATTCAACTGGTTAAATATTTTTTATGCAATAATTGCGTTTTTTTTATGTACATTGTGCATAAATTTGATATTGTTTCAACATGAAAGTCGGATCTATCGCGCACAAAAGCGCTCTCAACGAATTGGTTGCGCACTAAATACAACACAGAAAGAGAAGTCATGTTAAAGATAAATTGGGTCTCCTTCATTTTTATTGCGTGTGGAGCAATCATAAATTCAATGGCAAACGCAGATCAATCTATTCGGCCAAACGAACTAATTGGCGTCTGGACCACATCGGACAATGGCATAAACCATGAAATGGAGCCTGACATGATCATGAAAAATTGTGCTGGTTTCAAATTTATCATCCATGCAGATCTGCGTGTTGAAGCCATAACTCTTGGTTCAAGTGGAAGCTACATGTTCTGGGCAGTTGCAGATACACCCTGCCTTTTCAAAAATGAAACGTTAGCCTGTAAAATGAATGTCTACACAAGTAAGCGCATTATCTCCGAAAATAAACCAGTTGCATGGTCACTTAGCAAAATCCGGAATGATGTCTATGACAGCAAAACTCTGCTAGGCAGTAATGCATCAGATACCATGTATCGCTGCCCGGAAACGATACAGGAAACAAGTCTGATAAAAGCACGCAATAAAACTTGACCATTCAGTCAGGCAACCTGCCGGCCTCGAGCATAAACGCCGCCAATCATTGGCAAATCATCATTGATGCAAAACCGTATGATGTCGGCACGCTTGCCCACTTCAAGCCTACCACGGTCATCAAGACCCGCTGCATCCGCCGGTGTTGATGTTACCATCCGGATGCCTGCCACGAGGTCACCTTGCCTCTGTCCAAGACGAACCGCTCCCATGAGCAACGATGCCGGAATATAATCTGAGCTGAGAATATCAAGCAATCCTGAATCACCCAATTCTGTTGCCGCAACATTCCCGGAATGGGAACCCCCGCGGATTACATTTGGCGCGCCCATAATGATGGATTGATTTGCGCTCCTGCATGCTTCAGCAGCTTCGATAGTCGTCGGAAATTCAGCAACGGTAACCCCAACATCTACCGATGCACCAACATCTTCATTCGTCGTGTCATCATGACTGGCCAGAATCGCCCCTACCGAACGACCAAAGTCAACGGCAATATTGCGATGTTTTCTGCCAACACGAGCCTGTAGTTCAACACGTTCTGCAAAATGTGCCTCAATCTCGTCATCAGAAAACCCATGCTTCCCCCTTAGATATTCACGCAGCTTTTCAATATTCCGGAACTGACGTTGACCAGGTGTATGGTCCATCAGCGATACTAGCCCAACCCGATCACTCTCACCAAACTCATCGAGTTCATCGGGCAAGGTGTCGGTGCAGATTTCAGCTCGTAGATGCAGAAAATGGCTTATCTTTAGGTTGTTTGAGGCGACCAATGACAATATATCAGTTGCTGTTGCTCGAGCATATTTGGCATAGCCGGTGGTATCAGTATCGGAGAGAACTGACCCAACACGTAGCGCATCGAAAACAGTGGTAATGCCAATGCTGGCAAGTTCACGATCATGGGCAAGGATGGCCGCTTTGCGGCCCCATTGCACTCCGGGCCGGGGCTGTAGGTGCCGCTCCAGGTTGTCAGTATGCAATTCTATGAGACCCGGGCATACATAATCACCCTCACAATCGATTGCACCAATTGGCACAGTAGCTCCTTCGTCCAAGTCAATAATACCGTGTTCACTGAAGGTGATGGAGCCGATAAATTCAGCGTCTTCAGTAATCAGTCGTGCATTGGCAAGGGTTGTTGTCGTCATGTTTCTGTCACAGATTTTTATTACGACGTTTATAATTGTTTATTATTACATTTAGGTGAAACCCTCTTCAGGAGAGCAAATAAATGAAGCCGAATTTCTCTCGATTTGCGGTTTACTATCTTCCCTGCCCTGGTTCCCCCTTGCAAAGATTTGGTGACAAATGGCTCGGCTGGAGCATCACGGATGGGGAATTTATTAACCACCTGAAAGGACAAATACCCGCAACCGAGCATGCAAAAATCACTGTAACCCCACAGAAATACGGGTTTCACGGCACATTAAAGCCCCCCTTGCGGCTCAAAGATGAATTCGGGCAAAATGAACTTATAAATGCGGTTCACCATATCGCCAAAATGCACCATCCCTTCATGATGCCAGGCCTAATTCTTCAAGTCGTTGACCAATTCATGGCGCTTGTTCCTATGGAACATTCGCCTGCAATGCATAATCTTGCCTCAGCTCTTGTTACCGGCCTTGATTCCTTTCGCAAAGCTCCCACACAAGAGGAAACCACCCGCCGGTTGAGTGTCGAGCTCACATCGCGCCAGACGGAACTTCTGGAAGCATGGGGTTATCCTTATGTTCTTGATGAGTTTCATTTCCATCTCACCCTGACCGGCAGGCTTGAGAAAGATCAGATCCTCAAGATTCAGAATTATCTTCAAGAACAGATTTCCCCCATGCTAGAGCAACCCATAGAGGTCAAGGACGTCGCTGTGGTTGGCCAGATGGAGAATGGGATGTTCACTCTGATTGAACGTGTGCCGCTGGGTAGCTAAAACAGGCTGAGAGCGCTTCTGCGGCTTGGTCAATCGTCCCGTCATTATTAATGATGATGGCATTTTTCGGGGGTTTGGGTCCCTTCCTGTTGAGCCGTTCAAGAATTTGCTGCTCAGGCTCGCGGCCACGCTGGCGCAACCGACCAGCAAGTATTTCGATGGAAACAGATATCCATATCACCTGAAGATCAGGAAAAATCAACTTCATTTCCTCAAGAGCGGTGCGTGAACCATTGAAAACAACATCTTGTCCGGCACGAACATAATCAAGGCATGAAATCGGTATCCCATAAGAAAGACCATGAGCGCGCCAAGTAAAGAGAAATTCGCCCTCTGTTATATGCCGGTCAAAACTCTGGGGACAAAGATAGTAGTGATCTTCATCATCGTTGCCAGTCTGACGCGTAATATAGCGCTTAACAATTTTGATATGCGGCGCACGACCACGCAATTCATTAAGCAAACTGTCCTTGCCGCTACCTGATGGTCCAAGAATGCAGAAGAGACGACCGCTCATTGATGTTCGTTTACCGTACATGCAGATACAGAAGGTCGGAAAGCCCCCACATCAATTTCACGGTCACAAACTGCTTCACGAGCAGCGGCATCATGAAAAATTCCTATAATCGCCGCCCCGTTTGTTTTCGCTTCACGGATCAATTCCAAAACAGTAGCCCGGTTTTGCTGATCAAGGCTTGCTGTTGGCTCATCAAGCAACAGCGCAGGATATTGTGGCCCCATGCCTCTGGCAATATTAACGCGCTGCTGCTCTCCACCCGAAAAAGTAAGCGGCGAGATACCCCACAGGGCAGGTGGAATTCGAAGCTGTTCAAGCAAGTCTTTTGCGCGTCGCTCGGCCGGTGCATTTGGTATGCCGGCATTTCGCATCGGCTCAGTAACGACCTGCAAGGTGGATATTCGCGGCAGGACTCTCAGAAACTGGCTGACATAGCCCAGTTGGTGATGCCGCATCGCAAGGATATCCCGAGAATTTGCCTTACCCAGATCAAGATCGCCTATTGTTATCTGGCCCGCCTGCAGCAGGTAATTGCCATAGAGCAAACGTAGAACGGTTGATTTTCCAACACCGCTTGGGCCAGTCAAGGCAACACATTCCCCGCGCGAAACGGAAAACCCGACATTTTTCATAACAGGTATTTCAATACCGCCCTGGTGATGCAAACGGAATGACTTGGAAAGATCACGTATCTCGAACATTGTCTATACCTGTAAAACCGAACTGACAAGAAGTTGTGTATAAGGATGCTGCGGATCATCCAGCACCTGGTCGGCAAGACCTGTTTCGACAACATGACCTTTCTGCATAACCATCATACGATCCGCAAGCATTCTGACAACGGCCAGGTCATGTGTAACCACAACAACCGCAAGCCCAAGTTGCTGAACAAGTCCACGCAGCAGGTCAAGCAGTTTTGCTTGCACCGATACATCAAGCCCGCCGGTAGGTTCATCCATGAAAATCAGCCGTGGGGCAGTAACCAGATTACGGGCGATCTGCAGTCGCTGCTGCATTCCACCTGAAAACGTGGATGGGCGGTCATCGATACGCCCTGCGGCCAACTCAACCCGTTCCATCCACTCAGCTGCCGCCGTCCTTATATTGCCATAGTGACGAGCGCCAGTATTCATCAGTCTTTCGCCAATATTTCCCCCTGCACTCACAGTCATGCGCAGGCCGTCACGTGGATTCTGGTGAACAAAGGCCATATCGGTGCGAGATAGCATACGCCGTTCCGGTTCGGTCAGGGTGGCAAGGTTACAAAACCCTCGGTCCTGCATATCAAAGAAGATATGTCCTTCATCAAAGGAAAGTTGGTCTGAAATACAATTCAGCAGCGTTGATTTGCCAGAACCAGATTCACCTACAATGCCAAGAACTTCACCTGGATAAATATCAAAACTGGCTCCAGCACAGCCAATCTGCGATCCGTAATATTTCGTGATATTGTTAACGCTGAATAAAGGTGTCACGATGCCACCTCCGCGGGTTCAAAGGCCTGTTCGTTTTGTCGGGATGCACAGAAATCGGTATCCGAGCACACAAACATTCGGCCGCCTTCATCATCAATGATCATCTCGTCAAGGTAACTGTCATCTGCACCGCATATCGCACAGGTTTTCGGCGCCCTTAGCTTGCTGAATGGATAGTCGTCAAAGTCAAGACTCTTAACCTTGCTGTAGGGCGGAATGGCGTATATCCGCTGCTCGCGACCTGCGCCGAACAGCTGGAGCGCCGGGCAGTCATCCATTTTTGGATTGTCAAATTTTGGAATCGGTGAAGGATCCATGATATAGCGGTCATCAACCTTGACAGGATAAGCATAGGAAGTTGCTATATGCCCGTGCTGGGAGATATCCTCGTAGAGTTTGACATGCATTAGCCCGTATTCGGTAAGCGCGTGCATCTTGCGTGTCTCGGTTTCACGCGGCTCAAGAAAACGCAAAGGTTCAGGGATCGGGACCTGATAGACCAGTATCTGGTCTTCAGTGAGCGGTGTTTCAGGGATTCGATGCCGGGTCTGGATCAGGCTCGCATCCGTTGTTTTTTCAGTGGTGGCGACCCCGGCTGTTCGTTCAAAAAAACTTCGGATGGAAACGGCGTTTGTAGTATCATCCGCTCCCTGGTCAATCACTTTGACGCAATCATCCGGTACAAGGCAGGCGGCGGTTACCTGAACACCTCCAGTTCCCCAGCCATAAGGCATGGGCATCTCACGCGACGCAAAGGGCACCTGATATCCCGGTATCGCCACAGCTTTAAGCAGAGCACGACGGATCATGCGTTTGGTTTGCTCATCAAGATAAGCAAAATTGTAACTGTCTTCAAAAGAGAGGTCGTCATGGATTTCAGAATGCGTTGTCATTCCCCAGGCTCCAGCATGAGGGCATCTCGCCGTATCTGACGAATGAGCTCCAGTTCTGATTGAAAATCTACGTAATGCGGCAACTTGATGTGTTCGACGAAACCTGTCGCTTGAATATTATCGCAATGTGAAAGGACAAACTCCTCATTCTGGGCAGCAGCACCCAAATCATCCTCGCCAAGTTCGCGCCACCTTAAAGCGCGATCAACAAGGGCTATGGAAATGGCTTTGCGCTCCTGTTGGCCAAAAACAAGCCCATAGCCACGGGTAAATTGCGGCGGTTCGCTCTTAGACCCCTGAAACTGGTTGACCGTTTCACATTCAGAAATTTCAATCTCACCAATCTCAATGCTGAAACCAAGCTCAGGTATGCTCATCTCGACGGTAACAAATCCTATGCGCAATTCACCGACAAAAGCGTGATTGCGGGCATAACCTCTCTGTGTTGAATAACCGAGACCAAGAAGAAACCCCTCATCCCCTCTCGCAAGAGCCTGAAGGCGAACAGCGCGGTCTGCCGGATAGGACAAGGGCTCTCTTGTAAGATCACCTGGTTCCGCATCGCTGGATATCTCATCCTGAATAAGACCATCCTTGTTCAGCAGGGAGAGGATGTGCGGCATAGGTCCGTCAGTAGGTGTGCCGGCTTCTGCTTTTGGGACATCGCCTTCAGCCATAAGCTTGAAATCAAGCAGACGGTGCGTGTAGTCGAAAGTTGACCCCAAAACCTGCCCACCCGGAATATCTTTGAAAGTCGCAGATACACGTCGCTTGCACCGCATCGCTTCAGTATCCACAGGCTTACTGTAGCCAAATCTTGGCAAAGTTGTCCGGTAGGCACGGATAAGAAAGATTGCCTCAATAAGATCGCCTCGTGACTGCTTAATTGCCAGCGCCGCTAGTTCAGGGTCATAGAGTGACCCTTCAGCCATCACTCGGGCAACAGAAAGTGAGAGTTGTTCCCTAATCTGGGCAACAGATGTATCGGGAAGATCTGGGTCACCTCGGCGTTCTTCGGCCAGCCATTGATGCGCGTTAGAGATCGCCTTTTCCCCACCTTTAACTGCTACATACATCAGCCTGTCTCCAGATGGATTGTTCGGGGAAGTGCCGCCAGCTGGTCTCCAGCCGTGAGTATCAAATCCCTGCCACATGGATAGAGGTCGACTCGCCGCATTTCATCACCGCCATCGGGAAGGTCTAGCCAGTGCGCCCCTTTTATACCAGGTCCGGTAAGGCGTGTTTTCCCCGCTACAAGCGCAGGAAGAGAACAGATCAACGTGGCGGACCGATCGGGGTACTCATCATTTCCTGCTGGAAAATCTTTGATTTCGAAGAGTTCATTCCATTTGCCAATGGCAAAATCCGCTACTCGAGATGATGCAAATGGAGCGCCTGTGTGAAAAGCGACCCAAGACCTGATATCATCGTTATCCACCGAAGGAGCAAGATATATCATTGTATCGGCATCGCAAAGCGTCAGCACCGCTACCCCTGCTGCAATTGAAAGTGGCGCTGGAGGCTCCGCACCATTCATGGTGAAGATTAGACCCGGCCGAGCCATGGCCTGTAGCAAGTCACGAAAGGCCGTCGCAGATTGAACCGCATGGTCTACAAAACCGCCAGAGAGTGAGGATGCATCCATTAATCTTCGCCTCTCGCCAGCGTGAAAAAGTCAACCTTGGTAGCCGCAGCTTTCGCCAGAATACGTTGATCACTCTCTTTTTTGAGCAAAATTAATGGCTGAATGATGTTGTCTTTGACCTGTTGTTTATCCCCTGTTTGTAACAACGCATCGCATAAGGCCACCCGGGTTGCCGTCCTTTTTGCTCTTCCCATGATATAGCCATGCCCTACAGTTCCACATGATAGTTTTACTGATGCACGGGTGACGGTCATTTCACCCAGATTGAAGGCGTCCCCTGTTCCACCCATCCGGCCACGAACCATAACACTTCCAATTTCCGGGCTACGAATTACTTCAAATTCTGGTGACAGGCCAGCTTTCTGCCAGCATTCGTCTATAAATTTCACTGGTGATTTCGCCATCAAACTAAGCCAGTTTGCTCGCCCATCCATCTCAAAAAACCTGCATCATTATCCTATACAACTAGACTAATAATAATTGTATTGCTATAGTTACTCAACAGACATTATGTTAAGTTTTCGTGACAAAATCGATGCTATGGCGTTCTATTCACGACCGGTTGCATGAAGAGATTGCGACTGGCCATTACAAGCCGGGGGAAAAACTGCCAACCGAGACAGAGCTTGCTTGCCGGTTTGGGGTAAATCGTCATACTGTGCGGCATGCTATAACTGAATTGCGTGACCATGGCATTGTCTATTCCAGACGTGGTTCCGGCATCTTTGTTGCCACGAAACCAATGACCTACAAAATCGGTCGGAAAACACGGTTTTCGAAAAACCTAGTTCATGCACAGCAAGCTCCGACACTCCGCTTTCTGCGACTTGAAACACGTCATGCCGACAAGATTGAGCTGGAAAATCTTGCCTTGGGTAGAACTGCCGAAGTTCATGTCGTCGAGGGGATCGGACTTTCAAACAATATCCCGATCACCCATTTCACCAGCATATTTCCAGCAGCACCACTTGATGGCTTCATCGAAGCGCTCGAATCAGCAGGATCCATTTCAACAGCACTTGCCGCGTGCAATATTTTGGATTATGAACGCCTACGCACTGAGATTACCGCAGTTTTAGCAACACCTGAAACCGCGATCCATCTAGCTTGTCAGGTCGGAGATCCGCTCTTGCGAACCCGCAGTTTGAACCAGTCAAATAATGTTCCTATTGAATTCGGCACTAGCCTCTTTTCGGCGAAACATATTGCCTTTGTAGTAGACGAGGACAGTTCAGCCTAGACGTACTTCTCCAAGAACGCCTCAATCGGCAAGGCACGAAAATCTGGCAGGGCTTGTTTCAGTTTCTCATGTGGCCAGTCCCACCAGGCAAGATTGATCAGGCGGCTGGCAACATTTTTAGGAAAGCGGGCGCGCAGGGGCGTGGCAGGTATGCCTGCGACAATCATGTAATCAGATACATCCTTAGTAACCACTGCACCTGCTGCAACAATCGCACCGTCTCCTACCTTAACTTCAGGGCGAATTATTGCACCATGACCGACCCAAGTATCGTGACCAATCGTAGCGATACGCGAGGCCCTGTATGCGAAGAATTCTGAGTCGTCCTCGACATTGTCAAAATAATAGCTTGAGCGATAATGAAAATGGTGCAAGCTAGCTAATTCTTTAGGGTGATCCGTCGGCCCTATTCGACTAAAACTTGCAATATTTGAAAATTTTCCAATCTTTGCATTTGCTATGTCAGCAAATCGGTCGCAATAGCTATAGTCATTTAAGGTGCTGTTGCTGACACGAGACCCTTGCCCGATCTCCGTGTAAGCTCCGAAAGATGAATTATTTATTTCACAATCCTTGTGTATGAAAGGCTCTGAAGGTGAGAGTTTTGGCATACAAACAGTCCTTTATGGATGAGGCAATTGGCCAAGTTTAAATGAAATGGGAATACCTTGAACAATCAATTTGACATAACAGAATATAACTTTAAGAGCCCGGTCCTATCTGGATTGTCGAACGAGTCTGGTTTATTTCTTGCTGGCGCCTGCCCTTGCAAACATCAAAAAACAGCATTGGGGGACCTCAGGACATTAAAAACACTAGGGGTGGAGTATATTTTCAGTCTAATTTCTAATGCAGACTTGCGCCAACTTGGTATTAATAATCCCTTCTCAGATTTTATTAATTATGGTTTTTCAGTTACACATTTTCCTATTGATGACCGCTCAGTTCCAAACTTGGAATCACACCTGACACTTCGTTCAATGATTCTAAAAATGGAAACATATCTAGAATCAAACAAGGTGTTTTATATACATTGCCAAGCTGGACTTGGACGCACAGGCTTGATTACAGCGCTACTTTTTCGGCGACTTGGCATGTCGCCTAAACATGCTATTAGTATTGTGAGACTTCACCGGCCTGGAAGCATAGAAACGAAAGAACAAGAGGATTTTGTCCACAATTTTGACATTTGATACCTACCAGAATTTCCACCAAGGCTTTTTGTTGCTTGCTGTTTCAACGGGCTTTGGTTCAGAAACTGTTGTTTCATCTCCGCCAGTCCCTTCTTGACCAAACTTTTCAGTCACCCCGATTTTTGCAATTTCATATCCTTCCTCTAAAACAACTTTTCCTTCAGCCATATTTCCAGAAGCACATAGCTCAAAACCTTTTAAGAGCTTTTCGCTTGCTACACCGGCTGCCTCTTCCGTTGTTCTTGGCAACTCTAGTCGAATGCGCGCTCTTAACATTAACATATCTACATTATCGCACTGCTCCACTAGCCTTTGGAAGGCAGCTTCTGTATCTGTAAGTTTGCCGGCTTCTTGAACCTGTGCAAATGAATTGCTATGAGCCGAAATCATAGAAACAGCTGCTACTAGTAAAAGACCTTGCCTCATTGTTTTACTCCTGCAAATAACTTTATCTGGTCTACGCCGATAAGTCGGTTTCTGATGGAAGATGACGCCATATCCATTCCGATAACCACTGCCAAAACCACGATCGCCATGTATGCTACGTTTTCAAAATCCGTCCCGGTCTGCAGCGCTCCTAAGAATTGTAATCCAATTCCGCCGGCGCCCATTGCGCCGATGATAATGGCACTTCTTGTATTTGATTCTAAAACATATAGCGATGTTGAAATGAACACAGGAAGGATCTGAGGTATTATTCCAAATCTATGTTGCTGCACTTTACTCGCGCCAGTGGATTCAACTCCTTCGTTCTGCTTTTGATCCACATTTTCAATTGCTTCTGACATTAATTTTCCGAGGGAACCAGTGTCTGTAAATGCAATCGCAAAAATACCTGTGAATACACCTGGGCCAAAAGCTCTTAGAAAAATAAGAGACCAAACAAGCATATCAATGCCTCTCAGGAAGTCAAAACATCGGCGCAAAAAGAAACGAAGTCCTGCTTTGCCAAATACATTTCGCGCAGTCAAAAAAGCTAGCGGTAAGGCGACAATAGAAGCGATCAAAGTGCCCAAAACAGCCATTATAACAGTCTCTAGCAAAGCAAACCAAACAACGCCGTGCTGCCATAGCTCATTATCTTTTATTTCAGTAAAAACTAAGTTTAGATTAGATTTTTCAGCTATTATTCTGTCTCCCGAAAACACTAATCCAAGTGCTTGCCAGATACTGAAATCTCGCAGAGGGCTTTTAAAATCAAAGAAGAAAAATTTCCAACCATAATCATAGCGGTGCACCTCTACTTTCTTCCTATATAGCTGAACTCGCTCCCACAATGTTGGACGCACTTCAATTTTGTTATCAGTCACGCGTATCCATTTTGGTAGTTCCAATTCTCTATTCTCATAGCCTACTGCATAAGGTTTGCCGTCATTATATCGTTTGAAGACGAGGTCGTTTTCCAAACCTGGCCAATTTACCAAAGACACTTCCTCTCTGGCGAGAATAACAGAGCCACCATTTTGAAAATTAACTATGGAGATCCCAGTCTTCGGATCTTTTGAAAACCACTCGGGAGGCAATATTTTTCCGCCAAAACTGTGATCAGGATTAAAGTAGTCATATCTATAACCACCCTCAAATTTCACAGTTGTTTCCTCGGGTTTTCCCCACTTCATGGAGACGTGATCTTTGTGCGCATACATGTCAAGCATGAATAAGCTGCCCCGTTCGCCATTCCATCTATCAAAGCTCGAAATGATGTTAAATTGGACAGTTGAAAAGATAAAATAGATGACAACGCATCCAATTGTGACAAATGTATAAAGAGAATGTTTTTTATATTCCTTCTCTACAGCATCAAATGTTACCTGTTCTGACATGGTTTTAACCGCTGAAACTGACGCCATTATTTTTCTCCTAAACCGATGAGTTTAGCGCGTCCATAACCTGATAAATAATCCAATGAAACAATCGTAATCACGAGCAAAAACATAATCGCTGTAACCTCATCACCGTATCGCCATTGAATATTCGTAGACAATGCTTCTCCAATTCCACCGGCACCAACGAAACCTAATATTGTTGATGCGCGAACGTTAATTTCCAATCTTAGCAGCGAATAGGAAACCATGAGTGGCAAAGCTTGAGTAATCACACCAAAGCGAATTTGCTGCCACCAACCAGCACCTGCAGCCTCGAGCCCCTCTAATGGTTTTTTGTCTATGTTTTCAATGGCCTCTGAAAATAATTTTCCCAAAGCGCCAGAAGTGTGGATGGTTATAGCGATTAATGCTGGGACTAGCGATTTACCCATAATATACAAAAACACCATGGCTATAACGAGCTCAGGAAATGACCTACATATGTCCATTGTGCGACGAAAAAATTGTCTCACTGCCTCATTTTTCATTAAATTTTTGCTCGACAGAACACTGAATAGAAAACCAAATATTGCCCCAACAACAGTTGAAAAAACTGCAATGTTTATTGTGTTAAACAAATCTGGCAGGTGGTGAATAAGAAGAGTGGGCCAAACCCAGCCCGCTTCCCATGCCTCAACAACCAGGTCAATCGGATAATCAAAAAAATTGTCAATACCTCGCTGGAATGAACCTGCATTGTAGCTGTCGGCGACCTTTACACCTGTTACAACAACAAAAGCTACTAGCGCTATCGAAAACAACGAATAGAGTGTCCGCTGTTTGGTCATTTGCTTCAGGTTTTTTTCAACTTGCTGGAGATGATCCGGTAAAATCAAACCAGCTGTTTGAGATTGAGAAAGTGACATAGGTGACATCCTAATTTCGTCGAATGAAAGGAGATGGGGATTCAAGAAGCCCCCATCTCTATGCGGCTTTTGTTAGCCTTTTTTCTTTGCTTCAATCTTAGCTTTACGCGCCTTTACTACCACTTCGTAGAAAGAGTGGTCGACAGGAACCCATGCCTTCACAATGCCGTTCGCCACATTTTCAGAGCATTCTGGGTCGTTTTTGTGGATCCATTGCTTAACGCCAATCATTATGTCTCTTGCTTCTTGAGGCAGCGCTTTTGGCATGACAATCGGCCCGTTCGGTATAAGCTTAGATGACCAAACCTGAACGATGTCATCCATATTGAGGATGCCTTTGTCCACCATTTTGCGAAGGTTGCCAGATGAATAACCTTCAGACCATTCACCTACACCTGAAACCCAGGTAACGCCTGCATCAACATCACCATTAAGCACTGCTAAAACATTATTCTCGTGGCCGCCTTGGAACGTAGCGCTTGAGAAATATGTGTCGATGTCAACATTGTACATCTCAGGAAGTTCGATAGACGGAATTAGATAACCAGAGGTTGAGTTTGGATCAGCAAAACCCAGTCTTTTACCTTTAAGGTCGTCAAGAGATTTGATGCCTGAATCGGCGCGCGCTACCATCACTGAATAATAACCTGTATCGCCAGTTGGCTGCATTCTAGTCAAAACAGGAACAACAGCCTCTGGATCCTCGAGATAAATCCCCGCATAGCCTGAAGCACCAAACCAGCCATAATCCAAATTTCCGCCAAGAATTGACTCCATAGTTCCTGCATAATCTTTAAACGTAAACATCTTGACCGGAACGTTGTATGCAGCTTCAAGATAAGGCCCAAAACATGCGTTACGTGTAATAATATCTTGGGCAGCTTCATCTCCAAGAAAGCCTACGCGGAATTCAGGCTGGAATTTGCTCAAGTCCATCTTTGGTCCAGTGTATTTAATGTGGCCGTCTGCTATTGCAGAGCCCGCGCCGCCCACCAAAAGTGCAGCGGCCAAAACTAAAGCTTTTCTTAACATTGTTAAGTTCTCCTTGTTAGCAAAGTTAACGCCGCCTAGCTGGCAGCCTTTATTGGGGTGTTGCCCAATGACGTGGACGTCACAGATGCTTCGAATGCCTCGTCGGCTTCTGCTCCGTATATATCTCTAGCTTGTTGGTCGGTGAGTTTTCTTGGTGTTCCATCGAATACTATTTCACCCGATTTCATTCCTATTATTCTGTCGCAATAGTGGCGTGCTGTATCAAGTGTATGTAAATTACAAATTACTGTAATACCGTCGTCTTTATTAATTGAATGCAGTGCTTCCATGGCTAGACGCGCATTGAGCGGGTCCAAAGAGGCAATAGGTTCATCCGCTAAAAGTAATTTAGGGGATTGCATCATCGCTCTACAAATTGCGACGCGCTGTTGTTGTCCACCAGACAAATTCTCTGCTCGCTGCAATGCTGTTTGGGAAACTCCAAAGCGGTCTAGCAATGTCAGAGCGTCATATCGTTCCTCCTCGTTAAACAACTTGAGTAACGAGCGAAACAGAGATTGACCGTTAAGTCGTCCCATGATCACGTTGGAAAGAACATCCAAGCGAGGCACGAGGTTGAACTGTTGAAAAATCATGGCACAGTCCCGCTGCCAATCACGTTTCTGCTGCCCAGACAGAGCCAATACATTTTTATCGTCAAATATTACTTCACCGCTTGATGCATCCGCCAGTCGATTTATGACCCTTAGGAGCGTTGATTTTCCAGCTCCCGAACGCCCAATAATGCCAATCATTTGTGGCTTTGAAACTTTAAAAGATACGTCTTTTACCGCTTTGACCTCGCCATATGATTTGGACAGACTGCGAATTTCTAACATATCAACTCCTCATTTTTTGGAGAGCTACGATAGCTGGCAAATGGTGACTCTTTCTTTTCAAAAGCGTTACAAAACGTTTAAGAGTTTGTTGCAGAATTATGAAAATGGTTGCCCTGTTTTCTTTGCAAGTTATTTAGCCTAGTGTTGAGTTTGAAAGGTGTTTATTGAGGAGAAGGCAACAAAAATTTTGCTCAAGGAATAGCGATGGAACCCATTAAAGCAGTTATATTTGATTGGGCTGGGACACTCATTGACCATGGCTCATTAGCCCCTGTTGCAGTATTTCAAGAAGTTTTTGCAACAGAAAAAATCAATGTTACTTTGGATGAATGCAGAATCCCAATGGGTATCGCAAAGCGAGAACATATCAACGCAATGCTCTCAATGCCTCGCATTAGTGATGCTTTTTCTGCAATCAACGGTCATGCGCCAAATGACAGCGACCTTGAACGGATGTATGATACCTTTTTGCGCATTAATGAAGATGTTGTAATGAATTATGTAGTTCCCATTACAGGGTCAGCAAAATGCTTTTCATACTTGCGGGAAAGAGACATTAAAATAGGCAGTACGACTGGTTATGGGCGTGCTTTAATGTCAAGAGTTTTGGTTAAGGCTGCCGAAGACGGGTTAATCCCCGATACAGTTGTCTGTGGAGATGAACTAATTGAAGCTAGACCGAGCCCGTTGATGATGTATCAAAATTTTATCAATCTTGGGGTCCATCCCCCAAAGGCGGTAATAAAGGTGGATGATACACTGCCTGGAATCGCTGAAGGGATTTCCGCAGGCACACTCACAGTTGGGCTGACTTTATCTGGCAATGCCGCAGGATTAACGGAAGATGAATTACGGGCATGCACAACAGACAAGATTGAACAAATGCACAAAAAGCACTCTGAAATGTTTCTCAAAGCGGGAGCTGATTATGTTTTGCGGTCAGTGGACGAGCTGCCACAATTAATGGAAAAGTTAAACGAAGGTAAATCTTAAGTAATAGGCATTTTCTGCAACAAATGACTGAGTTTTAAACAACCACTCCACGCCTGTGTTTTTTCCTGACTGATAAAATCATGGATAGAAAGCAATGTCTGACACATCTTTTACCATCCCTAGTTTTTGGTCTGCCCTAGGGTATATCTGGCAAGAACAGCGGGTTTGGCTGGTAACGGCACTAATACTGTTGGTTCTGACCGTTATCGATCCATTGCAAGGACGCGAAAGCGCTGTCTTTGCAGGTAATGCACTGCTGAACACAGCTCCTTTTCTGTTCCTGTCCATTGCAGTCGCTGCTTGGGCCAACGCTACCGGGGCTGACAATTTGATTGCCAGAGCCTTCACCGGCGCACCCCTTTTGATGGTGGTTCTGGGTGCGCTGGCGGGTGGCCTTTCGCCGTTCTGTTCTTGCGGGGTGATTCCATTGATTGCTGCGCTTCTGGCAATGGGGATTCCACTTTCGGCAGTAATGGCCTTCTGGCTTGCATCGCCGATTATGGACCCATCTATGTTCTTGTTAACCGCCGGAGTGCTCGGCTTCAAATTTGCCTTGGCTAAAACATTTTCCGCCATTGGGCTCGGAATATTTGGGGGTGCCGTCGTACATCTGATCATGCGCGGCGGCGCCTTCGCCGATCCGCTGCGCGAAGGCATTGGCGACGGCGGCTGTGGCGGCGCAAAGATCCGTTCGCCAAAGCCTGTAATTTGGCGTTTTTGGGAAAATGCACAACTGCGGGCGAAGTTCAACAAAACAGGACTTAGTACCACGTTGTTTCTAGCGAAGTGGCTGACGCTTGCCTTTTTGTTGGAAAGTCTAATGTTAGCCTGGATCCCTACAGAAACGGTTACCACCACGCTGGGTGGCGAGGGCTTGTTGCCCATCGTGACGGCAACGCTGGTCGGTGTGCCAGCGTACCTCAACGGCTATGCGGCGTTGCCGCTGGTGGGCGGGCTACTTGAACAAGGCATGGCCCCAGGCGCGGGCATGGCGTTCTTGGTCGCTGGGGGCGTAACCTCAATTCCAGCGGCGGTGGCAGTCTGGGCGCTGGCCCGACCCCAAGTGTTCGCGCTTTACATCGCGCTCTCACTCAGTGGCGCTTTCGCATCCGGCGTTCTCTTCCAGCTCTGGGCACTGGCATAGAACCGGAGGACTAGCAAAGGTCACAACCTGCTTTCGTCAGCACTCCCAATGTTTAAAGATGGGCCCTCGGAACTGTCTCTCCAACATCAGACAGCTCTGTCAATCCACCAAAAATGGCAAAATCCCGCAGCTGCAAACAATCTGCCTATTTACCGCCTCTGCCCCTGTTTGGAATGGTCAAAACCAGTTTCTAATTAGATGGTTAGCAACCTCGTTTATCAGCTGCGTGGTTAATTACAGCCACGGCTGGGCAGTCATAAAAACGCAATTTTCATTCATTAGTATTATTTTTGAAGAAAAATGGATGAGACTGCCACCATACAATTTAGACAGACCCTTTTTTCGTGGCAATCTCCATGGCCATTCGAACCATTCTGATGGTGCACTATCACCTCAAGAGGTTATCCGCAGATATAAAGACCTTGGTTATGATTTTGCCTGTATATCAGATCATCTTTGGCATGACGCACGGTTTTGTGCTCAATCAGTTTTAGATTGCAGCTCGTTCGACACAACCAATTTTATTACAATTCCATCCGCTGAAATTCATTGCCAAGGCAAGACTTACGACAATGATGGTCTTTGGCATTTTGTTGCAAATGGTTTGCCTCTTGATTTTTCTATAGCACGGAAAACTGAAACTGCACCCGAATTGATAGATCGAGCTTTAGCTGCAGGGGCTTATGTCACGATTGCACATCCTGCTTGGTACAGCATGACATTTGACGAGGCCATGGTAGTGGGCCACGCTGATGGTGTTGAAATATACAACCACTCCTGCGCTATTGGAGCCATGCGTGGGGATGGGACAGGTGTCGTAGACTATTTGCTGCAAGAAGGTAAACGCATCAATTTAACAGCCACGGATGACTCACATTTTCATATTCCTGACTCTGGAGGTGGCTGGGTTATGGTGGCGGCAGAAAGCCTACAGGCAGATAAAATTATAACTGCACTGAAGAATGGATACCATTACTCATCGACGGGAGCTGATATAATTAACTTAGACCTTGAAGGTGAACGTCTTGAGGTGGAGACATCACCATGTTCAGATATCGTTGTGGTGGGCCAGGGGCATGCCTCTCTTAGCCACAATGGTTCAAACATAACCAGGGCAACTTTCAATTTAAGCGCACTTAAATCCGGTTGGTTTCGAGTTTCAATTATAGATCAGAGTAATAAGATGGCATGGTCAAATCCTTATTGGCTTAATGACATTCACTAGACCTAGAACTCTTCAAGGCCTGCTCATAAAAGTTAGAGAACTAGCCTTTATAAATGAACATTATTAATCCTGAGCTTTTCCAAATATTAACTTACTTGATAAGCGACATATAAAAGTAAAGCGATAATGACCAGTTTACTATAATCAAGGTCAAATGCTGTACCTTCTCCAAACTTAGCTTCAAATGTATTTTTTTGAGTGACTTGAGTTTGCTCTTTTTGCTGATCTGTCGGAAAATTTGCTTTGGTTTTCGCTTTTACCTTTTTCGAAGCAGTTTTATTCACAGAAGGTGATTTAGCCATAATTTCAATTTTTCTGTAAAAAATGGGAGAAGTCTCAGCGTCCTAAGTGAAGATGCTGAGACTTCACACTTTTAGGGACTATGAAGTTACTGCCTAATTATTACATTTTAATGACATTCGTTACAGTGAGCGTCAATTTTTACAAGGCTTATTTTATTTCATACAAGGCAATGGTTCCGGTCATTTCATATGCCACCGCAAGAAGTGGGGTTCCCGTTGGGCTATCTTTAGCTGTTATAAATTCAAGTCCCTCTGGAGAATTATGCATATCAGTTGGCATCATATAACCAACCATATGCGGGTCTGACGGGAGGGTGATATCATAAGCGAAAATTGCATTGTTTCTCTCCATACCAATAAAAGCATAGGTTCTCCCTTCAATCTTACCCAAAGCAAGGGCTTCAGGCTCTGGGCCCTTGTCATCTGAGCGGTCATCAAATTCTGATTTCCCACCATTTGCATTGAAAACTTCCGGTGAGCGTCTCGCAATAACATTTTCAAATGCATTGCCACTGTCAAAAACAAGACTACCATCAGCACCCCAAATCGAGAATGAACGACCACCGTAAGCATAAAGTATGTCATGGTCTCCATCACCGTCAGTGTCTCCCATTGTCGTTGTAGTCTTCAAACGACCCAAATGCTCCGGCTTTTGTAGCGTGTCAGCATTGGGAAACATGGTTTTATCAAGAGTTAATTTTGCGACCCGCGTCTCTTCTGAAAAGCCATCGTAGTCTTTTGCATCCCCTTCATTTGCTGTTACAAGATAAGTGGCTCCATTTACCTCATATGTGGCGATTGCATCCGGCTGGTACATCATCAGAACTGGCCACCGCTTCATATTAATGCCATTGTCCTTGTTCGACATATCGTGACTGGTACGTGACACATTTTTGACTCCCAATCCAACGACAGCCGAAACTCTAGCTTTGGCCACATCAATTACTGCTACAGCATTATTTTCTTGCAGAGTAACATAGGCGGTTCTACCGGTTGAATCGAAAGCGACATATTCAGGTTCCGCGTCTGCTGCAAAGCTTGAGCCGGGTTTCACTATTCGCCCGCCCCTGGGAACGGCAAGGTCAGACAAACTTATCTGTGTGATCTTGGCGTTTGCATGCCCATAGCCCAAATCAATGAGAGTGAAACTACCCTCAGGGTCGACGCTGTAATCATCTGATGGCTCGCCCTCATTTGCAGTCAGAAGGTAGCGACCATCTGGCGAAAAAGCAACGTTGTCAGGAAGTGGACCTGTCGGGAATATGGCCAGCTCTTTACCATTTGAGTTAAACAATTTAACCATACCAGCTGCATCAGCTGCGTCAGCTTTGATAGAAGCGGCAATCATATTTCCATGGATTGCAACCGCTGTGACGTCACCGCCCGATAGGTTGAGAGCTTCCATTTTTGAAATGTTGGATACAGTCTGAATAGACAACCTTTCAATAGTTCCAGTTTCAGAGGCAGTTACCATAAGACTTTTAGATTGAGGGTGATACCTCAACATCTCAGCGTAACCTTCTCCATCCCCGATTTTGAAATTCCCAACTTCCTTCATCTCCAGCGCGCTTGCTGTGTGTACAGCGCAAAAGACTAGAAAAGCTGTGACAAATTTGAGCTTAATTTTCATCCTCAACTCCCTAAAAAAGAAAAATCTAGCCCATAAATTTTACGAATTAATTTAATTCTGATTACCAATCTATTTAATTGGTTTCTGATTGCAGCTAAAAAGTTTGGTAAAAAAAATGTCACAGAAGAATGTGAGTCTGGTGATTGTTTGCTAATAAAAGGACAGTCATGCACGGCACACTTAATTCCACACCTGTTTCCGTCCCCAAATGCAGTAAAAAATGGAACTACCGCAAAAGCGGCCTAACCAAGCATAAAAAATCAAAAAAAGAACGAAGAATTATTAACAAAGAACTCAGAGCATTGAAGTCTGAAATTATTGAAATTGGCTCTGAGAAGTGTGTGAAACATCTTGAGATATTAAAGCAAACAAATATAAATCAGCCTGTAAAAAGAAATGGGAGCGCCAAAACTATGAGAAACAGACACCCAAAACGACTTACAAGAAAAGTGCCGTCAGGTCATTCAGGCTGGAGAACTATCCATCAATCTAAACTTCACTAATTTTCGTCATGAAAAGGCTTGAGTATAAATTACTATATTGACGAAAGAAAAATTTCTTCGCTGGTGAATTTAGCTTCCACTTCTTTCATATTTACAAAGTAACAACCTTCTAACATCAGAATAGCTCGCTTATTTTTCTTTCTTATAAATTGCAGTTCCAGCTCTGTGAAATTGTATTGTTTCATAAACTGCTGCGCAGGCACTAGATGTTCAGACATAGCTTCTTCCTCATGCAACCTCTAACTTATTCACAAAAATAATCTTTCGGACCCACTAAAAAAAGTTAAAGATTTGTGACTCATGCAAGCTCACATGAAAGATAAAATTTAAAAGGCTGAATCTATGATATCTTTACCATCACAGACACGCGCAACTAATTAATTTACCTGATCATAAACAAAAGAATATGGGACCGAATTAAGCGAACCGTCTATTCCATATTCCTTCCCCTAGGGCAATGATAAGGAATATTTGTGGTGTTATTGCCTAGTAATGCTGCGCAGGAATGTATTTACTCATCATCACTTGATTTCTTTTAATCATTTTTTTTCTTTTCGAAGCCGTATATTTATTGTTGTATAAATTGAAAAATTATAGCGAAGAGATTCATGCTAAGCCGACATGCAACGAATGCTTCCGTGCTTGATGAGTTGGTCTAGAAATATAGTAAAATGATGGAAAACATTCTTGAATGAACCCTCTTTCAATTAAAATAAAGGATATGAAACTGGCTCCGATGCGCGAGGTTAGTAAAACTTTGCAAATTCGTTGGTATCGCTGTCCTGTCGACAAGAAAATTTTACGTGATTTAATGATGCCCAGTGACGCACGCGGATTATTCATGTCGTTGGGGCATCTTAGTTTATGGTTAGCGACCGGAGGTGTTACCTTCTACTTGTTTTCACAGCAGATGTGGGTTGGATGTTTGGTTGCACTTTTTTTCCACGGAACAGTTGGTTCCTTTTTCACTGCACCACATCACGAATTGTGCCATCGCACTGTATTCAAAACCAAATGGTTGAACGAAAGCTTTCTTAGAATATTTTCACTTCTCGGCTGGAATAATTTTGAAATCTATCAGTTCAGCCACAATTATCATCACCGTTTCACTTTGCACCCTGAAGGTGATCGTGAAGAAGTGATGCCGGCTACCCCGTCCCTTCGGATGCTGTACCTTCTTCAGCTTCTGACCTTGAACATCTTTGGTGGATACCAGTCAAAAGGGATACTGCCAACACTACAAAACTATGCTCTGATTGCAGCAAACAGGTTTGATAATCCTTTCAATTCATGGGGAGAGGAGCTGTATAGTGGATATGATGAGCATCGCCGCCGAGCCAGTGTTTGGGCGCGCATTACACTATTGTTCCATGCAATTGTAATAAGTGGGTCTTTAGCAGTTGGTCAGCCGATATTAGCGGTATTAATTTCAGGATCTCCATTTATAGCTAATTTTTGGCGATATATTGTTGGAGTACCAATGCATTGCGGGTTGAAGAGTAACGACACAGACTTTCGTAAATCAGTTCGCACGATTACCCTAGATCCACTGTCTGAGTTTCTATATTGGCATATGAACTGGCATCTTGAGCACCATATGTTTGCAGGTGTGCCCTGTTATAATTTAAAGGCATTGCATTTAGCTACAGCAGATGACATGCCGGCTCCACGGACACTATTTAGCGCCTGGAAGGAAATGCGGGAGACTTGGAAGCACCAGAAAGTAGACCCAAACTATGCATATGATACGCCGGTGCCAAGCGAAGGCTTGCCTACAAATAGTCGCGACTCCGTCGCAGCTTCCATTGGTGAATTAGGCCCCGCAGACCTTAGGTCATGAAAAAGCACCCCTAAAAGGCGCGGCTTCAGCATGTTGCAAAACATGCTGGCATTGGCCTTTGAACTGTGGACAGAGCACTCAATGAACGGGGCAATAATTTTAATAACAAAAACATCACCTCAAAAAAGGAGGCTAATTCATTTTCATTATTCTATATGTTTGGTTGCGGGTGTAGGATTTAAACTACGACATTGAGGTTAAGAGCCTAAAAAGCCACTTAGATATCCACTATTTGCAGTTATAACTTACCCTCTCAAATAACATTTCCGCCTTACCAAAAGTGTATATTTTGCAAAACTCAAAAGATTTTGGTGAAATAGATACTAAAGTTGGCTTTTTTAAGAAAAATCAAAAATGGAAAATCGTAAATATAAGAAGATTATGACTGTTTCAGGTCAATACAGTGTTCGAAATTATACAGTTGCTGACATCCAATCTTTTAAAGGTAAGCGCCAACTAACCAAAATATTGCCTTTCACTGAAGAAGAAGCTGCTGCCGCAGAACTATCAGGTATCGATACCTTAAATATAAGACATAACCCAGAAAGACCTGAGATTTCGAGAGCCTTGAGGGCTGCTGCGCCTAAAACATTTATGAGCTTTGCGCTTCCTATGCAATCTGCCAAATCAGAATATGACGCACTGAAATTATCATTCGACGCAATGGAACTTGGCGCAGATTCTATAATCTGCGGCACCTGGGGAACCCGTTTCATAGAGGTCGTTGCACATGCAGGCATTCCTGCTGAGGGCCACATTGGACTTGTCCCCCGCAAAAGTACTTGGACTGGTGGATTTAAAGCAGTCGGCAAAACAATAAATCAGGCCAAAATGCTATATCAAGAACTGAAAACTCTTGAAAACATAGGCGCGTGGGCAGTCGAAATTGAAGTAATTCCTAATAATGTGATGGAAATATTATCGTCTAGAACCTCCCTTATCACCTCATCGATTGGAAGTGGAAAGGGTGACATACAATTTTTGTTTGCAGAGGACATTTTGGGAGATTCTGAAGGCCCTTTCCCCAGACACTCTAAGCAGTATGCAGATGTCTACTCTTTAAAACAAAGAATCCAAGAGACACGTATTAAGGCATTTGAGCGATTTATCGATGATGTCAAGAAAGATACATTTCCAACCAAAGAAACTACCGTTAGCGCAAGTATCGAAGTAGTAAATGATTTATTAAGCTATATATCCACCTCTGAAAATGAATAACTTTACGAAAGCCTGACGATGTATCGCCACTAACTATAAAGCCAAATACAGAAAACCCTCGCAAGCTAAAAAGCTTGGAGGGCTATAAAATACTGATTTATTATTGTTTTTGGTTGCGGGGGCTAGATTTGCTCAAGAGCCTACCATTAAAAAGTGGATTTGAGTTGGTACGTGGCCTTGCAAGCAGGCACTTTACTAAATTAAGCTACTAGTTGAGAATTAGTTCAAAAAATTTTAACCAAAAGTCATATATCAAACTACAGGGGAAACCTAGAAACAGGCTTCTTCATCTTAGAGGTTTTCACGATGGAAATTAAAGGTAAGATTGTTGAACTATTACCCGAAAAGTCTGGGGAGTCCGCAAACGGGACATGGCGCAAGCAAGAATATATTTTAGAAACTGATAGCCAATATCCAAAAAAGGTCTGTTTCATGGCATGGGGTGAGAAAATTGATCAATTCGCAATAAACCGAGGAGAGGACCTTGTCGTTTCCGTGGACCTCGAGAGTCGAGAATATAATGGTCGGTGGTACACAGATGTAAAAGCTTGGAAGATTTCACGCGATAACATTCAAGACTATTCCCAACCTCCTTCCCAAACAAATAAGGATGAAACACGCGATTTTGAGCCTCCTTTAGACGAGGACATTCCCTTTTAATGACACCTCCAAGAACTTGCAGGACCTACACCATTACAAGAATAAGATTTTTTCCAACCACCCCAAATTAACGATTGCTTTAACACAGCTTTGTAAGAAAATTAAATTTCAGCACGTGGAACATTCCTGTCGGAACAAAGCTTTTAAAGTAAGCATTTGCTGATACGCTAAGCGGGTGGTTGTGTTTTGAGGGGGTGTCCCCCTGAGGGTATGGGACCGGCTAGGAATTACCGCCCAAGAGAACACAATATAAATACGAATTGATGTTTGTATTGGACCGAAACTCAACCACATCTAATCTAAGATAATTAGAAGTTATGAAGTATCTCTCTATTCTACTCTTATTTTTTGCATTTGGCGCTCAAGCAGAAAGCAGGCCAACCGTATTTTTTTGCAAAACAACAAAAATAATCCATATAGACCCACGCGGAAACCTTAGCGAGCGTCAGACTGGATTTGTTTTCACATTTAGTAGCTATGAAAACAAATTAGAATTCACGTCAGAAAAACTTACAAAAAACACCTTAGATATAAAATACTCAGTCGCTAATTTTAGCTTAATCGCAACGTCGCCCATTACGCCCATAGGCACCGAGAGTCTTTTCTATAAAGATGGACTAATGAGTTATTCAAATCAAACACCTAACGGCATTGAAACCGTCACCGCATCCTGCGACAAACTAGAGTGAGCTGAATTTGTGACCAAAAATAATTGCCATCTTATTCATTTCAAATCGCTTGCCCAATGACAATTTGGGAACCTAGAACAACCCAGGAAAAAATTAAGGTCGGTCTTGTTTTGATAAACAACAACTATGCCTTGGTCACAACGAGGGCAATTTCCCCTCATGCCTTGAGGTACAGGCGGGAAAACAGTGCCTCTTTCTAAACCACTTTCATCTTCATCTTTGCAGTTCACGCAATAACGAGTATTTGGAACAGCTTGTAATCGCCCAGCTGGGATTTCCTCGCCACAACTCTCACATTGAACACTTTCTTCAGCGCTTGTCGTTTCGTTGATGTGACCAGTTTTTGGGATTACTGGACCAGGCAATAAACCCAATTGTTCAAGCCTTGTCTCAATTGCATTAACTGTTCTTTGATAAAAATCTGACAAAATTTCAATCGAGAGTCCCTCGGCATATTTCTTTGCTAAATCATCCCTCTCCTCTTCTGAGAATGGCATGCCATGATTTATCATTCGTCCTGCAGTCAGGTTCTCGGTGCGCTTTTTGTAGATGTTTTGCAAGTTTTCAGAAAAATTTTCAGGGGCTCTTGGACTGAGAGAAGTAAATGATGATTGTTCTTCTAATTTGTAATAATCACCATCTGGATTTGAATAAATCAGTTCATCAAGCGCGGCATCATCATGTTTTTCCTCGCTATATGAGTTGTTCAACTGCACAGATGCAACTGTGCTATTTGCAAACAGTTTGATTGCCTCAGAAAACGGTTCAAAAAACTCCTGTAACTTATTTTTCCCAACACCACTAATAGCTAGAAAATCACGCTCAGTTGTTGGCATCTCATTCGCCATTTGAACTAGGGTTTTATCAGAAAAAATTACAAATGCCGGGACTGAACGCTCTCTAGCTATTGTTAACCTAAGCTTTTTTAATTCCGCTAGTAGCTGAGGGTTATTTTCGGAGCTTCCCGCCCTTGAGTTCGAATTTTTCTTAAGCGCTGTAGATGCAACTTTGGAGATGACCTTAGCTGTAAACCTTTCCTTATCTTCAAGTATGCATCGACCTTTATTTGTTATTTCTAACGCTCCATACTTTTCTAAATTAACCTTGAGCGCGTCTGCAGCTATCAATTGACGAATAATTGATTGTAAAGTCTGCTTGGACTGGTCAGCAGCTAACCCAAATACATTCAACCGGTTGTGGGAGCGAGCCTTTACTTTTGCAGTTTCTGCTCCGCGCACAACATCAATAATATGACTTACGCCGAAATATTGACCCGTTTCACTGACAGCACTAATAAGTAACTTTGCTATCTCCGTGTAGTCTTGAACAACTGGCGGACTATGGCAATTGTCACAATTTCCACAATTAACGACCGACTCATCAAAATATGACAAAAGCGCAATTCTTCTGCATGCAGTTGTCTCACAATACCCTATCAACGCTTCCAGTCGTTTGTATTCCAATAACTTATGCTGTTCGGTGCCCTGTCCATCAAAAATCATTCTTTGTCTTTTCATTATATCCTGAAGGCCATAAAAAATGAGTGTTTCCGCAGGCTCACCATCCCTGCCTGCCCTTCCAATTTCCTGATAGAAAGCCTCCACACTGCTTGGCATGCTAGCATGCACTACAAATCGTATATCTGGTTTATCTATACCCATCCCAAAGGCTACGGTAGCCACCATGACCACCGCATCTTCGGTCATAAACCGATTCTGAGCGTCTTTGCGGAATTCAGTTGTCTTACCTGCGTGGTAAGAGAGAGCGTTAAAACCATTACCCTTTAGAAATTCGGCCGTTTGATCTGTTTCATTTTTGGACAAACAATAAATAATGCCACTTTGAGACCTCCTATCTGAGAGAAAGTCCAACAACCTGCTTTTAATGTCCTGCTTTGGCAAAACCTGCAAAGCAAGGTTTGGGCGATCAAAACCCTTGACGAAAACTACGCAATCCCCGCCAGTCAATTTATCGACGATGTCTGCCCTAGTTGCCTTATCTGCAGTGGCAGTGAATGCTGAAATAACTGCTGTAGGGAAAAGTGTTTTTAATTGTGATAACTCTTCATAATCGGGCCTGAAGTCAGCTCCCCATTTTGAAATACAGTGGGCCTCATCCACAACAAACATGCCAATTTTCTGTTTCTGCAATGCGTCAAGCATTCTCGGCTGCATCAATCTCTCTGGACTCATGTAAAGTATTTTGGATATGCCGGAAGCAAATAGTTGCCATTGCTCAACATTTTCCTCACGAGACAAACCCGAGTGTAGCTTACTCACCTGTACACCAGTGTGTAAAAGCGCAGCAACTTGGTCATCGATTAGAGCAACGAGAGGAGAGATAATAATAGTTTTTTGCTGAGAATAAATTGCCGGCAATTGATAACAAAGAGATTTGCCAGCACCTGTTGGCATGACGGCTAATACATTCTTCTTTGATAAAATTGCTTCGATAATCTCCAGTTGACCTATTCTAAAGCTTGAATAGCCAAAGACTTCTCTCAGAAGTTTGTTTAGGTCATTATCAAAATCCATACCAAATAGTATACCAAAACAGTTCGTTACAAAAAAATGAGTGCTAAAAATCTATACTCATTTCAATGTGAGCCCGTTACATATCACCTAGTTAAATTACCTTTATCCCCAAGAAGCTACTTCTTTAAACCAATCCTTATCATCGCTGAATTCTTCAATTCCATCTAAAATCGTTTCTAGATAATTTGCTCGAGGTGCCCCAAGCTTTTGCTCATTTGCAACATAAACCAACGCATCTACTGCTCTGCCATTACCTACGCAGCTCATCACCTCTTTTTTATATAAATTCTGAGAAACGCCCTCATATAAATCAAGTGAGATTTCGTTTCTTTTTGAGATCTCCCAGATAATACCCTTAACGTTACTCCCCTTTTCAGGAACCACTGTTGCAACACCACGAGCGTTAATTACAAACTTCATATCCTCTAACTCTGCAAAATAGAGCGGCCTGGAACCGGGACATCGCTTAGTCATTTGTGTCTGATTTAGATTCGACCCATAAGCAAAATAAAACATTTTCACTCCTTTAAACACGTAAAATACTATTGACATATATTTCGTGTTTTATTATCTTGTCAAGTACAAACATTATTTTTAGTGAGTGCAGCATGACAAAATTTAATTTCGACGCTTATGACAAATTTGAGGGCACAAGAGCAGAATTCGTTGAACTTATGAGAGCCAGAGAGGTCTCTGAGCCAAGTCTCATGTTGGTCTCAAAAAAGAATGGAAGTCCAATACCTTGCTCTATTCGGAGATTAGACTCCTTATCAACCATAGGAGTTTTTCCAAAGCCAACAGAAGACCAGCTCAAGAGAGCTGGTAGAGGTAGACCATCTTTAAAAATGACTGCAGAACATTGTTACCGCTATGAACTCCATCAAAGGCTACGAAAGTCAGGTCAAAAAATAGAGGGTATTGCATCTCTTATGTCCACCTTGAGCCCAAAAGAAATTAAAGAAAAAGTTATTAGTTGGAGCATTAAATTTGACACGTCTGAATTGTTAGATGATTGGGAGAGTGAGGAACGAGAGCTGTCAGAAGGTCTTATGAGATTGGGCAGAGAAAATGGAAATATCCTTATTAGTCATCAGACACGCTTTGCTATTCTTCCCTGGCTGCACTTATATGCAGGCGAGGAACAATTAAAAAAACTCTCAACTCAAGACATAGACCTGCTCACTCGAGCATTGAACTTGAAATTTAAAAAGCATTTAGCGTTGGTTTAAAACGAGCGTTACACTGAGGCTTGGGAAAATGAGGAATATAGATAATGAGCCGACATAGAGGTCAATTCAAACCAGACCATGACCAGCCATATGAGTTAAGCCGATCAAGGGTTGAAAATTTTATTAGATGCCCAGCTTGTTTCTATATGCAACAGGTCGAAGGCATTCAATTTCCATCCATTCCCGGTTTCAATATTAACGAAGCTACAGATATTCTTTTGAAACGGGACTTTGATGAATTGCGAGGCACAGGAAAATCACATCAATTCCTTGAAGAGATTGGGTACGGTCACTTGTCGCCGTTTGCCCATGAACATTTTGAACTCTGGACCCAGAGCCTGCATTTTGGTGCAGAAAATAGAATGAACATGGTTCATGAGCCAACCAACTTAAAAATCAGCGGCGGCTTAGATGATGTTTGGGTCAATGCAAAAACTGGTTTGCTGCACATTGTTGATTACAAGAGCACTTCACAAAAATCACCTGATAAAGCCATCACATTAGATGACAGATGGAAAGCGGCGTACAAACGTCAAATGGATCTGTACGTTTGGGTGATGAGACAAAAAGGTTTTGACGTTTCATCTGAAGGCTATTTTCTTTATTGTGACGGCGACAGATTTTCTGAATATCACTTTCTAGGAAAAGACAGCGCAGCTATGCGCTTCAAAATGCAACTCATACCTTACGAAGTGAATACTGCCTGGATTGAGCCCACATTAATGAAAATAAAGGAATGTTTGCACATAAAGGACCGCCCAAACCATTCTCCTGAGTGTGAATACGGTCAATTTTTGTTGGCTGCAGCATGATTGTTGCTGCTTCAATCTTAAATTCAGAGGACTTTTTTACCGCATCATTGTTTCAGGAATTTGAAGCAAACCTGTATACTGTTTTTGGATTTAGCTACGCTGATTTAAAAACAACTCTAGACCGCACGGACACCCCTGAACGAAAGGGGTATAGTGTGGACGAAGAGCTGAAAGTTGCGTTTGAAGAAGGCGGAACGCCCCAGCTCAGATGGATGATGAAAAATATTGTTATTAATTTAAGTTACATTTTTTTAAGCCAAGAATTGGGTCGGCATGCGACATTTGAAGAGTGGGTTTCCACAGTCGAAAGTTTTGATGTTGGAATAGGACGAATGGATATGGATCCATCTCACCTTGATGGACTAGGGGAAATTCTAATGGTCAGTGATCAAGACCCTAGGACTCAGTAGTTAAATTGTTAAAGCCTCGCCATCGTATTATAATCTTTTCGTTTATAGGAAATAGTGAGAGAGTGTTATTAGGGACAAGCATTGTTACATTACAAAAAATTGATTCTGGAAAGTTTGGACCAAATACTGCTATAAATGCTTGGGAGTAACTCCTCCTTAGTAAGCAGAAATCGTTCTATGACAAGAAACCAGCCGCGTTTAGTGTTTGATTTGTTCGCCGGATGCGGTGGCTTAAGCCTCGGCCTCGAAAAAGCTGGATTCACCTCATCAATTGTCTGCGAATTAGACCAAGACGCACGAGATACCTTTATCCGAAACCGCACGCATTATCTTGGCGAGACATCCTTCAGTGCTCTAAAAGAACTACATTTCGGTGATATAAACACCTTGACTTTACCAGCGATAACACGTGCAAGGAAGGTAATCTCAAATGCGTGCGGCTTTGAGAGTAACTTCGATATTAATCTGATCGTTGGCGGACCACCTTGCCAAGGCTACAGTGGCATAGGTCATAGGCGAAGTTATGCGGTAGAAAAAAAAGAGCTACCTTCAAACAGGCTTTTTGAATCTATGGCTGAGCTAATTGAGCAAGTTCGACCTAAAGCATTTTTGTTTGAAAACGTTCGAGGTATATTATCCGGCAGATGGACTGCTAGCGGTGAAAAAGGTGAAATTTGGCGAGACGTCAGGAAGAGGTTTCAGAGAATTAGTGGCTACTCAACTGATTGGCAACTTGTTCAAGCAAAGGACTATAATGTACCTCAAAATCGTCCTCGTGTGCTTTTAGTTGGCATTCGAGAGGACATTGCTATCTCAGCTGGTCTTAAGTTGGGTCATGGCAATGGAACAGCCGTTGAAACAGGCTTCTTACCCAAAGCTTCAGAGAAACCAGCACCAGACTTGGAAGACCTTTTAAGTGATTTGGTAGATCCGCTCATTGAAGAGGCACTCAGAAAACAATCTTTTCCGAGGCAATTTCGTAACGAGTGTTACGCGTCCGATCCAATTACAGACATTCAACGGCATCTTCGTACATTGCCAAATGGAAAACTGCTCGCAAAAGGCGACCAACTCACAGATCAGGATTATAGCAAGCACCGGTCAGCAGTAGTCGAAAAATTTCAGTTTATGATCTCAAATGGTGGTCAAATTGCCAAAGAGCATAGAACAAAAAAATTTGCACAAAGACTGCTGCCAGCACACTGGGGAAGAAAAGGTCCCACAATTACAGCGACGTCATTGCCAGATGACTATGTGCATTACCTTCAACCCAGAATATTAACGGTAAGAGAGTGGGCAAGACTTCAAACCTTTCCAGACTGGTATGAGTTCAGCGGCAAGAGGACGACAGGAGGTACTCGGCGAGCCGGCATTCCAACGAAAGGTAATTTCACACGCGAGCTCCCAAAATATACCCAAATAGGCAATGCTGTTCCAGTAAATCTTGCCGAGGCTATTGGCCTCCATCTAATAGAAATTTTGGGGCGTGGGGAAAATTAATTTAGCAAGAATTTCTCTTCGGCTATGTTAAATTGGTATTCTAAATTTTCTCGAAAAAACAAAAGCTTTTAAAATATTGAACTTTACAATCTGACAAAAACTTCGACTTGTGCCCGTAGCCTTAGGAAGGCTGCTGAAGTGAGGCTCCAAGTACTACTTTAAAAAATTGCTCAACTACTTTCGAGCTCAGAAAACTTTGCAGCCATAGTTGGGTTATTCCTAGTTAGTTTCTTGATTGTTACGTCTTGTGCTTTATCGTTAGCCAAACGAAGATTCCTGTCTGTGCTTATCAGAGCGTCTTTAGTTTTCTGCAGATGGTCTATTGATTTATCTATTTCTTTTATTGCTGTATCAAATTTACGCGAAGCTAAATCATAGTTTTTCCCAAACGCACTCTTAAACTTATCTAGCTCACTTTCAAAATTCGTAATATCCAAATTCTGCTCCCTGATTAGGGCAATCTCGCGTTTAAAATCTAACGACTTCATAGAAGCGTTGCGCAACAAAGTGATCATTGGAATAAAGAATTGTGGGCGGATAACATACATTTTTGGATAACGATGGAAAACATCCACGATACCGGTGTTATAGAGTTCATTGTCCTGCTCAAGTAATGAGACAAGCACCGCAAACTCGCACCCTTTTTCATTTCGATCTTTATCCAACTCTTTCAGAAAATCTTCATTTTTACTCTTAGTTGCCGTAGTTTCATTCTCGTTTTTCATCTCAAACATAATTGAGACAATTTCAGTTCCACTCTCGTCAAAATCCTTAAAAACATAATCACCCTTGCTTCCGCTAGAAGCATCATTATCCTTTGCAAAATAGGCTTTCGGAAACGCCGTTGAGCGAAGTTTGTTGAATTCGATTTCGCAATGCTGTTCTAGGCTTTCACCTACCATCTTTGTAGACAATTTTGCTTTCATGTCTTTCAGACGTTCAATAGCATCATCTCTGTCTCGTATCTGCGTTTTGTATTTATCCCTGAGGGCGTTTTCAGCATTTTGCTTTTCAAGGCTTGCGCTTTCAAGCTTGGCCTTTAGTTGGTCGCGCTCCTTTTCTACTAAATTCACGGCTTCCATGACCGTACTCTTGATTGACGTTTCCTTTTCACGTAGCTGTGATTTTAGTTGCTCAATCTCCAAATCTTTCTCTGCTTTGATAGTCTGAAAAGCATTAGCAGATTCTTGTTTAGCAATTTTAACAGCATTGTCTTTCGCCTCTTGAGCTCGCTCCAAACGTTCCTGAATTTCCTGTTCAAACTCTTTGTCTCGAACCTGCTTCATGATGTCTGCATATCCCGTTTCATCAACTTTGAAAGCCTTATCACAATGAGGGCAGATGATTTCGTTCATAACCAGCAACTCCATAGTTAAATTTAAAATCGTTCAATAGAGGTCTACATAACCCGGCGTGTAATGTGTCACGAAGAAATCATAGAACTGATTATCAATACTCGACCAATGCCGAGTTATGACTTGTTTTTCTTCTTCACCTTCCAGAAGTTTTTTCAAATGTTCTATGTTTTCTGGTTTAGCGCCATCTATTGAGATGATAACTTCGCCCCTGCTAAACCCTACTCTATCTGCATAAGATCCATCTCGGACCGAATGAAACTGAAAACTCTTTTCACGTTCATGACGCTCAAGGTAAAAATCATTAGCTATAATCGCTCCGTCCATGAATAGATATTGACGTTTTGTAATTAGCGGCTTGGGAGTGAATGTTATTAAGATCTTTTTTTGTCTTTTATCCCTGGAAATTGTGAACTCAGCTTGATTTTTAACACCGCGCAAAACTGTGGCTACCTCAGTAGGCGTTGTAACATTTAATCCATTAACTTTTGTTACCACGTCACCGACCTGCAATCCGTCTGGTAACTTTCCATACCTGTTGCCGGCTATAGTTAGATATGTCTCTTTCACGTTATCAGTTGCAAAACTCATCGGCAGTTTTGGTGGAGATGGGTTTTCATTTGCCAATAGAAGAGAAATAGTTTTGCAGACCGGCGGCAGAGGAACAGCAAAATTCAGCCCTTCACTGTTTTTTAGTGACATAGCATTAATGCCAACAACCTTACCTGATTTAAGAGCAATAAGTGGCCCCCCCGAGTTTCCAGGATTGATTGCGGCATCAAGTTGAACCCAATCATGGCCCTCATAAAACCTCACCTTTGAGATTATACCTCTACTCGCTGAAAAATAGAGATCATGAGGATGGCCAAAGGCTGCGACCTCTGTACCGCTTAATTGCACTGTTTCACAATCAAGCTTAGCCTCTAACGCTGCAGATGGTATTTGGTCCTTATCTAAAGACAAAATTGAAAAATCAAGCTCTGGGTCAACATATAGAAGTTCGGCCTCATTGAAGTCTTGCCCCTTAAACGAGACTTCAATGTCTCCGGTTCCTCGGCCTGATACGTGAGCATTTGTTAAAAACCAGCCTCTCTCTTTATCAAATAAAAAGCCGGCACCATTGAAGGTTCCAGCCTTATCTTCTGCAAAGGGGTACCCGATTGAGGCTTTAACACGAACGGCATAGCCTTCCGCTTCATCTAGCACACTCTGCGCGCCCCCCAATGAGAGAAGAAAAAGGTAAAGAGCAATTGTGAAAGTCGATAATCTAACCATCGTAGTCCTGCCGTGAGTCGATTAATCAAAATATTTTATTAAAGATTGAGGGGGATTGAACAAAATGTCCAACTCCCTTCTCTACCAACATATAAGGGAAACTACATCCTTTTACCTCGCTCCGTTTTTCTTCTTAGATATGCAGCTTTCTGAGCCTCAATATCCATGCTGTAAGAAACCCGTGACTCATCATCAGAAACCAAACGCTTATTCATTTTGTCTGCGCTATAAAGAGCTTCTTTACTAAATTGCTCACGCTGTCGTTGGCGTGAATATTTTTCAAGCATTTTGAGCGATTGGCGCATCCATGCATCATCTTTTGCAACCTCTTTTGCTTGCGCTACCACTTGGTCAACCCGCACCCAATCACCTTGTTGTGCCGCCTCGCGCGCTTGTTGCTGATAATTAGCCACAAGCATTTCTGAAATCCTTGTTTTGACCTTTTCATTTTCCACTACTGCCTCAAATGCATTTGGAGAGAGTGGCTCTAGTATGAGCTTAGCGGGGTCTGTTTTCCGTACATTCGCCTCTTTGTCTTTATATGACACCACACAGCGAAGAACCTCTAATGGAACATCGCTAATATGATTACGATTGATAATTAATTTAAATAAGGCCCAGCCTTCTCCGCCAGAAGCTATATCTGGCATAGACCATTCAGAGCCATTCAGCCTAAAATTATTTAACAGTTTTAGTTCAACAAAATCGGGACACTCCGCTTTTAGGCTCAAATTTGTTGCTATTGTATTCAGCAACAACTCAAACTCTTCCTTAAAAGGGTCAGACAAGTCGTCAGCCGTTTCGCCATAGTAGCCTTGCCCTAGGCCACTATTTGCCATTTCTATCATTAGCTCCTCATTGAACTCATGCCCAAGGCCATAGGTGGAAGTTGTTACATCTAAATCCGCGAGCTGAGCGCATTGCTGCTTTATTTGCTCTGTTGAAGTTAGTCCAACATTTGCATTGCCATCAGACAATAACAAAACTCGGTTTAGGCTCTTTTCAGTTTTGTATTTGGCAACTTCCTCTGCGCCCATAAGCCAACCAGCATGGAGCGCAGTCATGCCACTAGTGCTTATCTCTGTAATTTGCGAAATTATATGCTGTTTGTTTTCGCAATATGTGGATGGCACAATCAAGTGAGCCCTATCCGCATATACGACTACCGCGACCCTATCTGTCGAATTCATCGCCTGAACCATCATCACAGCAGATTTTTTTGCCTCATCCAGTGGCCGACCTCTCATTGAACCAGAGCAATCAATGACTATCGCTAAATTGAGGTGATTACTTGCACCTTGAGGCGGCATCGCCTCATCTGCGTTCACCTGAAGTAATGCATGAAATTCGTTATCAAAACCCTTTAGAAGGGCCTCTCTCTGAGGTGTAATTTTTAAATGAAGCATTTTCATTTTCCTTTCTTTTCAGCCAATACTCGTTCGTGGCAGAAATCTTATTTCTGCTCCTCAACCTATTTTTTGAGCGGCAATCAACTGTTATTTTGATTGATGAATAACAGGTTATTTTCCTTTATGAGCGTTGAGCTTTACCTCTAGCTCATCGATCAACTTTTGCCTTTGTCTCAGCTCTTGGTCAGCCTTCATCGTTTCTGCTTGAAGGCTTTTCAGTTCATATTCTCGAATTTTAATATCCTCATCTAGGTTTGACCGTTCTCTTACTTGCTTTGTATAAGTAGAACGGTCTGCCTTTGATAAACTTCCTCTATTCAACAAGGCAGCGGTTACACCTTTACCAATATCTTCCGCCTCCGCTCGGGTGATGTTTATTGCCTTATCCCTATCTAAAAGGAGAACTAGCCAACTAGCGAGTTGGTATGCAGTAAAGTCTTCTCTGATCACATTTCCAAAGTCACTTCCTAGTCTCCTCAAAACATCTTTTATATCCGCCCTACTTTCATAACTTTCGCGTCTTCTTCTTAAAAAATCCTGTGCTTCTTTTTCATCAGAACCGTGAGAGGGAGTAGACATGCTCATAGCTATTGGCGGTGGGTTATCAATGCCCTCTGAGTAATCTGCATTCTTAAAGCTCTCTATTAGTGACAGAGCGTCATTATCATTTCCTTCCCCAGGAATTAATTTCAAAATGTCGCTAATAGAAGAGACTTTGAAATCTTCGGATATTTTTGATAGAGGCCAGCCATCTTCAATCATGGCTCGACATGCCAAAAACTGGGCAAGCTGCTCAAAACTAAACAAGGCCTCTTTACCCTTGCGTTCTGGCTTTGAAAGAATTCCCTTAGCCACATAATCTCTAACTAAGCGCTCATTTGGAACAAAGGAAGGTTCACCAATCTGCTTGATGCGCATCCAGGTTTTTGCATGCCCTGCAAGCGCACTAGCTGTACCCTCCCAATCTTTTTCTTCAATAAACTTGTGCATATTACCATCTTTTTACGTGTATTACGTAAATGAATGTAAGTGTTTTTTAATATATGTCAATAACATTTTTAAATGTAATTGTAATTTCCTTATTTTTGCCACATAGTCCTACTATTTTTAATCGTGATATTATAAGCCTAGAGATGGTTCATGCGGCTTTTACTAGTTTTTGCACTTTTGCTTCTAGGTGGAGCTGTCGCATTAATTTTAGCGGTTCAACACCAAAGCTATGTAATTGAAAAATTTAATCAGGTCAGACTGATTCTACTTGATGGCCAGGGGGCAGACTGTCTTGCTGAGTTAGAGGATTTAGGTGTAGATTTCACAACCCTTGGAAACCAAGGAACAAAAAAGTGTCCTGTGCTAAACGCAGTAAAATTATCAAATTTAGGGCAAACAAATATATCAACACCTGTGGTTTTGAGTTGCCCAGCTGCCACTAAACTTGCGCACTGGGCAAGAGATATAGAAGCTCAAAGAATCTCTCATGTTGGCGCATTGAATTGTCGAAATATGCGAGGCAGCAGAATTATGAGCGAGCATAGTTTTGGCCTCGCAATAGACATTACTGCGATTGATGATGCTGTTGTATCTAAACATTGGACCAACGTGGGGGCCCGTGGAAAGAAATTAAGATTTGCTGCTCAAATAGCATGTCAGCATTTTTCGAATGTTCTCACCCCAAATACAAACAAACTTCATAAGGGTCATTTTCATTTTGATTATGGACTCGGGTATAAATGTGATGCTCAGCCATAAAACCACATTAACTTTCTAAACATCCAAGAGCAGCTTTATATTTATTAATTCGCATTAAATCCCGCTCGTTTAGAACATCTATCCTTGTGACATCGAGATTATCTTTGATATCGGCAATCTTTACATTTCTTCCTATCTTGTTATGCCCTGCTCTCTTGATAAATTGCTGATAATTCTCAGCCTCAGATGCTTTCGTGACTGACTTGAGAGCACTTAGAATGTGCTCTTCAAACCCTTCTTCTTTTAAACGGTCAAAATTCCACTCATCAGAATCCTCAACAACGTCGTGAAGAATCCCAACTATCTTCTCATCCTCTGAGTTAAGAGACATCATTACCCTGATTGGATGAAGGATGTATGGGCTACCTCCTTTATCTACTTGGTTTCTGTGAGCTGATGCTGCTATTTCAATTGCTCTTGCCAAATTCATAATTAGCCTTCCTCCTCTGTTGGTTTATCTATTGCTTCCTCACACCTCAAAATGTCCTCACGATTAAAGCCGCAGTAATAAGTGAGTTTAAAAACTGCGTCGTAATAGCTAGCAGCCATCACATGGCCTGTTTCCGCCTTACCCTTGTAAATCACTTCAATATTGAACCTTTTCTCCAACAGGCAATTCTCCTTTCCTCTGTCTCAGGTATCGAACGACAGTTTTCCAATCAGGAAACTTGTCTGTTCCAAAATGAATGTGCTCTCCCCCAAACTCTCCCGCGCCATTCTTGGTTCGGTCATCAATCAGAAAATTACCGGCGTTGAGGTTTTTGTGGTGGGATAGTATCAACCGCTTATATGCTGCATTCCCGAGGTTCTTTTTTACCCAAAGCAGCTTATCACTCCATGCAGAAGGGTTTTCCCACGGCGCGGTTGAAAGAATGTAGGTATCGTACTCTGCTGCAAGGACATCAAAAGCGTCTTTTGCACCCTCCAGCGGCTCCATAAGGCTGAATATGCCGGGCACTTCGTCCAGTCGCCCCTTATATTCCTTAAGTTTTTCTTTGCTTATTTTCTTAAACGCAGAAGGAAAATCGACGAGGACGTTGTCCATGTCGATATAAAGTATTTCAGTTTTCATTATTGCTCCAAACAAGCCAAAGTTTTCCGGTTCAGATTCCGGCCGGGCCTCTATTAGCCCGGGTCACGGGCGTTTCTGAATTTTGGAGATTGGGGAAATTCCCCTCACATCATTTATATGGCGATCTCTTATGCAAATTTCAAGAGGAGTGGGCCACCCGAAGGTGACCCTAGTTCAGGGAGGAGAACTGTTATTCTTCGTTTTTAATGGACGCTTTTGGCTCCTTTTTGGTGTTTGTTTGCTCAGAATAAGGCGCCCTTTCTTTTATCTGTGGAATGATGATTGAATAGCCCGCATGCGCACGCATCTTCTCCGGGCTGTCTACAATAGTAACTTTAGTTACTCCCATTGGTATCTCCTTTAATCCATAGGCCTGCGCATATACAGCTCCCGCGTCGAGAGCCCTTCAAAGGGATCACGTCTTTTGGGCTTTGGTTTTCCCGGTTTTCTTGGAGGTAACTTTTCAGCTTCCTTCCTTCTGTGCTCAAGAAGTTGCTTTATTGTCATTCCCTTTCTTGCTGCGACCTTTGCCATTGCGTTTAGAAACATTGTCGTCTCCTTTAAGTGTATTTGACTTTGCTGCTATTGGAGCTGAAGAGAGTATCCATCTCGGGTTTTCACCAAACGCCTCAATGAAGTCTTCCTCAGTCTCGATTTCTATCCAAGTGTATTTCGCCATCAGAACCCCCATGCATCCATGTCTTTAAGTACCGAGGCAATTGTCAAACCTTGTCCGGCTGTTCCATTTTTCTGATGTTTAAATACGCAGTCTCTTGCTGTGGCATAACGAAAATCGCCATATTCTTCTCTAAGACGTTGTTCTTCGGCGCGTGCTTGTCGGTTTATGCGTAACTTCAGAGCCATAGCTTCTGCAAAGTCTTTTTCTTTTTGGGAAAGTG
>CABYIQ010000004.1 GCA_902518965.1 uncultured SAR116 cluster alpha proteobacterium
GGATGAGACTTTTACAGTTACATTATCATCCGCAAATAATGCAACGATTAGCAGCGCAACCGCAACAGCGACAATTACTGATGATGATGCCCCACCAACTTTATCTATTGGAGATGTTACCATTGCTGAAAATGCTGGCACTGCGTCAGTAAACGTAACTCTTAGCGCAGCATCTGCAAAATCTATTACTGTTAATTATGCATCAGCTAATGCAACTGCCACTGCAGGTTCCGACTACACGGCTTTAAGTTCTACTACTCTAACTTTTGCTCCCGGTGATACATCAAAAACAGTAACGGCAAGTATCACTAATGACACGTTAGACGAAGCAGATGAGACGTTTACCATTGCCTTAGCAAGTCCAACAAATGCTACTATTGCCGTAGCAACAGGCACAGTAGCAATTACGGATAACGATCCTGCTCCAACAATTTCCATTAATGATGTTTCAACATCAAATGAAAATGCAGCCTCAACTAATCTTGTGGCTTCACTATCCGCCGCTTCCGGAAAAGCAATCACAGTAGATTTTGCGACATCAAATGGGACTGCAACCGCAGGGTCAGATTACACAGCAAGCTCTGGAACCCTTACATTTGCAGCTGGGACCACAACTAAAAATGTTCCTATTGCAGTTTTAGCAGACGCTTTTGATGAACCAAATGAGACAGTTACAGTAACTCTTTCTAACCCAACTAACGTTACTCTAAATGATGCAACTGGCATTCTGACTATCACTGACGATGATAACGCACCAACGTTATCAATAGCTGATAAAACTATTTCGGATGAAACTGCCGTTACTAGCAACATAGTGGTTACGTTAGCATCTCCTTCTCAACAAACAATAACTGTTGATTACGCGACCTCGAATGGAACAGCGACCGCTGTGAATGACTATGTTGCAGCAAACGGCACGCTGACTTTTGCAGCCGGCACAACAACCCAAAATATTCCAGTAACGATGGTGCAAGATGCTATTGACGAGTTAAATGAAACCTTCACAGTTACTCTGTCTAATCCTTCGAACTCAACAATTTCAAGAGCTGCTGCTACAATCACAATCACAGATGATGACCCCACACCATCATTGGCCGTAAACGGATCAAATCTAGCTGAAGCTGCCGCTAATCTGAATTTTACCATCACTCTGAGCGGTCAGTCATCCCAGACAGTGACAGCCAACTATGCGACATCAAATGGAAGTGCTACTGCAGGGTCTGACTACACTAGTAAATCAGGAACTGTCACATTTGCACCAGGAGTAACTAGTCAATCTATTGCGGTTGGCATTCTCGCAGATAATACTGATGAGTACGATGAAACATTCTCAGTCACGTTAACCAGCCCCTCGAATGCAACTCTTGGAACTGCTGTTGGCACCATGCTAATTAATGACGATGATGCTTTACCATCAATTTCAATAGCTGATGCCTCAACAACGAATGAGAACGCAGCATCAACTAACCTTGTGGCCTCCATTTCAGCAGCTTCTGGAAAACCGATTACAGTTGATTATGCTACATCAAATGGCACAGCAACCGCGGGCGCTGACTACACAGCTGGCACGGGAACTATTACATTTGCACCTGGCGTCACTTCTCAGAATATACCAGTCACAGTTCTTGCTGATGCGGTTGACGAAGTAAACGAAACAGTGACTGTTACACTTAGCAATCCTTCTGAAGTAACTTTAAATGATGCGACAGGTGTTCTTACGATTACTGATGACGATAATGCCCCTAGTATATCAATTGCAGACTTAACAACATCAGACGAAGCCGGAGTGCCTCATCTTGTTACTGTATCATTGAGTGCTGCATCCTCTCAGTCGATTACAGTTGATTTTGCAACAGCAAATGGCACAGCAACCGCTACTAATGACTATGTAGCGACAAATGGTACCTTGACGTTTAGTCCAGGCGATACCTCGAAAACAATTTCAGTAACAATTGTCCAAGATACATTAGCTGAAGTTAATGAAACGTTTACTATTGGTCTAAGTAATGCGAGCAACGCATCTATCTCTGACGCGTCAGGCACAGTTACGATAACTGATGATGAAGGCGTTCCGTCGCTTTCTATTGCGAACGTTACAACTGCTAATGAGAATGCGGCAAATCTAGTAGCAACCGTTACTTTAAGCGGAGTCTCCTCACAAACAGTAACGGTAAACTTCGCTACAGCCAACGGCACAGCAACCGCGACTGAAGATTATACATCCACAACTGGAACCTTGACATTTGCTCCAAACGCTACAACGCAAACGATATCCATCCCGATTTTGGCCGATACAATCGATGAGGCAAATGAGACTTTCACTGTTGCTTTATCCTCACCGACTAATGCAACTGTAAGCTCATCATCTGGCACAGCTACTATGACCATTACGGATGACGATGCAGCACCATCAATTTCTATAAATGATGTCGCCACAACAAATGAGTCCGCGGGCAGCACAAATCTTGTTGCGTCATTGTCAACTGCCTCTGCAAAGACAATTACAGTTGATTATGCAACATCTGATGGAACTGCAACTGCAAGCTCTGATTATACCGCCGCTACAGGAACCATCACCTTTGCACCTGGCGTGACTTCCCAAAATGTGCCAATTGCAGTACTTGCAGATCCTACAGACGAAGCTGATGAAACGGTCACTGTAACCTTAAGCAACCCGAGTAATGTCTCTCTTAACGATGCAACGGGCATTCTCACAATTACTGACGATGATGGCGCGCCAACTTTATCAATTGCAGATTTATCTACACCAGATGAAACTGCAGTAGCCCGTTCAATGACAGTAACCCTGAGTTCAGCGTCAGCAAAGACAGTTACAGTCAATTATGCAACTGCTAACGTAACAGCAACCGCTGCGAATGACTATATTTCAACATCTGGCACTTTGACATTTGCGCCAGGAATTACCAGCAAAACTCTTGCAGTAACTATCGTTCAAGACACAATTGACGAGGCCCATGAAACTTTCAACGTAGTCTTGTCAAGTCCAACTAATGCATCTATCGCAGATGCAACAGGTGTGATGACCATTACAGATGATGATGCCACACCAGGCTTATCTATAGCTGATGCCTCTACTTCAGATGAGACAGCTGCAAACCTTACTGCAACTGTTACTCTTAGTGGGCCATCGTCGAGCACAGTGACAGTCAACTATGCTACATCAAATGGCACAGCAACTGCCGGGGCGGATTATACAGCAACCACAGGGACATTAACCTTTATCCCTGGTGATACATCTGAAACATTCAATATTCCAATTCTTGCTGATACTGTTGACGAAGTTAATGAAGTTTTTTCTGTAACCCTGTCATCTCCATCTAATGCAGTCATAAATGACGTTCTCGGTCAATTTACCATTGTTGATGACGACGCAGTCCCGTCAGTTTCACTTGCAGATGCAGCATCTACAAATGAAAATGCTGGCTCCACCAATCTTGTCGCTTCACTTTCAGCAGCGTCACAAAAAACAATCACAGTTGATTATGCTACATCAAATGGCACAGCAACTGCCGGAGCGGATTATACAGCTGCAACAGGCACAATTACATTTGCTGCCGGGGTCACGACGCAAAATATTCCTGTTGCTGTTCTTGCTGATGCAAAAGATGAAGTAAATGAGACCGTAACAGTCACCCTAAGCAACCCATCAGAGGTAACTTTAAATGATGCAGTGGGAATATTGACGATCACTGATGATGATAACGAGCCGAGTATATCCATAGCCGATATGACAACACCAAATGAGACAGGTGTTGGCAGACTTGTAACCTTAAGCTTGAACGCCGCATCCGAAAAAACTATCACTGTTGATTACGCAACAGCGAATGGAACAGCCGTAGCAACCAATGATTATGTATCAAAAACAGGCACTGTCAGTTTTGGTCCAAATGAAGTTTCAAAGACAATTTCAATAACAATAGTTCAAGATACTATTGATGAATTAGATGAGACATTCACTATCGGCTTAAGCAACCCCACTAATGCTGCCATATCAGATAATTCAGCCACAGTGACCATCACTGATGATGAGGGCACACCCACACTCTCAATTGCGGATGTATCGACCGCAGATGAGTCAGCAGCAAACCTAACTGCCACAGTCACTCTCAGCGGTGATTCATCACAAACAGTAACTGTAGTTGTCACCTCAGCTGATGGAACAGCGACTTCGGGATCTGATTACACTGCTGGTACAGGAACCTTAACGTTCAATCCAGGTGTAACGAGTCAATCATTTACCATACCAATTTTAGCAGACACCATTGATGAAGAGAATGAGACCTTTACTGTCACTCTCTCATCTCCAACAAATGCGGTTGTAAGCACTACTGCTGGCATTGGAACTATGACTATAACTGACGATGATGCATCCCCAACAGTTTCGTTAGGAGATTTAACAGCGGCAGAAACTGCAGGTATTAAAAATTTGGTGGCCACATTGTCAGTGGCCTCTGAGAGGTCAATAACTGTTGACTTCGCAACCTCAGACTTTACAGCAACAGCTGGAGCTGACTATACAGCTGGAACCGGAACGATTACATTTTCTCCAGGTGATACAACTAAGAATGTCCCTGTAGCTGTGCTTGCTGACGTAATTGATGAACAAGACGAAACAGTTAGGGTCACACTTAGTAATCCGGTTAATGTAACCCTAAATGACTCAGAGGGTATACTTACAATTACTGATAACGATAATGCGCCAACACTTTCTATTGCCGATGCCATTATTCCTAATGAAAATGCGGTTGTGCGCACAACTACCGTAAGTCTGAGCGCAGCATCTGAAAAGACTGTTACGGTGCAATATGCTACAGCCGATGGAACAGCAACTGCTGCTAATGATTATATATCAGCGACTGGCACTTTGAGTTTTGCTCCAGGTGACACATCGAAAACTGTTGGCGTCACAATTGTTCAAGATTCATTAGATGAGGTAGATGAAACTTTTAACATTGGTTTAAGCAATCCAACTAATGCAACTATTGCTGATGCAACAGGCATAGTGACTATTACTGACGATGAAGGAACACCGACTCTTTCTGTCGCGCATGTAACAACATCTGATGAAACTGCAACGAATTTAGTAGCCACGATTACTCTAAGCGGTGTTTCATCGCAAACGGTAACTGTTAATTATGCTACTGCTAACGGAACAGCAACAGCAGGAGCTGATTATACATCAGCTTCGGGCACTCTGACATTTAACGCAGGAGATACCAGCAAAACTGTTAACATCCCAATTTTGGCAGATACCATAGATGAAGAGAACGAAACGTTCACATTTACGTTGTCATCTGCTTTAAATGCAACAATTAGCTCATCATCCGGTATAGGAACAATGACTATAACTGACGATGATGCAGCTCCCACTATCTCAATTAACGACGTCACCGCCGCTGAGAATGCTGGAACAACAAACCTTGTTGCAACGCTGTCTGTTGCATCAGGTAGAACAATTACTGTTAATTATGCAACTTCTGATGACTCAGCGACAGCCGGATCTGATTACACAGCAGGCTCTGGAACAATTACATTTGCTCCAGGAGTAACAACGCAAAATGTTCCAGTGGCCATCATTTCTGATGCTACAGATGAGCCTAGTGAAACTGTGAGAGTTACTTTATCCAATCCTGTTAACGTAACTCTTAATGACCCAAATGGTGTGTTGACTATAACCGATAATGACACCGCACCAGCAATCTCCATTGATAACTTTGTAACCACTAATGAAGCCGCTTTAACCCATGCCGTGACAGTTCGATTATCCGCAGCATCTGGTAATACAGTCTCAGTGAATTATGCAACTGCAAATGGGACCGCAACATTCAATAGTGATTACAATTCAGCTTCAGGGACGGTTTCTTTTGCACCTGGTCAAGTGACAAAAACCATCAACGTCAATGTCCTTGCAGATAGCCTGAATGAAGGAAATGAGGTTTTCTATATAAACTTAAGTGGCGCTACAAATGCGTCAATTGCAGATAATCAGGGTTCTGTGACAATTACTGACGATGATGGCGCCCCTGCAATAAGCATTGCTGACGCTGCAACTTCTAATGAAAATGCTGCCGCGTTAACAACGACCGTTACAATGAGTGGCGCGTCCGCTTCAACAATAACCTTAAACTGGAGTACCTCAAATGGCACAGCTACAGCCGGGAGTGATTTTACTACAGCGGGTGGCGTGCTGATTTTCAATCCAGGAGAAACTTCAAAAACTGTATCTGTTAACGTGCTAGCGGATAATCTTCCAGAAGGCACAGAGACATTCAATATTGGACTGTCAAACGTAAGCAGTGGTGCAACTATTGCCGACGCAACGGGCGTTATTACGATAACAGATGATGACGGAAATCCAACTATTTCTATAAACCCAGTAACAGTAACAGAAAGTAGTTCCGCTGTAAGCGTGGATGTTTCCTTAAGTTTCCTTACACCTCTCGCTGTTACCGTTCAATATGCAACAAGTAATGGAACAGCCACAGCTGGTAGTGACTATACTGCTAGAAGCGGAACCCTTACCTTCGCGGCGAACCAGCGGACACAGTCAATATCTATTCCAATTTTAAATGACGCTGCTTTTGAGAATAGCAAAACGTTCAATATAACCTTGTCTAATCCAACAAATGCTACGATCGCAACGGCGGCAGCAGCAGTCACCATAACAGATGATGACCAACTTTTAACGCAGACTGATCAAAAGCAAATTTCTGATGCAATATTATTTGGCAAAAACAGTGCGCTAAGGTTAGAAACATCATTTTTTGACCGCATTATGTCTAGGAATTCAACATTACTATCCAGCGCAAATCGTCCACAGACGGGACCGGTTATGACCTTCCAGAATGTAGAAGTGGATTGGTCTGATAATAGTGAATTGCTTAACGGATCAATGTCATTCGACAACGTGAATGCGAAAGGGACCAGAAATACGTCTTGGGAGACATCAATAAGTCACTCTAAAAATGATAAGGGCGTTAAAAATACATTTATGTCCACAGCGTTCAACTTTAGCACAAGACCATCACATTCAACCATGTACGGACTAATATTAGGTGCGGGCTTCTCAGACACTACAATGACCGGCACGAGCACAGGAACAAACACAGGCCGCTCTGTTTCTGCTGGTGTCTATGCGGCTTACGATTTAGCAGATTCACTGGTGCTAGATTTAATGGCGTCAAAAACATATGAGTATAACTCTCTAGATACAAACGTCGATGGCGCTCAAGTAACAGGCGATTATGATAGAAATTCAACCGCCTATTCCCTGGGATTGGCAGGAAAAATAAGGTTTAGCTCAAGCGTGCTAAGTCCGAAATTGAAATATACCATTGGTAAATCTGTTTTTGACACTGGCACATTCGACGTTCGCAAAGGCGGCCTCTCTTCAAAACAACAGATAGATTTTGGTTCAGATGAATATTTCAGATTTTCCTTCTCGCCAGAATTTGGAACTGTGATTGGGGACCCAGTCAATCTCTTGAGACCTTATGGCTTCAACTACATCACATTAAAGCCGAAGGTTTTCTGTGAAAAATATGATTACGAAGCCTCAAGAAAATGCGGCCAAGGCCTTGGACTAACTCTTAGCAATCATCACCCAACTTACAATTTTGACCAGGATTTAAGTTTTGATTATGATAAGATCGGCGGGGCTGAAACATACTCACTTCTTTATAAGAGACTTTACTAAAAGTTTTTGCTTTGACGATATTGAATATCTAACTCGTCAAAGGAATGAATGTCAGTTTGGCTTAGATGGTTCCTTTACAGATGGTTAAGCCCTGGTTTATGTGTGCTCTTGCTGCTTATAGTCGCGCTGTGGTTAGGGATCACGACCAACATGATTAAATTAAAAGCACTCTATGATATTAGGCCAGAACAACTCGCAAGCTTTGTTTGCGTGTGAATACCCAAAGTTTAAAACTTTTCCAAGAAATTACCTTATATTGTTCATCGTGTATTTGGTTGCCTTTTTCCCAGCAGTGCAGAACGTAATTCTGGCTCAGAAGTCTCTTGCCCAAGCCAAATGTTAATGAATGATTTAGCAAAGAGTTTATCATTAATGATTACTGGAGCCTTGTCCTCATAATGGAAAGTAATCTGGCCATCAGGCGCCCACTCAACAGCCGCTGTTGTCCCTTCCCATACTGTATTGATCCCCTGTTCTAAATGCGTTTTCCAAGCATTAATTTGTTTTTCCGAAACGCCTTTTTGACGTCTCATCTCTTTCAGAGAAGCTTCAATAACTTTATCTTTCTTCAATTCACGCTTGTAATCAAATTCCAATATGAACTTATTCTGCCAAGAAAAAGAGTTTATTTCTGAAAAAAGCTTTAAATCATATAGATCCCAAACAAATACCTTAAACGTACCTTCACCTATCAGTGCAAATGACTGAATATTCTTTTGCCACATGTCCGTTGCACCTGCGAACATAGCAATAAAAATATACGAGCAGATTATACATGCCTGTATTATTAATTTCATGACCTTACCCTGACTTGGATACTAAATCTACCGCTCGTATAGAGTTGGTAAAATGAGGTTTTTTCATTGTGTTGACTCTCTCAATCTTACATGTTGCCATAATTAAATTTATCCGAAAACAATGAGGTGAAACCATGCTTATAGATGTTCGTACATATCGTTGCCGACCGGGTACAATCAACACTCACTTAGCGCTATATGAAAAGTATGGCAAGGAGCCACAGTTTCGCTGCCTTGGCAACCCATTAGCATATTTAAAGGGAGAGACAGGTGACCCAAATGAATATGTACACATCTGGGTCTATGAAAATGCGGGAGACCGAGAGGCTAAAAGAACTAAACTATATGCAGATGAAAAATGGCTTGCATACCTGAAAAAAAGTGCTGATTTAGGAGCTATTGAAAGTCAAATAAACAAACTTATGGTTCCCACGCAGTTCTGTCCTTTGGGAGGCAAAGCATAGTGTTGAAGGATAGGCAATTTGTTTAAGGATAAATATCACTATCAAAGAGTGAAATGCAGCAGGTGCTACTCTGATACAGCCGCGTATAAGACTATGTATGATAATCAAGGATCTAGCTGGCAGGTAAGTTGCTTTAATTGTGGGCAAGTTGTCAACTCCACGCCGACTGGCGAGGACATAACTCAGATGAGGCACAAATGCTTTGTGAGATATGTTTTAGGATAATGAAAATTCGCACTAACCCCTTTCTCTGCAAAATGAGAAAAAAAATTTATTATTCGACTACCCAAATCTGCTGCTTTAATAATGTCATCGTGTTCGTTTCTTTAAAACCTAACCTCATTAAACTCTAGGAATGGCATGAACCTCTTGATAGACATGAAGCCTCAGATGTTCTAGGTTTCAAAAACTCAAACTCAATAAATTGAAAGAATGGGAATTCAGCAGATGGCAAAAGCCCCAACAAAAAAAAAGAAAGCAGCAAAAAATTCTGTAACTAAAGCCAAAGTTTCACCTTCTGCACAAAAGCAAGCAAAGGTTGCTAAAAAGAACTCCTTTGAAGCTAATTTTGGTGAAGGTACAGCTTTCGATCTAGACTACGGTAAATTAGTGATTATTGCTTTGCTTATCTATGTGGCCTATCAGGTAAGCTAATCATAAACGGTATCGATTGGTCGGCCAAGCTTAGAGAATCAAATCAATCAAAGCCGGTCAGCGTCCATCTATACCCTCACTTAGCACAACTCATAATCAAAAATTTCAAACACACTCTGTCACACCTAGAACACTTTTGTGTGGCAGGGTTAGCAAAATATTGGGGGAATCCGAGAAATTTTTTTATGGAGGAGTAACTTGCCCCCTACAAACAGATTATAATTACGCTGCTCCTGCAACCTAAGTTTTTCCACCGGGGCTATATGCAAGGCTTTCCGTAAGATTTCTTACACAGTTAGATTAGGCAACCTCTGCCCTCAGTGTGGCAAAGGTGTGGCAGGAAAAAATATATATAGCGTATGGGGGAGACGTTCATGGGCCAATTGACGAAAGTAGTAACTGCATCCAACTGCCGCAATAATTTACCCCCGCAAGATATCCGTTTAGTTAACAGGTAAGTTTTTCTAAAGTTGACAGAAATGCGGTCTAATGAAAGAGAGTCACTTATTAAAGAGACTAACCAAAATCTTCAGCTGAAGATAGAGGTTGCTAGAAGGACACACTTTTATGGGTGTCAACACTCTGTTTCTATTTTTTACTGATGATGGGTGCCGTTTTTACCTTCCGGGCGGCTTATTTACAGAAAAGAGGGTAAGAAAAAATAGACCAAAAGCACAATTATTTTGCACTTTATGTGGCCTCATGTTCAAATTCTAATTAATCCATAGCTGAAAACAGGTTTTTCTTCAAAAGCCAAAGTTCTTTTATTTGAACTTAGTCAAATAAAAATGGAGGAAAGAATATAATGTCCATGAAGTTCAAAGTACATGGTGTAAGAGGCTCAGTTTCTAATTCTTCACCAGAATTCGACAGGTACGGAGGGAATACATCGTGCTATGAAATAGAAATCGATGACTGCCAAATCATAATTGATACTGGAACTGGTTTTCACAACGTTGAACTAATGCGCAAACAAAAGGACACTGTAATAATTTACAGCCACTTTCACCACGACCACATACAAGGGCTCTCTTTTAACAAATACTTGTATGATAATTTTAGTCCCATCCTGCTCTCGTCCGCACTCTGCAACGCAAACACTCTTAAAAAGATTTTAGAGACCTATTATTCAGGACATTATTTTCCAATCGATTTATTTGGTCAATTAAAGCATTTAAAAATAGTTGAATTCAATGAAATAAATAAGCTGCTTAAGGGAAAAATTAAACTATCTTCTACAAAGTTGAGACATCCAGGTGGAGCGTGCGGGTATCGTTTTGAAAAGAATGGAGCTTCAATTGTAACTCTGTTCGATAACGAATATCACGACAATCAAAAACAAGATTTAATTGAATTCTGCGAAGGAGCAGACTTAGTCGTATGGGATGGAATGTTTACAGAAGAGGAATTGCTTTCAAAGCAAGGTTGGGGACATTCTTCAATTGAAAAAGCGCACGAGTTTGCAAGTCTATCATCGTTAAAGAGAATGCTAATTACACACCATTCTCCCGATCGAACTGATGTAGAACTTGATAAAATTGGCAAAACGCTCGATTCAAATATTGAATTTGCTTATGAAAACCAGGTTTTCAGCTTTTAATGCATAATTTTGTGTTTCAAATAGGGAGATTTTCTTAGTCACAAGAGATTAATTATGGAAACTGAAATTAGTGAAACAAAAAACTCTGAAATAATTGAATTAAAAGCAACCATAGTGGCTTTAAGAGACCAAATGGAACTCCTATCGCATAATAGCGATGCTGCTGTTCAAAAAGCAGTGCAAAAATCTGCAGACGAAATACAACAACTCAAAAATACAGCATCTAGCTTAAGAAATGAACTAGAAAATCTCCGCTTCGATAAGGACGCTGCTGTTCAAAAAGCAGTGCAAAAATCTGCAGACGAAATACAACAACTTAAAAATACAGCATCTAGCTTAAGAAATGAACTTGAAAATCTCCGCTTTGAAAAGGATGCCGATGTCCAAAAGGCAGTGCAAAAATCTGCTGATGAAATAAAGCAGCTAAAGAAAACAACTGTAAAAATGAGAGCCGAAATAGAAAAGAGAGCGCAATGAGATCTTTCATTGATCATTTCTTAACGGTTAATTTTTTGTATAGAAATTTTAAGTATTTAAACTCAATTTTAAGGACTGAAGACATTGGAAAAGGCTATTTCAAATAATTTTGCCGAAATTGAAAAACAGTTAATTCGCTCTAATGAGAAACTCCGACTATCGGAATTATTACTAAGAGTATCTAGAAATATCGCTGGACTTTCAAATTTGAAGGAAATCTTATTCGCAATTATTGAGGAAACGGTTACCGAAATTGGTGCAGACAGAGGGACACTATTTTTAAATGACCCACTTACTGGCGAATTATATTCAAGAGTTGCTCAGGGTGAGCTAACTCGGGAAATTAGAATTTTAAATACTTCTGGTATTGCTGGTGCAATTTTTCATTCAGGAAAAGGTGAAATTATCCACGATGTTCAATTTGATGAAAGGTTCAATTCATCTATCGACGAACAAACAGGCTACAGAACAAAAAATATTATATGTGCACCAATAAGAACTGTTAGGAACGATATAATTGGCGTAATCCAAATACTAAATAAAAAGAGAGGGCGATTTACGAAGCATGATCTAAACACGGTCTCTGCAATAACTGAACAAGCTGCAATGACTTTGCAAAATGCTCAAGGTTTGGAGCAAATGGCGAAGGCACGAGCAAAAGAAATGGAATTTCTTGACGTTGTATCAGACGTGACCGCAGAAATTGAACTAGGTGCTTTGCTTCAAAGAGTAATGGTAGAAGCTACTAGAATGCTCAACGCTGATAGAGCAACGCTTTTTCTGAATGATCCTAGAACAGATGAACTTTTTTCTAGAGTTGCTATGGGCGATGGTATTGGAGAGATTAGACTTCCAAACAATGCCGGCATAGCCGGCACTGTTTTTCAATCAAAAAAAACTGTTAATATTCCTCACGCATATGCTGATTTGCGCTTTAACCCTTCATTTGACAAGCAAACTGGCTATTTCACTCGGTCTATTTTATGCGTTCCGATAATGAATAAAGAAGGTGACTGTATTGGATGCACGCAAGCTCTCAATAAAGTGGGAGGCGGGTTTACTGATGAAGACGAATCAAGGTTGAAAGCGTTTACACAACAGGTATCTATCGCACTTGAGAATGCAAAACTTTTTGAGGATGTAACTAAAGAACGAGCATATAATCATAGCATGCTTGCAAGCATGTCTAATGGCGTCATAACCATTAACGAGGAAGGAGTAATCGCCACTTGCAATAAAGCTGGGTGCACCATCTTAAAAACCAGACGAGACGACATAATTGGTTCAAAAGCATCTGATTTTTTCAAAGAAGACAGAAATTGGATTAATGAAAAGATCGAAGAGTGTAGTGAGAATAAAGAGAATATTATATTGATGGATGTGTCTTTTGAAGTTGGCTCCGAAAATGCAGAAAATAATGAAATAGTTTCTGCAAATTTAAGTTTTATGCCACTGGAGAGCCAAGACCCAGATGGACGGACAGATCAAGAATCCAGCCACCTCGGCTCGATGATCATGATTGAAGATATTTCTGACGAGAAAAGAATGAAATCCACAATGTCTCGGTATATTGACCCTGGTATTGCCGACCAACTGATGAGTGATGGCACTGACATTATGGGCGGTCAAGAGACAGTAGCTACTGTTCTTTTTTCGGATGTTCGAAGTTTTACCACTATAACAGAATCTCTTGGCGCTCAGGGTACTGTGGCTCTGCTGAACGAATATTTTGACATAATGGTTGATGCAATTACTGAACAAGGTGGCATGGTTGATAAATTTATCGGTGATGCAATTATGGCTGGCTTTGGAATTCCAATCGCTCATGAGGATGACGAGGACAGAAGTGTAAGAGCCGGTATTAATATGATTAAAAGACTTTGGGATTGGAATTTAGAGCGGGAGAAAAAAGGACAGATGGCAATAGATATGGGCTTAGGAATCAACACAGATATGCTCGTATCAGGAAATATAGGATCCTCAAAGCGGATGGATTACACCATGATTGGCGACGGCGTTAATTTAGCAGCAAGATTAGAAAGCGCTTGCAAGTCTTATTCAGCAAAAATTCTCATCAGTGACTTCACATACCAGAAATTGAAGGGCACATATCAAATTCGCTACATCGACGATGTAGTGGTGAAGGGAAAAACTGAACCTGTTGGAGTGCGAGAAGTGCTTGACTTTCATTCCCTGGAGAGCTTCCCAAATTTGATGGACAACGTGAACCATTTCAATGAAGGAAGACGCAACTTTAAGTCTGGCAACTGGGACACTGCTATTAAATCTTTTCAAGAGTGCTTAAAGTGTAATTCAAATGACCAATTGTCAGAGACATACATTGAAAGATGCAAAGTGATGAAAAAGAAAAACCCCAAGGATTGGGATGGTATCTGGGTAATGACATCAAAATAAATATTAACTTTTTTAGTTTTCAAATTCACCTTAGTTAAACGAAAGAACGGCCATCTTGGACTGGGACATCTCCTCGATAGTATGGGGAATACCACCCACACCAAGCCCCGAACTCTTCCTGCCAGCAAATGGCATCCAATCAACTCGGAATGCCGAATGGTCGTTTACCATTATGGCTGACCCATCGAGCCTATTAAACCCCTCCATAATTTCGGCGTAGTCGTTTGAAAATACAGATGCTTGGAAAGCAAATGGAAGGCTATTAGCTTGAACTATAGCATCGTCCAAACTCTTTTTTTCGTAAACGGAAATAACAGGGCCGAAAATTTCGTGTGTTGACACCCTACAATTTTCTGGAGGATTAAGAATGACGGTGGGAGCATAACATGAGTCAGTTAACCTTTTTCCTCCACATAAAACCTGTGCGCCTGCCTCAACAGCCTCTGCAACCCATGCCTCAACCCTGTCGACTTCTCTGTTCCTAATTAATGGCCCACACTGCGTTTCAGCATAAATTGCATTTCCAACAACTAAATTAGAAACTTTATCTGCTATGCTTTCTGCGAGCTCTTCGGTAGAAGCACCAAAGGAAAAAACACGTTGAACCGACACGCAGACCTGACCAGAATGATAAAATCCACCTTTTACTATACTTGGAACGAAAAGTTCTCTGTCTGCTGAAGGACAAAAAATTACTGGAGCGACACCCCCATGTTCTAGAGCGACTCGTGTTCCTGGTGCGAGTAAAGAGCGCAACTTCCACCCCACAGACGCCGACCCAATAAAGCTAAAAAAAGCAACTCTTTCATCAGTCACGAGCTTTTGTGCATCACTTATATCGCAGCAAATAAATTGAGCCCATTCCGGGCTCAATCCTGCCTGATGTAATATTTTAATAAATGCCTCACAGCTAAGTGGCGTATCGTCTGCCGGTTTCACTATGACCGGGTTTCCAGCGGCAACAGCTGGTGCCACCTGATGAACGATTAAATTTAATGGATGATTAAATGCGGAAACGGCGACCACAATCCCAATGGGTTCTTTAGTTGTGAACGCTATTTTACCTTCACCAGCTGAAGTTAAATCCATAGGAATTTCTATGCCTGCATTATTTGCAATTTCAGCAGCGCAAGTTTCCACTCCATCAATCGCCCGCTCCACTTCAACTTTTGCATCAATTAGGGGCTTTCCACCCTCTGAAGCAATAAGTAAAGCAAGCTCATCTGCTCTTCCTTTCATGATTTCTGCAGTTTTTTTTAACACCGCTATTCTCTCATGCTTTGGGAGTCCTTTTTTATTTGCCTTATGTGTCTTTTCAGCAATGGCCAATGCTGTATCCACCTCACTCGCAGACGACAGCTTCACTTCGCCTACTGGTGAACCATCAAAGGGATTGGTTACCTCTAATCGATGCATTATTGCGTCCCTCATACAATTGGCTTGTGATCTCTTAAATCAGTGATCAACTCTTTTACATTTTGTGAATAGTCAACTGGCAAATCAACCACATGCACTCCGCCTTCTCTGTAGGCTCTATCTATCGTCTCAACAAAACCAGTCACGCTCGAAATTCTATGTCCGTGAGCCCCGTATGCCTCAGCATATTTTACAAAATCCGGGTTCTCATACTCTAGTCCCCAATCCTTAAAACCAGCCCCTGCCTGTTTCCAACGTATCATTCCATAAGAGCTGTCATTCAGAATTAAAACAACCAGATTTAAATCTAATCTAACAGCTGTTTCCAATTCCTGACTATTCATCATGAAGCCACCATCACCACAAATGGACATCACTTTGCGGTTTGGGTGTATCATCGCAGCAAGCATTGCAGAGGGTAATCCCGCTCCCATAGTTGCTAGGGCATTATCTAAGAGGATTGTGTTGGGCTGAAATGCTAGATAGTTTCTAGCAAACCAAATTTTGTAAACGCCATTATCAAGGGCTATGATATCATGATATCCCATCAAATTTCGAATTTCTGACACAATGTGTTGTGGCCGCATTGGAAACGATGGCTCGTCATCAAGTCGATAGATTTCCCTTTTGACGTTATCCCTTACTTTTTCAAAATCTCTCAAGTCCAAGTCAAGCTTTGACCCCAGAGCGTCCGCCAAAGCATCAACAGACAAAGCAATGTCACCAACGACTTCTATTTGTGGAAAATAAACTTGATCCACTTGAGCTGATTTGTAATTTATGTGGATCACCTTTGCGCCGTTATGTTCCATAAAAAAGGGCGGTTTTTCCACGACATCATGGCCAATATTTATTATGAGGTCGGCTTCTTTGATATAATCATGCAAATAATCTTTATCTGAAAGCGCTGCAGTCCCTAAGAAATAATCCGAACTCTCATCGACAACGCCCTTTCCCATCTGAGTATTACAGAAGGGTATACCAATCGCACCAATGAATTCAGATATGGCTCGTCGAGCCTCCTTCCGATTTGCTCCAGCACCTATCATCAACAATGGATATTTGGCATCCTTAATTGAAGCAGCAGCCGCATTTATTACCTCTTTACCTGCTACCGCATAAAACCTCTCATGTGGAGGAATTAAATCCACCACATCCGATTTCTCTTCTGCAATATCTTCAGGCAACTCAAGCAATACAGGGCCAGGCTTTTCTTCCTCAGCAACTCGAAAAGCTTCTCTCACTAGTGATGGAATTGTATTACCGTTGACAATTTGCTTCGTCATTTTGCATATGGGCGCAAACAAATGAACAACGTCCACTATCTGAAATTGGCCCTGCTTCGACTTTTTTATCGGTTTCTGGCCAGTAATCATTACAAGAGGAAAACCTCCAAGAAACCCATAGGCCGCAGGTGTAGTGAAGTTTGTTGCGCCAGGCCCCAATGTAGCAAGACATACACCAGCTTTTCCAGTAAGCCTACCGTAGGTAGCAGCCATGAATGCCGCGCCTTGTTCATGCCTCGTCAAAATAAGTTTGATCTGTTTAGACTTTCGGAGAGATTCCAAAATATCCAAATTTTCTTCTCCAGGAATTCCAAAAATATACTCGACCCCTTCATTCTCCAGAGCTTGGATAAACAGATCTGACGCTTTCATGATAGCTCCTTTAGCATTTCCTAAAAGTAACAACTCCGTAAGATGCTAAACTCTCCTTGTTTTAATTTCAAAATGTTTCTGGTTAGACCTGCAATGCCAACATGTTTTATCAAAATCTGTTATAGCCATTTCTGCGAAAGAACTACTGGAAAAAATAAGGCGGGTAAATGCCACCCGCCTTGTAGTTAATTTTTTCGTCAAAATACCGTTACGTCTGTCTACGCCAGTCGTACTGCGGTACAAAACCTAAAAGCTTTTTTATTTTCTCGTTAGAAAACAGACACTCATACGGGTCTACATCCCTTTTTAAAGGAACCTTGGGATAAAATCTCTTAAGGATATCTTCCGTCGTCAGGTTTACTGAATTCTGGTCATTAGAAACATTGAAAACCTCATAACCCAAACCGTCCTTCGATAAACATAAATCAACAGCCTGACCTAAATCACGGGCATCTATATAATTGAAAGCGTTTGGCAATCTAACTTCAGGGTCTTTGCAAAAATCTTCAAACAGATGATATTCATCCGGCTCCACAACATTTCCTATACGCAATCCATAAATATCAATGCCTGTTCGGCGCTGGAACGCTTTGGCAGTTTCTTCATTGACGACTTTCGACATTGCATAACTGTCCATTGGGCGAGTCTCATCCTCTTCAAAAATAGGAAGAGATAAAGGTGCAGGTTTGTTGTGCGAAAAACACAGACCGTAGACAGTTTCTGATGAAGCAAAAATAATCTTCTTTATGCCAAGCTTAACTGCAGCCTCAATGACATTGTAAGTGCCCATTACATTTACTTTATAGGTTTCAATGTCACTTGCCTGCAGTATCCGCGGTATTGCGGCAAAATGCACAACAGCATCATAACCTAACGGCGTTTGCCGCAGGCGTAATTCGTCCCTGTTCATATGTGCTGACATAGAAGAAAAAACTTGTGCAGAGTTAGTGACGTCAACTTTCAGATAATCCAAACCTTCTTGATTTGCTTGTGTAATATCAGCATTGAGAACGCGGTGCCCTTTTTGAATCAAATAGGCAGCAGCATGCTTTCCTGCTTTTCCACTTGCGCCTGTGAAATAAATTCGTTTTTGCATATATCTGCTCCAAAAAAGAGTAGCTAAAATTTTGAAAAGGCTCGCATGAGATTCCTTTCAAAGCCAGTGCAAAATCAGACCATTTTCACTGTTAAATAAGTTTCAGCTTTTGAACACAGAAACTTTGTCCAGTCTGCCTTGTTCATAATTTCTGCTCTGCCGTTCTTAATTGCATATCTGCATGACGAGTTCAGACAAATTTCTTCTTTATGTGGGAGACTTTCATCTTTGTATTTCCAGCTAGTGTAGCCACAACTGTTACAGGTTCCGTTTTCTTGTCTGTTTATGTCATAAATCACATCACACCATCACATTCCTCAAATCCACTTTCCCAGCCACTCTGATAATGAACATCACCCATTTTATTTTTTACCTCTGGAAGAGAGAGAGATGCGGCTATTTTGGATTTGCACCCATCCACGTAACCTCTGTTGTGATTTGCACTTTCCTTTGACACGGTTGTGCAACCTGATAACAGGAATATGCTGAAGAGCAGCACACGCATCAGGCTAAGATTTCCCCAGCTATATTGTCCACAATTACTGGGTTTTCAAAATATTCTATATCAGGTTTTGAATATCTGTTTGTTAGCCATTCAATTCTGGCATCATCAAACCAATTGTCAGCATCTTTCCTGCTCTCAAAACAATAAATGCCGCCGCCAATCGATTTATCTAAATCGCATATGTAGTTTTTGCGGATTAGTCCTTTTGTATCCCTGTACATAGGGGCTGTTTCCGCAAACTTTTCTTTCAGTGCAGCAAGGTCAAGATCTTCAGGAATTTGAAAGGTCACTTTCACAATAATCAAATAAAGCCTCCTCCGTCTCTTTTAAAAAAATTTCCAAAAATAAAAAGGGAGATGAATTTGCATCTCCCCTCAAAATTTAATGTTTACATGTAAATAATATGCTGCATCCCAAACATGATATAAAGATGGCAAACTAATAATATACCTGCAACTATTGTGCCCTCATGGGTTGGGTTGACCCCCTCAACTTCCGCCCATTTTCCATTAACTGTGAGATAGCTCATTACTAGCATAGCTGCTGACTGAATGGTCCCATATGCAAATATAGCCCATGCTCCTGCTGGGGATGTCATCAACAAGATGGCGTAGACAATATTCTGTGAACCTACGTTAACGCCAGCAAATCTTACCATCCAAGCTGAGCCTGCTCCAATACCCCATTGTCCAATCGCTGCATCAGTTTGAAATGTACAACGGAAACCATAGTAAAGCCCCATCAAAGTGGGTATCAGAATGGCGCCAAAACCAACTATCCCTCCTGTATTCTCCAACATATTTTTCTCCTTTTCTGTGCCACACTCAATTTTCTAGCATTTCACGTGGCTCAAAATGCCAGACAACCTTCTGGACTTAAGTTTTAACGATCCTATCCAGAAAAATGAGCGATTTTAATGACTGTCGCCCCACGCTCCGTGAAACTCATATGCAACAGCCTTGCTGTCACCTACAACCCAAGCATCATGTCCTGGTTCAATGGCATAGGCGTCTCCGGCTGAGTAAGTAATTTCACTGCCATCGTTATGCTGGCATGTAATAGTTCCCTCAACTATCACGCCAACGTGTTTTGCTTGACAGCTGTCTGTTCCTACAACTGGCTTAATGTCATTGGACCATTTCCATCCTGGCTGGACAGTCAACTTCATGACCCTTTGACCTAAGACATTCACTGTTTCGACCCTTGCATTATTGGGTGTTGATACTTCATCTGCATCCTTGGAAAAATTCTTCGCTTCTAAACTTGGCATTATTCCCTCCTAATTTTTTTTTAGATTGTTACTGCTTGGAATAATAAGCAAGCCTTTTTGCATGCTTGTTGCTGAAGCATTACGCAATCATGAGGAATAAGTTGACACATTATACCATATAGATCCGTCCATACCTGAAGCAGCTCTGATATGAGGTCATAAAGACTAAGAGTATTGTGAAGAAGTTGTTGGAATTTTAAGTGACCTAATAAATCACTAGCATATTCAAACGGCGCAGGCTTGCTCCAGTTACTTTCTATTATGAACCGCTAGATTTCTCCTGTCAGTCAGAAATGCACCTAAAGCCAACATAGACAACGGCCATACCCTCAGGCTTTGTTGCCCCATAATTGGCCTTCATCTGAGGCTGGCCATACCACCATGAACCACCCATAGTCGCCTGATGCCCATTATCACTGGGCAGTTTAGCCCATTCCCAAACATTTGCACCCATATCATAAAGCCCATTTACCCCCCGCTTGCTAACGCCAACTGGTGCATGGCCCAGCCCTCTGTTTAGAACATTGCCAAAATTGGATTTCTTGTCGGCAAGAAGTGTTTCAGCATCGCAATCAGACAAACAGTTTGCACCGATAGGATTCTCTCCCGTCGGGTATGGATAAGTCATTCCCTGTATATAGCCGTCTGTTGGGTCAACTCTCTTTTCAGTATACCCTACCTCTACCCACTCTTCCTTTGTTGGGAGTCTTTTGCCTTTCCATTTGCAGTATTGCTCAGCTTCAGAATAGGTGACATGCACAGCTGGTTCATTTAATGTACCAATTGCTCCATACGGTGCACGCCAATTCCAGTCTGGTTTAACAATCCACCCAGCCTCATATACCATCCCACCATGTTGCTCCGCGTGCGTAATCAGGCCAGATGAGGCTACAAATTCAGAAAACTCACCAATCGAAACTTCAGTTTCATCCATTGTGCTTGCATTAGCACAAGTTCCTATTAATAAAGTTACGAAAATATATAAAAAAGGTCTCATAACAATACTCATTCAAAATTTTCAAAACCAACAATTACAGTTTTTGCAGAACAGCATGTTACCTCAATTTCAAATAAGCCATTTCTGTGCATTTTGATTGATAAATTTCATAGCTAATTCAGGCTGTTCAACATGAACAAAATGACCTGAGTTATTTGCATATTCAACGAAAACATCATCAAAATGCGACTCGACGAATTTCCCCCAATCTGATTTTAAAATTGGATCGTGTTTACCCCATAAAATAGCTGATGGGGTTGATATTTTATTAAAAGGCATATCAACATCACCTTGGAGTGTTTTTATTCTTTTTTCATTATTACTTTTGTACCAGCTGAAACCACCAATCAGCGCATTAGGCTGACTAAAGTTTTCAACCCAATCATCTAACACGAGGTCAAAAGCAGACTTATTGTAGCTCCAATGCTTCAAAAAATATTCGATATACAAACGTATTGTATGCTGATTAAAACCAACCAACTGCTGTGCTAAGTCTGTTAGGTGAAAGGATTGATACCAAATTTCGTTAACGTGACCATAGTTGACCCAATCACGGCCAACAGAGGCAGTGGGGCAATTAAAAAAAATGAGCCCTGAATAATTCTTTGGGTTTTTGTGTCCAACTGATTGAAGAACATAACTACCCACATCATGACCAATGAGAATTGGACGATTGCTACACAGTTTTTTGGCAATAAAATTTATATCACTCGCATGAAAGTCAGCATCTATCCTGCTATCAATCTCATCTGGTTTATCACTCAAGCCAAAACCGTATAGACAAGGCATTATGCAACGATAATTTGATTTCAGGAGGTTTGCAACTGGAAGCCAGCTTTTCCAAAACTCAGGCCACCCATGAACAAAAACCAAAGGATGGCCCTTGCCAACCTCGGCGACGTGTATTTGGCGCCCGTCAATTGTTTTTAAGAAATGTTGTTTTAAATTAGGCGGAATTTCAAAAGAGGGACTTTCACACATTTCTTCCTAGTATCCCATAATAATAATTTGCAATTAACCAATTAAAAAATTGGCATAGAATGCTGTGCCCACCAAGTCCTCAGTTCCTTACATGCCACGCATAAATTCTAGAAGTTCCAACATTTCCAGATGAGCCGGGGGTCACCGTTTGCGTTGGTTTTCAGCCAGAAATTGGTAGCGGAGGAGGGACTCGAACCCCCGACACGCGGATTATGATTCCGCTGCTCTAACCACCTGAGCTACTCCGCCTTAAGGCTGCTCTTTTTAATCACAAAACGAGTCAACAGAGCAAAACGTTAAGAATTTGTCTTAAGGTTTCACCTCAAATAGGTCAAGCGCAAAATAAGCCTTCACCTGATATAGCCAGCAGCCTGCAAAGGCAACATTAGCCTAAATTATTAAAGGCGTGTGTTGGCGCATGAGCGATCCAACCTCCCCCAAGTACAAGCTTGTCATTTTCACCACTGTAAATCACACCAGCTTGACCTGGGGCGATACCAAATTCAGCAGCCTCAAGAGCTATGCGTAAAGTGGCCTTGCCATAACTATTTTGGCTCTGATCTGGCTTAATGAGAAGGCGTGCTGGTGCTGCCGGAGCTGTATTTCGCAGCTTAACCTTCACCGGAAGCCCATCTTTTGTATGCGCCGTCGCCATGTCTACCAGTTCAGGTGAAATCCAATTGACCTCCGTTAAATAAACATCAGAACAGGCAAGTGCGGATTGGGGGCCAACGATCACCTCGTGCTTATCAGCATTAATACCAACAACATAAAGTGGCGAATTATCCTTACTATCTGTCTTACGCCCGCCGATGCCAAGACCGCGACGCTGCCCGATTGTATAATCAATTACACCCTTATGTTGACCAAGAACAGTGCCATCAAGATGACGAATAATACCGGGTTCTATCGCCCCCGGACGCAGTTTCCGGACCACATCCGCATATCGACCATTTGGCACAAAACAAATATCCTGACTATCCGGCTTGTCACTAACAGGCAGATTAAATTTTTCAGCCAGCCGACGGGTTTCCGCCTTCGTCATGCCGCCAAGAGGAAATCGCAGATAGTCAAGCTGTTCAGGCGTTGTTGCGAATAAGAAATAGGACTGGTCTTTGCTATCATCAAGCGCACGTTGAAGGCTGAGTGTTGAGTCTATCATCTCGCGGCGAACATAATGTCCTGTTGCTAGACAATCTGCATCCAACTCACGGGCTGTTGCCAGAAGGTCCCTAAATTTCACTGTTTGGTTGCATCGCACGCAGGGAATCGGTGTGTGACCTGCCAAATAACTGTCAACAAAATCATCAACTACTCGTTCACGAAATAGGCTTTCATAATCCAATACGTAGTGAGGTATACCTAAACCGCCAGCAACCAATCTTGCATCATGAATATCCGCGCCCGCACAGCACGCACCCTTTGCTTGAACCGCAACACCATGATCATAAAGTTGTAAGGTTATACCAATCACCTCAAAACCCTGCTCAACCAGCATTGCTGCAGTTACGGAACTGTCCACTCCGCCAGACATGGCAACTACAACACGGGTTTTTGCTGGTGCTTTTGCAAATCCCAGCGAATTTAGCTCTTCTTTGACAATATGAATGGGGCCTGACATATCAGCCTTCTCTTTTACTTGAAAGCCTAAAATGGTTCTATGTTTAATAATCTTCAGGAACTTCTACTGTCAGACCGTCCAAATTATCATCAATCGTGATCTGACACCCCAGACGCGATGTTGGAGTCAGTCCAAACGCTAATTCAAGCATATCCATTTCATCATCAGACGGCGGCCCAACACGGGCAAAATCCGCATCTGAAAAATAAACATGACATGTTGCACAGGATAAACTGCCCCCACATGTCCCTTCAAGTCCCATATTGTTGTCACGACCAATTTCCATGAGAGTCGATCCCTTATCGACATTCAGCTCATGTTCGCTTCCATCAGTTTTGATGAATTTCACTGTCGGCATAATCAATTGCTCTCTGTAAGGACTATTAATGGTGTCAATTCTAATGGTGTCAATTCGCTTTGCGCTTATAAAGATCAATGACGGCCTGTGCAAGTCCGTAAAAATCCTGTCTAGTTGTTTTCCAGCCTCCAGAAATACGGATTACTTGTCCAGCTGCATCATCTCGGCCCATAGCTTTTAACACATGGCTGGGGTTCACTTTCCCCGACGAACATGCAGAACCAGAACTGACAGCGAACCCCGCTAAATCCAGAGCCATTATAGCTGTCTGCGCAGCAAGACCAGGCAAAAATAAGCATGTGGTATTCACCAGACGTGCCGCAGTAACACCCATAATTTCAACCTTTGGGCAATGCTGTATAATCAGCTGCTCTGCCTCATCACGCCACAAGCGCATCTGTTCAAATGTAGAAGGTTGTGCAACCCGCGCCGCAGCGGCAAAACCACAAATCCCGGAAAGATTTTCTGTACCTGAACGCCTGCCCTGCTCCTGCCCGCCGCCAGCCAAAAGGGAACTTAAGGGTCTGCCTTCACGACACCATACAGCCCCTGTTCCTGTTGGTGCACCAATTTTATGACCAGAAACAGTCAGATAATCGATTGAGCTTTCTTCTGGAGTGATCTCCAATTTTCCAAAGGCCTGAACCATGTCCGTATGAAAAGCTACCTTATGCTGCCGACATACGAAGCCGATATCCTCTAGAGGCTGAATAACCCCTGTTTCATTATTCGCAGCCATGACAGAGACTAAAACGCCAGCCTTATCTTGATCTGACAAAGCTGACAAGAGGGTTTCAAGATGGTGAAGGCTGACAACACCATTTTTATCCACATTAATCAGATTTGCCTCCGGACGGGCAGCCAAAACTGCCTCATGTTCAACCGAAGAGGCAAGAACAGTCTGAAATCCCGCCAAAACCATATTATTGGATTCTGTGCCACCGCTTGTGAAAGTAAGTGCTGAAGGTTGAACATTCAATGAATCCGCTATGGTCTTCCGTGCAGCTTCCATATGGGACCGAGCAGCACGGCCAAATTGATGTATGGAGGAAGGATTTGCGGGTTGGCGTGAAACTTCCATCATCGCCTCCGCAGCTTCAGGACGAAGGGGTGCGGTCGCATTATAGTCCAAATATACAGGTCCAGCGGTTGACATCACCTGAATTTCCCTTAATCAGATGAAGAGGCTGGCTTGTCGGTCTTTTTATCAGACGACGAAATAGGCGAAAGCGAAGCAGGCCTACCATCTTTTAGCAATTCAATTTGTGTTCTTAAAGATTCTAGCTCTGCAAACAAAATTGACAACGTTCTTTCTTGACTATCCTCTGATGGCATATGGCTAACAGCGTAAGGCTCAAACTGACCATCTGCTGACCGCTTATGAATTGGCTTTGCGGGAATACCAACGACTGTCTGCCCATCGCCTACATCTTTGGTCACAACAGAATTTCCGCCGACCCGCGCACGAGCACCAACCGTAACAGGTCCTAGGATCTGTGCGCCCGCACCAATGATTACCTCATCTCGCAATGTGGGATGACGTTTGATTGACCGTTGCGCCTTTGCATCAACAGCAGGCATCACGCCACCAAGCGTGACACCGTGATAAAGTGTGACGTTTTTGCCTAAGATTGCTGTCTGTCCGATTACAATTCCCATTCCATGATCTGCAAAAAACCCCTCACCAATTTCGGCTGCAGGATGGATTTCAATGCCAGTTAACCAACGTGCTGTCTGCATGATAAACCGTGACAGTGTATGCAGGCCTACCCGCCATAGCGGATGGGCAAGGCGATGCGCCAGCATGACGTGAAAGCTAGGATACAGAAGAATCGCGCTGAGCCATCCACCAGCAGCTGGATCGCGCTCAAGGATAGCAGACAAATCGGCTTTTAATTTTAACAACATCTGTTAATCCTGTTCGTTGTTATCAGCATCCTAGGGCTCTCATTGCCACGACAGTTTAACTGCAAAAACTAATCAATTATAGGAACAAACAGCTAGTCTTTAGTATTGCAGCCTCTCAAAACAGGCTTGGAATAGCCTGTTTATTGAGATATAAGCCGTAATGCAGAATTCGCAAGGGAGTGAAAGCTGAATGCCTGAAGTCATCATAAATGGTCCAGCTGGCCGGCTGGAATGTCGCTACATGCCTGGGGCCACACCTGATTCACCAACAGCTCTTGTGCTCCACCCAGAGCCTGACAAAGGTGGAACCATGAATAACCGCGTCACATTTGCGACGTATAAGTTATTTCAAGCTCGTGGCTTCGCTGTTATGCGATTCAATTTCCGCGGCGTAGGCAAATCACAAGGCAGCTATGAACAAGGTGAAGGTGAATTATCAGATGCCGCGACTGCAATTGACTGGCTGCAGGCCCAATTCCCTTCATCAAATGTGTGCTGGATTTCAGGATTCTCTTTTGGTTCTTGGATTGCTATGCAGCTGATGATGCGCCGCCCTGAAATTACAGGCTTTATCTCTTTGTCACCACCAGCAGCAACACATGATTTTACCTTTCTTGCTCCCTGCCCTGCAAGCGGCTTGATTATTCAAGGAGCAGAAAATGAAACTGTGCCCCCAAGCCGGGTACGGGCACTGGTTGATAAGATTTCAAAGCAAAAAGGTGTTACGATTGATATTGACACAATTAAGGGTGCGAATAATTTCTTCAGCACACATCTTGATGAGGCTATGCTGTGTGTTGCTAACTACCTGGATAGAACTGACAATGGACAGAATATGCCTAACTCCATCGCTGATGGATAAATAAAAGTCAAAAATATGAATACTTCCTCTGCTTTTCTGACTGAACTGATTGGTCGCGGATATATGCATCAGGCCACAAATCTGGATGGTCTTGATAAACTGTTAAGCCAGCAACCAATCTCAGCCTACATTGGCTTTGACTGCACAGCCGAGAGTCTGCATGTTGGTTCTCTTATTCAGATAATGATGTTACGTCTGCTGCAAAAGCACGGACACAAGCCGATTGTCTTGATGGGGGGAGGGACGACTAAAGTTGGCGATCCATCTGGCAAAGATGAAGCACGCCCTTTGCTATCTGATCAGGACATTGAAATAAACAAGGCGGGCATCCGAAAAATCTTCGAAAAATATCTAACTTTTGGGGATGGGCCCTCTGACGCAGTGATGGTCGATAATGCTGATTGGCTTGATGGCCTAGCATATATTAAATTCTTGCGAGACTTCGGCAGCCATTTTTCGATTAACCGGATGATGGGAATGGAATCTGTTAAAATCCGGCTTGAACGTGAACAAAATCTCTCATTTATTGAATTTAACTATGCTATTCTTCAAGCCTATGATTTTTGTGAATTACGACGTCGCTATGGTTGTGCTCTGCAGATGGGGGGCTCAGACCAATGGGGAAATATTGTCACAGGCATTGATCTGACTCGTCGTGTTGACGGGCAGGAAGTGTTTGGACTGACATCTCCACTGATTACGACGGCTTCAGGGGCAAAAATGGGCAAATCCGCAGCAGGGGCTGTCTGGTTAAATGAAGATAAACTTTCAACCTTTGATTTCTGGCAGTTCTGGCGCAATTCAGAAGATACTGACGTTGGCCGGTTCCTGAGACTATTCACAGAATTGCCTGAAACTGACATTCAGCAGCTTGAAACTTTGGAAGGTGCAGACATCAACACTGCAAAAATTGCTCTTGCAAACGCGGTAACAACCTTATGCCATGGCAGAGGAGCTGCAGACTCTGCTGCTCAAACTGCTCGACAGAGCTTTTCTGAGGGCGGCATCGCTGACGGACTGCCTACGCTGACCATAGCCGCGAGCGAGCTTGAACAGCTCAGTCTCATCGATGCCTTTATTCAGATTGGCCTTGCCAGTTCAAAAGGGGAAGTGCGCCGCCTCATTAGAGGCGGTGGGGCAAGGCTTAACAACCAACCTACGAAAGAAGAAGATTACATGCTTCAGACCACTGACTTTGATAAGGACGGCAAAGCACAGATCGCAGCAGGCAAAAAACGCCGCGCAGTCATCCAGTTGTCCAGCTAAAGCCAAAAACGCTTAGTTTCAGCCATAGCGACCAGCACAGCTGAACGTTTATTGCGCAGAGGGGGCTGGCTCATCAACACCGAGAATACGGCGGCGTTCATTACCCAGCCAATCTGGACTCAGAATATCTCTAAGCAGGCCTGGGGCTAACGCAAATAAATTGATGCCTACATCAGCATCATCAACATCTCCCGTCATCTTAAATTGGGTAGAAAATATTCCTGATTTATCGAGTCCTGTTAGCAATTCTCCAACAAATGGCACGTACCCAATTAATTTGCTCAGCTGTTTAAGAGGAACCAGATCACCACTTATATCAACTTCTCTATTCTCTTTGTCATAACTGCCAAAAAAATGAACGCCAACAGCCTCGCCAACAGCCCTGATTTTTTCCAGCCTAAAAAGATCACCATCAGCACCAATGATTGCCTGCCCCTTCGAAAAATGGGTGCCCTCACCTTCAACCAGTGAAGATAGACCAGCAACTGAAAGAACAGAAAAAGCACGAATAGCCTTTGGAGCCTCAACAACATGAAAGTCAGTAAGTTCTATTTCCGTACGGTATTTTGAAAAACTATCGCCACTAAATGTTGTTGCCATCCACAAGTTTCCACCTCTGATTGTATCAGTTATCTGCAACCCATCCAGAACACGCCCACCATTTTTAGATGTAATCAGCAAAATATTTTCACCTGTATCTGAGGGGCTGTAAGTTAGCTCAGCTTCGGCACCACCAATAACGCCAGCAGCTGTTAAAAATTCACCTTGTTCCCCAAATAAAGCACCCAAGGTACCTTCATTTAGCAACGGAAGCCCCTTTACAATTAGGCTGCCCCGCAGCCGTGCCTCTCCATCGCCCATTTTTGTGGTCTGTCCCTCCAAATGACCGCTGAAGCTGATCTCTGGACCAAGAACGATCGCCTCAGATGTAATGTCAAAAATAATATCCCGTCCTTTTGCTAGACCTTCATGCCGGCGCAGTGGAATTAAATTAATCTGTTCGCCCTCTGCTGTAACTTTCATAACTCCATCCTTATTCCGCTCAAGCAGCAATGTATCAATGCGGTGACCAGGCAGAATTATCTCCTCCAAATATCCGTGATTGATTGACATGTCAGCATCAAAAGCAAGGCGACCCTTTGCCTTCAGGCTGGATGCATTGATATCTATCGCTTCTATCTGCTGAAGCTTGTTATCTTCAATAATCATCTGCATGTTTGCAGTTGCCACTTCGCCGGGCAGCTTTGCCCAGTCGAGTAAAGGAAGCGATACAGATGTATCCGTTGCGTCTGCAGTAATGCCTACTTTAAACAAACGTTCTCGTAGCTGACCGGTCACAGAAACTTTTAACTTCATCGCCTGCTCGACAGGCAAATTATAACGATCTTTAACATAGGCTGTTACAGTGGCATCGTTATTTGTCTTTATGGTCAAATTCATATCATCAGCTGATGTCTGATAAGCAAAATCAGTTTTCAGACCAGACAGAATTCCAGACCCTGAAACCTGCGCGCTGCCCTCCTGAAACGTCAACACCATATCAGCCTGTTCAAGTTTATGCTGAAGAGGTAAATTCTGTATGCTTGCATTTGCCATACTGCCATTAACAGCCACATCAGTAACTTTCAGTCGTTTGCCGGGGAAGGCAAGCGCAGCTAATTCCATTGTGAATTCTGTCTCACCAGTAACCGGCTTACCCTCAAGCTTTAGCTTTTTCAGCTGGTTTATTCTCGAATGACCAAGAACAGACATGACTGTGCTGACATCACCTTTTGCGATTAATCTGACATTGAGGTCCCGCTGGCGACTAACGGGGAAGAGTGGGCCAAAACCTATTTTGGCCTGGTGAACAGATAAATGCTCAATTTCACCCTTTTCTATATTCAGCGTCAGATGATTATCTTCAAATTTCAACAGCCCTGACAGTCTTGTTGCTGGTATTAAATTCTGATAGAGGCGAAATTGCGCATCATTAAACAAAACATCACCTGTCACAGAGACCAGCTTAGGCTGCTCTTCCTGCTCAGATATCAACAAATTAAGCTGACCTTTGCCAAAACTGCCTGATGAAATATGACGATTCATCCATAAAGAGGTTTTTGAAGCCAACTGTTTTGGCCAGAGATGTTTAAACAATTCAATATCAAGAAATTGAGATGTCAATGTTAGGTCTGTGACAAAAACATCGTCTATTTTTTTTCTTGCACCACTTAAACTTAACTGACCAGACTGTTTTAGATCGATAAACAGATTTTGAAGAATGGTGTCACTTCCCTGCTGGCGCAGGATTAGATTTACTGACGGCACCCTGACGGTTGGCCCATAGCCGGCCACACGCATGAACCCATTATGAACAGACAAGGCAGTAGCAACAGTTTCAACTTTTCCATCTGCCCCAACCTTTACATCAATAGAACCTTTCAGGGTGCCAACTACCGTCTGATACTGATCATCAGAATAAGACAGCCTGATATTTGCATATTCACCTGAAAGATTCAGTTGAGAGAAAGTTAAAAGACCTTGTTTGGGCCTTAAATCACCCTCAAATTCAGCAGCCAAAGTTTTAAAACGTCCGCCCTCAATATGGCGTGAAATCCAACTGCGTATATCAACCAACTGATCCTTTGGCCACACGGTCTGCAGCGCGGGAATAGATATATCCTCACCTAATATTGTGCCTGTAAATTTCATTTCATCGGCATTAACAGAGAATATTTTTCCTGCCACCCTGACAGTCTGCTGGTCGGCCAGATTTGCTGATAAATTGTGAATAACTAGAATATCTTCAGCTGCACTGTAATCCAACTTTGCCTGCAAATTTGAATAAACTGAAGTCAGTGGCTTGTCGTCTTTCCGAAGAGAAAGAAAACCATGTGATGATGACATTTCACCGCTAAGCCATGACAGGGATTGCCCCTCAAATGCGCCAGTCAAGTCCATATCAACATTGCTGAATCTATGCTGTTCAAACCTATCTGCATGACCCATCAATTTCAGTAGTTTGGTCACATCAACATGCTTAGTTTTCAGCTCAAACAAACTAAGTGAAGACAGAAAATTGACGTTCAATGAAAACTTGATTTGGGGTATAATCTGACCTGTTTCAACGGGTTGAGACAGGCGCAGCGACAGATTGATCTCATCTGACATGGTCCGTTTATCGGCTGGCCAGAATGACAAGGCCAAGTCCGAAAATTGTTCACTGGCTGACTGGCCATCAACTGAAGATGAAATTGCAAATTCATCTGCACTCAAGGTTAAGCGCTGCAAGCCTGATGGCCACAAGTCCCTGTTGCTTCTGGAGGCCTGCCCTGCAGTCTGCAGGCTACCTGGCAGAGGAAAGACAACCAGGTGATTGAGCCAACTGAATTCATTCAAAAATTTTACAGCCTGTTTCTGACGCTCTACTTTCAAAGTCTTTGCTCGCAAAGCAATTTCAATTGGCAAGGCGGTGCGCAAAGACCCAACGCCAAAGACCAGCTGAACAGTTTCAAAATTCAAATACTGTTCCTGATAGATAAGGCTGGCATCTTCTAACTGTGCTGAAAGCTGAAAATGATTCAAATCAAAGCTGAACGACACATCAGAAATATGTGTTTTGGCCCCTGGCAATGCATCTGAAACCCTGGCGCTAATAAAGGCAGCAGGGCCACCCTTTTTCTCAATTACATAAACAGCCGCACCAGTAGAAAGCAGCACTAGAACCGTTAATGTCAGCAAGCTGTAAACAAACCACTTGAGCCATCCATACAAGCTGGCAGGCTGTTTTCTTGCTGTTCCCGGCTTGCCAATATTAGGAGCTTTTTCACTCACTGAATTTTGCCCGGCTTATTTAATTGTGCGCTATACACTTTCGCCCCCGATTGACGTCGTCATATATAAAACTCCAGATTACCAACCTTTACTTGCAGTTTTATATGACTTTTTTTGTTATCATTCTATATGAATCCAAAAAGATAATTTTTGCGCTGACGGAAATGGAGACAAAAGCATGCTAGCAACAGGTCAGAATGCCCCGCTTTTTTCACTGCCTACTGATCAAGGCATCTTTAGGCTGACAGAACATCATGGCAAAAATGTGATTATATTCTTTTTTCCAAAAGCTGACACTTCTGGCTGCACAAAGGAAGCCGTAGCATTTTCTGAACTCAAAGCTGAGTTCGAGGCTGCCAATTCTCTTGTGATCGGAATTTCGAAAGACACACCTGAAAAACAGGCTAAATTTCGAGCGAAGCATAATCTAAGTTGCCTTCTCGGTGCAGATTTTAACACTGATGTGTGTGAACAGTTCGGTGTATGGGTCGAAAAATCTATGTATGGCAGAACCTATATGGGCATTCAAAGAGCAACCTTTATCATTAATGCAGATGGTAAGATCGGGCAGGTGTGGCCAAAAGTAAAAGTAGCGGGTCATGCAGAAGATGTTCTGGATCATTTGCGCGCTGGCGGTTGATCTACCTCTACAAAAGGCTAAGTTAGATGAGTGATATATGCCCAAATCTTCTGAACGCATTCAATTGTCCTGACACCAAAAAGAAAGCTGAATTGACACAGGCCTTATTCCAAGGGGTGAATGATGGGCACTATAGCTGTGTATTACCATCTTTCTTTCCGGAACGTCCGGGCCGACCCAACAAGCCGAAACTGCTTGCGCCAAAACATGTCCCCAGACGCCGCATTTCAACCGGCAGAACAGGCCGTGTGGCCCTTTTGCATGCAATCGCACATATTGAACTGAACGCTATCGATTTGGCCCTTGATATGGCAGGTCGATATGCAACTTATGGCCTGCCTTTTGATTTTGTTCGTGATTGGTTGTTTGTTGCGAATGACGAAGCCAAACATTTTATGTTACTTAGTGACCGTCTGGAAAGTCTGGACAGTTTCTATGGTGCTCTGCCTGCACATGACGGCCTTTGGGAAGCCGCATTGGCCACACGCGACGATTTGGCAGGCAGATTGGCAATCGCCCCGCTTGTGCTGGAAGCACGCGGACTGGATGTTACTCCGCAACTAATCGACAAGGTAAAATCAGTCGGTGACAAAGCCAGCGCAGAGATTTTGCAGATCATTATGGAAGATGAGGTTGGCCATGTGGCCACAGGGAAACGCTGGTTTGACTTTGTCTGCGGATGCGAGCGGCGCGATCCTATAAGCAGCTGGCAAGGCCTTGTTAAGCATTATTTCAAAGGCGATTTAAAACCGCCGTTTAATATTGAAGCGCGAAAAGCTGCCAGGTTTTCAGCGGCCTTTTACGGCCCTCTTGCCGCCGGACGTTCTTCACTTCAGCCACCGTCTTGAGCACGAGTTGATCCCACTCTCGCGGCCAGACTGGCTTCGATAAAGTCATCTAGCTCACCATCGAGTACCGCCTGGCTGTTCCCTTTCTCAACATTAGTCCGCAGATCCTTAACCATCTGATAGGGATGCAACACATAAGATCTGATCTGGCTGCCCCAGCCAATATCAGACTTGGTTGCATTATCATCCATAGCGGCCTGTTCACGCTTTTGCAATTCAAGCTCATATATCCGGGCTTTTAGCATATTCAGGGCTGTTGCTCTATTACGATGCTGGCTGCGGTCAGATTGACATTGCACTACAATATTCGTGGGAATATGTGTGATCCGTATAGCTGAGTCTGTCGTGTTTACGTGTTGCCCGCCTGCACCTGATGCCCTGTAGGTGTCAACTCGTAAGTCTTTTTCCTCCAAAGCTACGTCAATATTATCGTCAACCTCAGGATAGACCCAAACGGAAGCAAAGCTGGTGTGACGCCGGGCTGAGCTGTCATAAGGTGAAATTCTGACTAGGCGATGTACGCCCGATTCAGTTTTCATCCACCCATAAGCATTCACCCCCATGACCCGCAAAGTTGCTGACTTTATACCAGCCTCTTCACCATCACTCTCTTCGATTGTTTCGAGCTTAAACCCCCGCGCTTCTGCCCATCGGGAATACATCCGCAGAAGCATTGCAGCCCAATCTTGAGCTTCTGTACCTCCGGCTCCTGGATGAATTTCGATAAAGCAGTTATTACCATCCGCTTCGCCAGACAACAGGCTTTCAAGCTGTTTTTTGCCGGCGATGTCAGCCAAACGGGCCAAGTCAGCATTTGCTTCATCAACCAATTCTGTATCATTCTCTTCTTCAGCCAGCTGAATTAAATCCATCTGGTCCTGAAGCTGTGTTTCAAGCTCTATGATGGCTGTAATCTGCTGATCTAGATGGGTCTTTTCGCGCATCACACGCTGTGCATTTTCCTGACTGTCCCAGAAATTAGGCGTGGATATCTGCGCCTCCAATGCAGCGGCGCGAACGAGAGCCGTGTCCCAGCCCACATGTTTGCGCAACAGGTCTATAGCAGATTTTATCGCTTCTACAGCAGCCAGTGTTTCAGCCTGCATAATAATATCAGCCCTTTAGTGAATTCAACAACGTCTTATGAGTGGGGTATCAATACAAAGCAGGAGCGTCAACTATTGAGGGGCTTTCAGCTCCTGGAATATCAATCACAAGAGTCGATTTGGGTCGCTGGCCTGGCTTAAACACTTCCATAACAGCCATTTCATGATCAGGTAGCACCCGCTCACCTGTTTCTGCATGCACAGGTACAAGGGTAATACCACCAGGCCGACGGAACGGAATTAATGGCGTATCTTCAAGCGCGTCTATTATAAACTGCTTAAAGATAGGTACAGCTGCTGTTGAACCAGTTTCACGCTTCCCTAATGGCCGCGGTATGTCATAGCCAACATACACTCCTGCGACCAGATCAGGTGAAAACCCGATGAACCAAGCATTTGTATTGTCGTTTGTGGTTCCTGTTTTTCCTGCAACAACAAGACCAGAATCAGCAATGCGCCTTCCAGTGCCCCTTTTAATCACACCTTCCAACATTGAGACCATTTGATAAGCCGATGCAGGATCTGTCAGCTGTGCCCGCGGATCATTAATCTCTGGAACTGGCTGATTATCCCAGCCCGCTGGCGCATCACAGGCGGAACAGTCCCGTTTATCATGACGCATGAGGGTCTGGCCAAATCGATCCTGAATTCGATCAATAAGGCTAACATCTATCTGTTTGCCCCCATTCACAAGCTGACCGTACGCAGAAGTAAGTTTCAGAAGTGTTGTCTCACCAGCACCAAGTGACATAGACAAAAAGGGAGGCAAATCTTCATTAATACCAAACCTTTTTGCATAACCCTGAACAATAGGCATGCCGACAGCCATCGCCAAACGCGCAGTCATCAAATTCCGTGATTTTTCGATACCAACCCGCATGATCGAAGGGCCATAAAAGCGCTTTGTATAGTTTGCAGGCTTCCATTTTGGCTTGCCTGTCCCTTGATCAACAACCAAAGGCGCATCAAGAATCCGGGTTGTTGGCGCATAGCCTTGATCAAGAGCAGCCAGATAGACAAAAGGTTTGAAAGCAGATCCTGGCTGGCGTTTGGCCTGCGTTGCTCGGTTAAATTCAGATACTCTGAAATCATACCCACCTGTTAAGGCCAGCAATCGGCCAGTATGCGGGTCAAGCGCAACAATGGCCCCCTCAACCAAAGGGCGTTGACCCAAGGCGAAAACATCGCTGGCAAAAACCGCACCATCTGTTGTCAGGTCAGGTGCTTCAACAGGCCGTTGAACAATTACGATGTCATCTGCAGTTAAAACTTGCTTCAGACTGGTAATCTTTGGCGGTCTGGTGCCATCAGCTCGGCGAGGCGGATAGGCCCATGACGCAAGAGTAAAGGGGATCACCGCCGTCTGCCCCTGCACATAGATATGAGTCTGCTGGTCATCAACTTTCGTCACGAGTGCAGCAAACCTGTTTTCAGGTAGCTTCTCTGTCAATAATTGCAGCTGCACATCAACAGGCTTTGACGGATCAAGCCTAGCTAATGGGCCACGCCATCCCTGCCGTCTATCAAGTGCTTCCAACCCTTCTCGCAAGGCACGTTCAGCCTTTATCTGCAACTGCGGATCAATTGTTGTACGAACAGACAAGCCACCTTCATATAAGGCTTTTGTGCCATAAGTTTCAGCAAGCTGACGACGGACCTCTTCCGTAAAATAAGGTGCATTTGCGCTATCCGAACCAGAAGCCTTTTTTACACCCAGCGACTTTGATTCTGCCAAAGCTTTTTGCTCTGCTGTGATATAACCATTTTCATGCATCTGCCGCAGAACCCAGTTGCGTCGCCCCAACGCCGCCTTTGTTCGTCTAGCTGGATGGTAATTTGAAGGAGCTTTCGGCAAAGCTGCTAAATAGGCCATTTCATGCAGCTCGAGCTGGTCAAGTGCTTTGTCAAAATAATTGAGCGCTGCTGCCGCAACACCGTAGCTGCCATATCCCAGATAAATTTCATTCAGATATAGCGCTAGAATTTGTTGTTTGCTAAAAGCACGTTCCATGCGAATGGCCAGGATCGCTTCCTTTATTTTCCGATCAAAAGACAGCTCATTACTTAATAGGAAATTTTTTGCCACCTGCTGAGTGATAGTTGACGCACCTATGGGTCGCCGCCCCGTTCCAAGAGCTGCCAGATTTGTCAGGCTGGCCCGCAATAGCGCAACAGGGTCAACTCCAGGATGAGTAAAAAATGACTTATCTTCTGCAGACAAGAAAGCGTGAAGCAGTTGTGGCGGCATCGCCTTTACCGGCACAAAAAGGCGTTTCTGCGTTGCAAATTCAGCTAGCAGTGCGCCATTACCTGCGTAAACGCGTGTCGCTACAGGCGGTTCATATTTTGCCAATTGCGAGTAATCCGGCAGATCCTGACCCCATATCCAGAACACTGCCAACAAGCCGCTAAGGACAGCCCCAGCTGACAAAAAAATCAAAATGAACAATCCAATAAGATATTTCATAACAGACATAATATTAGGAGAAATTGCGGCCGTCTTATGGCATCAGGGTGATGTGCTTGTAAGGTAAGAAACGATTGCTTTCGACAACTTTTGTGTCAATTTGTGCCGATAGCGCTCAGAATTTAGGTTTTTTTCATCCTCTTTATTACTCAAAAATCCCATTTCAACCAAAACAGAAGGAATATCAGGCGATTTCAGCACAGCAAAACCAGCAAAACGATGACCGCGTTTATCCCCTCCCGGCATATCGCGGATTTCATTCAGTATTGCCGCCGCAAGCCGAGAGGACTCGTTCATTGTCTCACGCTGGAACATGCTCAATAAAGCATTTGCAGCTGCAGGATCTTCAACTGCCAGATCAGGACCACCAACAAGATCTGCCTTATTTTCCTGTTGAGCTATATAAGCGGCTTCTTTGTCCGATGCTGTGTCAGACAGAGTAAATACAGAAATGCCTCTAGCGGCTTTCCGTGGGGCTGAGTCAGCATGAAGCGAGATGAAGACATCTGCCCCTATATCACGAGCAATCTCAATTCGCTGTCTGAGTTTGTAAAATTGGTCAGAAGACCGTATCAAACGCGATGAAACCTTGCCGGTTTTGCGCAAGTCTGACGCCAATTGTTGTGCTGCAGCAAGTGTAATTTCCTTTTCCTTTGTGCCTGCTAAACCAACTGCACCCGGATCTTTGCCCCCATGTCCTGCATCAATAGCAACGATCCATTTCCTGTCTGTTACTGGGGGGCGGGGAACAGGGCTAGCAACTTTTGCATGCTGGCTCACCGGCTGTGGCAATGCAGAAGGCCTTGCAGCTAAATTGACCGCTTGAGCTTGAGTTGACTGTATTACCGCTAAGCCATTAGCGAGCAATGATTTTTGGGCCAGTTTAAAACGTGTCAAGCCTTTATCAATCAAGTCGATCACCAGACGATGCCCGCCCACCTCACGGGGGGGCAACACAAATACCCGTTCAGGGGAGGCTGGGGCATTCATTTCAACAACAATTCGTCCTGTTCCTACTTTAGGATGGCCAAACCGGTAAGCTGTGGCCGGGCCACTGGATAATTGTCCTGATGATTCAAGGCCAGGCACATTCCAGCTCAAACCAACGCTGTCAATAACAAGACGCCAAGGGTCATGCAGAAGAAGAAGTTTTGCGTCCAGAGGCTCATTTGTTTCGATCACCAGCCGCAGCGCTCGGCTACCCTCGAAGTCTACGTCACCAATCCGCATCCCGATCACGTCATTATCGGCAGCCCCCGTTGTCTGCCCGGACCAGAGTCCTAAGAATGACAAGAAGATACAAAAAATTAATCGGGTGCAAAATTTTTGTTTACTGCTCATAAAATGCTAATAGTCATCGAATTTCTGACGTCAGCCTAAAGCAAGCCTCTTTCGCTGACTAGTGACAAATTACCCATAAATAAAGTCAATTCTTTGGCTCCCTAAATTGCTTTGAGCCCTAACTGACGCAAGCACTCTGTTTTAAAATAATTTTGTTTTTCCGAAATTTACTGTATAATGAAATTAGAATTTTGAATTTGGATTTGCGGTAGCGTTTCTGATGAGCGAAAGAGCAAAGACGACACCTATCAGAAGCTGGTCAAACCAATTACAAACGACCTTGCCAGAGACACAATAGTCACAGTTTCCGCTGATATATCATGAGGCCTGGCAAAAATGAACCCGAGTCGACCACAGATGACCTGTATTACCCTTGAAAATGAATGTCCCAGAATTGATAAATTCATTTATTATGGCCAGCAGCTGCACTTAGTGTTCAGCTTTTATATGTTTGGGACATCTGTTGTTCACTTAACATTAGGGTCTGTATACCAGACACTTGAAAAAATAATGACCTGTTTGCTCTCTACACAGCAACAGGCAACAGAAAGCACCGTCAATGACCAAAAAAATGCTGATCGATGCACATCAGCCCGAAGAAACACGGGTTGTATTGCTCAACGGAAACAAGATCGAAGAGTTTGATTACGAGAATAACAGCCTAATCCAATTAAAAGGAAATGTTTACCTGGCCCGCGTCACCCGTGTTGAACCATCCCTCCAAGCGGCTTTTGTAGAATATGGTGGCAACCGGCAGGGTTTTCTTGCATTGAGTGAGATACACCCGGATTATTACCGGATTCCTGTTGAGGACAGAGAGGCTTTAACAGCCCAAACTGACTCAGAGAACGAACAGGACTCCGTCTCAGAACAATCGGAAAACATCTCAGGAGATACCACTGCAGACAACTCACCTGAAGAAATCGGCGGTGATGATGAACATGACAGCTGGTCACAATCGTCCGAGTCTTTAATCCGCCAGTACAAAATTCAAGAAGTAATCACGCGCAAGCAGATTTTGCTTGTTCAGGTTGTCAAAGAAGAGCGCGGCAATAAAGGCGCAGCGCTTACTACATATTTGTCCCTGGCAGGTAGATATTGCGTATTGATGCCAAACAGCAATAGAGGTGGCGGTGTTTCACGCAAAATCACCAATCTTGCTGACCGGAAAAGGCTCAAATCGGTTGTCAGCGATCTGGATATTCCAAAAGGCATGGCGGTGATTGTCAGAACAGCAGGTTCAAAACGCACCAAAACAGAAATCAAACGTGATTATGCCTATCTTTCCAAATTGTGGAATGAGATACGCGAAAAAACGCTGCAATCAGAAGCGCCGACGCTTATTCATGAGGAAGGATCGCTTGTGAAACGGGCTATCCGCGATATTTACACCAACGACGTAGATGAAGTCCTCATTGAAGGTGAAGACAGCTACAAAGTTGCAAAGTCGCACATGAAAATGTTGATACCCAGTCATGCAAAACGGGTTTCAAAATATTACGGCTCAGAACATCTGTTCCAAAAATATGGGGTTGAACCGCAGCTTGACACAATCCACCAAGGTGAAGTCACCTTAAAATCAGGGGGCTATCTAGTAATCAATCAGACAGAGGCTCTTGTGGCAATTGATGTGAACTCTGGCAAAGCCACACGCGAACGCAATATCGAAGAAACAGCACTTAAGACGAATCTGGAGGCTGCAGAAGAAGTTAGCCGGCAGCTGAAGTTACGTGACCTATCTGGTCTTATTGTAATTGATTTTATTGATATGGAAGAAAACAGAAATAAATCTGCAATTGAACGGAAACTGAAAGATTCTCTGCGGTATGATCGGGCACGCATCCAAGTTGGTTCTATCAGTCATTTTGGTCTTTTAGAGATGTCACGCCAGCGGCTGCGCCCATCACTAGCCGAATCTGTGTCACAAACTTGTCCGCACTGTGCAGGGACCGGCCGGATTAGATCCATAAATTCTTCTGCTCTAAAAATTCTGCGTGTGGTTGAAGAAGAAGCAGGCGCAAATCCTGGTCAGGATATGACAATTTATGTCCATCCAGAGGTGGCCTTGTACATTCTTAACCAGAAGCGGGCGAGCCTTTCCAGCCTCGAGGCTCAGTTCAAGGTTTCAGTTCTGATTGAAGCAGATGCTACTCTTATTCCTCCAGACTTTAGGCTGGGCAGCGACAACAGAGAACTTGCTTCCCGAGAGAATACAGGCGGACGAAACAGACAGAGGCACAATAATAAACAGGCGCGCAATCAGAATGATAAAGTCAGTCAGAAACCAGCACAGCTTGAGCCTGAACGCGAACACCCTGAAGATGACGAAGAGCAACCAAAGCGTAAACGCAGAGGGCGGAGAGGCGGCAGACGTCGGAAAAAGCGTGGCAATGAAGATAGCATAGTCATCGCAGAACAAAGTAATGGTGAGGCAGCCATCACTGAAGATACACAGGTGGAACAAGCTGACACATCTGCAAAAAATAATGCAAATGATTCAGCCTATCAGCTGTCAGAAAAGAAACCACGGAGACGTAACAATTCTAGGGCCGTGAAGGCGAACAAAGCATCAGATGTCACTAAAAGTGAAAGTGAAGCTAATGCTGCTGGCCTAGACGCTAATACGGCTGCGCGTGAGCAGGATAAAGACCACAAAAAGCAGGCCGCTAAAAAGAAAGCCAAAGCAAAGAAAAAAATCAGCAGCGACACATCGAAGAAGACCAAAGCTAAAGCGAAAAAGACATCAACAAAAGCGAAGACGAAGGCACCAAAGTCGAAATCAACCGCATTTTCTCAGACCACTAAGGGGCAGAAAAATTTAACCGGTTCTGCAGACGCAAATCAAGAAAAGGGGGCAGCGAACAATGAGGAACGCAGCCCAAACACCTCTGTGAAAATGACAGTTGTTAATATTGATGAAACGCCAGCGGCAAAGACAAAGAAAAAGGGTTGGTGGTCACGCTAACTTCGAACTCCTTTTCGCCTCTCACTTTTGCAGTGAAATAGACCGTTTCAGGCCGCATTGATTTTCAGGCTGGCAATGAAGCTGTTTATCCGCGTAACGGCCTCATGCATATCTGCTGTACTGCCCGCAAAAGAGAGGCGTAAATAGCGATGCCCATCTATAGGATCAAAATCGACACCTGGCGTTGTTGCGACACCCCGTTCAGCTAACAGCCGCGCAGCAAAGTCCGCTGAATTATCGCTATACTGGCTGATATCAGCAAATAGATAGAAGGCACCCTGACAAGGCGCAGCGCCTTCTGTCAGCGAAGCAGGCAAGCCTTGAAGCAATATGTCCCTGTTTTGCGCATAACGCTGGACATGATTATCAAGCTCAGCCGAACAATCAAAAGCTGCGACTGCAGCCATCTGGTTGGGTGTGGGTGCAGAGATGAATAAATTCTGAGCCAATTTTTCGACAGGGGTCAGTAAATCATCAGGAATGATCATCCATCCTATCCGCCAGCCGGTCATGGAAAAATATTTTGACAGGCTATTTATAATAATTGCGTTCTTCGTGTAATTCAGAGCTGTGTCACATCTGAGTCCGTAGGCTAAGCCATGGTATATTTCATCTGAAATCAGACGCACACCTTTACTGTCACACCAACTACAGATATCCGCCAATTCAGAATAGCTCAGCACCGCCCCAGTAGGATTAGCCGGGCTGGCAATCATTAGGCCATCCGGAAGCCTTTCCCATTTTTCCATTTCTGATAGTACAGGCTTCCAGCCCTGTTCTGCACCTGCGGCAACCAGAAGAGGTTCCAGGCCCATGGCCATCATGAGATTGCGATAAGCTGGGTATCCAGGATTGGGAATAGCAATCCGGTCACCTTCATCAAATGCAGACAAAAAAGCAAGCGCAAAGGCAGTTGATGACCCTACCGTCACAGCTATATTTTCTGAATGCAGTCGGGCCCCATACCATTCGACATAGAACTGAGAAATGCGCTTCCGCAAAGCCGATTGTCCGAAAGCAATAGAATAACCGTGACTGCCAGTTTCACGCAACGCAACAGCCATCGCTTCATTAACCTTCTGCGGTGCTGCTGTAGACGGCTGACCGATTTCAAGATGAACAATATCAGCCCCTTGCGCTGCTAATTCAGTAGATTGGCGCATTATATCTAACGCCATAAAGGGCGGAAATTTTGACCGTTTTGATACCTTTAGTTTTTTTGTCATAACCTACTAACCCTTTTTCTGAACTGTACTTTAATCCAGTCCCATCTTTTTCATACAAGATTTTATCCCTGTAAATTTTAATTTGGCTGCGCTAGACTGTTAAGTAATGCAAAAAACAGGCCTAAAACCACGTGCTTTAACAAAACACCTCACTCAGTGAACAAACGCAAAAAAACACCGCTTATAGCTCCTGTCAATCCATATACACGCAACAAATTATATTTTTTTTTAATTTTTTGAGAATAAAATTTCATTTTGTGAAGGTAAGTTCTTCGTATGGCAGTATTCTGTCGTAAATTTGCCTATTTTATGGCTTTCTTGCTGTTTTTTCAGTTGAATTCAGCATCTGCCACAGGACTGATCAGAGATACTGAAGTAGAAACAGTATTTCAGGATGCCGTTCAGGTGATGGCTGAAGAGGCCGGATTTGCTGATGGCATCCAGATCAGAATTATTGTTGACCCCACTTACAATGCCTTTGTTGTTGGCGGAAAGACCATTTATATCCATACTGGGTTATTATTTTCTGCACGGTCGGCTGAAGAAATTCTTGGCGTTATTGCCCATGAGATTGGTCATCTGGCCTCTGGCCACGCACCGCTTCGCCAGGAAGCCGTAAATGATGCGAATCTGGCCACAGCTTTAACAGCTATAGCTTCAGCTGCTCTCGCTGCGACCGGCTCAGCAGAGGCGGCAGTGGGTGTCGCTATTGGTGGCACTGACAGGGCCAAAAGACAATACTTGTCTACTTCTCGCAAAGATGAATCTGTGGCTGATCAATGGGCCCTCAGATTGCTGGACAGGGCTGGCATTTCAAGTTATGGCCTCACTGACTTTATGCGCCGTCAGGCCAGTCAGCGTATTTTGCCACAAGGTCGACAGAGCGAATATTACACTACTCACCCTAGCACAAAAGAAAGGCTCGCAACCTTTACCGAACACACCGACCAAATATTAGAAGAAAGAGCGTTAAGCCAATCAGAACATCAAAGTCTTGCGAGAGCAGTATTGAAGCTTGCCGCCTATACACAGCCACCGTCTCCCACAAAATATGCAGAATTCCAACTGGACTGGACTAGCTCATCATCCAACCCAGCCAAACTTGTACCCGATGAGACTAGCCTCACCTATGCGAGAGCAATTGCTCTATTCAGGCGTGGCTCTCTGGATGAAGCAGATAAATTAATGTCAGAATTAGTTAGTAAGAATAAGTCTGATGCTTGGCTGGCCGAATTTGCTGGTGATATTGATATGTCTGCTGGCCGGCCTTTTCAGGCGGTTACACATTATAAAAACGCCCTTCTACTTCGTCCAGACAGCCCACAAATCAGCCTAAGCCTTGGTAGATCTCTGATCGCGACAAATGATAAAGCTCTGCTCGATGACGCTATTGAGGCGTTGCTGACTGCGGAGAGAGGAGAGCCAAAATGGGGGTTTGTCAAACGCCAGTTAGCAATAGCTTATGGCAGAGATGGACGGCTTGCTGACGCGGATGTTACGTTGGCTGAAGAAGCCTTGTTAACCAACGACAAGCCGCGCGCCACACAGATGGCAAGACGCGCCCTTTCAAATAAATCAGCTCCGGACCACGTAAAAGCAAAAGCAAAAGATATTCTTTTTCAGTTGAATATGCCCGTCATAACAGACTGATGCCTGCCGCCTCATCTTTTTAAATTTATTACCTATCTATGACTAGTGAACAGGCTTCAAAAAAGGTAAAACAGTACTAGATTATGGCATCAGACAAAAAGGATGCCCGATTAGTTTGCGTTTAGGATGATGTATTTTATGCCCCGCTTCATTTCACGGCTAACTGCCCAAATCATTTTCTTTTTTTGCGTTATCTCATCAGCACCGACAGCATTTGCTGATTTTTCTGACGCAGACAAGTCAGAAATCAAATCCATAATCAAAGAGTTTATAAAAGAAAACCCAATAATCATCCGTGATGTATTAGCACAGTTAGCAACGACAGAACAGGCACAGCGAAAACTTGCGGCCTTAGCTCTTGTAAAGAATGATGATGGAGATCCAGAAATTGGACCATCAGATGCTGCCATCACTATATATGAATTTTCTGATTATAATTGCGGGTATTGCAAAAGGATATTCAACGATTTGCAGGCTGTTCTGGCTGAGCAGCCTGATGTCAGATTAGTGGTAAAGGAATTTCCTATCCTTGCAGAAACATCTGTTCTGGCTGCAAAAGCTGCAATCGCCGCGCATCGGCAGGGAAAATTTAGACAATTTCATATTTCGATGATGACCTGGCGCGGCAAAATTGATGGGGATGCAATAGACGCTGCAGTGCAAAAGGCAGGTCTTGATAAAAATAGGTTACGCAAAGATATGGAAGATGAGTTGACAGCAGCAATACTGAGCAAAACACGAGCAGCAGCAGCCGCACTTGAGGTAAGAGGCACACCAGCACTGATCATCGGAGAAACCATAATCCCCGGCGCCATCAGCAAAAATGAAATTTTGGATTTGATAAATCAGACAAGGGCGGCTAAAAACTGAAGTTATTCAGTGAGAGCTAAAAAGCCCGATTGCTGCAAAATTTGTATTTAGGGCCAGTGAGATGAATGATATTCTTGTTATCAACGGACCGAATCTGAATATGTTCGGCATGCGAGAGCCTGAAATTTATGGTGCGGACACACTTGCTGACTATGAAGCAAAAATAGATGCTTTATGTTCAGAACTTGGTAAAACCTGCCGCTGTTTCCAATCAAATCATGAGGGAGAATTGGTTACAGTCATTCAAAACGCTGTGCGCGCTGGCACTGAGGACGCCGCCAGAGCGATTGTAATAAATGCTGCTGCCTACACTCATACCTCGATTGCCCTGCGTGATGCCTTATCCCTGTTTTTAGGCCCAAAGATAGAAGTTCATGTTTCTAACGTGATGAAACGTGAGCAGTTTAGGCACCAGAGCTTCATTTCAGCAGTTTGTGATGGTATTATCGTTGGCTTAGGTGTGAATTCTTATCTGCTTGCCGTTCGCGCTGCAAATGACTTGCTTGACCAGTCCTAATTTTTCAGACAATCAGAAAGAAGAGAGCATGACATCAAAATCAAAATCTTTCACCACCGAAACAAAGCTGGTGCGGGAACTAGCCATAATTTTTGATGAAAAAGACCTGACCGAACTCGAACTGGAAACCGATGATATATCTATCAGACTTGCACGTGGTCAGAGAGATCAGCAGATTGTGACAATGCCACAACAAGCTGTTGTCCCTCACCCACAACACTCTGCACCTGCGGTAGTTTCGACACAAGACGCTATAAGCGAGACTAGCACAAACACAACATCTTCTGATCTTTCTGCTCATGAAGGTGCAGTACTATCGCCAATGGTCGGCACTGTTTACCTAGCACCCGAACCAGGCGCGGCAGATTTTATCAATGAAGGTGATGTTGTGAAAAAGGGGCAAACTTTGTTTATCGTTGAGGCGATGAAAGTCATGAATCCGATTACCGCACCAACAGGTGGTAAAGTTACAAAAATTCTTGTCGAAAATGCACAGCCAATAGAATTTGATCAGCCTCTTGCAATTATAGAATAGCCATGTTCAAAAAAATACTTATTGCCAACAGAGGCGATGTTGCATTGCGGGTTTTACGTGCCTGCAAAGAGATGGACATACAGACAGTGATTGTCCATTCAACGGCCGATGCTGATTCCATGCCAGTCAGGCTTGCAGATGAATCAGTTTGTATCGGCCCCCCTGCTGCTGGACAGTCTTACCTGAACATACCCAATCTAGTCTCTGCTGCCGCTGTTACAGGCTGCGACGCCGTTCATCCGGGTGTAGGTTTTCTGGCAGAAAATGCTGATTTTGCATCAATAGTCCAGGCACATGGACTTATTTTCATAGGGCCTGAGCCAGAACATATCCGCCAGATGGGGGATAAGGTTCAGGCTAAGATAACAGCAGCAAAAGCGGGGCTGCCTCTAGTCCCGGGTTCTCCTGGCGCTGTTGATACAATTGAAGAAGCACAAAAACTTGCCGTCGATATTGGTTTTCCTTTGCTAGTCAAAGCCGCCTCGGGTGGCGGTGGGCGCGGCATGAAGGTTGCAAATTCTGCAGATGAGTTATCTGAGGCCTTTTACTCTGCCCGGTCAGAAGCAAAAGCAGCCTTTGGTGATGACACGGTTTATCTTGAACGGTACCTGGATAACCCGCGCCATATTGAAGTCCAAGTGATCGCTGATTCACATGGAAATGCCGTCCATTTGGGCGAACGTGAATGTTCTGTGCAACGACGCCATCAGAAGCTGTTTGAAGAAGCTCCATCACCAGCAATTACGCCGTCTCAGCGCAAGAATATTGGCCAAATCGCTGCCAACGCCACTCTTGAAATGGGATACCTAGGTGTAGGCACTATGGAATTCCTCTTTCAGGATGATGAATTTTTCTTCATCGAAATGAATACGCGACTTCAGGTCGAACACCCAATTACTGAAGCCATTACAGGCATTGACCTTGTGCGTGAACAAATTTGTATCGCCGCAGGGCAAAGTCTGCCTTTCAAACAAGAAAATATTCAGTTTGAGGGTCATGCTATTGAATGTCGTATAAACGCTGAACATCCGGAAACCTTCGCGCCAACGCCTGGAATAGTGAATTTTTATCACCCATCGGGAGGTGCCGGCATTCGTGTGGATACTGTGCTCTATTCCGGCTATCGAATCCCTCCTTATTATGACAGTCTTATTGCAAAATTAATTGTGCATGGCCGTGACCGTCAACATGCACTTGCGCGCCTGCGTCTGGCATTACAGGAATTTGTCATAGAACCCATTCCAACAACCTTAGAGCTGCACAAACGCCTTATTGATGAACCTGCTATTGTCTCAGGGGATTATTCGATCAAATGGCTTGAAAAAGAATTTTTCACAGCTGGTGACTAGCGCAACAACTGAGGAGGATGAATGGCAGAGCGCTTCATCTATTCACCAGAAACCATCATCAAAGCATACAGCATTGGTGTGTTTCCAATGGCTGAAGCACATGATTCTGAGGATATTTATTTTTATGAGCCGGATATGCGTGGCATTATTCCTGTCTGCCCCCCACATATCCCGAAAAAGCTATTAAAACTGGTCCGGCATACACACTGGACTGTAACACTGGATCGTGATTTTCGCGGGGTTATTGAGGGATGTGCTGAAATTCGGGAGGGACGGCTTGACAGTTGGATCAACCCAGAAATCAAGCGCCTTTATCTAAGCTTACATAAAATGGGGTTTGCTCATTCTGTGGAAGTTTGGGATGCCCAGCAGCTCATCGGCGGCCTATATGGCATTCATCTTGGTGCGGCCTTTTTTGGGGAATCGATGTTTTCACGCGCTAGCAATGCCTCCAAACTGGCACTCGCACATTTAATGGCTAGGCTGTATCATGCTGGCTTTTTACTTCTTGATGCACAGTTCAGTAATTCGCATCTACTACAATTTGGATTGGTTGAAATCCCCAAAGACCAGTTTCGCTCATTATTAAATGATTCCCTGCAAACGCATCGGAATTGGCCATTAACAGCAACTGCTAACGATGTCTTTGTTCACTTGGCACAGGCCAGAAGCGTAACATCATAAACGGGATGTTCCAGTGAGGATACAGCAGGACTTGATGCAAACATCCACCCCGAAAAAACTGTAATTTTGTCAGCCTCTTCATTATCCGCAAAACCAACATCCCGAATTTCCAGAAAAGCAGCAGCCTCAGGAGGGACTTCAGGCGGGGTAAAAGCGCAATGTTTCAATTCAATTTCAAGTGTACCAAATTGAAAAGGCTGATTCAGCGTTACCGGAACTGTGGCAATCCGTGCTGTAATCTTGTCTAGTGTCTGCATTAATGCCTGCTCAGACGACAACCAGCTATTGGCCTGCACCCCGCTCACGAAAATGCTCATCACCATGCCGACAAACAGGCCAAACAACAAACAGACTCTGTTCAACTGTCATTACCCTGAAAAACAATCTTGCCAAGCAGATCAGACAGGCTGACCGGGTCGCGCGTATCGTATATAACGGCACCCTCAGGCATGAGGCCATCATCAGCACCGGGGAGAAGTTCAAGAAAATTACCACCCAAAAGCGAGGCGGCAGTGATCCGTGCCGATGTATCTGACGGTAGTTTCACTGCATCCTCTATCCGCATATCTATGCGTGCAGCATAGGTAACCGGATCAAGAGACTGCCCAACAATCTGACCAACCTTTATACCAGACAACCGCACTTCATCGCCAACCGACAGCCCGCCTGACGTGCCAAACTCAGCATGGATCAGATAGCCGTTTGCTGATTTTATGTTAGAGGCCTGATACACCAGCATTGCAAAAATAGCGGCCCCAGTTAGAACGACCAGTCCCATCAGAGTTTCCAGTGTGCTTCGCTTCAACATTGCTACCTCTTTGTTGTCTAGCAGACCAACCGGATCTAAGGTGTCCAGGCCTCGTAATCACCAGTTGCTTTGTCACGTCGCCCCCCTTTCAGAATATGTCCGGCTGGCCGGTAGGCATATTTAGTTCCGGTCAGATTTGGCAGGTGTTCCTGCTGCCAATCATGCACGGCGTAGCCTGTTTCGGGTGGCGGCTGCTGTTCCGTATAATGTAGCCAGCCATGCCAGTCTGGTGGCACCTTACTTGCCTCAACGTGCCCTTTATACAATACGTATCTCCTTTTGCGCTGGCCACGTCTTGCTTTGCGTGTTTCAAAATACTGATTGCCAAATTCATCTTGACCGACTCTCTGCGCTGTCAGCCTAATCATCAATTTAGAAATTAAATGCATCTCTTGTCCGACTATTCCTGCTTCTTAAATTGCGCATTTATCATGCAAAGGGACCCTATGCTACATTTACTTAACATAATTTCAGGTTATAGTCTTGGGCAATGATTTTGACAACAAAAACCAGAAGATGTTACAAGCCTTCACTTCTGGAAAAGTCAAGTCGATTCAAGAAAAAAAAGACATAAAAAGTCAAAAAAAACGGCCGCAGAGCGATTGCATGAACACCCCACATCATGTAGCTTAGTCTCTCGTATTGACTATATATTGTGTGTTAAGCTGGTAACAACGCTGCTTAACCTACGGTTTTTTTTCGTTTTACGTATTACAATTAGAGGGCAAAGATGAAATTCGAAAGACGTTTCACAAAGGCAGGTCAGGGCACGTATGACCAAATACCATTCCGGTCAGCTTCCTCTGAAATTCGAAATCCAGACGGGACTGTGGTCTTTTCAGCAGAAAACATCGAAGTGCCCCAACAATACAGTCAGGTCGCAACAGATATCCTAGCCCAGAAATATTTCCGTAAAGCTGGCGTAGCTGCCAAGCTTAAACGTGTTGAAGAAAATGACGTTCCCTCCTGGCTATGGCGCTCTGCTCCAGACACGAAGGCACTTGAAAAACTACCTGAAGAGGAGCGTTTTGGCGGAGAGACCTCAGCCAAACAAGTCTTTAACCGTCTGGTTGGCACTTGGACATATTGGGCATGGAAAGCTAACTACTTCTCAAGCGAAGGAGATGCGAAAACTTATTATGACGAAATGAGCCACATGCTGGCATGTCAGATGGCTGCCCCAAACTCACCACAATGGTTTAATACAGGATTGCACTGGGCCTACGGTATTGATGGACCCAGCCAAGGACACTTTTATGTAGACTATAAAACTGGTAAGATGGTGAAATCCAAATCATCTTATGAGCACCCGCAGCCCCACGCCTGCTTCATCCAGTCTGTTGGGGATGATCTGGTCAATGACGGAGGCATCATGGATCTGTGGGTCCGTGAAGCACGGTTGTTCAAATATGGGTCAGGCACGGGTTCCAACTTTTCACGTTTGCGGGGATCCGGAGAAAGCCTATCTGGAGGTGGTAAATCCTCCGGCCTGATGAGCTTTTTGAAAATTGGAGACCGGGCAGCAGGGGCAATTAAGTCAGGTGGCACCACGCGCCGGGCAGCTAAGATGGTCACGGTCGATATCGATCATCCTGATATCGAGGAATATATTGACTGGAAGGTTGTGGAAGAACAGAAAGTGGCTGCTCTAGTGGCTGGTTCAAAATTGGCCCAGAAACACATGTCAGAAGTGATGGCAGCATGCGTGAACGCAGCTGATTTAGATGATAAGGGCAGGTATGACCCAAAGGAGAATAAGGCCCTAAAACAGGCAATACTGTCTGCACGTAAATCCATGATCCCAGAAAATTATGTTCAGCGGGTAATTCAATTTGCACAGCAGGGATTCACGGAAATCAGCTTCAAGACCTATGACACGGATTGGGACTCAGAAGCATATCTGACAGTCGCCGGGCAGAATTCAAATAACTCTGTCAGGGTAACCAACGCCTTTCTGAATGCGGTAGCTGATAACAGTGACTGGGAACTAATAAGACGAACAGACGGCAAGGTTGCTGAAACCGTGAATGCCTCTGAGCTATGGGACAAAATTGCAAATGCGGCATGGGCCTGTGCTGACCCCGGCCTACAGTATGACACCACAATTAATGAGTGGCACACCTGCCCTGACGGAGGGCGGATAAACGCATCAAACCCCTGTTCAGAATACATGTTCCTAGATGATACGGCCTGTAATCTGGCATCATTGAACCTAATGCAATTCCGGCATGATGACGGCAGTTTTGATATTGAAAAGTTTGAGCATGCTGTCCGCTTGTGGACCTTAACTCTCGAAACATCAGTTCTTATGGCACAGTTCCCATCAAGGGAAATTGCGCAAGGATCATATGATTACAGAACGCTTGGTCTTGGCTTTGCCAATATCGGCGGCATGCTGATGGCAGCAGGATATTCATATGACAGTGATGAAGCACGTGCCTTATGTGGTGCGATATCAGCCATTATGACAGGACGGTCATACGCCACATCAGCAGAGCTGGCAGCAGAGGCTGGCCCGTTCCCACTTTATCAGGACAATGCTGATCATATGCTGCGGGTAATGCGTAATCACCGTCGCGCTGCCTATGGAGAGGCAGAAGGTTATGAGGATTTGACTGTATTGCCTGTCCCACTTGATCACTCCAACTGCCCGGATAAGAAGATGATCAAACATGCAAAAGCTGCATGGGATGATGCGTTGAAACTGGGTGAAAAGTATGGCTACCGTAATGCACAATCTACCGTCATCGCACCAACCGGCACAATCGGCCTAGTGATGGATTGTGACACCACAGGGATTGAGCCAGACTTTGCAATTGTAAAATTCAAGAAACTGGCTGGCGGTGGTTACTTCAAAATCATTAACCGTGTTGTTCCTGAGGCCTTGACAGGTCTTGGCTATACACCAGGCCAAATTGACGACATTACCCGCTATGCCGTTGGTCACGGCAATCTGGAAAGCTGCCAGGCCATCTCACCAAATGCACTGAGAGAAAAAGGTTTCACAGATGCTGTCTTAACCCAGCTTGCAGGTTCACTTGAAAACGCATTTGACATCAAGTTCGCTTTCAACCGATTTAGCCTTGGAGATGAGTTCTGCAAGGAAACTCTTGGATTCAGTGAAGACCAGCTAAATGATTTTAACTTTAACATGCTTGAAGCGCTGGGCTTTTCAAAAGAGGAAATTGAAGCTGCAAACATCCATGTCTGCGGGGCCATGACCGTTGAAGGTGCGCCGCACATGAAAGACGAGCATTTGCAGATATTTGATTGTGCGAATGTCTGTGGGCGGATTGGCAAACGATTCTTGTCAGTCAGCAGTCATATCACCATGATGGCTGCCGCACAACCATTCATATCAGGCGCGATTTCTAAGACAATTAATATGCCGAACAGTGCAACTGTTCAGGAATGTGGTGAAGCCTACATGCAAAGCTGGAAGCTGGGCCTGAAGGCAAATGCACTTTACCGTGACGGCTCAAAGCTTAGTCAGCCTCTGTCATCTGCTCTTGTCGATGATGATGAGGACGCAGATATCGATGAACTGGCTGCCGCACCCACTACGCAAATTATTGAAAAGGTTGTGGAACGTATAGTGCGCAATGAAGAGCGTCAACGCCTCCCTGACAGGCGCAAGGGCTATACCCAGAAAGCTTCTGTTGGTGGGCATAAGGTTTATCTGCGGACAGGCGAATATGAGGATGGGCGTCTGGGTGAAATTTTCATCGATATGCATAAAGAAGGTGCTGCTTTCCGCTCGCTGATGAATAATTTTGCCATCGCGGTATCTATTGGCCTTCAGTATGGCGTTCCCTTAGAGGAATATGTTGAAGCATTCACCTTTACCCGGTTTGAGCCACAAGGCATTGTCACAGGCAACGACGCAATAAAAATGTCGACATCCATCCTCGATTATACTTTCCGCGAATTGGCGATATCTTATCTGGACAGACATGATTTAGGGCATGTCAGTGCTGATGATCTGGATGTGGATACTACCGGTGGCGGCGAAGCCCAGTCTGCACTGGTTAACAAGGTTACCAGCAGAGGATTTATCCGTAAGCAGGGTTTGGTTGTTTACTCAAACGACAGCTCAGCAGCCCAAGCCGTGGCAACAGACCAGACAGCCACCACTAGCCTGAAGCCGGCCACAACAAGTGCCGGCCTTGCAAAAACAGTTGCAAATGAGGCGATGGCTGAGGCAGCAACAGCAACTGATGTCATGGAAAACCGGCGCAAAGAAGCACGCTTACAGGGTTATGAAGGGGAATCCTGCCCTGAATGTCAAAACTTCACGCTGGTCAGAAATGGTACCTGTCTGAAATGCAACACCTGTGGTGCCACGACAGGTTGCAGCTAAAACAGATGAAACACATTATGAAATTAGCAACAATGCTCATGCAATGACCGGATCTTGCTGAAGATTAGGCGGCCCGTCATGTCGGTAAAAGACTTCCTTATTTGTGTTTGTGCCTGTATCTTACCTTGGCTGAATGAATTTGAATGGAGTCTATTATGACATCATCTGCAGTTGACAATCTGAGCCGTCTAGGGATCACTCTGCCTGATGCCCCCGCACCAGCAGCTAATTACGTTCCTTATGTTATTGCCGGCAATATAGTTTTCGTCTCTGGGCAACTTCCTCTTGTTGAAGGGAAGTTGTCTGTTACCGGCCATGTCGGCAAAGACGTAACAACCGAACAGGCTGCCAAGCAGGCAAGACAATGCGCCATTAATCTTCTGGCCCAACTGAATTCCGCCTGTGGGGGTGACCTTGGCCGGGTAAAACAAGTGGTGAAGCTAGGCGGGTTTGTTGCCTGTGCAGATAGTTTCACTGACCAGCCAGAAGTGATAAACGGTGCATCTGACCTAATGGTTGAAGTCTTTGGTGACGCTGGCCGTCATGCCCGTTTCGCTGTAGGCTCTAACAGTCTTCCACGAGGAACATGTGTTGAAGTAGAGGGCACATTTTTGATCGACTGATGCCGCCAGCGATGGCTGGACGAAGGTCTACTGATCTTTACCGCATACAATTGTTAGGATAAGTCGTAAATACGGCCTTGCCAGTTCATTTGGCAAGGCCATATTTATGACATGAAAAATAAGGGTAAATTAAAGGTGAATATAACAGCGCATACCACACTGTCCGCATTTACCGCAGATGAATGGGACAGACTGAACCCGAGCAAGCACCCGTTTCTTTGCTATGCTTTTCTCAAAGCACTGGAAGATAGTGGTTCTGTTGGTGGGCGGACCGGGTGGGATATGCTTTTTCTGGCAGCAAGAGAGGATAGCTCTGATCTGCTGGTGGGCATTCTACCTGCTTATATCAAGCATCATTCTTATGGTGAATATGTTTTTGACCACAGCTGGGCCCATGCGTTTGAGCGCGCAGGCGGACGATATTATCCAAAACTATTATGTGCTGTTCCCTTTACACCTGTCCCTGGGCCTCGTCTTTTATATGATCATCATCACCCGGAAATTATCCACAACCTGCTGAATGCGTTAGAGAAGATCGCAAGAGACAATCAGATTTCGTCTGCCCATGTAAACTTCATTATAGATGAAGATCGCAATGTTCTAGAAGATAAAGGCTGGATGATAAGAACTGGCGTTCAATTTCACTGGCAGAATAACAACTACGACTGTTTTGATGATTTTCTGGCCAGTTTGTCATCACGCAAACGAAAGACATTACGAAAGGAAAGACAAGGCCTTTTCCACAAAGGCATAACATTTCATCAGCTTACCGACACTGATATTAGACCAGAACATTGGGATCATTTTTATAAGTTTTATCTGTCTACAATCGAAAAAAAATGGGGGGGTGCCTATCTGACAGAAAGCTTTTTCCACCAGATTGGCATGCAGATGTCAGATCAGATTTTATTGGTCTTAGCCGAAAAAGACGGACAGCTGATCGCAGGCGCACTCAATTTTATTGGTCAGGATTCACTTTATGGCCGGAATTGGGGATGTATTGAACATATTCCAAATCTACATTTTGAAACCTGTTATTATCAGGCAATTGACTTTGCCATCAGCAGGAAGTTGGCGACAGTCGAAGCTGGCGCCCAGGGTCTGCATAAAGTGCAGCGAGGCTATCTACCTGTCTATACCTATTCGGCGCATTGGCTGGCTGATTCACAATTTTCGGAAGCAGTCAGCCGTTTCCTGAGTCAGGAGCAGGCTGCTGTTGAAGAAGACGCTCGATCTATAGACGAAATCAGCCCATACCGCCGTGACAATAAAGCAGGTTAGACCTTGCTCAGGCTTTTTTTGCCTCGCGGTTTGCGCTGCGCTGCTTTCGACTTCACCTTTTTCGCAGATTTATTATCTATCTGTTGCGCACGCGGCGCGGCAACTGTCACAACCAATTCATGATCAATAACTGTGACCTCAACAACACCGCCCTGTTCCAACTCACCAAACAACAGATGATCAGCAAGAGGCTTCTTAATCTTTTCTTGAACCAGGCGTGCTAAGGGGCGTGCGCCATAGGCCTTATCATAGCCCCGTGCAGCCAGCCAATCGCGTGCAGGGTCGTCGAGGACGATGTCAACCTGCCGATCACCGAGCTGCACTTCAAGCTGCATAACGAATTTATCAACAACCTTACGTACAACATCTGTTTCCAGAGGTGCGAACGGTATGACCGCATCAAGCCGGTTTCTGAATTCCGGCGTGAAGGCTTTTTCAATAGCTTCTGTTCCAGCTTCAAGCTTCTGACCACGGCCAAAGCCAATTTGCTGTTTTGCCATTTCAGCTGCGCCCGCATTTGTTGTCATAATCAGAATAACATTGCGGAAATCTACTGATTTGCCGTTACTGTCCGTCAGTCGCCCATGATCCATAACCTGAAGCAGAATGTTAAATAAATCAGGATGCGCTTTTTCAATCTCATCAAGTAACAAAACAGCGTGCGGCGTCTGGTCAACAGCATCGGTTAATAAGCCCCCCTGATCAAAACCGACATATCCCGGAGGAGCGCCAATAAGCCGGCTTACGGTGTGGCGCTCCATATATTCGGACATATCGAAACGGATGAGCTTGACCCCTAAAATTTCAGAAAGCTGGCGGGCAGCTTCAGTCTTACCCACACCTGTTGGCCCAGAAAACAAATAATTGCCAATCGGTTTTTCTGGTTCACGCAACCCCGCCCTTGACAATTTGATGGCGGACGCAAGGGTTGATAGGGCCTGATCCTGACCAAACACCATCCGCTGCAGGTCTGTCTCAAGTGTCTTTAAGGCACTCTTATCATCACGACTAACCTGTTTTGACGGAATCCGTGCAATTGAAGCAATTGTCGTTTCGATTTCTTTCTGTCCAATTACTTGCCGGCGCCGTGATGGTGGCAACAAATTCTGCGCTGCGGCTGCCTCATCAATCACATCGATGGCTTTGTCGGGCAATTTACGATCATTGATATAACGCGCTGACAGTTCGACAGCCTGTTTTAAAGCTGCGCTGGTAAACCGAACGCCATGATGTTTTTCGTAACGCTGTTTCAGCCCATGCAGAATGCGGATACTGTCTGGCACAGATGGCTCAGTGATATCAATTTTCTGAAATCTGCGGGCAAGCGCTCGGTCTTTCTCAAAATAGGATCTGAACTCTTTATAAGTGGTTGACCCAATGCAGCGTAACCCTCCTGTCTGCAAAGCAGGCTTCAATAGATTAGAGGCATCCATAGCTCCCCCTGAAGTAGCCCCCGCGCCAATGATTGTATGAATCTCATCGATAAACAGAATTGCATTATCGTCTTGTTCAACTTGTTTCATAACCGCTTTAAGTCGCTCTTCAAAGTCACCGCGATAGCGCGTTCCAGCAAGCAACTGGCCCATATCCAGCGCATAAATAACTGCTGATTTTAACACATCCGGAACCGTCCCCTGAACCACCCGCAGGGCAAGCCCCTCAGCAATAGCTGTTTTGCCAACGCCTGGGTCGCCCACATATAGAGGATTGTTTTTGGTACGCCGGCATAAAACCTGTATTGTCCTGTCAACTTCCTTATCTCTGCCAATTAAAGGGTCAACACGCCCGTCACTGGCTTTCGCCATCAGGTCGACAGCATATTCAGACAGAGGGTCAGACTTGCTCCCTTCCCCGTCTGCTGCCTGGTCATCGCTCTGGTCTGTGCCTTGCGCGGGCCCACCATTGCCGTGGCTGACAAAACTCACCGCATCAAGACGCGACATATTTAGCGAGTTCAAGAACCACACTGCATAACTTTCACGTTCAGAATACATGGCGATTAGAATATTCGCTCCTGTTGCAGCACCACGGCCAGAAGACTGCGTGTGAATAATGGCTCGCTGAACAACACGCTGAAAACCCGCTGTTGGCTGCACTTCCAGATTCTCAGACGGATTCACAATAGAAGATAGTTCATCTTCAATGTGGTTGACTAAAAGATCTCGTAACTCGCTGATATCAACTTTGCAACCCTTTAGAACCTCAATCGCATCCTCATCATCGATCAAAGCAAGTAAAAGATGCTCAAGCGTTGCAAATTCGTGTGAACGCTCGCCAGCTATTGACAATGCGCGCCGCAGTGTCTCTTCAAGATCTGGGGACAACATACTCCAGCTACTCCTTTTCCAGCTGCAATTGCAGAGGGTGTTCATTCTGCCGGGCAAAATTCATCACTTGACTTGCCTTTGCCTCGGCAATCTCAAAAGTATAAACGCCGCAAATACCGACACCTCGCTGATGAACATGCAACATAATCTGCTGCGCTGCTTCATGGTTATGACCAAAAAAGCGCTGGAGGACGAGCACCACAAATTCCATGGGTGTATAATCGTCGTTCAGCATAAGAACACGGTAGAGCGATGGCTTTTCTGTCTTCTCTTTCTTTTCGAGAAGAACGCCGCCAGTCACATCATCATCTTCAGACCGCTTGTCTCTGCTCATTTTGGTTAAACTCTCAGCCTCAATATCGTCGTCAACATTTTTGACTCTTTCTATTTAATATTGGCACTTAAATTGAATAATTGAAGTCATAAAGCTGGAAAAATCCGCATCGTGATGTCAATTCTACCCTTTTACCGTCGCTTACGCCAGCAATCACTTGTTTCTGTTACGAGATATAGTATGGTTAAGACCGTAATGAGTTGCTCGCCACTAGATATAGGTCACACCAAATCGACCCCATTGGCCCGAATTTCGTTTCAGAAAGCGGTAAAGCGGCTTATATTTATGACTTCTATTGTCTTCAGTCTTGGCCTGTTGAGCAGCCCGCCTGCTGCAGCCAACCCGAAATATGCCTCTATCATTGTGGAAGAATCCAGCGGACGGGTTCTCTATTCCCGTAGTGCCGATAAACAACTTTTTCCAGCATCACTGACTAAAATTATGACCTTATATCTGCTGTTTGAAGCCCTCCAGAACCGGCGCATAACCCTTGGGACACGCATGAAAGTCAGCAAGGTCGCCGCCAGCCGATCACCCTCAAAATTGTATCTAAAGCCCGGCCAGACCATCACCGTAGAGAACGCCATTCTGGCCCTGGTTACAAAGTCAGCAAATGATGTAGCAACTGTTGTCTCAGAACATCTGGGAGGAAACGAACGCAATTTTGCAAAAAAAATGACCCGCAAGGCTAAAGCTATTGGCATGAAACGCACAATTTTTAAAAATGCCTCTGGTCTGCCTAACCAAGCGCAACTAAGCACGGCACGTGATATGGCGAGCCTTGGGATCGCCATTCGTCGCGACTTTCCGCAATATTTTAAATATTTCAATAGCACCAGCTTTAACTGGAAAGGACGTAAATTCAGAAATCACAACAAGTTGCTGACCCAATTTAAAGGCACAGATGGCATTAAAACAGGGTATATTAATGCCTCTGGCTTTAATCTTGTTGCCACAACAGAACGAAATGGTGTGCGTCTAGTTGGGGTTGTCTTTGGCGGTAAAACTGGCAAAAGCCGTGATAAGCATATGATCAGCCTGCTTAACCGTCAGTTCGAACGAATCAAGCCTGTTCAGGTGAAATCAACGCCTCTCCCTGCAACTCCCTTATCACGGCCAGACAACTTTCTGGCTGCAAATCTGCGGCCAGAGTTTCAGAAACCACCCGTCACTAACGACCTTCAGATTGCCTCAAGGCCATTAGTGCAGGCTCAAACCACATCCCCTGCCCCTTTAAATACCTTGTCCCGGCAAGTGTCTGTGCCACCACCGCTTTGGTCTATTCAAGTTGGCAGTTTCACAAGGCGCGTATCCGCTCATAAGGCTGCGATTAAGGCCCGCCAAACCGCACGTGACACGCTAAATCTGACACCAGCTGAGCTGTCTGTTGTCACCAGAGGTGGGTTACCATTATGGCGTGTGCGGTTCCGCAATCTAGACGAAAACCGGGCCAGGGCAGCTTGTGCAGCCTTGTTATCAGCAGGGTCAACCTGTATTGCCCTGCCTGTATCTGTCACAGATGCCGGATAAGATAATCCAGCTATAACACCTAGTAAAAATCACGGCTTTTCAAGCGGGGGGCCTGTTGGTCACTAGCTTGTAAAAACTCCAGATAAGAATCACAATTGTGCACAGATTCAGCAATGAAGTGGGTGATTGGACCCTGCCGCTGCAAACGGCCATATACCCCCATCAGATGCGCCCCAAGCAGGGCTGTTCTGTCCCGTTCAACAATATGCGGCCAAACAATTACATTCACAGATAACAGACTGTCTTCAATAGTAACAAACACCGTGCCTTTAGCTGTACCAGGACGCTGACGCATAGTAACAAGCCCAATAAGGCGCAAACGCCGCCCATTTGGTGCCTCGTCAATCGCAGAGCAGCCCTGCCATCTGTCTTTTTCAAACCAGGCTTTCAGACTGTCTACCGGATGCCCTTTTAAGGACAGGCCTGTTGCCGTATAATCCTGCGCAATCTGTTCACCAAACAAGCTGGGCGGCAGTTTCAGATAACTGTCATCATTCTGTTTTATGATTTTGGTTCGGTTATCTGCTTGCGCAAATAAAGGTAGCTTATTCATTTGTAGACGACCATGTTTACGGGCCTGCCAGAACCCTTGCCGTGCGTTCAAACCTAATGAGCGCATCCCATCTGCGGCTGCAATCAGCTCAAGTGTCTTTGCAGAGATATCTGACCTAGTAATAATATCCTCAACAGACTGATAACCCTCGCTACGGCAGGCCGTTATCCGCGCTGCTTCTACGGCATTCAACCCTTTGACCAGACGTAGACCCAAACGCAGTGCATGACGGGCCTGAGGGACGGGTTCAATAGTTGAGTCCCATGCCGAATGGTTAATATCAACAGGCCGCACCTCTACCCCGCTGCGCTGCGCATCAGCAATAAGCTGTGCGGGGCTGTAAAATCCCATTGGCTGGGCATTTAACAGAGCACATGTAAACACCTCAGGATAATGGCATTTCAACCAGGCTGAGGCATAAACTAGCAGTGCAAAACTGGCGGCATGCGATTCTGGAAATCCATATGTGCCAAACCCTTCAATTTGTTTAAAACAACGCTGCGCAAATTCGGCATCATATCCCCGTTCAATCATGCCATTCACCATCTTATCAAAGAACGTATGTATATCCCCGTTTTTACGAAAGGTGGCCATAGCCCGCCTGAGCCTGTCTGCCTCTGCCCCGCTGAATCCAGCCCCAACAATTGCAATTTTCATTGCCTGTTCCTGAAACAGGGGTACGCCAAGCGTACGGTCAAGGACAGAACGCAGCTCATCAGACGGATAATCAACATATTCAAGACCAGCCCGGCGACGTAGATAAGGATGAACCATATCCCCTTGAATGGGTCCCGGGCGGACAATTGCCACCTGAACGATCAGATCATGAAAACAACGTGGCTGAAGACGAGGCAGCATCGCCATCTGGGCCCGCGATTCCACCTGAAACACACCAACTGATTCCCCTCGGCAGAGCATGTCATAGGCACGTTTATCTTCTGGCGGAATTGTCGCCAGTGTCAAGGTCATATGATAATGACGCTGCATCAACGCAAATGCACCGGCAAGACAGCTGAGCATGCCCAGAGCTAGCACATCAATTTTTAACAGCCCTAGCGCATCTAGATCATCTTTATCCCATTCAATGATGCTGCGTCCCTGCATGGCTGCTGGCCGAACTACACACAGTTTATCCAGCCGATCCTGCACAATCACGAAACCCCCAACATGTTGAGAGAGATGACGTGGAAACCCCTGAATCTGGCGGGCCAGCCTGACCACCATCTGCAAAGTCGGATCCTGAACATCCAGCCCAACTGCGCGCAGTGATTCAGAATTCAAACCGCTGTTCTTGCGGCCCCACACCTGACCAGACAAAGCCCGCTGAACATCCCGACTGAGACCAAAAGCCTTGGCAACTTCAACAAAAGCACTGCGCCCCTTATAAGTGATCACAGATGACGCCAGACCTGCACGATGCCGGCCATACCGGTGATAAATATATTGGATGACCTCTTCGCGCCGGTTATGTTCAAAATCCACATCAATATCTGGCGGCTCATTTCGGGCTTCGCTGACAAACCGTTCAAACAGAGGCTCTGAACGGTCAGGATCAACAGATGTGATAAACAAACAATAGCAGATTGCTGAATTTGCAGCAGACCCCCGTCCCTGACACAGAATATTGCGGCTGCGGGCAAAGCGGACAATATCAAATACCGTTAGGAAAAACGGGGCATAACCCATCTTCCGCACCAAAGCCAGTTCCTTATCCAAATAGGCATTCACCTTATCCGGCACCCCATCAGGATAGCGTTTCCGACTCCCTTCGCGGGCTTGCAAGGTTAATTCATCCATCGCAGACCGGCCAGACCGGCCTTCGTGAGCCGGATAATCATAACGCAAATCATCAAGGCTGAACTGGCAGCTGGCGGCAATTTCATCTGCTGTCTGCAACGCTTGTTCAAAACCTTGCCACCGGCGGGCCATCTCATCTGGGGCCAGCAGATGACGTTCAGCATTGCGGGATAATAGCTGTCCAGCTTCAGGCAGGCTGGTTTTATGCCGGATACAGCTGAGCACATCTGCAAGCGGGCGCCGGTCAGGACGATGATATAAAACATGCCCAAGCGCAACAAATCCTAAATTATCTGCCGCTGCTTCCTGGCTAAAGCGATAAAGACGTTCTTCATCACAGCCATCACGCATCAGATAACCGCCAACATACACATCACCTGGAGCAAACAGCCTAATTGTGCGGGCCTGTTCACGATAATCTGTATCTGCCAGAACAGGCGGCAGCGTAATAACAATCACATCAGAAGACAGCCGCACCAAATCACTGATATGCATATCCGGCAAAGCGCGGTTATTATGACCTGATCGCATCATCGCTGCGCTCAACCACTGACACAGGCTGTGGTAGCCATCCAAAGTGCGGGAATAACATAAAATATCGCCGCCATTATAAAGGCTAACACCTACCCCGCAAATCAGCTTATGAAGAGATAGGCTGGCGACAGGCTTCTGATCCGGATTGTTCTCAGCCACAATATCCTTTATCGCCATATGCGCACGCACCAGCCCGCCACAGCTGAATCTGTCCGCAATGCCCACAGCCTGCCAACCCAGATGATGAGCATGAGCAACCAGCTCTTCAGGATGTGAGGCGCCACACAAAAAGCTGAAATTCGTCTGACAGCCTAGAACTGCTTTCGGCCTGTACATCATCTTGTCTGCCATCAGCTAAACAACCCATATATAAACCAACTGACCTCATCACCGCGTTCAACAAGGCCTTCACGGTACAGCCATAACCGGCGGCCATCTTCAACCTCAACCCGGTAGTAATCACGCGATAATCTGTCTGTCCCGTTCGGATCCCACCAGCGGGGGCCAACCCGTTCAGGGCCTGTTGCCCGCAGTACTGTCCAGTTATAATACCGCCAGCGGATCATTGCTGGCGGATGATCCGGCATCATTGCCACAACTTTTACCGGTTCGGGCCTATCCAGCAGACGGACCGGACGCGGCGATGCCAGACCAGCCAAAACAGGCATAGACCACTGACCTGTTTTATATGTTACATCTGCAACCGGCTGATAGGCCTGGCTGTCAGCGATATGCCAGTCTGATTGGCTGACAACACGCTGAACCTTGTCCGGCCCTAGCCGGGCAGCTAAGATATCAACCATATCACTGATCTGACTTGCCTGCAGACTGTCTTGATCTGTCCCCAGAAGAGCCGTCACAGGAACATCAACCGTCAGTTCATGCGCCTGTATCCAGCTGTATTCTATACCAAATTCCGCATCAATTTTTTCAGCTGCCCCTGCTATCAACCGCTGTAAGGTCTGTTCACGCCGACCCGGTCGTGACAAGCGGAAAAGCAAACAGCTGGCCTGACCATCTGTGCGCTGCCAGCCCAGCTCAAAAGACCGGGCGGCCAGTTCAGCATCAAGCAACCTCTCTGCCATTTCTGCTGTAAGTTGACTGACCATATGACATAAGGCCTCATAGCCCATGACCGGTTCTGCCCAGATTTTTGTAACAGACACAGGCTGGACTGGCTGAACTGGTATCTGGCTGTCTGGCTGATCCCCAAAAAGCTGGCTGTAACGCAGAACCATATTCGGACCAAACCGCGCTGTCAGATCTGCCCGGCCAAGTGGATACAGATGGCTGATTTGCCGCAAGCCTGCCTGGCTAAGCGCATGTAATATATCTAGCGGCAAGCGCAAGGCTGCCAGCGGTAGGTCAGCAAGAGCCTCCCGCATCCGGGCACGGCGGGCAGGTGCATGTACCGGCTGGGCAGATACATCCCGATGGTAATGTGCTAGTGCAAAAGCCGCCCCAAAAGTTGATGCGCTGGCAATCGATGCACGCAAGCCTGTCTGGCTGATCTGACAATGCAGATCAGCACACATCGCTTTCAGCCCACTATCTGTATCATCAGTGTCTGTATCACGAAAATCTGTAGCGTGGGCAAACAGATGGCTGGCCCCTGTTGCCTCAATCCAAATACCCAAACCGTCAGCATCAATACCAGTAACAGGGCTGTACCGGAACGCCCATCGTGCGAAAGCTGTCAACAGGGCCTGATCTGCATTGTGGTCAACTGGCGCAAAGCGCATATCAGGATGCCGGGCCCGCGCATCAGCCACAGATAATCCGGCCCGAACCCCGTCTGCCCGGGCTTCAGCAGACAGATAAACTAGCCTATCTGTTCCTTTTTCACGCTGATATAGTCCTACTTTTTCCTGCAATGACCAGCCCTGCACCCGTGCCATTCGCCGGATCGGCAAACATGGCAGATGTAGATAAATTATTTGCCGTTCATCACCAGATACACCCATTGCCCTGCTTTCATGATATAAGCACACCCATGCCTTATGCTGAAATAGACGCAATCAGAGCCGGCTTTGAAACGGGCAGCTGGCTAGCCTGACCATTCTTATCTGGCCAGCTGATAGCTGACTGCAGCCGGCCAGTCAGACCATCATAGACAAGCTTATCTGCACAAGGTGTCCCCTGCCGGCTGTAGGTCAGTTGAACCGACCAGTATGGCCGCCAGTCTGTTTGCAGCCCTTCCCTTTCGGCAAACAGATCAGCTGGCGCTGTCGTGATATGCCAGCCCGTCTCAAAACCTGAAACAGGGGCAGGAGGACCCAGCAACAGCCCCATCGTCCCGCCTGTCTTGGCAGCCAAACGTGTGCGGCGGACCCAGCGTTGCCATGTATCTGCACTCCGCGCAAACAAGCCATACTCACCTACAACCGCCAGAACACCCCTGGTCTGCAGAACCTCTTCAAAGGCCCCCATCAGCCGTTTAGGGCGCTGGTCATGAACAAAAATAAACCGTGATGGGCATACACCTAATGCAGGCAAGGCAGATGCCAGTATGTGGCCGGCATAGCCAGCATGGCTGGGACTACACCAAACCACAGGTGAGAGGGGGTCCTGATCCATCATCAATCGCAGCAAGGCCAGCACAAACCCCGTTGCTGCCCCATCAAATGACCGGCCTGTCATCAGATGCACATGACCAAACCGCAGTCCTCCTGATAAGGCTATGTCAAACCGGTCCACCTTCAGCTGAAGAGTCGGGAAAGACCGGGCTGTGTCAGCCTGCCTGATTTGCGTTTTCAGTTCAGAAAACCGGCTGGCTTTGCATGAGGAGGAAATATATCCGCCTCTGCCACCCTGAATCAAATCAGAAGACCCATTCACCAACCCGTCTGAAACAAAAGATTTAAAATATGTTGTCTGCATGATCTGTAGCCTGAGCATGACCCCCCTTCACGCTGTCAGCACTCATCCGATTTATATCCGAATCATCTATTCAAAAGGGTTGATCAGAATAGAACAAAACAAGAACATTGTCAAGTTCAAAAAACAGACCTGTTCTGGGCTAAACATCGGACGTTTACAGAAAATGGTGCAAGATCGGGATTATTCAGAGTAAAGATCAGGTCAGCTGAGATCGTCATCTGGGTCCTGCCAGGCCGCTTCATCATGACCAGAGCGGGCAGAATAAAAGCTTAACGCCATCAGGCCGCCTCCCAGGACCACCATGCCAACTGAACCGGCAATAAGTGCAATCCAGCCATGCAGGCCAAGAGCAATCTGTCCCATCTGATACCAAACAACATAACTGCTGAGAGCGATCACAATAAGGCTGGTCATAGCAAACAGTACAGCTACACCTGTCCGCCGTCTGCGCTGGTCTGTTTCTTTATCAATAGGCATTTTTAGTCTTTCTTAAGCTGTCCAGTACAAAGCTGGCCATGTTTGAACTGTTCAGGATAACAACTCTATTTTGCGGCAAGTTCGCTTTCAACAAGAGCTGCCCAATAGCTGGTTCCTGTTGGCAGAATTTCATCATTGAAATCATAACCAGTGTTATGCAACATTCTGCCGGCTTCAGCTTCCCCTGCCCCCAACCAGATATAGGCGCCTGGCTTTGCTTCCAGCATAAAGGCAAAATCTTCCGCACCCATTGAGGGTTCCGGGTTCATATGGACGCGGTCTGCTCCAACGACCGCCCGAGCCACATCCGCAGCCCGCAAGGCCTCTGCCTGATGGTTAACTGTTGGCGGATAACCTTGCCGCCAGTCAAGCGAAATTGTACAGCCATGCGACTCAGCGGTAAGCCTGGATACATCGCGAAGCGATTGTTCTAACCTGGCTCGTGTTTCCGGGCGGAAGGCGCGAACTGTCCCGCCTAACATGACCTCATCAGGAATGACATTAAACGCGCTGCCACCATGAATTGTGGTGATTGACAAAACAGAGGAATCCTGCGGATTCGTGTGTCGGGAGACCAACATCTGCAGGGCCTGCACAATATGTGCCGCCGCCAGGACTGGATCGATAGCCTGATGCGGCATCGCAGCATGACCACCACGTCCAGTCACTGTCATCTCAAAATGATCTGCACTAGCCATGCTCGCACCTTCTGAAACAGCAATTTCACCTGCGGGTAGGCCTGGCCAGTTATGCATGCCCCAAACCGTTTCCATCTGATAATCAGCAAACAGACCCTCATCAATCATCTTGGCGGCCCCTGCACCACCTTCTTCTGCAGGCTGGAAGATAAAATAGACAGTGCCGTCAAAATTACGTGTTTCCGCAAGATACCGGGCCGCTCCCAACAGCATGGTCATATGTCCATCATGGCCACAGGCATGCATACGGCCTTCTGCTTTTGATTTATGCTCAAAGTCATTTGTTTCCGGCATGGGCAGGCCATCCATATCTGCCCGCAGACCGATTGACCGGCCTGTATCGGTCTTGCCTTTCAATATGCCAACTACACCTGTGCCGGCTAACCCCCTGACTACATCAATACCAAATTCGGCCAATTTGCCGGCAACGAAATCAGAGGTCCACACCTCTTCATAACAGATCTCAGGATGGCTGTGCAGCTGACGGCGCCAATATGTCATCTCATCATGAAAATCTGCCACGCGGTTGATGATTGCCATAACTGAACCTCAATTGTGTAACGAATTTGAAATGACATGATAGGTGAGCCTCACGCATATGTCGACCAAGCACAATGGCTAGTCGTCATTAAGAAAGGTTTTTTTCATCATCTGAGCAATTTTAGGGCTTGAATTTTTGGACTATGCTTGTGTTTTTTTCTATGCTGACCGAGCGGGTCAAGACCTGACCACACAAGAGACAGCAAACCGAAAGGATATTTCATTATGGCTGGACCAGTTTTGGATCGGGGAATTGGTGGGCTGAGAGATAAAGCCAAACGTTATTCTGTGTTTTCTTTGGCACGACAGGCAGCATCATATCATACAGGCTGGCAACAGGCTTGGCGGCATGCTGAACCTAAAAGCGAATACGACGCGGTAATTATTGGTGGCGGCGGCCATGGCTTGGCGACAGCCTATTACCTTGCATCTGTTCACGGCATGACAAATATTGCCGTAATTGAAAAAGGCTGGCTAGGTGGCGGCAACACAGGCCGGAACACAACGATTATCCGCTCAAACTATTTGTGGGATGAATCAGCATCCATTTACGAACATGCTCTTAAATTATGGGAAGGGCTGGCACAGGATTTGAACTTTAACATCATGTTCTCTCAGCGCGGGGTGCTGACCATTGCCCATTCTGAACACGAGCTGAAAGAGATGTCACGGCGGGTTCACGCAATCCGACTGAATGGGATTGATTCCGAAATTCTTAGTCCTCAAGAGATCAAGACATTTGTACCGATTATGAATACAGACCAGTCGATCCGCTACCCAGTTATGGGGGGATTTCTGCAAAAACGCGGCGGCACAGCCCGTCATGATGCGGTTGCCTGGGGCTATGCCCGAGCAGCAGATGACCTAGGCGCTGATATCATCCAGAACTGCGAGGTAACCGCCTTGCGCCGGTCAGGCCGCCGGATTACCGGCATTGAAACGACCAAGGGCGTGATCAAGACTAGTAAAGTAGGCTGTGTTGTTGCCGGTCATTCTTCTGTATTGGCTGAAATGGCCGGCATGCATCTGCCGTTAGCTAGCCGGCCTCTGCAGGCCCTCGTCTCTGAGCCGATCAAGCCGATACTAGACACAGTCATTATGTCAAATGCGGTTCATATGTATATCAGTCAGTCAGACAAGGGCGAAATGGTTCTGGGGGCCGGAGTGGATAAATATAATTCTTATGCGCAACGCGGTTCATTTCCGGTTCCAGAACATATGCTGGAAGCCGCGGTAGAGCTGTTTCCAGTATTATCACGTCTGCGGATGCTGCGGCATTGGGGTGGCATTGTGGATACCTGTCCTGATGCTTCTCCAATTATCTCTAAGACAGACGTTGACGGGCTGTATTTTAACTGTGGCTGGGGCACAGGAGGCTTTAAAGCAACGCCAGGGTCAGGCCATGTGTTTGCTGACTTGATTGCGAACGACCGCCCAAATTCGATTGCTGAGCCCTATGCGCTGAAACGGTTCGAGACAGGATTTCTGATCGATGAGCATGGCGCGGCAGGTGTCGCCCATTAACTGTATTCCAAATCAAGAGAAGATTGAAAATCATGTTACAGCTTAACTGCCCCTTTTGCGGGCTAAGAGATGAAGCTGAATTCAGCTGCGGCGGAGAGGCCCACATCGCCCGTCCGCTGGCAGGCAATCAGCTGAATGACAAGGATTTTGCTGATTATTTGTTTCTGCGGGATAATCCAAAAGGGGTTTTTCTTGAACGCTGGCGTCATGCAGCAGGATGCCGGCGCTGGTTTAATGTGGCTCGTCATACCGTCAGCCACGAGATTATTGAGACCTATGCAATGGGCAGCCTGCCCAAAAGCAAGGCAGCACGGCAGGCTTATCAAGAAAGCTGGCGCCGCAAAACAGCCGCAGAGGCTGCTTCAAAACCGGCAAAAAAAGGTAAAGAGGGACGCTGATGGCGAAGAACAAACAGGTTATGCGTGTGAAAGGCGGTTCCGCTGTGCAGCAAGACAAGCTGGTGCAGTTCACTTTTGATGGAAAAAGCTATATGGGCTGCGCCGGCGATACGCTGGCCTCTGCCTTGCTAGCCAATAATGTTCATTTGGTCGGCCGGTCTTTTAAATATCACCGCCCACGGGGTATTATGGCTGCTGGGGCTGAAGAAGCAAATGCGCTGGTTCAGCTCGGGACAGATGGCCGGGTTGAGCCTAATCTGCGGGCAACACAGGTCGAGTTGTATGACGGGCTGGTGGCAAAGTCACAAAACCGTTTCCCGTCCCTGAAATTTGATGTGGGTCAGGTAAATTCCCTTTTATCGCGCTTCTTTCCAGCCGGGTTTTATTACAAAACCTTCATGTGGCCTGCATCTTTCTGGATGACTTACGAAAAATTCATCCGCAATGCAGCAGGGCTGGGCAAGGTTGGCCGCGATCACAATGACCCGGACAGATATGAAAAGCGGCATGCACACTTTGATATCGTTATCGCCGGTGGCGGGGCATCAGGTCTGATGGCAGCGTGGCAGGCAGGTATGAGCGGGTGCCGCGTTTTGCTTGCTGAAGCTGGCCCGCGCTGCGGAGGCTGGCTGAACAGTGTGGATGATGTAGAAATTGATAGCCAGCCGGCCCAGGACTGGATCAAAAAGACACTGGTCAGATTGCAGGCGATGGAGAATGTGTCAGTACTGACACGCACCACCCTGTTTGGCTATGGCGATCATAATTATCTGACCCTTGCTCAAACCGTAACAGACCATTTGAAAGACAAGCCTGCGCATTTGCCCCGGATGCGGATGTGGAAGGTGCGCGCCCAGCAAGTCATTCTTGCCACAGGGGCAATTGAAAGGCCGTTGGTCTTTTCCGGCAATGACCTACCTGGCGTGATGCTGGCTTCTGCCGCGCAGACCTATCTTGGCGAATTTGGTGTTCTGCCCGGTAAGCGCGGCATTGTCATGACCAATAATGATGCCACATGGCACATAGCGTTTGCTTTGCAGGAAGCTGGCTGTCTTGTCAAAGCGATTGTGGATACACGGCCTTCTGCTTCACCTGCATTAAAGCGCCAAGCTGAAAGCCTTGGCATAGAGGTTTTGTCCAGCCATGGGATTACAGCAGCGCACGGCCATCTGAAAGTGGCCCGTGTTGAGGTAAGCCCGTTAACGGCTGACGGCACAGATATCACAGGTGATGCTTTGCATATCGACTGCGACTGCATCTTGATGTCAGGCGGCCTGAGCCCAGTTGTGCATCTGCACTCACAAGCCCGCGGCAAGCTGACTTGGGATGAGAAAACTTTATGTTTCCGTCCATCATCCGCACATGAGGCTGAACAGTCGGCTGGGGCCTGCAATGGAACCTTTGACCTACAAAGAGGCCTAAAAGAGGCGATCACAGCAGCCGGGAAAGCAGCTAAAGCTGTTGGCATGGCGGTTCAGACCGTTGATGTGCCGGTGGTTGATGCACCACGGATTAACAGAGCTCCTATGGCGGTCTGGTCGCTGCCAAATGGCCAAGGTGAAGGCGAAAAGGCGTTTGTTGATTTTCAGAATGATGTAACCGCCTCTGATATCAAGCTAGCTGTGCGGGAAGGGTATCATTCGGTTGAACATGTCAAACGCTATACCACAACCGGAATGGCAACAGATCAGGGTAAGACGTCTAACATTAATGCCCTTGCTATTCTGGCAGATCAGTTAGGTGACGCGATCCCTGAAGTCGGCACAACCACGTTCCGCATGCCCTACACACCCACATCCATAGGCATGATCGCCGGACGCTCTATTGGCAGCCTGTTCGATCCGGTGCGCACAACACAGATGGAAAGCCTACACAGGCAGGCAGGAGCAAAGTTTGAACATGTCGGCCAGTGGATGCGAGCCTGGTATTACCCTAAAGAGGGCGAGGATATGGAACAGGCAGTCAGCCGTGAAGTTCTGGCCACCCGGCAAGCTGCCGGCCTGTTGGATGCATCAACCTTGGGCAAAATTGATATCAAGGGACCTGACGCAGCAGAATTCCTGAACAGGATTTATACCAATGGCTGGCTAAAGTTGAAGGTAGGTAGATGCCGCTATGGGCTGATGTGCAAGGATGATGGCATGGTGATGGATGACGGGGTCACAACACGGCTGGCGGAAGATCATTTCCATATGACCACGACAACAGGCGGGGCAGCTGGAGTGCTGGACTGGCTGGAAGAATGGCTGCAAACCGAATGGCCGGAGCTGCGGGTCTATCTCACCTCGGTGACCGAGCAATGGGCTGTGGCCACCTTATCCGGCCCTGCCGCAAAGGACATACTCACCGCAGCAGGCGTCGATATTGATTTAGCTAATGACGCCTTTCCGTTTATGTCGATGAAAAAAGGGCATGTCAGCGGTCTGCCTGCACGACTGTTCCGCATTTCCTTTACCGGCGAGCTCTCTTATGAGATTAATGTGCCTGCCCGTTATGGCGCAGCCCTCTGGTCAACATTAATGAAGGCAGGCGCACCTTTCGGCCTGACCCCATATGGGACAGAAGCTATGCATGTGCTGCGGGCAGAAAAGGGCTTTATTATCGTTGGTCAGGAAACAGATGGATCTGTCACACCGCTTGATTTAGGCATGGACTGGATTGTGTCCAAAACAAAAACTGATTTCATTGGCAAGCGAGCACTCGAGCGAGTTTCAATGGCTGACCCGCAGCGAAAACAGCTGGTTGGCCTGCTGACAGACGATCCAAATAAAGTCATACCGGAAGGCGCGCATGCAGTTTTAGACCCTGACCAGCCTACACCTATGGCGATGCTGGGACATGTAACTTCATCTTATTTTAGCCCTAATCTTGGCCATTCCATTGCGATGGGCTTGCTCAAAGGCGGGCATGAACTGATGGGCCAGACCGTTTATATTCCGATGCTTGACGGGCATCCGCCGATTAAAGCCCGGATCACAGATACTAGTTTTTATGATGCGAAGGGAGACCGGTTAAATGGCGCAAGCTAAATCCGATGCGCAGCAACGCCAGTCTGCCACACTGCCCAGACAGATGCCAAACCCTGAGGGTCGGCAAGAAGATTGCCTGCAGATAAACTATCACCCGCAGGGGCTGATAAATCTGCGCAACAGCGGAGATGTAAGCAAAATTATGAGTCGGCATTTCGGCACAGCTTTGCCACAGGAGGCAAATAGATTTTCGGTCAGCGGGGACAGACGCGCGCTCTGGCTGGGGCCAGATGAAAGCCTTCTAATGTGCGCAGATCAGGATGCAGCAGAACTGCACCGCACCCTCGGCACACAGCTGACAGACCAGCATTTTCAGCTGACCCTTCTATCAGACGCGCTTGCTGTATATGAGCTAAACGGTCCTTATGTGCGAGAAATTTTAGCTAAGGGCTGCGCGCTTGACCTGCATGTTTCTGTCTTCCGGCCTGGCCAGTGTGCCCAGTCCAGTCTGGACAGGGCGTCAGTTACGCTGATGTGCGAGGCAAGAAACAGCTTTCGTTTGATCTGCCGAACCAGTTTTGCTGATTATGTGGAAACCTGGCTGAAAGACGCTGCTATCGAATATGGCTATTCGGTCAGAAACAGGCTGAAGTGAACCCTTTACCTACTTCTTTTGGTATTAATATTCGCTGTCGGGCAGGGCAGATTTGCGCTGAGCGATATAGGCCATCAGTGCTTCATCTATCGCCGGATCTAGAGCCGGGGCTTCATAGGCAGCCAGCATATCGGTCGCCTTTTTACGCGCTCTTGCTTCTGCTTCAATACGTCCATCACTGTCCCATTGTTCGAAGGTCGTGTTATCCGCCATGGATGATCGCCAGAACGCTGTTTCAAAATTAGCCTGTGTATGGCCAGCGCCAAGGAAATGCTGGCCTGGTCCAGCTTCACGCAAAGCATCCAGTGCGAGGCCATTATCTGACACATCAATACCGTCAACCATGCTGTCCATCATGGTGAGCTGGTCAGCATCAAGAATGAGCTTGGCATAATCAGCAACCAGTCCGCCTTCCAACCAGCCTGCTGAGTGCAAAGCAAAATTCACCCCCCCTAGAACCGTCGGCAATAATGTATGGGCTGATTCATAGGCTGCCTGCGCATCTGTTGTTTTTGCTCCTGTCAGAGATCCGCCTGACCTGAATGGCACACCCAGCCGCCGGGCAAGTTTTGAGCAGCCATACAAAACCTTGGCTGGTTCAGGTGTGCCAAAGGTTGGCGCCCCTGTCTGCATGGAAATGGAACTGGCAAAACTGCCAAAAATAACCGGTGAACCCGGATTCAAAGCCTGAGCGAAGGCAATTCCGCTCATCGCTTCCGCCAATATCTGTGTAAGGGTGCCAGCAACAGAAACAGGTGACATTGCGCCTGCCAGAATGAAGGGCGAGATAATCGTGCCCTGCCCGGCTCGCGCATAGACTTTTAGCGCTCCTAGCATGGTATCATCCCATGTCATTGGCGAGTTTGCATTGATCAATGAAACCATGACACATTTTGGGCCAACAACTTCTTCACCAAAGACAATCTTGGCTAGATTCAGAGTATCCTCTGCACGATCGGGCGCGGTCACTGAGCCCATAAAAGGCTTATCCGTATAACGCAGATGCGCATAAACCATATCCAAATGCCGCTTAGTCACAGGGAGATCAACAGGCTCGCAAACGGTTCCGCCTGAATGATGGAGGCCAGGCAGCATATATACCAGCTTCACAAAATTGTTGAAATCCTCAATCTCTGCATAACGGCGTTCACCATTCAGATCGCGAACAAAAGGCGGACCATAGACAGGTGCAAATACGGTGTTCTTTCCACCAATTTCAACATTTCTAGATGGATTTCGGGCATACTGGGTGAAGGATGACGGAGCTGTTTTACACAAAGAACGGGCCAACCCGCGCGGGAAATATACCCGCTCACCTTTAATGTCACAGCCCTTGTCTTTCAAAATAGCCAGCGCTTCTGGATCATCACGGAAATCAATCCCAATTTCTTCCAGAACAGTCTCGGCATTTTCTTCGATCAACTGGCAGGCCTCTTCACTTAAGATATCAATAGGATCTATTTTTCTGACCAGATATGGCGCGCTTACAGCCTGAGCGGCTCCTCTGGCCTCACGGCGTGCACCGCGCCCACCGCCACGACGGCTTTTCCGTTCTGGCTGAGTATCATCCATCACTTATTTTCCTTTTGCATCGTCATAAATGTTTCTGCAGGTCAGACCCGCAGACGTTCATTTGCAGGGTCAAACGGGCTTTCTTCAATAATTTCAGCTGCAAATCGATCGCCCAGAATATCAATTTCAAGCGACGTGCCGATATCTGTGCAGTCAGGTGCTACCATGGCAAGCGCAAGTGATTTTCCGATCCTGAACCCATAGCCACCAGATGTTGCCCGGCCAATCAACTTACCCTCTTTGTAAATTGGATTTCCCCCGATAACATCTCTGTCTGTTGTGTCTTTAACTGCAAGTGTAACAAAGCTGTTTGCAAACCCTTTTTCCTGCCAGGCCAACAGACCTGAACGGCCGATAAAGTCAGGCTTTTGCAACTGCACAAACCGATCTAGTCCGGATTCAAGCGCTGCATATTCAATGCTCATTTCTGTGCCAACCATACGATATGATTTTTCCAACCGCATCGCATCCATAGCACGGATCCCAAAAGGTCTCAGGCCAAACTCTACCCCAGCTGAAATCAGCGCATCAAAAATATGGTTCTGATATTCAATCGGGTGGTGCAGTTCCCAGCCCAGTTCACCTACAAAATTGACGCGGGCAGCCACAGATGGCGCCAAGTTCACATCAATCTGTTTGGCAGACAGCCAGGGAAACGAAGCAGAGGATAAATCCGTCCGGGTCAGTTTCTGCAATACATCACGCGCCTTTGGCCCGGCCAGAACCAACACTCCTACCGCATTGGTCACATCTGTAAATGTGACTGACCGGTCATCAGGCATATGTTTCTTCAGCCAGTCATGATCAAGCCGCTGGGTTGCCCCTGCAGACACCAGATAAAAACTGTCTTCTAATTCACGCATAATGGTAAATTCTGAATGTACGCCGCCACGCGGGGCCAGCGCATGGGCAAGAACCACACGCCCTAATTTTTTCGGCAGTTTATTAGCGATAAGCTGGTCGAGAAACTCTTCAGCACCCGGACCGCTAATCCGGCATTTCGCAAAGGCTGACATGTCCAACAGGCCACAATTTTCATTGACGTTCTTGACTTCCGCACCAACATGTTGAAACCAGTCTGACCGACGGAATGACCAGTGATCTTTTGCTTTCACGCCTTCCGGAGCAAACCAGTTTGCCCTCTCCCAACCAAATTTCTGACCAAACACCGCGCCCATAGCCTTCAGACGGTCATAACAGGGGGCAGTACGTAATGGACGGGCCGCCTCACGTTCCTCATCAGGATAATGAACGGTGAAGACATTGGCATAGGCCTCTTCATTCTTTTCTTTCAAAAAGCTCTTCGTGGCGTATGATCCATAGCGGCGAGGATCAACCCCCATCATATCAATTGTCGGCTCGCCATCCACTATCCATTCAGCAAGCTGCCAGCCCGCACCACCAGCAGCTGTAATGCCAAAACTATGCCCCTCATTCAGCCAGAAATTTGGTAAATCCCAAGCAGGCCCGATAATCGGACTGCCGTCTGGTGTATAGGCAATCGCGCCATTATAAACCTTCTTTACCCCAACCTCAGCAAATGCCGGCACACGGGCAATCGCTGATTCAATATGCGGCATCAGCCGTTCCAGATCTTCCTGAAATAATTCATATTCTGAATCGTCATCCGGCCCGTCAAAATAACAGACAGGAGCACCCACCTCATAAGGTCCAAGTATGAGACCGCCATTTTCCTCACGCATATACCAGGACCCATCAGATTCGCGCAGAACACCCATCTCAGGCAAGCCTTTGGCCTGGCGGTCCTGAATAGCAGGATGTGGTTCAGTCACAATATATTGATGTTCAACAGGGATCACTGGAATATCCAGACCAACCATCTCACCTGTGTGCCGGGCAAAATTTCCTGTGGCAGACACCACATGTTCACATATAATCTCACCCTTATCAGTGGTGACATTCCATTCACCAGATGGGGTGCGCGTGATCGCCGTCACATTTGTGTTGCGATAAATCTGACCCCCAATATCACGTGCGCCTTTGGCCAGCGCCTGGGTTAGGTCAGCAGGCTGAATATATCCATCCATGGGGTGGCGAATTGCCCCGATTAGATTATCTTTTACCGCTAGTGGCCATATATCAACAACCTCATCAGGTGTCAGAATATCAACCTGCACGCCAATGGTTTGAGCCACGCCAGCATATTGTTTATATTCATCCATCCTGTCTTGTGTTGTGGCCAGACGGATGTTCGAGACACGTGACAAGCCAGCATATTGCCCTGTTTCTTCTTCAAGGCGACCATAGAGATCGACTGAATATTTATGAATCTGACCAACTGAATAAGACATGTTGAACAAAGGCAGCAGACCTGCAGCATGCCATGTTGACCCGCTTGTCAGCTCTTTGCGTTCAATCAGCACGCAGTCTGTCCAGCCTTTTTTGACCAGATGATACAAGGTGCTGACACCCACAACGCCGCCACCGATAACAACAACCCTTGCATTATTTTTCATCTTTTTACCCTTTTTGGCGGACTAAGCCGCTTTTTCTGTCTTCGGTAAGTGACAAGGATAGCAGTATAAAACATTAAAAACTGCTCACATCCGACTTTTTTTTCTCACAACAAGGCTGTGAGCGTAGTCTCTATGCTACAGAAACAGTCGCACAACCCTCTCGGATAATGTGTTGGCAGGAAATTTAAGGGTACAGCCTTTGTGATGCCCAATTACCGTCTGTATCTTTTGTGTATCTAAAACGATCATGCAGCCGGAAATCCCCGTCTGCCCAAAATTCGATTTCTATCGGCCGGATCAGAAACCCGCCCCAATGAGTAGGACGTGGCACTTCATCAGGGTAGGTTTCCTCTATTTTTCTAACAGCTTCTGCCAGTACACCACGGTTCTGCAAGGGTTTTGATTGTTGTGAGGCCCATGCTCCAATGCGGCTGCCACGCGAGCGTGTCTGGTAATAAGCATCACTCTGGGCATCAGGCACCTGCTCAACAGAACCTGTCACGCGGATTTGCCGACGCAGCGATTTCCAGTGAATTACGAAAGCTGCTTTGCTTGTCGCCATTAGTTCTCCAGATTTGCGGCTAGTGTAATTGGTATAAAACACAAACCCCTCTGGTAGGATTTCTTTGAGCAGAACCATCCGTACAGATGGCATGCCATGTGCATCAACACTGGCCAGCGCAATTGCATCCGGGTCATTAATTTCACTTTGCTGTGCCTCTGCAAACCATTGATTAAATAGTAGAAAGGGATCTGTATTTAGTTCATCAGCGCCAAGAACTGTCATTATGTGTCTTCCATTGTTGTAAAGGCAGGTTAGGGCGGACAAACCCTCAGTCTCAACCTAGCCATAAAATTGCCAAAATCAATCTCTACGAATTATATAACGTTGAAAATTTGCGAGTAATTTTTTTAAGTTTTGAGCGTCAGTGATGTAATGATTTACATGGTCAGAAAGGACATGTTTGAGATGAAAAACCAGCTTACCGCCGCAGCCCTAAAAAGTTTTGCAGCACTTTGCTTGCTAAACGGTCCTGTTCTTGCTGAAACACGCTATGAATATGTTATTGGCACCGTCACAGATGTTGAAACCCTGACTAACAGTTTCACCCGGAAGACGCCACGTGATGAGCGTATCTGCCAGATAGAAGAAGTTCCAGTCTATGGCGAGGGTCAGGGCAGCTCAGAGCTAGGTTCCATGATCATAGGCGGACTGATTGGCTCTGCTGTGGGCAATAAATTATCTGACAACAATGGTGCGGGCAGTGCAGGGGCTGTTGCGGGTGCCTTGCTGGGACGTGAACGAGCAAAACAAACCGCTAAAGCCGGGGATATTGTCGGCTACCGCCAGCAGGAAGTCTGTCAGACAAACCGCATCGTTCAGGAAGAAGTAATCGAAAAAATCGTCGGCTATCGCATTAAAGTCGAAGCAGATGGTCGAATTCTGTCTCTGAATGCCAGCAGGCCCTTAACTGTGGGTGACCGAGTTGAGGTGAATAAAAAGATTAGCTACGCGCTGAACTGACCAGGATATTTTATTGCCGAACAGCATCCGTAGGACCTGCAGGGGGAAGCCCTCTGCGGCACAGCTGAGGCTGATGCTACTGGATTTTCAGCCGGTTTTTTGCTAAAAAACAGAACGTGTGTCATATAAGTCTAGCTGATTAGCAAGACTATTGTGTATGGCACTATTTTTTGTGATGTTTCACGCTACTTCAGGGTACTACAAAACCAGAGGACAGATATGACCGTTTCTTCCACTCCACCGTTAGGATCATCGCACTCAGATACAGCGAAGACAGGGCTAATGCAGGGTAAAAAGGGTCTAGTTATGGGTGTTGCTAATGACCGCTCCATCGGATGGGGGATTGCCGCTGCCGCTGCTGACCAAGGTGCAGAGCTGGCCTTTACCTATCAGGGTGATGCTTTGAAAAAACGCGTTAACCCCCTTGCGGAATCGGTTGGCAGCGACATAGTGCTACCCTGTGATGTAACAGATGAAGTATCTGTTGAACTGGTATTCAACACCCTCAAAGAAAAATGGGGCAAGCTCGATTTTCTTGTGCATGCGATTGCCTATTCTGACAAAGAAGAGCTTAAAGGCGGCTATGTTGACACCACCCGGGAAAACTTTCAAAAAACCATGGAAATTTCGGTCTATTCGTTTACTGCGCTTGCCAGACGGGCAGCTGAGATGATGCCAGATGGCGGATCGCTATTAACTATGACCTATTATGGAGCTGAACGTGTGATGCCGCATTATAACGTGATGGGTGTGGCAAAAGCTGCGTTGGAAGCTTCTGTGAGGTATCTGGCGGTTGACTTAGGCGGACAGAATATCCGCGTGAACGGGCTATCTGCAGGGCCTATGAAAACATTGGCAGCATCCGGCATCGGCGATTTCAGGTATATCCTCAAATGGAATGAATATAATTCACCTCTTAAGCGGAATGTAACGCTAGAAGATATTGGTGGGGCAGGTCTATATCTGCTGTCTGATTTATCGTCAGGTGTTTCAGGCGAGACACACCATGTAGATTGCGGCTACCATGTTGTCGGCATGAAGGCTGTTGACGCACCGGATATCTCGGTCGTCTGATCCGATGGGCGACAACAGTTTTGGCACATTATTTTCCTTCACCAGTTTTGGCGAGAGCCACGGCCCAGCAATTGGCTGTGTGGTTGATGGTGTGCCCCCGCGACTAAACCTGAGCGAAGCAGATATTCAGCCTTATCTGGACAGGCGCAAACCAGGTCAAAGCCGGTTTGTCACCCAACGCCAGGAAACAGATCAGGTCAAGATTTTGTCAGGCACGTTTGAGGGCAAGACGACAGGCACACCCGTTATGTTGCTGATCGAAAATACAGATCAACGCTCAAAGGATTATGGTGCAATTTCTGAAAGTTATCGGCCTGGACATGCAGATTACACATATGATCAAAAATATGGTCACCGTGATTACCGTGGCGGCGGTAGGTCTTCAGCTAGGGAAACGGCGGTCAGGGTTGCTGCTGGAGGAATTGCTGATCTAGTATTGAGGCAAATTTTAGGGGATAAGTTCAGCATCCAGGGTTCTGTTGTGCAAATTGGACCGCATGAGATTGACCGTGATAATTTCAATGCTGAACAGATAGATAAAAACCCGTTTTTCTCTGCTGATGCGGATGCTGTGCAAAAATGGAAAACTTATCTTGATGATGTGCGCAAGGCCGGTTCTTCTGCAGGAGCTGTGCTGGAAATTGTTGCTCAAGGGATTCCCTCAGGTCTGGGCCAGCCCCTCTATGGCAAGTTGGATGCTGAACTGGCCGCAGCAATGATGTCAATTAACGCTGCTAAAGGAGTTGAGATTGGCGGTGGTTTTGCTTTGTCCGCAATTGATGGCGCGGCTGCAGGAGATGAGATGCGCCTTGATGACACTGGACGCCCAGTTTTTCTGTCTAATTATAATGGTGGCGTCTTGGGCGGCATTTCATCTGGTCAGGACATTGTCTTACGTGTAGCTATCAAACCAACTTCGTCTATCTTAACACCACGCCGTTCACTTAACCGTGCTGGTGAAGAAGTGGATGTGGTAACCAAAGGCAGGCATGACCCATGTGTGGGCATTCGCGGTGTACCTGTCGCTGAAGCCATGATGGCTGTTGTGTTGCTGGACCAGGTCATGCGTCATCAAGCCCAGACTTCCATTCTTCCTGAACAGGTCTAATCTCCAGGCTTTTGAGCCGCAATAAAATATTCGTTATTTCCATCAGAGCCGGTAATTGGCGAATCAATCACAGAGCTGACCTGCCAGCCCATTTGACCTTGAAGAAATGAGCGGACCAATTTGATTGCTCGAACTCGGTCTTCTTTTGTCTTTACTACTCCACCTTTGCCAATTGCTGCCCGCCCAACCTCAAACTGCGGCTTGATCAAGCTGACCAGCCATCCGCCTGGCCTCACAAGCGATAGTGCCGGGCCGAGAGCCTTGGTAACGGAAATGAAAGAGACATCACACGTAACAAAATCAAGCGGCTGTGTGATCATTTTGTCATTGAGGTGCTTTGCATTTGTGTTTTCCAGATTCCCTACCCGCTTATCTGCTGCCAGATGCGCAGCAAGTTGGCCATGTCCCACATCAACCGCATAGACAAAGGTCGCCCCATATGACAGCAAAACATCTGTAAATCCGCCTGTACTGGCCCCAAGATCGAGGCAAATTCTCTCAGACAAATTAGGCAAGCTGAATTTTTCTAGCGCGTATTCCAACTTTAATCCACCGCGGCTGGCCCAACGCAGGGCAGCTTTATCTACATGAAAGTCAGAATCAGGACGCGCCAATTGGCCTGGTTTCTGAACCGTCTTGCCATCACAGGTTACCGCCCGGCCCTGAATCAGTTCCCGAGCCTTCTGACGACTTGGCACAATGCCTCGTTCCACCAGAACTAGATCAACCCGTCTGCGCATCGTCTATTTATTTTTCAAATTTTTGGAATGTTTTGCTTGGCCCAAATCTTTCTTAACAAAGACAAGCTGACTAGCAACTGCAAACAGACTATCCACATCGAGTCCTGCTGAGGTCAGCTGGCTGCTCCGTTCTGCATGGTCGATATATTCATCCGGCAGGCTAATGGCGCGCACCTTTAGCCCGTCATCTAGCAAAGCCTCACCAGCCATAAATTGCAAGATATGTGCTGAAAAACCGCCAGGGCTACTTTCCTCGACGAGCAGCAACGCCTTGTGAGAGATGGCGAAATTTCGAACCAGTTCGCGGTCAAAAGGCTTTGCAAACCGGGCATCTGCCAAACTTACGCTTACGCCTATATCTTCTAGCTTGTCCGCAACTTCTAAGCAAGTATCCAGCATGGTCCCAAGGCTGAGAATGGCGATGTCACTTCCTCGTTTTAGCAACCGGGCTTTTCCGATCTCAAGCGCTTGTGGTGCTTTTGGTATCTCCGCTCCTATTCCCGTTCCGCGAGGGTAACGTAGCGCAGACGGGCCATCATCATAGGCAGCCGCCGTTGCTGTCATATGGACAAGCTCAGCTTCATCAGATGGACACATGATCATCATATTGGGCAGGCAAGACAGATACGCTAAATCAAACACACCAGCATGTGTGGCCCCATCTGCTCCTACTAAACCTGCCCGGTCAATAGCGAAGCGCACCGGCAAATTTTGTATCGCCACATCATGAACTAGCTGGTCATAGCCGCGCTGGAGAAAAGTTGAATAAATCGCTGCGAACGGCTTCAGTCCTTCTGAGGCCAGCCCCGCCGCAAAGGTTACAGCGTGCTGTTCAGCAATGCCAACATCAAAAACACGTGATGGTGATGTTTTCATCATGGTATTCAGGCCAGTTCCAGATGGCATGGCCGCGGTAATAGCAACGATTTTGTCATCTCGCCGAGCCAAATTTGATAATGTATCTGCGAAAACTTGCGTATATGTCGGGCTATTGGCAGATGATTTGGACTGTTGGCCTGTTACGACATCAAACTTGGGAACAGCATGATATTTTTCGGATGACGGCCCAGAAAAAGGATGCCCTTTGCCTTTTTCAGTTACCACATGAACCAAAACGGGGCCATTTATCTGGCCCCTTTTCAAGTTGCGTAGAACAGGAAGAAGATGGTTAAAATCATGGCCGTCTATCGGACCAATATGACAAAAACCCAGCTCACTGAACAGGCTGTGCCCGCCAACAATATCTCTTGCCAAGTCCTTGGCGCGCTTAGCAGTCTTTTCAATTTCGGCAGGGAATCGGCTGGCTACTTCCCTCACAAGATCGCGGATAGACTGATAGGGACGCGAAGAAATCAACTCTGACAAATAAGCTGACATTGCACCTACGGGAGGCGAAATCGACATATCATTATCATTCAGAATCACAATCAGGTTAGAATTCATCGCTCCTGCATTGTTCAGGGCTTCGAATGCCATACCGGCGCTCATTGCACCATCACCAATAACGGCAATAACGTTATTTGTTGTACCTTGCAAATCACGGGCTACAGCCATGCCCAGACCAGCTGAAATAGAGGTTGAGGAATGGCCAGCCCCAAACGGGTCATAGATTGATTCTGAACGTTTGGTAAAGCCTGATAGCCCGCCTTTCTGCCGCAAGGCTGACATTTGCTTGCGCCGTCCAGTCAAAATCTTGTGTGGATAGGCCTGATGGCCAACATCCCATATAAGCTTGTCATCGGGCGTATCAAAAATGTAATGAAGGGCGATGGTCAATTCGATAACACCCAGCCCAGCCCCCAGATGACCGCCTGTTTTAGCAACAGCCTTTATCATGTCATAACGCAGCTCATTAGCCAGAGTAGGCAGTTTGCTTGCAGGCAGTTGACGCAATTGATCTGGTGTATTTATCTCGTCCAATAATGGTGTCTCACGGTTGGTCACATTCTTTTCCATTCCACGCAACTCAATTTTGCTTCAGCAGACTAACCTCGTCTGGTTATACTGATCTTATACACCGAAGCGGACTTTTCTTCATTTTATATCAATAAAATATCATACGCAAAAATTAGTGGTCCCGATCTATTGTAAAGAGTGCAAGTGCAATCATTTCATGAGCCGCATCACCAAAGGGACGCAGAAAGTCACATGCTTCAGAAACTAAGTCCGCCGCCATTTTTCGCGCTTCAGCTAAACCCAATAAAGTAACAGGACTAGCCTTTCCCTGCTCTGCATCGCGGCCAGAAGGTTTCCCCAGAAGAGATGGATCAGATTCACAATCAAGCAGATCATCTGCGATCTGAAAGGCAAAACCCAATGCATCTGCATAACGGCCTGCTGCCTGTTCCAATGCAAATGCTCCGCCTCCAGCAACCACTCCCATCACGGCCGCAGCATGAATTAATGCGCCTGTTTTCATGTCTTGCATCTGCCTTACATCAGCCATAGTAAAGCGCTGTTCTTTAGCTAACAGGTCAAGTATTTGCCCTCCTGCCATGCCTTGAAAACCCGAAGCGTGAGACAGCAAATGAATAAGTTTTAATTGGGTAGATGTGCATTCGGACAAGTCAGGTGCAGACAAAATTGCAAAAGCTTCTGTTTGAAGTGCATCTCCCGCCAAAATCGCCGTAGCCTCACCAAATGTAATATGGTTGGCTGCTGCGCCTCGGCGCAGTTCTGCATCATCCATTGCCGGCAAATCATCATGAATTAATGAATAGGAGTGCATCAACTCAATAGACGCAGCAACTGCCACTGGGCTTGAGCAGGCCTCAGTTTGGCTACTGATCTGTTCTGCCATCCTAGCTGCTGACAAAACAAGGCTGCCCCGCAGGCGTTTACCACCATTTAGCGCAGAGTAGCGCATTGCCTCAAGCAATTGCGGGGCGGTAGCCGTAGCTTCACATTTATCAAAATAGGTGGACAACCAGCTATCAATGCAGGCTGCGTCACGAGACAGAATCGCCTGTACATCTGTCATTGAGACTTAGATTCAAATGGTTGGACTGTTGCAGCACCACCGTTTGCAGGCAGTTTTATTTTCTCAACCTTCAACCTCGCTTCCTCAAGTCTAGCCTGGCAATGTTGTTTGAGCAACATGCCCCGTGCATAAGCGTCAACAGCCTTATCCAAATCTACGGTGCCGCTTTCAAGCTTTTCAACAATTGCTTCAAGTTGGCTTAATGCCTCCTCAAAAGTGAGCGCATCGTCAGGCTTATCCAAGCTAGTCTCAAAATCAGTCATAATGGTTCTCGGCTTCCCTCAAAGCTCAGTGCTGTTCGTTGATGGTCGCAGCCAAGGACTTAACCATCTCAGATATACGTTTACGTACCTTTGAACTTTCGATTGAATAATAGGTGCGCACAAGTTCAAGTGTTTCACGGCGCGCCATCGGATCGCGCACATTGTCGTCATCAAAATCGATATTTTCACCGCGGCTCACTCGGCGTGGAGATGAGCGCATGGTATCGTCCGTCATATGATCAAAAAAATAACTGATTTGAACATCAAGAATTTGACTAATATCCCATAAGCGGGACGCGCTGATTCGATTTGCCCCACGCTCATATTTCTGGACCTGTTGAAAGGTGATATTCAAAGACGCTCCGAGTTGTTCCTGTGACATCCCCAGCAATGTCCGGCGCAGACGGACACGTTTTCCAACATGCACGTCAACAGCATTATTATTTGTTACTCTGAAATTTTTGTCCAATGTAGAGTCAGCCACATCCACTTTCCACAATTGTAACCATTCACAGACGTATTACCAAAGTTGAGTAACTTATCGATAAATTTTGCGCAACTATTTTTCAGATTTTCCTAAAACAAACTCATCCTTAGTTATAGCATGAAGTAAAAATGAACCGCTTAAAGCTAAAAAGACTGAAAAATGGTCGAAATCAAATTTTTAAATCTGTTGGGCAATTTCGTCCAGACCACGCATCAACCGCCCAATGATTCCTGGTTCAAAAGCAGAATGGCCAGCATCATCAACCATACGTAACTGTGCCTGTCTTCCCCATGCTTGGACCAATTCGAAAGCGGTAAAGGGTGGACAGATAACATCATGGCGTCCCTGAACTACAAAAACAGGTAGATGATTGATAGCTTTGATTTGTTTAAGTATATAATTCTCAGGCAGAAAACAATCATTTGTAAAATAATGCGCTTCTAGTAACGCTAAGCTGAGGGCGGTTTCGCCTGCATCTCTGGATACTGCCGCTAGGGTTGCACATGAATTTTCATAGGTCGCCCAAGCCTGTGCAGCGCTGAGGGCAATGGGCTTGGAGGGGCTAGTCAGGCGGCTATAAAAAGCGGACAGCAAGTCATTGCGCTCAGAAAGCGAGACGGCAGACACAAATTTCCGCCAAGCCTCAGGGAAAAACCGACCCATGTCATATAAAAACCATTCAATTTCAGAACGTGTACCAAGAAATACGCCGCGCAGCACAAAGCCCAGACAGGCGTGCGGATGTTGGATCGCATAGCTTAATGCAAGAGTTGACCCCCACGATCCTCCGAATAAGATGAATTGCGGAATGTCTAGATAAGAGCGTAAGGCTTCAACATCAGAGATAAGGTCTTGTGTTGTATTCTGTTGAATACTAGCAAAAGGTTCAGAGCGCCCACAACCGCGCTGATCCATCAAGATGACACGATACCGCTGCGGATCAAACAGCCGTCTGTGCGCAGGCGCGCAGCCCGCCCCTGGACCCCCATGTAAGAACAGCACTGGAATTCCCTCAGGGTTACCAATTTCCTCAAAATAGATGTGATGTATCCCCCTTTCCAGAAACCCGTTATTGAAAGGATTTATTGGCGCATACAGCCCTAATTCAGAATCATAAGCGTGCATAGATCCAGCCATTTTTGGTTCAGTCACATCTACAAAACTGTTGTTTAAGAGAACTGGGAAAGCAAATCCAGTGAGGATTCGCCAAACGAAGACCTACTTTGTATTTCCAAAGTTTTCTGAAGTTTTTTCAGGGCGCGGTGTTCCAATTGCCTTACCCGTTCTTTACTAACACCCAAAATCTGGCCAAGTTGCTCAAGAGTGGCCCCTTCTTCATTCAGCCTCCGCTTCAGGATGATCAACCGTTCACGAGCACTTAGTTCGTTCAAGGCTTCGGAAAGCCATGTTGATAGCACTTTCTTATCATGAAGTTCAATAACCACTTGTTCAGGGCTTGGTCTCTCGTCTGCAAGAAAATCTTGGGCTTCATTTTCGCTCTCTGTGTTTACGGAAGCATTCAATGACATATCAGCACCTGACAAGCGTTGTTCCATTGTGACAACGTCTGTTACTGTCACCCCTATTGACTCGGCAATTTTCTGACGCCCTTCTTCTGATAGAGGACCACCATCTGCCTCACCGATGCGCGCACGCAGGCGACGAAGCTTAAAAAAGAGGGATTTGTGCGCAGCAGTCGTCCCAGTACGAACAATGGACCAATTCCGCAAAATATGATCCTGGATAGAGGCCCTGATCCACCAAGCAGCATAAGTGGAAAAGCGAAAGCCTCGATTTGGGTCAAACCGCTTCGCTGCCTGCATTAGGCCAATATTGCCTTCCTGAATCAAATCACCATTCGCCAGACCATAATGGCGATATTTTGAAGCCGCACTAACCACGAGACGGGCGTAAGCCATAACCAGTTCGTGCATGGCTTGGTCATCATCATGGTCACGCCATCGCTTTGCCAGATTCACTTCGTGTTCGCGATCAAGCAGTGGCTTTCGCATTGTCTTTCGAATGTAAGCGTTGTCCGCTTGTCGAATTTCCCCAGAATCATATGTAGCCATTAGCTCACCATCTTTCGTCATCTTCTACGGTAAGGTGGTGTTGGCAGATCAGAAGATCAGAAGAGTCCGTCGGTCCATTTCATCAGATGGAAAGACAAACAGATTGTCAGGCCGCATCCATCATATCTTCGAGACGCACAGCGGCTGTTTCCTGATCAATCTCTTCAATCGCTGCAAATTCCCTGGCCAGCCTTTCCAGAGCTGCCTGATACATTTGTCGTTCAGAATATGATTGTTCAGTCTGAGGGTCGCGCTTACGCAGATCACGAACGACCTCTGCAATATTGACAGGGTCTCCAGACTTTATCTTTGCTTCATATTCTAATGCGCGGCGTGACCACATTGTTCGACGAACCCGTGCTTTACCTTTGAGAGTATGAATTGCGTCATCCATATGCTTACGTGAGGATAATGTCCGCAACCCCAAAGTCATCGCCTTTTCGAGAGGAACTCTCAAGGTCATACGCTCCTGTTCAAAGCGGATCACTAGCAATGTTATGTCGACACCAGCAATATCGCTTTTTTCTGTCCCGATGATTTTGCCAACCCCGTGTGTAGGATATACAACGAAATCCCCATCTTGATAAGAGAATGCTTGTTTTTTTGCCATGATTTTCAGAGTCCAAACCCGTAAAGGACAGCCGGGCCAGAGCAGCTTTCCATATGTATGTTTTTGTTTATCTGGCATCCGTCTGCACAAAATGCATCGGCACCTGGTCTTGTATTATACCACGGATCAGAAAGATTTCAAAATCAGCTCTCCTTAGTTCGATTGAAAACCTTAGTGTCCTGCGCCTGGTGCTTTTGTAAAATAGGTCTCAAATTTACCTGTTTCATCGCGTTTGGCGTCTGCTTCGGGCAGTGCATTGATTCTCTGCGTGATGTTAGGCCAGATTTCTGCCATCTCCTGATTTAACGCTACCCAGACATCTGCGCCGGGTTCAGTATCAGGAAGTATCGCTTCAGGTGGACATTCAGGTTCACAAACACCGCAATCAATACATTCATCAGGGTGAATCACAAGCATGTTCTCACCCTCGTAAAAGCAGTCTACCGGACATACCTCAACGCAATCTGTATATTTGCACATAATACATTTGTCATTAACAATATAGGTCATAGGCCTGCTCTGTTTTTCGGGTGGGTCTCAATCGGAATATGCGCATATCGGGTGAGTATGTAGTGTACTTTTTTTCATCCGGCAAGGCCAAGACGGTCGCGCGCGTTCTGTGCGGCCAAACCTGAATCCACATCTGACACAAACAGCAGACCGGCCAGCCTACGCATAAGCTGTCTTTCTATTTTATCCAGACGCCCATCCGCAAGCACAACCATCCAGACCATTTCCATTACACCAATTCGTTCCTCATAGACAGATTTATTCCGCAAGCGGCTAATCAGGCTGTGCAACTCAATCCGATTTTCTGCTGCGTCAAGCGCATAATCCAGAATTTGTTTCATTTCATCATCAGCTAAGTTGAACTGGCTGGACACACAATCAGAGATGAGCTGAGTTTCTGCGGCTCCAATATTCCCGTCGGCCGCAGCAGCTTCCACCATTAAAGCGGTCACAAGTTCAGCCAGCTCGTGACTAAAGTCATTTTTATCTTCTGCATATTTTGTTGATGTCTGAAACCAGTCTGCAAATGTCTTGAACATTGTGATCGCCCTTCTTGTCTATCTTCGGTTTTGGATGATTTATAGTTGTTTCCAGCAAGATCAGGAAAACGGATCTTTCAGCTTTGTTGTCTCACGCCTGTCTTTTTTGGTTGGCCGGCCAGCTCCTATCAACCTGTTCTCAAAGCCGCTGTTATGAAGGCGCACTTCTTTATTGGTCTTCCTGGCTGGTGGGGGATCAAGATCAGTATAGAGCGTGGCAGCTTCTGCTGCCGGGCCGCGGCACTTACCAATCTCGTCAATCCGAATCACACGGATGTAGGGGCCCTGTGCAAATGTCAAGACTTGACCGATTTGGGCCTGCCGGTGCGGCTTCGATGTGACCTCACCATTAATTCGCAGCTTACCGGATGAGATCAGCTTTGTGGCTAGGCCTCTTGTTTTAAAAAACCGGGCATACCAAAGCCATTTGTCCAGCCTAACCGATGCACTTGCTATTTGATTGGCGTCTGCGTCCACCTTATACCTGTATTTTTTTCATTTTTTGAGAGCTGACAAAACCGCGAAAGGCGAGTTTGGATCAGGTTGTTTCGCGCCGCGCCGCAGAGGGGCATGATTCTTTCTATGACCCTGTCTAGATGAAGACTTGGTTCTATTTTTATAGTTATCTTTTTTCTGTGCAGTCTGCTTTTGCTGCAGCCGCTGGGCGCGTTTTTTTTGTATCCGTTCAAACTGTGCAATTGCTGGTTTTTCCGGATCTTCTGAAGGCCGTTCACCCACCTGCCGGCAGCCAAGATCCTTGAGTATCAGCGCCATATCAATGCGACTCACACCAGCAAGAGACAACATATCATCTGATATTTCAAATACACCATCACGCGCTGCAGCCCGCACAAGGGCGGCCACTCGTTCAACCATATCCACGCGCATGATCCGTGACCCGAGGCGGCGATAGCCTGCCGCCATCCAGAACCCGCCTGCTACATCTTTTGCCTCGTCAGGGACAGGGAAAGATACCCGCCCTTCAGGCGGCGGCCCGCAATTCGGAAAGGTCTGGTGATACAGACACCACAGCAATACACGCAAAGCGATAGGCGCTGGTTTCAGCATATCAGGAAGATATAAGGTCTCAGTACCTACCCGGAGACCAGCTTTGGCCAGAAGCGGCTTATCATTTTCTGTTGTTTCGTGAAGCTGGGCAGCCAATAGGCGGCGCTCAACCGTGCCCAGACCTTCGTAAATCTGCCAGAGCAGTCCCTTGGCCGCACCAGAGAGCTGGCGCGGTTGCGAAGTCGCTTGTACCGTCGTCTTGTCTACGGCAGCGGGCTGATCATCTGGCGCGGGAGTTTCTGTCTTTTCAATTGCTGAATTTTCAACTGCTTCTGCTTCTTCAGCAGGAAAAAGCTGATCAGGCTTTGACAGTGCGAGAAGAGGGGACAGTATTGTATGCACATGATCTGTTATAAACTGGTTCAGGCGTTCAGCCATGCGGGCTTTCTGATCCGTACTTAATAGGTCACTGTCCCCAACCTCTGCCCGCGGAGCATAAAGGTTGTCGCCACGCACAAGGCGGCCAACAACCGCATCACGCCAGATGATCTGGCCTTTTTCATTAAGCCTGAAGGCTGGATCAGCAGATATCGTCAGTGCTGCCACTCGCCGTTCAATTTCATCAGGCAGGCCTTTGCGCGCCGCAGCCAAGATCATAGCTTTTTCGTCTGCGTCCCCACCTGTTTCTGATAATGAAGGATGAAAGGTAAAGCCATCAAGGCGGCCAACCTCCTCGCCTTCAACCAATACAGTCCCATCCAGTCTTACTGATGCAATCAAAACCGTCGATTCCTTTAATCTTCGTGACAGATGAGTTGCCCGCCGGTCCACAAACCGTTGCGTCAAGCGGTTATGAAGCTCATCTGATAACCTATCTTCTATCGATTTGGCTAGCTCTTGCCAATCTTGTTTTGTGTCTGTCCAGCCATTTTTATGGGTGATATAGGTCCAGGTGCGAATGTGGGCAATACGTGTCATCAACGTATCGATATCCCCATCCAGCCTGTCAAGATGCGAAAGCTGGGCAGCCACCCAGCGCGAATCCAGCTGGCCATGACGGGCCAGACTATCGAAAATTCGATCCAACATTACCACATGACTATCCGTTAAGGTCTTTCGGAAATCGGGAATTTGCGAAACATCCCATAAAATCCGCAGACGGCCCGGGCTGTTAGCCAGCGCGCGGATATCCGGCCGGTCTGCAAGGGTCTGGAGGGTAAGATGGTCAACCCCATCACCTTTGCGCACCATAAAGGGGTAAGGCGGGGTCGCCTCCAGCGATTTCAGCAACCCGTCGAGCGTATTGAAATTCAGCTTGCGTGTCCGCCAGTACAACTGGCGTACAGGCGGAAAATAATGCGTTTCAATCGCGTCGATTACTTCCTGTTCCAGCGCGCGGCAATCTTCGGTCACGCCAAATGTGCCATCTGTGGTGTGCCGGCCCGCCCGCCCGGCAATCTGGGCAAGTTCGGCTGGAGATAAACGCCTCATGGATTGGCCATCAAACTTGGAATCATCTGTTAGCGCAACATGGCCAATATCCATATTTAGCCCCATGCCAATGGCATCTGTGGCAATCAGGAAGTCAACATCACCATTCTGGTAAAGCTCGACCTGGGCATTGCGGGTGCGCGGTGAAAGCGCCCCCATCACCACCGCCGCCCCACCACGTTGGCGGCGCACTAGCTCAGCTAGACGATAAACTTCCGCTGCAGAAAAAGCGACAATAGCAGACCGCCTCTGCAAGCGAGTTGTTTTTTTCTGGCCAGCATAAGACAGGCGAGAAAACCGGTCACGGCTTATAAATTCCGCATCAGGCAGAAGGGTCTGTAACAAAGGCCGCATCGTATGCGCCCCCAAAAACAGTGTTTCATGTCGTCCCCTAGCATGAAGCAATCTGTCGGTAAAGATATGGCCGCGTTCGCGGTCAGTACAGAGCTGAATTTCATCAACCACCACACAATCCACATCCCGTTCAAGCGGCATCGCCTCCACCGTGCAGCAGAAATAACGGGCATTCGACGGAACCAGTTTTTCCTCACCTGTGATCAGCGCGACCTGAGAAGGGCCCAGGCGAGCGACCAGCTTGTCATAATTCTCACGCGCTAGCAGCCGCAAAGGAAAGCCAGCCATGCCAGAAGCATATCCCAGCATCCGATCCATCGCATAAAAGGTCTTGCCTGTATTGGTGGGGCCCAGAATACATTTCACAAGGGCTGAAGATGATAAAGTGGCAAAGGACATGAGGGTTAAACAAAAATGCAGACAGGACAAGAAAAAGTTGGGCAGATGAGCGGGATGACAACCGCACAGCCGCACATCCCTCATCAACCCTTACCCAGCAGGGGGGCTTGAGTCAAATAAAGGCAGGGATGAAAACAAGAGAGCGGTGATAGACATCAGCAAGCCAAACAATGACTTCTAAATTGGCTAAAAATGAAGTTTTGTCTGGTGAACTTTTTTCTTCAGAACAGTTATTGAAAGTATGATATGATTTGGGATTTATATTGTTTTTCACTCTGTTTGTCCTGCCGGCTGTGTTTGTCTCCAGATGGCAGAAGATTAGCCTTGGCGCATATGGCATCACAAAGGTTTTTTGATGAAAGGGCTGACCGTAGTCAAAAACAGATCCATCGCTGATTATCCGCGAGTGAATGAAGCCGCCTATGGGCAAGCGAGCAGACTCAGAAAATAATGAAAAAATTTACCCCTTTAATTTGCATAAAAAGAGGCAGTTAGATTTTTCAAAAATCTGATGATTTGTCAGACCCGTTCTGTATCTCTTCCGTCCGTCAAAAATGCACCGAATTAGTAATGGCCGGCGCAGATTGTGGCGGAGCAAAGCTGGTCAGGTCAATCCCTTCCACCGCCTCTTTATATTCATCAATGGTTGGGGTGCGGCCCAGAATGGCAGACAGCACAACAACCGGGGTTGAGGCCAGTAATGACTCACCTTTTTTCTCGTCCGAATCTTCGACCACACGCCCTTTGAACAGGCGAGTTGAAGTTGCCAGAACTGTGTCTCCCTTTACGGCTTTTTCCTGGTTACCCATGCATAAGTTACATCCTGGCCTTTCCAAATATAGGATATTTTCATAATCTGTGCGGCTGATCTGTTTCGGGGCATTGTCATCAAATTCAAAGCCTGAATATTTCTGCAGGATAGACCAGTCACCTTCTGCTTTCAGCTCATCAATTATGTTGTAGGTTGGTGCGGCTACAATCAGAGGAGCTTTGAATTCAACCTTATTTTTTGCCTTTTCCAGATTGCGTAGCATCTGAGCAACTATTTTCACATCACCCTTATGCACCATGCAGGACCCCACAAAGCCCAAATCGACTTTCTTTTCACCCATGTAATGCGAAATAGGCCGGATCGTGTCATGTGTATATCTCTTTGAGACATCCGCATTATTCACATCCGGGTCAGCGATCATCGGCTCGCTGATCGCATCCAAATCTACAACTACAGCTGCGGCATATTTTGCTGTGGCATCCGGAGCAAGAGCAGGGCGCCTGCCTGAAGTGATATCATCTATTCGCTTTTCAGCGATGGCGATTAGCCCCTGCAGCATCTGATTTTCATTATCCATACCTTTATCTACCATGATCTGAATGCGGGACTTGGCAATCTGGAGTGATTTGACTAATGTGTCGTCCTCAGAGATACAGATAGAGGCCTTGGCTTTCATCTCTGCTGTCCAGTCCGTAAAAGTAAAAGCCTGATCAGCCAGCAACGTGCCAATATGCACTTCGATAATGCGGCCCTGGAAGATGTTGTCGCCAAACTGCTCCAGCATCTGGGCCTGGGTGGCATGCACAACATCACGAAAATCCATATGGTCTGCCATGCTACCTTTAAAAGTCACTTTCACTGATTCAGGTACAGGCATAGAGGCCTCACCCGTGGCCAGCGCCAGCGCGACCGTGCCAGAGTCTGCCCCAAAGGCAACCCCTTTTGACATGCGGGTATGAGAATCCCCACCAACAATAATCGACCAGTCATCAACCGTGATATCATTCAGGACTTTATGAATCACATCTGTCATGGGGGAATATTGCTCGTTTGCATCACGCCCAGTAATCAGGCCAAATCCCGACATGAATTTCATCAGTTTCGGGGTATTTTCCTGTGCCTTCACGTCCCAGACAGAGGCTGTATGACAGCCAGACTGATAGGCGCCGTCAACTCTTGGGGAAATCACTTTTGCCGCCATCGCTTCCAGCTCCTGAGAGGTCATCAGGCCGGTGGTATCCTGCGACCCAACAATATTCACCCTCACACGCGCGTCTGAGCCTGCATGAAGTACAGTTCCATCTGCCACACCGAGAGCATTTGCATTGAAAATTTTCTCAACAGCAGTCAGCCCCATTCCTTCATGGGTAACAATCTTAGAAGGCGCAAAAACGGGCGCCGGGTCCATACCTAGCGTCTCAGCCGCAAAGCTCTGCAGCATTTTGCCAAACACAATCGCATAAGACCCGCCGGCACGCATGAATTCCATCTTCTGCGGCGTGAAGGACGAGGCAATATCAGCAAGTTCTTCACCGCCATGTGTGATCCCGCCTGCTTTGTATAGCTTTTTGGTCTTTGTATTGATTGTCAGCACGGTGCCGGTTTCAACAGAATATTTCTGTTCTAGAACCGGATTACCATCATTATTTAGAATAGGATTACCATCATCATCGAGCTTTTTCACCCAGTTTTTCAGGTCAACACCAATACCGCCTGTCACTCCAACTGTGGTCTGGAAAATCGGTGAAATGCCATTCGTGCCAGCAACAATTGGTGCTATATTCACAAAAGGCACATAGGGACTAGCCTGGCGACCTGTCCACAACGCCACGTTATTGACGCCAGACATACGCGATGAGCCGACACCCATGGTCCCTTTTTCAGCGATCAGCATCACCTGTTTATCAGGATGCTGCAGCTTCAGGGCCTGAATTTCAGCCTGGGCTTGCGCAGAAATCATGCACTGACCATGCAGTTCCCTGTCTGAACGTGAATGCGCTTGATTGCCTGGTGAGAGCAGGTCAGTTGAAATATCACCCTCTGCGGCAATATAGGTGACCACATCAATCTGCTCATCGATATCAGGCAGCTTTGTAAAAAACTCAGCCTCTGCATAGCTTTTCAGAATATCTGTTGCGATGTCATTACCTGCTTCATGAGCTGCCTCAAGGCGTGATGTGTCTGCCTCATATAGAAACACTTGTGTTTTAAGAACCTCAGCAGCGCTGAGAGCAATGGCCTCATCCCTACCAAGCGCAAGATCCAAAAGCACATTAATGGATGGCCCGCCTTTCATATGAGACAGTAATTCAAAGGCAAAATCAGCTGTGATTCCAGATACGCTCACCAACCCTAAAATAATATCTTTCAAAAAACCAGCTTTTACTCCCGCAGCACTGGTTGTGCCCGGCAGCGTGTTGTAAATTAAATAGTTCAGACAATCTTTTGAATGTGCACTGCCCGCATCTGTAATATGCGTAATCAGTTCTGCTGTTAACGCACCATCATCAATTGGTTTGGGCTGAAGACCCCGTTTTGCCCTCGCGGCAATCTCAGCAACATAGGTGTCATATAAAGTCATATTATCCCCCACAATGGATCATTATAGCCATCTGGTTTTCATTTGAGCTGAAAACGAGCCCCTGCATGCACCCGTCAACAAAAAACCAGGTTTACAGTAGCCCGTTATGCGAGCCCGAATTGTGTAAAACCCACTTTAATTGCAAGTGATGATAAAGATAAGAACAGGCCTTTTGGGGAACGATACCCCGCAGAGCCTTGAGTGCGGTGCTATGGTGTCCCCCTCACCTCATCACTTATCAGGTAACGGCCACGACAGGTGCGCCTGACTGCGGTCACGTTAAGATATAGCAAACTTCAGCCAGAAAGAGAAGGGGGAGTTCTGATGGCATCTGTTCGGTGAACGGAAAAAACTGACGTTCAGAGCTGCTGCCTCTGGACCGGATTGTCAGATGCCCGTAAAGTCCGAGCTTATGAATACGAAAGTGCAATCAGGTTCAGCTGAAGATTCACATCCGCCACACTTCAAATTGGATGGAAGAGGCATTACACTGTTGCGTGGGCAACAGCAGATATTTGCAGGCCTTAATTTCAGCGTAAGCAGCGGAGAGATTCTCGTCCTGCGCGGACCAAATGGAAGCGGCAAATCCAGTCTTTTGCGCGCCATTGCAGGCTTCCTGCCGCTGACAGCGGGTCAGATCAGCTGCAATGATAAGCCCTTTGATGCGCAGCGCGTGGAAACGCCGGCTGATACTCTGCGCTGCTTGTGGTATGCGCAGGCAGATGGGCTGGCCGGGGCGCTGACCAGCCTTGAAAATCTGTCTTTACTGCCAACAACAGCCCCAAAAACCAATATTGAGGTACAGCTGAGTCGTCATGATCCTTTTAGTATCGCCGGTTTCATGCATCAACCTGTACGCAGCTTGTCTACTGGCCAGCGCCAGCGTGTTGCCCTCACACGACTGTGTTTTGCGCCATCTGGCTTATATCTGTGGCTGCTAGATGAGCCAAACAGTGGTCTGGACAGCGCAGGCCACAAAGCATTTGAAGCTATGCTAGCAACCCATCAGAACGCAGGCGGGCTGTCTGTTCTAGCCAGTCATCACCTGTTAGACAGCCGTCTAAAGCCACGCTATCTAGATTTGTCAGATGAGATGTGATGATGATCGGTAATTTTACTTTATGTCTTCAACGAGAGGCCCTTTTGGGCAGAGGCGTCATCAGTGACCATCTGGGTCAGGTTGCTTTTTTTGTCATGATTGCTGCTTTGTTTCCGCTGGCTGTGGGTCCATCGCCTGATTTGCTGCGTCAGCTGGGGCCGTCTGTTATCTGGATATCTGCATTGCTAAGCGCGCTACCTGCCTTTGACCGGCTGTTTGCAGAAGATGACCAGCAAGGCTGGCTGGAACAGGTCAGCCTTATGCAAGGCGGGCTGACCGGCTATGTCGGGGCCCGTCTAATCAGCTGGTACCTTTTGTCTGTCCTGCCGCTCCTAGTCATCACACCTGTTCTAGTCCTCTTATATAATTTACCACTTTCCAGCCTGAAGGTTCTTTTACCCAGCCTGGCCATTGGCACCGCTTGTCTGAATCTTTTAGGGGCAATCAGCGCAAGCCTGACGCAGGGCGCGCGCCGGGCTACTCTTCTATTGGCGTTGCTGCTGTTGCCACTTAGCCTGCCTATTTTGATTTTCGGGGTTGCGATAACACAATCTTATCTTGCTGGGTTTAGTTTTGCCGGACAGGCAAAATTATTAGGGGCTGTATTTTTATTCCTGCTGGCGGTCAGTCCGGTTGCGACAATTGCGGCCTTGCGGTCAGTCCTAGAGGACAAGTAAAAGAAAATAGGAAAAACACTAGAAAAGGACAGAACGTGGCAGAACGAAATCATGACAGGCCTTTTTGACAGTCTTGCCAATCCGACGCGGTTCAGAACTGTGTCTGCCGTAATGCGCCCAATTTGTTTCTGGGCAGCAGCTATCTTATTTATTTTTGGGCTGTATCTGGCCTTATTGGCCTCACCGCCTGATTACCAGCAGGGAGATGCTGTGCGCATTATGTATGTGCATGTACCCTCTGCTTGGCTGGGTTTGTCCAGTTATCTGGGGCTGGGGCTGTGCGCCCTATTCTATATTGTCTGGCGGCACCCTCTGGCAAATATCGCTGCCCGCGCCATTGCGCCTATCGGTGCGGGATTTACCGCAGTGACGCTGATTACCGGCAGCCTGTGGGGTTATCCTATCTGGGGAACATGGTGGGTATGGGATGCCCGGCTGACCTCTATGCTGGTCTTATTGTTTTTCTTTATTGGTTACATTGCGCTGGCAACGGGATTTGAGCGGCCGGAACGGGGCGCCCGGATGGCCTCTATTCTGGCCCTTGTTGGCGTGCTGAATCTACCTATTGTTAAATTTTCAGTGGATTGGTGGAATACATTACATCAGCCCGCAAGCATTCTGCGTTCAGGCGGCATGGCTATTGATGTGTCTATGCTGTGGCCACTCTTCACCATGTTTGCAGCCTTTCAGCTGTTCTTTATATGGGTTGTCCTACATCGAATGCACTGGATGCTGGACGAACGCCGCAGGCAGGCTGGCAAAGCCCGCACAAAGGCTATGTGATATGACCAGCTTTTTGGACATGGGTGGGTATGGCCTCTACGTCTGGCTCAGCTATGCGCTGAGCTTTGCCTTTGTGATTGGCGCGGCAGCACATACCTGGCAGCGCGCGCAAGTACAAAAAAACAAAGACTGAAAGGAATACACTGAACAGACTTAAAAGGCTTATGCGCGTCTAGACCGGCGCTGGCTTCGTCTGCGCCCAGATGGTTCGGCAGAAGGCACGTTATCTGTAAGATCGCGCAACGGTAATGAAACAGCCGCACTTAATTCCACATACGGGTCTGTCTTATGCGGGAATGCCATTGCGCGCACGAAATGATCCTGAAAATCTGCCTCAACAGCTGTTTCAATTTTTTCAATTCTGCGAACAGTTTGTTCAATGCTTACCCGGGCATCTGTATTCAACAACGCCATCCGCGCTCCGGCACCAGCTGAATTCCCTGCAGCCACTACGTTTGGCAAAGCACAGTCCGGAACCATTCCAAGAACCATTGCATATTTGGGGTCAATATGTGTGCCAAACGCGCCTGCCAGTACGACACGGTCAACTGTCTTTATTTGCATCTTATCCATTAACAGCTTGAAGCCTGCATGAAGAGCAGCTTTGGCCAATTGGATTGCACGAACATCATTCTGCAAAATCGTGACCGTATCTGTAATCCGGTATTTAAAGGTGCGGCCGTCTGCTTCAATTCTTTCTGTGCGGCTGGCTAGATTACCGTCGATGACCCCATCTGCTGTGATCAGCCCTGCCAAATACATTTCCCCCAAAGCCTCAATAATGCCTGAGCCACAAATACCGGTAATTCCGGTATCCAAAACCGCCTCATCAAAGCCATCCTCATCTGACCAAATGTCTGACCCAATCACTGAAAACCGTGGCTCAAATGTTTCTGGATTGATCCGCAGCCGTTCTATTGCGCCCGGTGCCGCCCGCTGGCCTGAGCTGATCTGCGCCCCTTCAAAAGCTGGCCCTGTCGGGGATGAGGCGGCCAGGAGCCTGTCTTTATTGCCCAGCACGATCTCAGCATTTGTACCCACATCGATCAGCAATTGCACGTCACTGCCGTCTTGCGGCGCTTCTGCAAGAACCACACCAGCCGCATCTGCCCCTACATGACCGGCAATACAGGGTAGAATATAAATCCGGCTACCTTTATTCAGGCTGAGATTTATCTCATCTGCTTTGATTTCCGTTGCGGTATCCACCGCCAGAGCAAAAGGCGCACCACCAAGTTCAACAGGGTCTATGCCCAGAAGCAGATGATGCATCACCGGATTGCCAACAAGAACGACTTCCAGCACATCATCTGTGGTACAACCTACCTGTTCGGCGCCAACCGTTATGAGTTGCTGCAGCCCTTCACAGACAGCCTTTGTCATTTCTGCCGCTCCACCTTCATTCATAATTCCGTAAGAAACGCGGCTCATCAGATCTTCACCAAAACGAATCTGGGGATTCATGATGCCAGTAGAGGCGAGAACAGTCCCATCATTCATATCGCAGATATGAGCTGACATCGTGGTTGACCCTACATCCACGGCTGCCCCCAGTATCTGGTCCTTCAGCCCTGGCCAGACAGCGACAATCTGGCAGCCTGCCCGCAAGGCTATAGTGACTGTCCATTTGCCTTTGCGCAGGGCCATCTGAAGTTGCCGCAGAACATGCAGATCACAGCTTACAGGTCCAGACACCCTGTCTGGCCATTGGGCTTCCAATGCTTCAATTACGCGCCGAAGATCACCAGACGGCTCGTGCATGTCAGGTTCACGCACCTCAATAAAACAAAGGCGGACAGGCGGGCGCAGGTCAATCACTCGGTGATCAGCAGCCTTGCGTACAAGCTGATTATGAACCTGACTGGTCGCCGGAACATCAATAACAAGGTCATCTTCTATCTTGCACTGACAAGCTAAACGACGGCCAGCTGGCAATTCACGTTTTTCTGCATAACGGGTTTCTGCAGCTGACGCAGGACTGAGTGCCGCAGCAGATGAGGTAATGCCATGTTTGGCAAACTGGCCTTCACCTACATCGATTTGACAGCGGCCACACATCGCCCGTCCGCCACAAACTGAATCAACGTCAACACCCAGCTGGCGCGCAGCCTGCAACAGATTTGTGCCTCTCACAATCTGGCCCTGACGCCCAGATGGGGTAAATACAATTTTAACCTCAGACAAGTTGGCTATTCCTCTATCACAATTGATGAAATCGCGCGTTTTAAAATGGTAAACCTCAGATCATTAACTGTTCCTGTTTTGCAAAAACAGCAGCACATCAGGCCCGTGAACGCCTGCGTGTCACCCGCCGTTCACGTCCACCAGATCCTTCTGCAGGTACCTCACGGAATTTTGATATCCAGTGGCGGCATTCTGGGTCGACGCCATTCATGACATTTGCCCCCATGATAGCTGTTATCTCTTCTGTATGGAGCGGATTCATTATAGCAGAGGTCATGCCTGCACCTGCCGCCATCGACAAAAAGGCAGCATTCATTCCATGACGATTGGGTAGGCCAAAAGAAATATTCGATGCACCACAAGTTGTGTTTACTTTCAGCTCGTGCCGCAGACGGCCAATCAGGTCAAGAGCTGTTCGGCCAGCCAAATTTATGGCACCAACAGGCATGATCAGCGGGTCAACAATCACATCTTCACGCGGCACACCGTAATCTTCTGCCCGCTCAACAATTTTTTTAGCCACATCAAAGCGCACATTGGCATCTTCCGAAATGCCCGTCTCATCGTTGGAGATAGCAACAACAGCTGCCCCATATTTTTTAACCAGCGGCAACACAACTTCCAGCCGCTCCTCTTCACCGGTCACAGAATTGACAAGTGCCTTGCCCTGATACACTGCCAGCCCGGCTTCCAGAGCTTCAACTATTGAACTGTCAATGGCCAGCGGCACATCCACAGTTTCCTGAACTAGCTTAATCGATTTTGCCAAAATAGCTGGCTCATCAGCCATTGGGATCCCAGCGTTCACATCTAGCATAGTAGCACCAGCCTCAACCTGGGCAACAGCATCAGCGATCACCCTGCTAAAATCACCTGCTGCCATTTCTGCTGCCAGTAATTTACGCCCTGTAGGATTAATACGCTCACCAATCACACAAAAAGGCGAGTCAAAGCCAATAGTGATGTCCTGTTTGTGAGATGAAATGCGTGTTTTTGTCATATGTTTTGCCCTTCTGTCACAAGTACAGCTGTTTTTTCAAAAATAATACATTATGACGCCTGACGAATGTCAAACCCACCTTTTGTTGTTACATCAACCTGACCTGTTGCAACCGCTTCAGCATAAGCTGCTGTTTTGACAAAACCGCCAAAGGGATAATAATGAAATTGGGCCAAAAGACAGTCTGGGTCAGCAGCCATACCCTCAGCCAACCCTGCCAACAAAAGATCTGGAGCCTGCACTGTCATCAGCTTTGCCACGTTGCGGGCCTGTTTGGCAACGAACCGCATAGAGGGGCCAATACCGGAAATCTGTGCAAAACGAAACAAAGTCTTAATCGTGGCAGGTCCCGGGATTCCGATGCGTATAGGCAGTTTGTTGCCATTGCCGCGGATTATGCGTTCCCAGTCCAGCACAGTTTTTGCATCAAAACAGAACTGTGTTTCCATGTATAAAGATAAGCCTTCTCTGACAGCGAAGTCATTTTTCCACCCGATCGCATCTGCTAATGCCTGTTTACTGATGTCCGGGCTGCCTTCCGGATGGCCAGATACACCTATTGTGGAAATGCCATGTTTTTGCAGGATGCCTGTTTCAAGAACCTTCATAGAGCTGTCAAATGCCCCTACCGGCCGGTCAACACCACCGCCAATGACAAGTACTTCTGATACATCTGCCTCGCCTGTCATCCGGCTGACCAGAACATCGAGCTGGGCTTCATCAATCAATGACCGGGCTGCGATATGAGGCACAGCGTTCATGCCCTCATCAGCCAGACGGTGTGCAACAGCAATTGTATCAATCGGGTCAGTTCCCGGCAAAAAGGTGACATTTACTGTTGTGCCTTCAGGTAGAGCCTCAGCAAAGCTCTCAATCTTTGCAGCACCTGTCGGCGTAACCTCTATTGACCAGTTTTGTCCTGCACGGGATAAATTATCAATATCTACAGCCATAACCTCACACCCTTATGCATTAAACCGCGTCTTTATCTAAAGCTGCTTTAAGCTGTTTATTTTAATTTTAAAGCTGAACAGATTTTGGCGATTACAGTGGGTTTGCGTTCGCTTGACAGCGCCTTTCATCAGTCCAATTACGACACAAGCATTCATGCCCATTTTAATAGCTATTTGACTTTGAGTGCTTTACCCTGCCCGGCCACCGGAATTGACTAGCTGGGCAAGCAGTTTACCGTCAAATTCAGCTTCCAGACGTTCAGCAACTCTGCGGGCTTCAGCTTCCAGTTCATCTGAACATTCCACTGGAGTTCCCCTGCGCCAATCAGCGAGATAGTCATCAGTGCTGTCGGCACCATCCCGCATAGCGGCTTCATCTATAGCAAGAGCAAAGCGCCGATGTAGTTCAATTTTGGCCTGTTCACGCTTGCGGCCACGACCTTTTTCAGCCACAACCTGTGCAGGGATGTCCCTCCAGTAAAGCGTTACGACCTGTCCCATAACCGGTTCAGGCCGCCCCGACTTCGCGCCGCTTTGCGATCAAGGCTTTTGCTGTTTCAACAGCGACTGCAGCATCCCGGCAATAGGCGTCTGCCCCGACTGATTCGCCAAACGCCTCATTCAATGGCGCGCCACCAACCAGCACAATATAATCATCGCGCACACCCTTTTCGACCATCGCGTCGACCACCACTTTCATGTAAGGCATGGTTGTTGTCAGAAGCGCCGACATCCCCAAAATATCAGGCTGATGTTCTTCCAGCGCTTCAAGGTAATTTTCAACAGGGTTGTTGATGCCAAGATCGATAACCTCAAATCCAGCCCCTTCCAGCATCATCGACACCAGATTTTTCCCAATATCATGAATATCACCCTTCACTGTGCCAATGACAATCTTACCCACACGCGGTGCCCCCGTTTCAGCCAGCAGAGGGCGCAGAATGCCCATCCCGGCTTTCATGGCATTTGCGGCCATCAGGACTTCAGGCACAAATAAAATCCCATCACGGAAATCAATGCCAACAATGGTCATCCCTTCCACCAGTGCTTTTGTAAGCACATTATAAGGTGTCCAACCGCGACTGAGGAGAATCTCAACCCCTTCAACTATCTCGTCCTGGAGCCCGTCATAGAGATCATCATGCATCTGCTGGACAAGTTCATCATCATCAAGTTCGGACAGGATGATATCATCTTCATCTGACATGGCTTTTTCCCTCTAATAATGGCGTCAATAAAAACGACTGACCCCGCTTTTTTCTGAATCTTTACGGTGCAACGCATCAGCAGCAGTCTGATTCAGCGACTTTTATTGTCACAAGTGCGACATTTTCTGTAATTTCGTGTGGTTCAATCTCTGGTAATTTTTCTAATAGGCCGCGCCCTTCACGCTTACCGTCTAATAACAGGTTTCAGGCTGCCGATCAGCAACAGCGCAAATCCCCTGTTTAGGCAAGTCAAGAAGGTCAAGCAATGTCACCAATGGCTGTGCCTTATTCAGCGAATAGAAATGATACTGTTCAACACCCTGACTGCTTAATCTCAGCAACAGATCAAGCAGAATAGACAAGCAATGCGCCTCTTCCAAATCTGTTTGGCGGCTTCTAGACAGTTCTACATGAAGACGTGCAGGAATATGAACCCCACAATTCTTTGCAAAACCTATCATTTTTTCAATTTCCCTGAATACAAGAATGCCAGGAATGAGCTTGTTGGCCAAACCATATCTGTCCAGCCTGTCACGCAAACGGAAAAAATTGTCTGCATCAAAAAAGAACTGTGTGACCGCCTCACAGGCGCCGGCGTCAAATTTTGCCAGCAGCCAGTCAAAATCAGAATCTGCATCTGTGGCCTCCTTATGAATGTCGGGATAGGCCGATGTTCTGATGTTATCCCAGCCGCGATCAGCCAGACAACGGATCAACTCTACCGTGTCTTCGAAAGGGTTTTGCGGCAGTGAGACAGTTTCGTGAGGCTGGTCCCCACGCAACGCCAGAATCTGACGAACGCCTGCAGCACTGAACCTGTCTGCTGTTGCCAGAACATCATCGCGTGACTGCGCAGCAAGCGTGAGGTGGGCCATCACATCTGTGTTCAAAGTCTTTTGGATTTGTTTTGCGGTATCAGCTGTACCTGCCTGGCTTTTTCCACCTGCCCCATAGGTGACAGAAATAAAAGTTGGGCGATAAGCATATAACAGCCTAAGTTCAGATAATAATGCTTTCTGCGCTTTTTCAGTTTTTGCAGGAAATACCTCAAAAGATAATTTAGACTGCCGGCCTGCCTTTATCTGAACTTCGCTTGTGTCATTCAGAGGATAAAGACCATTTATAGATACCCCATGAGGGGCTGGGTGGGGGTGCATTCTCACGCTCCTTCACAAAAAATAACTTTTCTTATCATAAGAACAACTTTAGTATGAATCTAATTCATAATTTACATAATGTTTATGAGAAATATCAATGAACATTGAGCTTAAACATCTGCGCATTATCCTCGCGATTCATGAATCAGGGTCTGTGCAGAAAGCAACGGAACAGCTAAATATGACGCAATCTGCAGTATCGCATCAGTTGCGCTTCATCAAAGATCAGTTAGGAGTGGACATCTTTATTCCGGAAACGCGCCCGTTGAAGTTGTCTGCTGAGGGACTTGAGCTAATTAATGCTGCGAGGAGGGTCCTGCCTGAGGTTGAAAAGCTGAAATCACGATTTATTGACCTGAAATCTGGTCAGACTGGTCGGCTATTTATCGCAATAGAATGCCATGCCTGTTTTGAATGGCTGTTTCCAGTGTTGAATCTGCTCCGTGAGCATCACAGTAATGTTGACATTGATATCAAACCCGGATTGGCCTTTAAGGCAATTGAGGCCCTGCAGAATGAGGAGGTTGATCTGGTGATCTCAGCTGATCCGGAAAAGCTGCCAGACGTAAGATTTCATGAGCTGTTTACCTATGCGCCTACCTTTATCTCTGCCAAGGATCACCCGTTGGCTGAGCGCCCTTATGTTAATGCAGGTGATTTCACCGACCAGACTGTTATAACCTACCCTGTTCCTGTTGAGAGGCTGGATTTATTTAATCAGCTCTTAATACCACAAGGCATTGAGCCAAAAGCCATCCGTCAGATCGAGCTGACCTCAGTTATTCTACTTCTGGTCGGCGCAAATAAGGGGGTAAGCGTGCTGCCTGACTGGGTCCTGCAAAGCGCCAGAGACACAGAGCTGCTCGCGCAGAAAAAGCTGACTAAATCTGGGATAACACGAAAACTATATGCAGCTGTCAGAACAAGAGACAGCGAAAAGCTGTATATTGAAACATTTTTATCACTCTCAAAAGATGTGTTTTCCCGTCTGGCCTGGCTTCGATAGGCAGGCATAACACCTTTTAGTCTGTGGCATCTCTGATCGTGCTGTGTTTGCTCATAATCGGCATTGTCAGAAGCGCAAAAACAACAGAGATCCCCGTCAGGCCAAATAATTTAAAGGTTACCCATCCATCGTCACTTAAATTCCGCCACGCAAGTTCATTGGCCAGTGCAGAAGTGGCAAACATAGCCGCCCACATCCAGGTAACCTGACGCCAGCCAGTATCGCTTAGCTGTAACTTTGCGCCCAGCATAGCTTTTAGCGGATTTCGTTTGATCAAAAGACCGCCTGATAGAATGACAGCGATTAACAAGCTGATCACTGTTGGTTTGATTTTGATATAAAATGGGTCATCCAGAACCCAGGTCAGCCCCCCAAAAAATGTCACAGCAATACCGCCCAGCAAAGTCATCATCGGGATATGACGATCAAGGACCCACGATATACCCAAGGCGATGATTGTTGCTGCAACAAGAGCTGCTGTAGCAAACAGGATCCCTGCCGCATAATTCACAACGAAAAATAAAATTAAAGGCCCATATTCAATCAGCCAGCGTCCTTTTTTAGGCGGCTCTGCCTCGTTCATCTGTTCTGTTTTTTCAGACATTAAGCAACTTTCTTTTCATTAAGATTTTTGTTCATATGCAGGCAGGCCTTGACAGCTTTTTCAATCAGAGTCCAGTCAGTGCCTGGCATACGGGCCTGTTCGCCAAGTTCACGCCGAAAGGCTCTTGCCCCTTTTAGCCCCGCGCATAAGCCAAACATATGCCGCGTAATGGCCTGTAAAGGCACACCTGTTTTGATTTGTTTTTCCGCATAATCTGTCATCTTCCAGGCAACTTCCTGCAAATCAGGCGGGCCTTTCTTCTGAGATAGAAGCTGATTAAACAGGCCGAGTTGATAGGGTGTTCTATAAGCTGCCCGACCCAACATGACGCCTGCAAATCTTTGACCTAACGGCTGTAGCACAGCCTTTGTCATATCTCTGTTTGTCAGCCCGCCATTTAAGATTATATCAAGATCAGGGCGCCGCCGCGCCAGCCGCTCTGCACGGCCGTAATCAAGAGGAGGGACTTCCCTGTTTTCCTTTGGACTTAGCCCGTTAAGCCATGCTTTACGCGCATGCAGATAAATGACTTGCACACCGGCATCTGCAACTGCATCAACAAATCTGTCCAAACCTGTTTCGGGATCCATATCATCAATACCAATCCGGCATTTGACCGTGACTGGCCGGTCTGTCTGGGCACGCATCGCCCCGACAAGGCCTGCAACTAGCTCTGGTTCAGCCATCAGGCAGGCCCCAAACCGGCCAGACTGAACCCGCGGGGATGGGCAGCCGACATTCAGATTTATTTCATCAAAGCCAAAAGGTTCAACAGCGCGCACAGCAGCTGCCAGTCTGTCCGGTTCAGACCCGCCTAGCTGCAGAGCGAGGGGATGTTCACGGGCATCATGCTGGCAAAACCTGTCCACACCAGCATGCAAAATCGCTTCTGCAGTAACCATTTCAGTGAATAAAAGTGCCTGCGGAGCCAGAAGACGGTGAAAATAACGACAATGCCTGTCCGTCCAATCCATCATCGGTGCAACGCATAGGGACCGGTCAAGACCGTCCACACATATTCCATCGTTTTTGAGAAGATTTTTCATCCCAATTGCCCTTTATGAGACCTTGAAGGTAAGCAGCCCTTATCATTACTTTGTTGTGTGGCGGAAATTTATCAGCAGTATCTGCTTTAGGCAACACCACGCATGCAATAGTTAAGTGCAGTTGTATCTTGTGAGCGCAAGAGATTTCAGCTAGACTTTTTTTATTAAGGAGTATCGATCATGACGACGTCCCTTGCACCACGACCAGCAAATGAAGAACGCAGAGCGAAAGCTGTTATTCAAACAGGCCTTATTGACAACCCCAAACCAGAATTATTTCAGGTCTATTGCGATCTGGCAAAAGATATAACTGATTTTGATACAGCGACATTCTCTCTTTTTGATAATGACTTCCAATGTGGAATGGCATCTGCGGGCCGAGATGATTACGAGGTTGGCGGTAAAGGCGAGCGGCACAGCAATAATATCTGTTCCTATGTCTTGTTAAGTTCCGAACCCCTCTTAATGCCGGACTTAAGAGAAGACCCTACATGGAAAAATCACCCAGCTATACTTGATGGTTCTTCAATCTGGCTTGGTTATGCAGGTTTTCCTGTGATTAACAGGGATAATTATGCTCTTGGAACGCTTTGCATGCTGCATACGTCACCAAAGGCGATTTCAGAAACTGTCATCCCACTCATTCAGAAAATTACAAAGAATATCGCTTTTCTACTTGACCTTCAAACTGACCAGAAACAGCTCACTTCTGAGAAGATGCTTGAAGCAGCTTCAGCGTTTCAGAAAGACTTCCCCACTTTATCTTTAGCTGATTTTAAATTATTTTTGGCAGCAAGTGCCGGGCGCGCAATAGATGCAAATAACGCAGATGGTCTGATGAATTCTGGGTTGCTGGAACTTGATGCCGACGAGGTCATCTTGACCCGAAAGGGCCGCAACCTACAGGAATCTATGAAAATACAACCCAAGCCACTTAATCGCATAAAGATATCAGGCTCAGATGCGACTGAGGTCTTGGATGAAATGCTGTCAAAGTTGAATTAAGACCATGTTTGCTAAAGTTTATAATCTAAAGTTTCCGTCTATGGATGAAGCAAAAGTAGCCGCATCCTATATCTCTGATTCTTTTGGCAAATTAATTGTTGATTGCAATTTAAAGGCGCTGAATATGTCCTTAGGGCAATGTGGAAGCGTGACCATTCAGACTAAATTTGATACCAGTGACGACCTAAGAAAATTTGAGACTAAAGCTGCGCGAACGCTTGCTGAGCTGCGGAACTCTCTTGCTTATACTGAAAAACATTATGCTGGTGTATATATCTATGCCTATGAAGCAGAGGCATCAGATGCCAGCCTGTCCCTGAACTGAGCTAAAATTCGGTAAGTTTCATGTGTCACTTGCCATTAGCTTGCCGCGTAATGATGACACAGCATTCGCATGAGCATCAAACCCTTCATAACGGGCAAAAATTTCTGTTTTTGGAGCCATCTCTGCATATCCTTCAGCTGAGACTCTTCCAACAGACGCTGTGCGCATGAAGTCCCGGACACCAAGCGGCGAATGGGTGCGCGCCGCCCCTGAGGTGGGCAGGACACAATTTGGCCCCATCATATAGTTGGCAAGCGAACCCGCCGCATATTCACCAAGCAGAATTTCAGAAGCTGTTGTAATCTTGTCCAGATGCTGTTCAGGCTGTTTAGACAGGATCTGGCAATGTTCCGGCGCATAATTATTGATGAACTGATAGGCCTGTTCTGCTGTTTTTGTCAGGACAATGCCGCCATTCGTGCTAGACAGAACCGTCAAAGCATAATCCTGACGCAGCGGCGACATCCGCGCTAAATAAGTGGGCAGAGATGCCAGAACCTTTTCAGCAAGCTGCTCAGACCAAGTGACAAGAAACCCTGACGAATCCGGACCATGTTCAGTTTCAATCAGAATATCAAGCGCCGCAAGCTCAGGGTTAGCTGTTTCATCAGCAAGGACAATCACTTCGCTTGGGCCAGCAGGAAGGCGTGAGTCAATTTTATCAGCCAGAAGCCGCTTTGCTGCAACAAACCACGGGCTGCCCGGCCCTTCTATCTTCTGACATTTAGGAATGGATTCGGTGCCAAAAGCAGCAGCAGCAACAGCCTGCGCGCCCCCAGCCTTTGCTACCATTTGTACCCCTGCCAAACGGGCGGCAACCAGTGTTGCCGGGTCAATATTACCATCCATGCCAGGCGGCGTCAGGATAACAGGCTCAGGCACACCCGCGACAACAGCTGGTATCGCTGTCATGAGGGTCACTGACGGAAAGCTGCCTTTGCCACGCGGCGAGTATAAAGCAACTTTTTGAATGGGGAAGGCTCGTTCACCGACATCAACCCCGGGACGGATTTCAACAGACCATTCCTGCTCTGGTTTCTGCTGTTCATGAAAACGGCGGATGTTATCAGCTGCATAGCCAAGCGCATCAATCAGGTCCGGATCGAGCTGGTCAAAAGCAGCATCAGTCTCCTCTTCCGTGGCCAGAACCTGTTTGCCTGTCATATCTGCGTTATCGAATTTCTCAGCAAGGGCTAAAAGAGCGGCATCACCCCTTTCAAGCACCTGTTCAATAACAGGTGCAACCTGTGTCATATAAGGGCTTAAATCATCTGCTGTCCGCGACAGCAATTCAGCTATCTGGTCTTGTGAATAATCTTCCAGCCTGTGAAGGGCAGCTTTCTTTTCTGTCATCGTCTTCAGCTTATCCTCTGATTCAAGAGCGCCTGCAAGGACACCACGCTTTTTAGTCTAAATCTGGCTCAACTGTAAATATGTTACGGCCTTTAGGATCCTGCACACAAATTATCCAGCAGTCAGGATCACGGGCTGTTTCTTTGTGGAGGCGTTCCGCAACATCCGCGGAAGACACCGGCACTTCACCCGTCAGACAGACCCATTCATAATCGCCGTCAAAACTGACCTGCCGCCCATACAAACTGGACTGGGCTGGATCAATTTCCACCTCAACAAATATGGTTCCCGCCTGTTCATCTCCCTGCCGCAGAACAGCTGCAAAAATGCCTTTTGCCTGCGCTTGTCTAAGCGCGGAAGAGACAAGAATGCTGGTGGTCAGTCTGGTCATATAAGAATTATCTTATAAGGCTCAACATGCAGGCCTGCACAACCTAAGCTTAGGTGCAGTAAATGCCCCATTCTAAAAATCTGTGCATCGGCCATTATTTTCCCAATCACCATAACGTGTCGGCTCCAGCCCTTTTGGCCCACCAGTTTCTTTTGGCGCGGCCTCCGTTGCTGGAACATGTTGCTTTTTGGGTATCTGCGACTTCGCTTGTTTGGGTTTTTTTAGCTGTGCTATATCAGCTTTTATATCAGATGTCATAACAGCTTTCCTGCTCTGCTAGCTCTTCTTTAGTGTCCAGACTGAACTTTACCTGAACCCTGTTAGCTTCACATGCTCTTTATATGGGTACTGATGGGGTCTGGACAAGATGCTGATAACTGGTCTATTTGCTATGAGATGGCTGACCCATCAAAAAAACTACTAACATTAAAGGCCGGTACTGCTAGACAGCACAAACGCAAAAGACCAAAACGTAAACGCCTGCCACAAAAGGAGTTGGCAGCTATGGCTGTGGAGGCGAGTGCACGCCTTGCCGCCTTCGGCGTGCTGAACGACATCATCAATAAAAATATGGTCACAGATGCTGCGCTGACCAAAAATAAGATGTTTGCGTCACTGGAAAGCCGGGACAGGGCCTTTGCCCGCCTTTTGGTTACAAGCTGTCTGCGACGCTATGGACAAGTGCAAAAAATGATCGATCACTGCCTGTCAAAGCCTGTTGACCAGGCTATTAATCTTATTTTGCACCTGGGTCTTGTGCAGTTGTTTTTTCTGAGCACAACCCCCCATGCAGCAACCAATACTTCTGTCGAACTGGCAAAACAACTGAACCATGATCGGGCATCCGGTCTGATAAATGCAATCCTGAGACGCGCGATAAGAGAATACGATGATATGCTCGGCCTAACATCAGTAATGGATAACCTGCCTGCACCTTTGAAAACCATCTGGACAAAACAATATGGGCCTGACCAGACATCAGCGATTATGGATCTGTTGATGACGACCCCGCCACTTGATCTGACGGTAAAGCCAGATGCAGATCGGGCTAAGCTGGCGCAGCATCTTTCCGGCCTTCATATACAACATCATACCTTGCGCTGCAGCTTTGACGGCGATATACGCAAGATGCCCCATTATGATGAGGGTCTGTGGTGGGTTCAGGATGCTGCGGCTGCACTATGTGGCACACTAGCGGGCGCCAAACCTGGCAGGGTAATTTTTGATCTGTGCGCCGCCCCTGGCGGAAAAACAGCACAGCTGGCGGCTGCAGGCGCAAGTGTGACAGCTGTTGATTCTGATGCGCATCGCCTGACGCGCCTGAAGGCGAATCTGGACAGACTGAAGCTATTGGCTGATATCCTTCACGCTGATATTCTATCAGCAGAATTTGACAAGTTTGCCACAGCAGCACAGCCAGATGTGATCTTGCTGGATGCACCCTGTTCTGCAACAGGAACAATTCGGCGACGACCCGATATTCTAGTCCGAAACAACCGGCTTGACCTGAATGCCCTGCAAGCTGTTCAGCATGATATGCTTGAAGCTGCATTGCGCTGGGTCAGGCCTGATGGGTTTGTGATTTATGCAACTTGTTCAATGCAGAGCGAAGAAGGTGAGGAGATTGTCAGGGCTGTCACGTCTGACAGGCTCGCAAAACTGGATAAATTCAGTAAAGCAGAATTGGGTCTATTTGCCCCAGCACTGAGTGTGGAAGGCTGGGCAAGAGTACTGCCCACCTGTCTGAACTATGCCAAATTGCCCGATGCAGCCGCTGCATCTGATTATGCCTCAGGCAATGATGGTTTTTTTATTGCACGGCTTAGACCAGTGGCGTCATAATCCAGCAAAAGTTTGCGCTGGCTGCAAGCAACGGGGTGATTACAAGTGCTTTGACAGTCGCGATATGAAATTATTTTTATTGTGGTTATGTCAAAACAAAACACATTCACAGCACCAACATCACCAGATGAGACAATGAAAAGGTGGAAGCTGTCAAAATTTGAAATTCTGTATCGTCAGTCCTGGCTGTTCCGTTGGCAGCTGAATGGAGCTGAGGCTTCGTCACCTTTGCCAGTCTTTCTGGATCCGTGGAAAGGAAATCCTCAGAATGGGGCCCTTATTGCTCAAGGCACCCTTCCTTATCCACTCAGTTCTGAAACTTTTGCTCAGTTTGACTGGATACGTGACCTGCGCGACTATGGTGGCAGCCGCGCAAGAATGACAGCCCGTGCATTAATCTTACGCTGGCTGGATGATTACAAAAATTGGACCTTTGTGCAGTGGCGGCCAGACCTTATCGCTATACGGCTGACAAATCTGGCGCTCACCTATGGCTGGTTTGGGCACTCAGCAGACGAAGGTTTCCAAACGGTTTTGAAGCAAATGATAACAGTACAATTCCGCTGTCTGAGCCTCGACTGGCAACGGCTTGCCTCACCGTTCGATCAGCTTGTTGCTCTGTCTGGTCTGGTGATGTGCCAGGTGGCCTTAAATGTGCCACTGCAGTCTCAGAAAGGGGCAAAGGATATCAATGCGCTTCTTGACTTGATCGTGCCAAAAGTCAAAGGCCAACTGAACCCAGATGGTGGACATAAATCGCGGCGCCCGGAAACGCATCTGGCGTTGCTTCGTCTGATGCTGGAATGTCGAGTGGCTATGGCCCAGACAGGCATCGCAGACAGACCCGATCTGACTGAGACCACCCTCAAGATGGCTGCGATTACAAAAATGTGGCGGCATGGCACAGGCGAATTTGCCCATTTTCATTATGCGGGCAGTATCCCAGCACGGGATATAGATCAGGTTATTGCCCGATGCGCGGTCAAGGGACGGGTCATGTCCGTTGCTGAGAATACGGGTTTTGTGCGGCTGTCAGCAGCCCGCAGTTTGGTGATTATGGATGCTGGGGTCAGCAAACCTTTCAGAACAGAAAGCTCAGTCTCTGGATTGCATCCTCCTGCCAGTGTCTTCGCCTTTGAATTTTCAGTCTCCAACCATCAGTTTATAGTAAATTCAGGCCAGACCAGCCCGGAACCCCGCCTGAATAGGGCGCTATGTCAGACAGCTGCACATAGCTGTCTGACACTAGATGGGCTTGATAATCACCGTCCACACGCCAATCTACCTGCTGCTATCCTGAGTCTTGAAGTAACCACAGCTGAGGATGGGTTCTTAATTGAAGGTCTGCATGACGGATATGGCAAAAGTCACGGCATTCTTCATAAACGGCAGCTATTTTTGGCAAAATCAGGAAGCAGTCTGCGCGGAAAAGACACGCTGAGCTATACCGGCGCGCCAGGCGAAATTCCATCAGAAGCGCTTATTCGCTTTCATCTCCATCCCCGCGTAAGTGCAGCGAAAATTAAACAGAACCAGATCCTGCTGAAAATTCATAACCAAAAGACAGGATGGGTTTTTAAATACCGCGGCGGGGATGTATCTTTAGATCAATCTGTCTACATGGATGGTCCGACCCGTCTGTCCTGTCAGCAAATTGTCATCCGCACGTCTACAGCACATATTCAGGTCAACGGGTCAGCAGATATCAGCTGGGCATTTAACCGCCACAGCCCCGCAGCCAAGAAAATTGGCTGACAGGTTACTTGTTTTTTATCTGCCTATTCGGCATAAGAAGCTGTCCGATGCAGGTCCAACAAGCTAAAAACAAAGGAAGCGCCGCCATGTCGTCAATTGGATTTGATACCGGACCACAACAGGTCAGAACAGCGTTGCTGTCTGTATCAGACAAAACAGGGCTTATTGCCTTTGCCACGCGTCTGACAACCCTTGATATCCAGTTGTTATCAACCGGCGGCACAGCTGCTGCCCTACGGCAGGCAGGATTAGATGTGATCGACGTATCACAGGTCACTGGCTTCCCAGAAATTATGGATGGGCGCGTAAAGACGCTTCATCCTCATATCCATGGTGGTATTCTGGCCAGACGGGACAAGTCAGAACATCTTGACGCACTGAACAAGCATGACATCGCACCTGTTGATATGATCGTGGCTAATCTGTACCCCTTTGCCCAGACGGTTGCCGCAGGTGCAGATTTCGAAACCTGTATTGAAAATATTGATATCGGCGGCCCGGCTATGATCCGTGCAGGTGCTAAAAACCACTCTTATGTTAGTGTTGTCACTGACCCTGCAGATTATCATGCGGTTGCCCTGGCCCTCGAAGCTGATGGTGCAGTCGATGCTGAAACGAGACAACGGCTGGCCCAAAAAGCCTTCCAGCAGACAGCTGCCTATGACCAGATGATTGCTGACTGGTTGACACAGCAAACACAAAAAACAAAGCCAGAACAGGCTGAGCACAGACTGAATCTGTCTGCCCAAAAAACGCTTGATTTACGCTATGGGGAAAACCCGCATCAGACAGCTGGTCTGTATGCATCCCATGCGCGTGAGCCATCAGTGGTTCACGCTCGCCAAATTCAAGGCAAAGCCCTGTCTTATAACAACATCAACGACACCGATGCCGCTCTTCGGCTGGTCAGCGAATTCTCAGAGCCGGCTATAGCCATTATCAAGCATGCCAACCCCTGCGGTGTAGCAGTTACCGATACATTGACAGCAGCATGGGAACAGGCTCTGGCTGCTGATCCGGTCAGTGCATTTGGCGGAATTGTTGCCTGTAACCGCAAGCTGGACCAGATTTCTGCAACAGCAATATCCTCAATTTTTACTGAAGTTTTGATCGCACCAGATGCTAACACCGATGCGCTTTCCGTTTTAGCGGCAAAAACCAATCTTCGGGTTCTTCTGACCGGACAGATGCCAGACCCAGCTGCCGAAGGGCTGCAGGTGAAATCCGTCCTTGGCGGCTATCTGGTTCAGAGCCGGGATAATGGACAGCTGACAAATGCAGATTTGACCATTGTCACTAAAATAAAGCCAACTGATGGCCAGCTAAAGGATATGCTGACCGCATGGAAAATTGCCAAGCATGTAAAATCAAACGCAATAGTCTACGTAAAGGACGGCGTGTCCGCAGGGATTGGTGCCGGGCAGATGAGCCGGGTTGACAGCTGCTATCTTGCCGCACAAAAAGCAAATCAGATGGCCAAACATCATGGCTGGGACAATCCCCGCACAAAGGGGTCTGTGGTTGCATCTGATGCATTCTTTCCTTTTGCAGATGGCCTTGAGGTCGCTATCGAAGCCGGGGCTGTTGCTGTTATCCAGCCTGGCGGGTCAATGCGTGATGAGGAAGTAATTGCTGCTGCTGATAAGGCTGGTATTGCCATGGCCTTCACCGGTATGCGCCATTTTAACCATTAAGGTTTATCCTTAAAACTCCGGCTTGAAGCTCCACCAACATATTTCAGAAATGATTCTGTCTGTTGCCAAGCTTTTCTGAAAAATGTTGACCAATCATCAGGGTTGATGTCTGCCCAGCTGTAGTTTTCAGGCGGCTGCCAGGACACGCTGACCTGGATATGAAAAACTTCCATATCAGCCCTGAAATGCGTAAAAATATGGCTGAATCTTTGCGGTAGACGGATTTTTCGCGTACCTGCCAGAGCCGCCAATAAGTTTTGATCGTGATGTGACTTATCCCATCCGCTTGAGGGAAAGCCCATCATGCCCCCCAGAAGACCAGTTGGTGCACGCCGTGTCATCAGAATTTGATTAAAGGGATGCGTGATTACATAGATTTCGCCCTGCCGCACAGGCTTTGCTGGCTTTGCTGGTTTTACAGGCAAATCTTCGGGGTTAGATCGACGGCGGGCTGCACAGCCCGCTGCGAGCGGGCAGATATCACATTTTGCTTGTTTAGGAGTGCAGACACCTGCTCCTATATCCATCAGTGCCTGCGGAAAATCTGACCGCCTTGTCTCAGGCAAAATGGACAGATACCCCTCAGCAAGGCTGTCTCTAATCAGTTTTTTAGGCTGGTCGATGCCCGCGAAGCGAATCAAAACACGCTCAATATTACCATCCAGAACAACAGCTGGCTGAGCAAAAGCAATCGAAGCTATAGCGCCAGCTGTGTAGGGGCCAACACCAGGCAATTTTATTAGCTCATCTGCTGTTTGCGGAAACCGGCCCTCAAGGGTCGTGCTGATCTCTTGCGCAGCTTTAACCATATTGCGTGCCCGTGCATAATAGCCGAGACCAGCCCACGCTCTTAGCACATCATCTTCATCTGCAGCAGCAAGGGCGTGAATATCCGGCCATCTGCGGATAAATTCATTGAAATAAGGGATCACTGTTGCCACAACAGTCTGTTGTAACATCAACTCAGACAGAAATACGTGATAAGCTGGAGCCAGTTCAGGACTGCGCGCGCGCCACGGCAATTCGCGAGCATGCTGGTCATACCAGCCCAACACGGCATCAGCATCAAAGGCTGTAAAATCGAATCGATTTTCCTGGACAGTCATTACAGAACAGAGATACCGCACGAGGCACTGTCTGAACAGATCTATGCAGCATTTATCTCATCTGATGCTGCATCCATACATAATTTCATTTATGTGAAAACGAGGGGCTGTCAGCAAAGTTGTGTTCATGTTAGGTTTGTCGTATGACACCGATCTCACCTATATATCAACGCAGGCGTTCAACGCGGTTGCGGCCCTTATCACAACTGACAGAGAAGCTAGTTGGGCCCGGCTTAAAGAAGCGAAGTCAGATTTTGGCAAAACTGATCGGTGATTGGTCAGATATCGCTGGTGAGGCCGCCTCATATTGTCTTCCTGTTGACCTTCAGTTTCCAAACAATAAGCGTATTGATGGGACAGTTGTGTTATCAGTTGTTAGTGGCAGAGGCCCAAAAGTGCAAATGATGAGTCAGACTTTAATCACCCAGATGAACAGAAGCTTTGGTTTTGCTGCTGTTAGCAGGATAAGGTTACGTCAGGACATGGCACGAGCTACAATAACGGAATATGAAAAATCAGCTCATGAGACAGGCCATGAACAGGACACTGTTCCGCTTCATACACTGGAAAAGGTGACCAGCCAGATACAGAGCCCAGAATTGCGGGCAGCGTTAATCAGGTTAGGGCGCAACATAAAATGAAGCATCTGCGCGGCGCCTATTCTTTGCAGAACTATACTAAAACCAGCGTCTCACAGAATTTTACTCGTTTCTGCAACTCTGAACCGCCTGTGGGTAGAGTAAGATCTCAAAAGAATCAAAAAACCCTGTACAGATGAGGAAGAGTTGTTAATAACAACAAAAAGGGGCCTTTGCCTCATTTGTGCGAAAAAGCGTCTGTACGACTGTTCTGAACAACGCTTTTGACTAACACAGGACGTAAATTGAATTATGAAAATCAAGACCAACACGCTTTTATCTGAATCCGAATCAACACCAATCCTGACAAGGCGTATCGTTCTTGCTCAGGGCGCCGTTGCTGGTCTGTCGCTTTCCCTCGTACCATCACTTGCCTTGGCAAGATTTGAAGTGTCGACAAAACGAGCAGAAGAAGTACGCTTTCTAGGCAAGCCAGATGCCGCGGTTCGTGTAGCTGAGTATTTTTCCATGACATGTGGTCATTGTGGCCGGTTTCACCGCGACACCTTCCCGCAGGTTAAAAAGGACCTGATTGATACAGGCCTGATTCGGTTTGAGATGCATCCTTTTCCACTTGACGGGCTAGCTTTGCGAGCCCATGCCTTATGCCGAACGCTGACAA
>CABYIQ010000005.1 GCA_902518965.1 uncultured SAR116 cluster alpha proteobacterium
AAATCGACAATCAGTGGGCCACGTGCATTTGGTAGGATTTCCCAAAGCATAATATACCATGCCCCCTCACCGCGGGTCTGCGCGGCAGCAACATAATCACGGGTTTGAATATCAAGCGTAATGCCACGAACAATACGAAATACAGTTGGCGAGTTCACAAATACCACCGAGACAAATACATTCAGTAAGTTAGGATCCATATAAAAAATCCCAAGAGGGTCGGCATTAAAAGCAAGGCCTGAATATGCCCATAAACAAAAAATCAGAGTTATACCGCAATATAGATTGCGCCTTGCTGGCTCGGTGTAATAACGAGAATGGAAAAGCATCATCAAAAACACAATTGGGAATAGGAAAAGAACAGCAGCCAAAATCATAGGGATGCCCGTTACACGGATTTCCGGCGTTACCAACAAATAGAAAAGAAGAATCACTGGAAAAGCTAAAACCATATTCGCTAAAAATGATAGGATGGTGTCTAAGCGTTTTCCAAAATAACCCGCAGGCAAGCCCAATGTGATTCCGACCATAAAGGCAAAAAGGGTTGCTGCTGGAGCGATTGATAAAACAAACCTTGCCCCCATAACCATCCGGCTAAAAATATCCCGTGCTAAATTATCCCCACCCAGCAGATAAAATGCACCTTCTTGTCCACGAACAGGTGTACCTGGAAGCTTATTTTTCATCCCAGAGACTTGAGCAAGCGGATCATGAGTTACGATCATATCTGCAAATATTGCGGTCAAAACCCAAAATAAAACAATAAATAAGCCAATCATCCCAATAGGACTGTCGAACAAGCGGCCATATAAACCAAGCCTTCGCTTAAAAAGCACAGATAAAAGAAATATAATTCCCAAAGCAATCCACACGGGTATGAATTGAACAAACATCTGTCCAAAAATTTCCAACCAACTTAGTGGCGCCATTTTTGGTTATCCCCTTTTTCTAATTTACCCGAATTTTGGGGTTCAAGTACACGTACCCTATGTCAGAAATGAGTTGGGTTACTAGAACTACCAATACAGCAGCAATAGAGCATGATAAAAGTAACTCGATGTCATTGTTGCCAGCCGCCTGAACCAACGTCCAGCCAAAACCCTTGTAATTAAAAAGTGTTTCAACAATCACTACACCCGTCAAAAGCCAAGGAAATTGCAACATTATTACGGTGAACGGCGCTATAAGAGCATTGCGCAAAGCATGTTTCAAAACAATATTTTGAAAAGCTACCCCTTTGAGACGAGCTGTTCGAATATACTGCGCTGTCATTACTTCAGCCATAGAGGCGCGGGTCATTCGAGCTATGTAGCCCATGCCATAGAGTGCCATCGTCATTACAGGCAGTGTAAAATTATTGAATGTTATGCCATCCATTGCCGTTGTCGCAGAACCATTCAACCACTTTAAACCAACTGCAGAGCTCGAAAAAATTACTATGAAAACCACTCCTGAAACATATTCTGGAGTAGCAGTAGTTATTATTGAGAAGGTTGAAAGAGAGCGGTCAGTTCGAGTTCCCTCACGCATGCCTGCTACCACTCCAACTAAAAGCGCAGAGGGCACCATTACCAGCATTACCCAAAACATAAGCTTGCCGGTTAGCAATAACCTCTTGCCAATGATTTCCTCTACTTTTCCCTGAAAAAGTGAGGTGTAACCTAATTTTCCTTGCAGTAAACCACAGTAATTAGGCACATGCCCAAAGTCTCTTTTAAGGTAAGCACATTTACCAACTACTTTGCCGTCATCCTCTGTACTTTGCCATCCGGGTAAAACACCCAACCATTCCCCATATCTGAAGAAAAGGTTTCGGTCATATCCGTTGCGGGCTAACCAGCTAACCACTTGATCATCGGTCATGCGATTATTCGCCTGTGTCTTAGCCAGCTTTTCAAGATTGGGTTGTAAATTTGTTAAAAAGAAAACAACAAAAGTTAGACACAGGGATGTGAGTGCCATTAATCCAATTCGTTTAGTAAGGAACAAAAACATTTACATGTTTCCATAAATAAACGCCGCATCCCAACACCTATAGGGATGCGGCATAAATTTTTGAGAACCCGCTTTAAGCGTTGAAGCCCATATACTGGAAGCGATTTTCAAAAGTTGGATGCATATCTGATTGCCCAACTAAGGACTTACGCTTGTGACGGAAGATTGAACGCCAATAAGGTTGAATTATCACACCTTCATCCTGCATGATTTGCTGGATGCGCTCCATTATTACCCTTCTATCATCAGCATTTGCTGTGGCTAATGCTTTTGAAAGAAGTTCATCAAACTCAGCGTTGTTGAAAGCGCATTCATTCCATGCTTCGCCCGAGCGATAAGCAAGAGCCAAAACCTGAACACCTAGGGGCCGCTGATTCCAGTTTGTTGAAGAAAACGGATATTTGGCCCAGTCATTCCAGAAGGTTGAGCCTGGAAGGATTGTGCGTTTGACTTTTATCCCTGCATCACGCAATTGTTGGGCGACCGCGTCGGTGGTATTTTTACGCCAGTCATCATCGATTGATATGATTTCATGTTCAAAATCACCCATACCTTCTGCATCCAGCATCGATTTTGCTGCTGCCGGATCAACTTTTTGAGGCGGAAGTTTTGCGTATTCTGGGTGAATCGGACATACGTGATGATTTTCAGCAGGCTCCCCAAGCCCGGCATAGCCCAATTCCAAACACACTGAATTGTCTACAGCCATCGCTAGAGCTCGACGAACATTTTTATTAGCATATGGCTTCATGCCATTAACTTCAGCATCTTGGTTCGTTCTTATTACAATGGTTGAAGCTGTCACTACCTGGGACTTTTCAAATGAACCGAGAGAATCCATTAATTCGACATAGTCACCAGTTGTCTGGTGAAGCATATCGACTTCGCCAGCTTCAATAGCCGCAACAAATGCTGTTGGATCAGTGCCATAATCTACAATCTCGATCCTGTCCAAAAAGGCACCATTTTTAGCGTTCCACCAAGTATGACCTGCATTACGAACCAAAACAGCCTTGACGCCAACTTCATGGCTCTCAAACGTATATGCACCCGTGCCGATCGGATTGTTAGTAAGCATTTCAGCAGAATTATCATAGGATGAATGAACAATGGCTGCCGGGTAGTCCCCTGCACCAACGATGATTGTAATGTCCGGACGTGGCAGTTTCAGGACAACAGTGTGGCTGTCTGCAACAACAATTGAGCCTTCGATAGCCTTATTGGTATCTGGATCAATCAAGGTAGCCATCCGGCCTGCCATCGAGTTGCCCTCAACGGACTTATCACACCAACGTTCAAAATTATTTGCAACATCTGATGCAGTGAAATCGTCACCGTTATTCCACTTAACACCCTTCCTCACATTGAGAGTATACTGAGTTGCATCAGCATTCACTTCCCAACTTTCAAGAAGCTGCCCCGCTACACTTCCATCAGGCTCCAGATGAACCAAATACTCCAAAAATCCTCTGCAGGCATTAGCAATCTCTGACCAATCCCAGGTGCGAGGGTCTTTCAAAGGCCGCACTTCCATCTGACAGCGAAGCGTGCCACCCATTTTTGGCGGGTTCGTCCAGCTGACTGATGCTTCAGCTGCATTTTGGCCTATCAAGGCATATGCAGTTGTAGCTGAAACTCCAAGAGCAGTTGCCCGAACTAAAAATTCTCTGCGAGAAAGCTGTCCATCTGCATACTCTTTTGCATACATATGCGCCTTTTCGTGAACGGGCTTCCCGTTTTGTTTATCAAAAAACATTTCCTAATCCTCCCTTTGAACAATAGCGTTGATTTTCCTATGTTCGAAAACTAATTTTTTCTGGTGCTCTCACTAGCGAGAGAACTGTACTCCTAGACCTTACATCATTTACAGAAGCTAGCAAGGCGCATGGGGTAAAAAACACATCAATTAGAACATATATGTCGGAATTGCGACAAAATATTTTTTCAAACGCTGGCTCTAGTCCAAGAGAATCGACAGAAAATTAAAATAAAATCCGACTCGCTTACAATTATGCAATAACATTCTTCGCTTGTTTTGGTATAATTACAACTGAGGCAATCTAAAGTTCGTTTGTGCCAATCTCCTCTTTTCGGCGGGAAACATATTCTTCCAAAGCCTCAATTCTATCTTGAGGGAGATTTGGTGGTTGAAAACCTTCAAGCATTTGCTGCCACACAGATGTCGCTCTATCTTCTGCTCTCTGGCTGCCAGCAGCTTCCCATGCCTCATGATTGGTCCAATCGGATAGAAAAGGCGGGTAAAAGGCATCGCGATAACGGCTCATGGTGTGTTCAGATCCAAAAAAATGTCCCCCAGGCAAAACATTTTCTTGGGCAGACAGGCCCAAATCGTCATTTGTAAATGTGACTGATTTTAGAAGAGAAGACATCGCCTGCAACATCTCGCAATCCACCACCAATTTTTCGTAAGAAGCAACCAACCCTCCTTCGCCCCAACCAGCAGCATGGTATATCAAATTACCATGACCCGATACTGCACCCCAAAGTGCCATTTGAGTTTCCCAGACTGCTTGAGTATCGACCGCGTTAGAGGCTGAACATGCGCTTGTGCGATATGGCAAATTATATCTCCTGGCTAGTTGGCCGCCGGCCATATTGGCGCGTGTGTTTTCAGGTGTTCCGAATGCAGGTGCACCCGATTTCATATCCACATTACTTGTAAAACCCCCATAAACAACTGGCGCACCCTTACGTACAATCTGAGTTAAGCAAATTCCAAAAATTGCTTCTGCATTTTGTTGAGCAAGGGCACCAGCCAATGTAATGGGAGCCATTGCCCCCATCAGCGTAAAAGGTGTAACCACCACTGCCTGGCCTAACTCTGCCAAAGTTATCAAAGCTTCCGCCATTTCAATGTCAAATTTGCGGGGGCTGTTTATGTTAACATTGGTGATGCAACTAGGTGAAAGCGCCAATTCCTCAATAGTCAAACCCCGCGCGATAGCCAGCATGTTTGCAGTATCACGTACACGAGTTCCACCGATCGACATAGATAGGAAAATCTTATCCGAATAGGTCAGATTTACGAATGCCGTATCGAGATGTCGCGTGTTCACTGGCAGATCATTCGGAGATAAAGTTTGGTTGCCAAAAAAATGAATTACGTTGAAGGATTGCCCTAACTTTATCAGATTTTTGTAATCATCAAAATTTCCTGGCCTGCGGCCATGCAGCGCGCAACTGACATTTGGCGCTCCAGAAACCATTCCGAAATGGATATTATTTTTGCCTATATCCAGCGCGCGCTCAGAGTTGGTTGGTGTAAGAATAAATTCACTTGGAGCTGTTTCAAGCAGCGAAATGACCAAATCCTGAGGCAATCTTACAATTTGGCTAGCTTCGTCAACTTCTGCTCCTGCATTTTTGTAAAACTGACGCGCACGAAGACTGTTCACCTCAATACCAGTCTGTTCCAATATAATCATGGATGCGCGGTGAATTGATTCTAGTTGGTCTGAGTTCAAAGGCTCCAATGGCACAAAAGGGTTTTGAGTAAAGAAAAAGGGCTGCTGCACCACCTTCTTCTCATTCTCCTCTCTTTTTGAACGTCCTTGTCTTGCTCCTCGTCGAACCATAATTTAAACCTTCGGAACAATAAATGTACATTTTGAGCTACACGTCTTGATTTGCATTTTTATGGTGCCTCTGGGGCACCCTTTAAATAATATTTATCCGCCATAAATGTTCTAATTTCGACAGGAATTGGTTTTTAGTTTGATGCTTTCGAAGTCAATCATTTACTTTATGTATTGAGGAGGTAGTCATCTGTTGTGACCGAGACGTCAGAAAATACAAATCTACATGAGATAATTGCCAAAAACACATTACTGGTGTTATAGACCAATTTTGAATTTAAAACTCGTAGTTCGGGAGTATGGTGAAATTGGTAAACACGCTGGATTCAAAATCCTGTGCCGCAAGGCTTCTCGGTTCAAGTCCGAGTACTCCCACCATTCTGCCATTCTGAATAAAACAAAGCAAAATACCAAGTAAATTTGTTATGATTACTCATCAAGCCCTAACGACCTTTATAAAGGTTCATGCAGGCACCACAAACGCACGGCTTGGGCTCTACTTCCTTACAGCGTTGGAAAGTATCTTGTTTCCTATTCCTGTTGATCCGCTGCTAGCTGCCTGTGTCTTTGCTCGCAGCGATAAATGGATAAGTATTGCCTTTTTGACAGCATTCTGGTCTGTGGTAGGTGGAGGGATTGGTTGGTATCTAGGCTTTGCTGCCCAGGGATTTGTTTCAGACATGCTTCAGCTTTTGCCAGGTCAAATTGCGGGCCCAGAAAAATTTTCTGCTGTTTCAGCAGCATTCAACAAATTCGGAATAATTCTGGTTTTAATCGGGGCATTTACCCCTTTGCCCTATAAAGTCATAGCAGTAAGTGCTGGCCTTTTTGGCTATGCCCTGCTGCCCTTTATTTTATTTTCACTGCTTGGCCGTGGAGTGCGGTTTTTACTGGTTGCTGGGCTCGTATCTTATCGTCATGATTTCAAGTTGGTTCTTGGTTTCTTATCTGCGCTGTTGATACTCATCGGGACTGGAATGTGGTTGGTATCCTGAATCATGTTTGAGCTGTTTTCAAAACAACAAATTCTATTTTTATGTGGCTTAGCCTCAGCAGCATTGTTGACAGCCGCATTTGGGTTTGAATATCTGGGTGGTTTAGCTCCTTGTAAACTATGCTTATGGCAACGCTGGCCACATGCTGGTGTGATTGTCTTCTGTCTGATGGGGACGACAGGTATACTACGCTCAGGACCAGCTTTTTTGATGATCGCGCTGTGCGCAGCGGTTACCACTATTATTGCGAGTTATCATGTAGGTGTAGAACAATTGCTCTGGCAAGGTCCAACAAGCTGCTCAGGGGCACTAAACTCGATGAGTGCGTCCGATTTACTTGACAGTCTTCTAGCTACGCCAGTTGTCAGATGTGATGAAATTGCGTGGTCCTTTGCTAATATATCAATGGCAGGTTGGAACATGCTGTTCAGCAGCGGTCTAGCTTGTTTTGCACTTCTGGCCTACCGCAAAACAAAATAAAGCATTCGGCTGTGAGTGCGCCACCTTGTCCCAGATGCTTGAAACATTAAAGCTCTACCTTATATTATTCGTTCAGAATTAATGGATTATACCGCAGAAAGTAAATACGTCATGACTGAACAAAGTCCGCCAAAAGCAAATCAAAGACTGGCCGAATATCTTCGTGTAAATCATGCTGGTGAACGGGCTGCGCAGACGATTTACAAAGGCCAGCTTGCTGTGTTGAAAGGGCATCCACAGGCAGCTGAAATCCAGCATATGATGGAACAAGAACAAGAACATCTGGATACGTTTGATACGCTGCTGAATGACTATAAAGTCAGACCATCCCTGCTTGACCCATTATGGGGAGCTGCCGGCTTCATGCTGGGCGCAGCAACGGCAGCTCTAGGCCCGAAGGCCGCCATGGCCTGCACAATCGCCGTTGAAGAAGTCATTGGTACACATTATGACCGTCAAGTGCAGGACCTGAATAACCGTCATGAAGAACCAGAACTTGTGAAAACATTGGCTAGGTTTAGAGATGAAGAGCTGGAGCACCGAGATATTGCAGTTGAACATGACGGAAGACAGGCCCCTGCGTATGGTCTGATGAAAGCAATTATTCAAACAGGATGTAAAACAGCGATCAAAATTGCTGAAAAAATCTAATTGAGCCTATCTGCTGCTATACTTTACTCGTCCTAATAGGACAAATCCGGCACATCTTCCAGCAATTCGCTATCCCAATACAAATAATCACGCCAGCTGTGATGGAGATAGTTTGGCGGATAAGCCCGTCCATTTTCCTGCAGCTGCCAGACAGTTGGTGCAGCAGGTTTTTTTAGCGGATGCATATTGCACTTCGCGGGCATTTTATTGGCTTTTTTCAAATTACATGGGCTACACGCGGCCACCACATTATCCCAACGCGACCGCCCGCCTTTTGAGCGCGGTGTGACATGATCAAAGGTCAGGTCACTTGCGGGCAGTTTGGTATCACAATACTGGCAAGTAAATTTATCACGCAGAAATACATTAAAGCGTGTGAAAGCGGGTGTCCGACCTTGAGGGATATATTCCTTTAAGGCAATCACAGATGGCAAGGGCATGGTCAGAGACGGCGAGCTAACCATTTCCTCATACTCAGATATAATTGTCACCCGATCCAGAAACACAGCCTTTATGCTATCTTGCCATGACCAGAGTGACAATGGGAAATAGCTGAGTGGCCTAAAATCAGCATTCAAAACGAGAGCGGGCGGATGCATACCTGCGTTCATAAGTTTACTGCTCACCACATCGGTTGACTCTTACAGGAAATAGTCAAACATGATGTTTAACAGGTGACAAGAGCAAATCCCGTTTTTATTACTAGATATAGCCAATTAGCTTGATACCTACCCCAAAATGTTGCTGTGTTTGTGTAGATAGCATATTGAGATATTGGATGAGTAACAGCGGCGCATTTTCCTGTTCACAGACTGGCTATAAATCGGGCAAGAGCATCTATCGTTTCTGGGTCAATGCCATGAGCCATATGCTCACGGTGCAAAGTTTGGGGTGTCAGACCTACCTTTTTCAGATCAGCTTCAGCCTGTGTTATGCATGCAAACGGCACGACTGGATCAAGTACGCCATGGGCCAGAAAGACAGGCAAGCCTGTAGGCTGATGACATGTTTGTTCTGAGGTCAGCCATGCCCCAGACAGACAGAATAATCCAGCCAGGGGCTTTTCGTAGCCAACTCCAGCTGTGAGCGATACCATGCCACCTTGCGAGAAACCCCCCAAAATTATCTGATATGAAGCATACCCAATTCGCTTAGACAGAGCGTCTAGCATGGCCGCAATAAATTCTGCTGTCTGCAAACAAGCTGATGCATTCCGTCCAATGCCGGATGCAGGGTCGGATAGCTCAAACCATTGTCGCCCAAAAGGGTTCGCAGAGCATATATTAGGAGCATCCGGGACAAATACAGCACCACCAAACGAACTGTGATGGGCAGATGAAGTATCTTCAGAAGCGACAGATGCCTGACTCAATAAAGACGGCGCTAGTGGGGCCAGATCGCTGCCATCCGCCCCCCAACCATGCAGTAGTATAACAAGCCGTGCATCTTTTCTAAAATTGACGCTCTGCTCAAGCTGTCCCACAGAGTGCACTTCGGGTTGATATAATTGTCCGGATAAAATTCCATATTCGTTCAAGTCCAGCGTCAAAGGGGTAAACGTCATTTCAGGGGTTTCCTTATTTTTTGGAGCGGAACTTTTGGTTGACTTCAACTGCCATTTTCAAGTCCACCGTGTTGTTCTTGTACTAGTAAAGTGTTTCGTTATAATTCATCCGACAGTTGGATGACTATATCACAGTCAGAAAGAGAGATACCAACATGTCTGTTCATCCTGAACTCAATGCGCAAAAAAAAACCGTGACTCGACCAATGCGTACACGTTTTGCCCCGAGCCCTACGGGAGAGCTGCATTTAGGACATGCTTATTCTGCATTGACCGCTTGGAAGGCTGCAGGACAGTCTTCAGAACTGTTTTGTTTGCGAATTGACGACCTTGACCACACGCGATGCCGCCCAGCCTATACCAAACAGATAAAGGATGATTTAAGCTGGCTTGGCCTGCAATGGGCAGAGACGCCTCTGGTTCAGTCAAAAAGACTTCAGCGATATGCGGAGGCGCTTGAAAAACTGAAAACAGATAAGCTTTTATATCCTTGTTATTTGACCAGACGTGAGGTCAACTCACTACTCAGCGCACCACATGATGGTTCGGAACAAGCACCAGCGCCATATACAAGAGGGTTGCTGTCACAAGAAGAGCAGCATCAACGGGAGATAAATGGACATATGGCCGCATGGCGTCTTGATTGCAAAGCCGCTTTGGCCCGCACGGGCACATTAATTTGGCAGGACTATGCCGGAACATCACACCAAGTAGGCATAGAACAAATGCCTGCTGACAGAGGTGATGTTGTTCTAGGACGCCGGGACATTGCCGCATCCTACCATTTGAGTGTTGTATTAGATGACGCCGATAGTCAGGTTGAGTTAGTTGTGAGAGGTGCGGACCTTGAAACCTCAACTCCACTTCACAGGCTGCTACAAGAGCTTTTGGGCTTGCCAACCCCAGTTTATCTTCATCATCCACTTGTGTGTGATAAGAACGGCAAACGCCTGTCCAAACGCGATCATGACACCAGTCTTACCGCCCTCAGGGCGGCAGGTTTCAGTCCTGCAGATGTGATCGCAATGATGCCTGATTTCATTGTTTAGCCAGCATTCCCAACTTACTGTCTTATTTCTGGCTTTTGTGCTGTTTGCGAAACCGTTTATTTTTATTTTGGAATGCTTGACTTTTTGCTTAAAATTCGCCACGCGGAGTTAGCCAAACTACACACGCAATCAACACCACAGGCAGAAGGCATAGTAGAACCAGACCTGACCAACCAATAAAAGAATGAAGAGCGCCAGCGCTCAAAGAGGCAACCGCGACCGCAGCAAATATAATTAAATCAGCAATGCCCTGAACCCGGCCCCGTTCTGCAGGTTCAGCAAGGCGTGCAATTAGGGTACTTCCCGAAACATAAAGAAAATTCCAACCAAGCCCGAGCAAGAATAACGCCGTGAAATAATGCCAGAATGCCGTACCTGATAACGCTGCAAATATACAGATTGCATACATCAGAAGACCAGCGGCCATAATGTGTTTGACACCAAAACGAGAAATCAGGTGACCAGTGATAAAAGACGGAGCAAACATGGCGATCACATGCCATTGAATCACTCGTGCATTATCTGCCACATCTAACTGGCTGACATTTACAATCTGTAATGGTGTAGCCGTCATCAAAAATGACATTACAGCATAACCAAGCGCGGCAGCGATAAGCCCAAGACGAAAACCGGACATTGAAATGAATATAGCCAAAGACCGTCCTTGCGATTGGTTACGCGGAGGCTTTGGACTGTCCATTCCCAGCAAGGCAATAAATGCAAGCAGATGCACAGAACCAGCCACTAGAAACGCGCCTGCATATCGTGCGCCGTCGATGGCATCCACAAAACGATAAGCGATTTCTGGCCCTATCATAGCGGCTGCCAATCCGCCCAGCAAAACAAAGCTGATCGCCTTTGGTTTCATATGATCAGGAAGCCCATCTGCTGCGGCATAGCGATAGAATTGGGCAATGCCATGCGAACAACCTAGTAACATAGAGCCAAGCACGAATAAGCTGAACTGGCCAGTCATTATCGCGGCAGTCTGCGTGAGGGTAGCCAAAATAGAGATAAAAACACCTGACAGAAATATTGGCCGCCTGCCAAATCGTCCCATCAATAATGAGGCAGGAAGCGTGGCAAACATGACAGCTAGAAACTGCAAAGATAGAGGGAGGGTAGCTAACCATAATTCAGGAGCAAGAATGGCCCCGGCTAAACCAGTATTGATTATATTTACATTCATGACTGTCATTGACAGACCCTGTGCAGCTGTCATGCGCCAGACATTAGCAGGCATATTTATGAGTGAACCAGACATGCTATAATAGCTCTTTCTGAGACTATGCCGCCAGAAATAATGCGGACTAGTTAAGACCAAGCGCTTTCGCTAACAGCTGTTGAAAACGCAATTGAAAGGAGCAGTATCTTCGCTATGAAAACTCAGGCTGCCGTAACACAGCTGCATTGATCCACGACGGCCTGAGCGCCAGTGATAGCAAAGGAACACCTTTAGGTCACTCTAAAACAACATCTTTTAAGAATAAAACCCAATGAGGTTAACTCCGCAAAGTCTCACTGCTAAATCAAAGCTGGGAGCACAGCACAACTTTATTGCTAGAAACAGCTCTCAAGTGTTAGAGATACATCTGTAGGCGCGGTTGATAGTGGCCTTGAAAGAAACAACCCATTGCCAGATGTGAACATGCTTTGCTGTGGGCAGCACTGCGTCCAATAATGCCACATACTGGCATTGGCCATAACACCAACCTTTATTGAACCACGAGGCATGACCATTTGGGCTGGACCCTATCCTGAATCTTAGCTGAACTGGCTGGCGATGTTATTCGGAGCTGGGGTAACCAGCCTTTGGCTGGATAAAAGAGAATCGGTCAGCCGGAAATTACTGAGTTGAAAAGCCAGTTGATAGGCCGCCACATACATTCAGACATTGGCCGGTAACATATCCGGACTTGTCATCTAAAAGAAAGCTGGCTGCATTCGCAATATCATCCGGCTGACCAACACGCCCAAGTGGAATTGAAGTTTCAATTTTTATGCGAGCCGGGCTACCAACAGGCTGGCCATGTTCAAATAAATCTGTGGCAATCGGCCCTGGAGCAATCACATTTACAGTTACCTGGTGGGGTGCAAGCTCAAGTGCTAGTGTCCGGCCCAGGCCTGTGACTCCTGCTTTTGATGCCCCGTATAAAACCCTGTTCTCCTTGCCTAACGCTGCGCGCGAACCTATCAAAACAACGCGACCAAATTTTTCATCTTTCCAAACAGGCAGGAACAGATTAGCTGTTTCCATCAGGCTAAACAGATTAATTCGCATTAACCTGTTAAAATCAGCTGAACCAACATCTTCTAGACGTCCGCTAATTAGAATCCCAGCATTGCCCACAAAACGGCAGGGTCGATGTTTCGTTATAATGTCTTGCAGCTGAGCTTTCGAACTAGAATTGCCTAAATCCACCCCGTAATGTGGCCAAGGCAAGTCATCGCGAGCTGTTGTAGACAGGCCGATTACCTCAAGCCCATCTTCAAGACAACGCAGGGCGGCTGCTTTTCCAATACCGCGACTCGCGCCAGTCACTAGAACCGTTTTTCGCGCCATAAAATTAGCTTTCGTTCAGGCTCAGGACAACAGACCGAAAGAGGCTGTTGTCCTTTGATTTATTTTACAACCTGAACAGCTTACCGCAGCGTATGCAGCAGTAAAGCAAAACATTAGACAGCCTAATTCATCAAACAGTCCTTAAGTGATTTTGCCATATTCCGAATTAGCGTGAAATACAGATCGGGACCATCTTTAATGTTAGCTCCTAATGGGTCGAGCACTCCAGTGCCTGCGTCTGTACTTTCAGTAATAGTTTTCACCAATTTCGGTTCAAATTGAGGTTCAGAGAATACGCAGGATGCACTTAAGCTTCTCACCTTATCTCTGAGTTCTGATACACGCTCGGCTCCCGGCAAAACTTCTGGTGAAACAGTAATTGACCCTACTGCGGATACTCCAAAACGCTTTTCGAAATATTGATATGCATCGTGAAACACAACATAACCTCTTTCGCGTATCGGCTTTAAATCAGCCTCAATTTCTTTTGTCAACGCATCCAATTTTTTCATTACAGCTTTTGCATTAGCCTCATATTTCGCTGCGTTACTCGGATCGATTTCGGCTAAATGCTCTTCAATTTCGTGGACTAACGCTTTTGCATTTTGGGGGTCTAACCATACATGAGGATCTACCTCATCATGGCCGTGTTCATCATGATGAGCATGCTTATCGTGTCCGTGGTCGTCATGCTCGTCGTCTCCATGGTCGTCATGCTTGTCGTCTCCATGGTCATCGTGCCCATGGTCATGAGCGTCAAATGCACCCCCTTCTCTGAAATTAAGCTTTATCAAGCCATGACTGTCCATCAAAGACACAGCCTTTGCGTTCTTCGCAATACTTTCGATGGAATTTTCAAGAAACGCCTCAAGGTCGTGGCTCATCCAGAACACAATATCTGCTGCTTGCAACTCTTTTGCTTGTGAGGGTTTTAAGGAATAGGTATGAGGTGAACCTGCACCCTTGACCAGCAGGCTAGGTTCGCTGACACCTTGCATTACAGAAGCAACTAGCGAATGTACTGGCTTGATGGAGGCAACGACCTTAACATCTGCAGTAGCTACAGCAGTCGATGTGAATAAAAAGGTGGATGCAAGTAAAACAGATTTGACGGCTCGCATAAAATTCTCCATTGAACAAAAATTGACCATCGGAAATCTATGTTATAATATTACATAAGTCAAAACTTTTATTTTATCAGAAAAGCTTGATATCATTCGAAAGGTCTTGAAATCAGAAGCGAATTTTAAACTTACGATGCCAAAGAGAGTTACCCATGCTTTTGTCACTTGAGAATGCAGGTGTTTACAAATCGGAACGATGGCTTGTCCGAGGTATTTCTATGCATGTAGAGCCTGGTGAAATAGTTACTCTCATCGGGCCGAATGGTTCTGGAAAGTCGACCACGGCAAAAATGGCTCTTGGTGTGTTAAAGGCAGACGAAGGTAAGACTTATCGAAGGCAAGACTTAAAAGCCAGTTATGTCCCACAGAAACTTGATGTAAATTGGACTCTTCCGTTATCCGTGAGCAGGTTTATGCGGCTCACAAATAAAGCATCCTACTCAGAAATTGAAACCGCACTTTCTTCAACACAAATACTACATCTTGCGCAAAAGCAGATGTCTCAGCTGTCAGGTGGAGAATTCCAACGCGTTCTCCTTGCGCGCGCAATTCTGCGCTCTCCTGATTTTCTTGTTCTGGATGAGCCTGTTCAAGGTGTTGATTTCAACGGTGAAGTCGCATTATATAGATTGATCGATGACATAAGACACAAATTGAATTGCGGTGTTTTGCTGATTTCCCATGACTTGCATGTAGTTATGTCTACAACAGACAGGGTCATTTGCCTGAATGGTCATATTTGTTGTTCTGGCACTCCCGCCAACGTTGCCTCAAGTAATGAATTTAAGTCATTATTCGGTGAGCACGCGCTATCTGGGCTTTCGCTATACAAACATCGTCATGACCATGAACATCTCCTTGACGGACAGATTGATCAATCTTCCAAGTCAAAATCAAACTTAAAACAAAACAAAAGTGAGAAAAACCACGCCCTTAGAAAGGCTAAAAATGCTTGATGACTTCTTCATTCGTGCCATAGTCGGTGGTATAGGCGTTGCGGTGGTCGCGGGTCCGCTCGGCTGTTTTGTAATTTGGCGAAGACTCGCATATTTTGGCGATACACTCTCACATTCTGCTTTGCTTGGTGTGGCACTGGCATTGCTACTCGAATTAAATATTACCTTCACTGTTTTTTGTATTTCTGTGGTTGTGGCTATGTTGTTGATGCTCTTGCAACGACGCGCAAGCCTATCATCAGATGCCTTGCTTGGACTTCTCGCGCATTCAGCGCTTGCCGTTGGATTAGTGGTTTTAGCCTTCATGACTTGGGTAAGGGTGGACTTGATGGGATTCCTATTCGGCGATATTCTTGCAATTACAAGAGCAGACTTAATGATGATTTGGTTTGGGGGAGTTGCGGTACTTATTGCTTTAATTAAAATTTGGCGTCCGTTGTTTGCTGCCACTGTTAGCTACGAATTAGCAACTGCCGAAGGAACGAGACCAGACTTTGCCAATATCGTGTTTACCGTACTTTTAGCAGCAGTGATTGCAGTCTCAATGAAGATTGTAGGTGTACTTTTAATAACAGCTTTACTTATTATTCCTGCTGCTGCGGCCAGGCGGTTCTCAAAGTCACCCGAACAAATGGCATTAATAGCCATCATTATTGGTGTGTTTTCAGTTTGGCTTGGACTTTCGGGGTCACTTGAATTTGATACGCCAGCTGGACCAAGTATTGTTGTAGCTGCACTAAGTTTTTTTATCTTATCCATCTTACCTCTTCCAAATTTGAAACCACGCAACCAATTTCAGAAAATAGAGCCGGCCAAGACGGAACTAGATTCGGAGACACCATGAAAAAAAATGTTGTAACCAAAGTTAAACTCACAAGGAATCAATCACTTGTGCTTGATTCCTTGATAAAAGCCGGCCAGCCATCGGGCGCCTATGCGCTTCTTGATACTCTGCGCCCACATGGATTTAAAGCCCCACTGCAAATTTACAGGGCTTTGGAACAGCTTATCGATTTAGGCCTTGCTCATCGCCTGGAAAGCCTAAATGCCTTTATAGCTTGCAGTCACGTGTCCTGCGAGAGCTCTGGGGCAACCGCGTTCGTGATCTGTGATAAATGCGAGACGGTTCAAGAAATTTGTGATGAGTCAATTTCCAATTTTTTATCCAGCCTAGCCCGGAAAACAAAAATAGAAGCTTCAAAGTCAAGCATTGAGCTTCACGGACTATGTAATGGCTGTTCCGCCGTATCGCGCAGTTGATAGGAGAAAGCCTCTGATACGAAGTAAGGGACAATAGCTCGCCCCACTAATCGAGAAATATGGCTCGATGGGTTTATGGATCATTTTGCTTAAATGCTTTCTGCAGCTTGCAAGCCTAAGCTTTTTGAGATCATTAATTCGATAATTCAGTAGGTTGAAAGCTATCTGGAGTAACCAGATCCCAATAAACAGCTAATCTCGGGTCATCTACTTTTTCACCTCTAATTAAAGCACCATCTTCAACCTTTGGGTAGATTTGATCCGCCAATAATATTTTACTGGCAGATAATCGTCGAACTATGTGCCGGCGTGTCAATTCATTCGGGGCGTTTAAACCTGATGCCTCTAACATCTCACCAACGGCTAAAACAGTATTTGCTTGGAAATTCGCAACTCTTTTTGCACGATGTTCCACATCGACCACTCTAAAACGCTTAGGATCCATGGTTGCTAGACCAGTGGGACATTCACCTGAAGCGCAGTCCCGAGCTTGAATACATCCCAAAGACATCATGAATGGTCGAGCCATATTGCACCAGTCAGCTCCCAAGGCCAAGTGTCTTACCATATCATAGGCCGAGACTATTTTCCCAGAAGCCGCTATTTTTACATGTTGCCTAACACCTGCACCTTTCAGCGTGTTATCCACATAAATTATTGCGTCGCGAAGAGGGCAACCTAGATGGTCTGTAAATTCAACTGGCGCAGCACCAGTTCCCCCTTCAGAACCATCGACTGTTACAAAGTCAGCTAGAGTTCCAGTTTCAACCATAGCTTTAACTATTGCTGCAAACTCCCATGGATGGCCAATGCATAATTTAAAGCCTACTGGCTTTCCTCCAGATAATTTTCTCAGTCGCTCTATAAATTCGACTAATTGCCGAGGGGTTGAAAATTCTGAATGACTGCTTGGAGAAATACAATCTTGATAAGGTTCAATACCTCTAGTTTCAGCAATTTCCGGTGTAACTTTCGGCGCCATAAGCATTCCTCCATGCCCCGGCTTTGCTCCCTGACTAAGTTTAATTTCTATCATCTTGATTTGCGGGTCTTGTGCTATTTTTTTGAATACAGCTGCATCGAAAGTTCCTGCTTTAGTTCTACATCCAAAGTAGCCAGTTGAAATTTGCCAAATTATGTCACCCCCGCCCATTTTGTGATACTTTGAGAATGAGCCTTCACCAGTATTGTGAGCAAATCCACCTAATTTTGCCCCCGTATTTAAAGCCTGAATGGCTGGTGGCGACATTGCGCCAAATGATGTTCCAGAGATATTAAGAACTGAACAATCATAGGCGTTTTTACCTTTACCGACCCGGACACGAAAATCCTTATTATCTATATGTGTGGGCTGAACAGAATGGTTTAGCCAGCTATAATCTTCAGCATAAGTGTCAAGAACGGTGCCTAATGGCCTAGCAGCTAGAATACCTTTTGAACGTTGATAAACCATAGCACGCTGATTGCGAGAAAAAGGCAACTCATCTGTATCCGCCTCCCAGAAATACTGACGTAATTCGGGACGAATTGATTCAAGGATATATCTAGCTCGGCCTAAAACAGGGTAATTAGCTAGAACACCTCTTTTCTTTTGAAAGAAATCATGAAATCCCAGTCCAAATAATGCAGCAAACAACAGAGTTGCAGACAAAAAGTACGGATGTATTACGACGGACAACCCAGCAAAAATGACCATAGCGAGACCCATGTAGGCCCACAAGGCGTAACGCCCCCAAATAAACTCCCCCATACCCTTACTCCATATTCAAATTAACTTGGCACATCTATTAGAAGAACTAACAGTGTAGCGAAAACAGAAATGTCCTCGGGCTAGCTTTTTCTTTTTTTCCCGTACAGCTCTAGTCTGTGATCAATTAGATCGTAGCCCATTTCACGCGCAATTTCCGTTTTCAGCGTCTCCAGTTCTTCATTATAAAATTCATGCACCTCACCGGTTTCAATATCAACCAGATGTTCGTGATGTTCCCCTGCCTCTTCATATCGTGATCGACCGTCACCAAACTCAAGACGCTCTATAAGGCCTGCCTCTTCAAGCAACTTTACTGTTCTGTAAACGGTAGCGATTGAAATAGTATTATCAAGCTCAACAGACCGCAAATATAGCTGGTCAACATCTGGGTGATCGTCAGATTCTTCTATAACTTTGATAATAATTTGCCGCTGCGATGTCATCCGAATATTTTTGGCCAAACATCTTGAAAGTAACGGGTCAGACATGGTTTACGAAAGCTCCAGGGCAAGATATGGGCATGAGACTATCAGAAAAATGTCATGTCAGGCTAGCATAATAGAAAGACAAGGCAGCTAAAAGCTTCTTCTTCCCCGCCACATGCGCTAAAGTCACAAGACTCCAAACTACCTCTTTGCATGCCGACGAGCTTCAAAATGACGGCGACGGCGGTAAAAAGCCAGAACCGAAAGAGGAAAGCTGGCAATATAAAGTCCAGCCAGAACCAGATAGACAGCCCACGGCGAAATAACAATTATTCCACCGACCAATGCGATAACGGACAAAAACGGCAGTATAGCGTGGCTTGGCACTTGAAATGACTTACCATTAAAAGTTGGCATAGTGCTAACCGCCCCTGCGCCAACAGAGACCAAAATTACCGATACTAGCTGCTCATTACGCAGCCATAACTGATCAGTCACCTCCAACAAAACAACAGGCAGCAACACCAAAAAAGCTGCGGCTGGAGCAGGTATGCCAACGAAAAAACTCTTTGTATATTCAGGTTTATCGGGCAATTCAGAATTAAATCTGGCAAGCCGCAAAATAACACAAACAGCATAAAATAATGCTGTCCCCCATGCGATATTTCCTAAATCTTGAAGAGCCCATAAGTATAGAGTAAGGGCCGGGACTATTCCAAAAACAACAGCATCTGAAAGGCTGTCCAGAGCCGCGCCAAATTCAGATGTTGTTTTCAGCAATCGGGCCATACGCCCGTCGAGCGCATCAAAAATAGCTGCCAATACAATCATTGTAATTGCAGATATCCACAGCTCGTCAAGTGCAAATCGCAACCCTGTCAATCCAGAAATAAGCCCCGCAATTGTCAGCATATTTGGCAGCAACCAATTAAGAGATGCGCTTCTGAATCGTTGTTTTTCTGGCGAATCTTTGGGCTGGTTGGGCCTACTTGCTGTCATGCTTTTGCCTTCCGACGTGAACGTTTTGCTGTTGCTTCTGGCAATCGGGCTAACACTGTTTCGCCAGCAATCGACTTTTGTCCTGCGCGCACCTGCAGTTCAACCGCTGCAGGCAGCCAAACATCCACACGGCTGCCAAACCGAATAAGCCCGTAAATCTGACCAGCAACAAGCCGGTCACCGACATCCACATCACATAAAATCCGCCGAGCAACTAACCCGGCAATCTGCACAAAGCCAATTTTTGGAGCGTGCTTGATGCCAGTATCCAACACCAAAGCAAGTCGTTCATTATGCATACTCGCTTTATCCAGACTAGCGTTTACGAACTTTCCTTTTACATAGTGTTTGCCACTGACGACACCAGATAAGGGGCTACGGTTCACATGAACATCAAACACATTCATGAAAATTGAGATGCATCGCCAATCACCTTTAGGTAAATCAATTTCTGGTGGGACATCACATATACTGGTATTCAATATGCGTCCATCAGCTGGTGCAATTACAGCTTTCTCATCAAGAGGGGGAATGCGCTCAGGGTTGCGGAAAAAATAGATACACCAAAGCGTGACTGGCACGCCAATAAAGAAAAAAGGTCCAAATGAAAAACCCAACACCAGGGTCAAGACTCCAAAAAGACCTATAAACGGCCAACCCGCTGGATGAATGGGTACCAGCATTTCTTCACGAATGGCAGTTAAAATATTCATATATTATATAATCCTTCCTACACCTGTAGTAGCAGATTGAGCACAAATTTTGGCCAAATATGCATGGGTTCTAGAAATCTCTTTACCAAAAAAAACCGCCGTAGAGACGCATTTCACCAGTTAGAAACTCTAGCATGGCGGTCAGGAACCAGTATCAGCAACAAGCCCAACAGATTCAATTGCAGCAACAGCTGCCGCCTCATCATTATCTGATTTATCACCAGAAATGCCAACGGCCCCCAAAATTGCACCTTCTGGATTACGAATCAAAACCCCACCAGGCACAGGAATAAAATCACCATCCATCAAACGTCCTACAGCATCCACAAAATAAGCCTGTTCTTCGGCACGAGTGCCTAAGGAGCGACTGCCCATACCTAAAGACATTGCTGCATTAGCTTTCCCATGGGCAACACGGTGGCGATGAATAGATGTGCCATCCTGATTTAGGCAGATCCGGAGGCTAGCACGATCATCAAGCACCACAATAGCCAGAGGATTCAGGCCAAGTTCCGAACCTTTTTTTATGGCTTCCTGTGCAATATTAAGGGAAGTATCATAAGTTAGTTTCAGCATCATTCTCATCCATTTTCAGTGACTTGCTTAAGATATATCCGTTCCTGTCGTTTATCTGTAGCTGTAGAGAACGACAGCTAGTCAGTTAAAGATCCGCTTTTGCTTAACGTAAAAAAGGAATGTTTCAAACAGAAAAACAAGAATGTGTCAGCTCATGGAAAACAAAGTGTATGAACAATATGCTAGTTGAAAGCTCAAAAAAGCTATAGAAACCTTGCTACAGCGTCATACACACTGCTTGATCTTTCTGATGAAATAAGACACATTGTCGTTGTAAATTATGGAATTTTGTCTAAATTAGACAAAAGATTTATAAGAATGGCCCAAAGGTCATGATGATAAGGTGATATGGTGGTTCATTAATACCTACTTAAACCTGTCAGGGGAGTTAGTGGAATGTTGAAACGGACGAGCTTTATTGTTGCAGGCGCAAGTCTAGCTATAATGAGTTGTGCGATTGCTGGTGGCGATCCAGACGCCAACGCGAACGCATCCGGCACTAACAATACTTCTTCTGCCAATACTTCTTCTGCGCAAACAACTACTTCAAGTGGTTCAGCGAAAGCCGTAGACAGCAGTCAAGGCACATCAACGGCAGCAAACATGTCAACAAACTCTGGGTCAACTTCTCAGAATGAGGCAAGTGCAGGAGGCAGAAACGAACAGGGATTTGAAGCCGTCGAAAATGATGAACTGGTCATTGACACAAATTCTCTCGCAGACCGAGATGGTATGGGTTCAATTCAAGTTCAATGGCAAATTTCTGATGATGGTGACAATTGGATGGTATTGCCTGGGGCAATTCAGCCGCGATTTGTGCCGCGAGATGCGGAAGTTGGAAAATTCCTGCGAGTGCAGATTTCTTACGTGGATGGTCAGGGCAATCCTGAAATGATGATAAGCCCGATGTCACAGCCTGTGCGCAATGTAAATGATAAACCAATGGGCCGACCAGAGTTACGTGGTGAAGCAAAAGAAGACAGCGTTTTAGCTATTGATTCGTCACGAATATCTGACGAAGATGGCCTTGGCTCGTTATCTTATATTTGGCAGCGATCTTCTGAGCGGACAAATTGGGAAAACTTTCCTGATCAATTCAAAGACACAATCCGATTGACTCAAAGTGACGTTGGTTTTAGCTACCGCGCTGTTGTTAGCTATATTGACGGCTTTGGCACACGAGAAACACTCGTTACGGATGCCTCGGAGGTTGTCGCAAATGTTGACAATCCTCTTGAAGGAAAAGTTGTTGTGCGTGGCCAGTCTATTGAAGGGGCTGAGCTGACAGCAAATACTAGCACACTATCTGATTTTGACGGAATTTCTAGTATGAACCTTGCCTGGGAGACATCAACAGACGGACGTACCTGGCGCGAACTAGACTATGCGCAGGGCACCCGTAATTTGAATTTAGTGCAGGAGTTGGTTGGTGTGCGCGTTCGTGCCCGCGTAAATGTGGTTGACAATTTCGGTGTCGAAACAGTGGCCTATTCTGACGCGTCTGATGTCGTGCGTAATGTTAATGACAAGCCAGCTGGTAATATTCTTATTCGCCGGATTTCAAAATAGAAATCGAACAAGCCTTTCCGTCAAGCTTTGCCGAGCCATGCTGGTATTTTCGACTTAAAAGAGAAAAAACCCTTGGTTGCGCTGGGCCAGCTGCGGCGATCAAAGTCACGCATAACTAAATGCCAGCGCATATGTTCAAGTAAAGGATGGCTTCGCAGCCGCTCAAAACTGTTAGCCCAAAACCCGACAGGCAGATAAGCCGTGACTAGGTCAAACACTTGATACTGGCGACATAGAACCAAAAGCTGCTCAGCTGCTTGGTCGACCAACTGCACATTATCTATCAAACGCGCTGCCTTGCAATCCTCTTCTAGGCTGACCCTATGTGTATACTGAAGATAAAAATGCGTTTGTGCCCGTTCCGCGATATCGGCTAGGGCAATCTGTTCTACCTGATCAAGCTCGACTGAACGCATCCAATCACCTCTATCTGGACAAAAATGGTTGCTGAACAGAACAGGCAATGTAGCCACACCGACTGGCGGGTGAGCCAAAGAAAGTGACTCGGGATGGCCATCTTCAGATGTTAGCAAAAGAAGATAGGGCTTGCCATTCTCTTTAAGTGCAAGTTGCATAGGGCAATTAATAGGCTGAGCAGCAGGATTTTCTGGCCCGTCAACTGCATAAACCTGCTCATTTAACTGTCTATCTGGGAAAAAGCGGCCCCTTGTGAATTGACCAATGTTATCAGCTCGAGCAGCATAAGCCTTGCCTCTGGTTTGTAGGCCTGCAACCCAACGCCAGCCTAGTGTGTTAGAAGCTGGGTCTCCGTCACGCAAATATTTCATGAAAAATTCTGCACCTTGCTGCCAAGGCAATCCAAGCGTGAATATCCAGATAGAGGCAAACCACATCCGCGCATGATTATGCAGATAGCCAGAGTTTTTCAGCTCATCAGTCCAGGCATCAAAACAATCAAGCCCTGTTTGGCCAGAACAGGCTTGCGCCAGCGCTGAAGTGCGCGGCAGATTTGCACAGTCTAACAGCCATTGATGCCAAACAGATGGTCGCATTTCAAGCCAACCTTTAAAATAAGTCCGCCAATATATTTCTGTGATAAATTTCTCAGCTGAAGAAAAGCTATGTCGACTCAGCACCGCACTTATCACTTCTTCTTCTGTTACAAGCCTCCGTCGAAGATGACCTGACAAACGCGACACCATGTGATGCCGGCCCGGCCCTAGATCAAAATTGCGCCCCTTCGCATAAGTAATGCCAGCCTTATTGAGAAACATATCAAGCTGCGCCAACCCTGCTGATCTGTTAAGCTCAGGCAAAGAGGCTGCCATCTGGTCAGCAAATAAATCGTCCATTTCAATACTTTCATTACAGCTACCAAAAGAACAAAAGACAAATTTTGGATTGCCGTTTGTATAGATTTTTACGACCAGACAAATAAAGCTGATCTGACAAAGTGGAAAAGAAAAATTTTTCCCTTCACGAGAGCATCTTTTTCATCCTATACTAAATTTAGTATGATGTTAGATAGGTTTCACACAACTTCTTGTGTAAAGCGTTGTAAACGCCACAACACTATATCATGCCAAACTAAATTCTACGTGCTGTCTTTTTCAGGCAGAATATCTCTTGGACTTAATTGGCTGGCTGGCTGGCGTTCCAGAAACCTATCTGAAAATTTTCCGATTCAAAAAGGAGTCTTTAGAGATGCAGACAACTGACCATGAAATGCGGTTAAGTGGAGACATCATTCCCTTTCAGCCCAGAACGGTAAAATCGGGAAAAGGGCAACAAAAAAAGATTGTGACAACAACGATTGCAGCCTTGATTGCTGTGACCATTCTGCATGATGAGACTGAGTCTCCTGAGGATAAGCTGATTGATATGATTGAAGCTAGTGGCGAGGCCGAGGTTATGGACAGTTCTGACGCTCTTGATATGCTTGGTGAACTTGATCAGCATCAGGCGCAAGAGGATTACATAAAGACACCAACAAACGATAACGGCTGAATTGAGCAAACATCCATTCGGCAACATTAATATTGCGCAAAGCTCTCACCCCAGCTTATAACGTCGCATGACTGATATCTTGTCATTGACAATACCATTTTTTGGAATAATTCTGCTCGGCAGTCTGACAAGACTTCGCGGCTGGTTTTCAGCTGCGGATGGCCGTATGATCTCAAGGTATGTGTTTTATGTTGTTCTGCCACCATTCATGTTTGTGGCAATCACAGCGCAGCCATTGAATGATATATTCAATCCTGAATTTACCCTGCGTTATGAGCTCGTCACGCTAACACTTTTTATTATAGCCTTTATGGTCAGCCGTTTCATTCTTAAATTAGAACGCAATGAAGCTAGCCTTTTCAGCCTGAATGCCTCCTATCCGAATTATGGGTACATCGGCGTGCCGTTAGCCTTATTGGCGTTTGGTGAAGATGCTGCTGTGCCCATGGCGGTGATACTGGTTGTGAATAACATGGTTTTGGTGTTTCTGGTCGCCTTGTTTACACACGATGCGAATGAAAGCTCTTCTGGGCATGTGCTTTTAAAGACACTAGCGTCTTTGTTGAAGAACCCTTTGCTGATGTCTGTTTTTGTCGCAATAGCCTTTTCTGCAAGTGGGTTGACGATGCCTGCTATGCCAGCATTATTTCTGGACCTGCTAGCTGGTGCAGCTGCACCTACCGCGCTTTTTGCTCTTGGTATAGCACTTGTTGGCCAGCCTGTCCGTGCCGCCTTGAGTGAATTAACAGCGCTCACTCTGTTGAAATTATTTGTACATCCGCTGATGATGGCGCTTGTATTCCTCAGCTTTCCGGCAATTGGCCCTCAGCCCTTTGACCCGCTGTGGATAAAAATTGCGCTGATCTTTAGCTGTCTTCCGATTGCTGCAAATGTGTTCAATCTAGCAGAATTCTACGGTGCCTACGGCGGCCGGACAGCAACATCAATTATGATCACTACCTTGATGGCCAGTGTCAGTGTACCTACGATTATGTACCTTACCTTTATACTGATCCCAAGGTGATGATCAGCTCAAAAAGGGGTAGTAGGGTTAGCCCCCTCTCCTTCGCCTTATTCTCTGAACTTACTTTTGTTTCAGTTTGGACCACAAGTAAGGAACGCCTAGCGCGGCAATAATCAGCTTCAATGCATCTCCATACAAAAAGGGAAGCAACCCGAACTGAACAGCCTTATCCCAGCCAATAAGCGACGTTAGCCAACCTACCCCAAGCAGATAGATGATGACATTCCCCATCAGCATAGCAGCTGCTGCAGTAGCCCAGCTACGTGTCCATCCTCGTTCCGCCAGCACGCCCAGAACAACTGCTGCAGCGAAGAACCCAGCAAGATAACCGCCTGTTGGCCCCATCATATAAGCCATGCCTGCGCCGCCGGCAAAGACAGGTAAACCAATAAACCCTGCTGATAGATAGCCTAGCAATGTTGCACCGCCAAGACGAACACCATAAGTCATGCCTATACCAAGAACAATAAGGGTCTGCATTGTGAGAGGCACTGGATAGAATGGAATCTTGATATGCGCTGATGCGGTCAGAAGAGCGATGCCGGCAAGCACAGCCATGAGCTGATTAGCAGCTGAACCTGCCAGCTGTGGGACTAGTGACGGACGCACTTGTGTCAATTTAAAATCAGAAGCCTGAAACATATGTCTGTTTTCCTTTTTTATCGGGATTAGTCAGATTGGTTTTCCCCCTTACGGAAAAATCTACTGTTTTTTGTGCTCAAACAGCATAGAACATGTCTATTTTGAAAATAAATAATCGCTATTGAGAAATTTTACCAGTATAAAACGTGTCACATTTAGTCAGAAAGCAAGCCGAACAGCATTCAAGCTGAGCTGACGCCAGGTCAGATGAGATTTTGCAGCTTAATCGCTTGTGATGATTTATTGGGATAATGCCTATGGTTTCACAGTTTTTTAAACTTCAGCAGCATGGGGTAAGCATCCGCTCTGAGCTGTTTGCGGGGTTGAGCACTTTTCTTACTATGGCGTTTATAGTTGCCGTGAACCCTGCAATTTTGTCTGATGCAGGCATTGATTTTGGGGCCGCTTTTGTGGCGACCATATTTGCCACCATGCTGGGTACGCTGATTATGGGGCTGTATGCAAAATGGCCTGTGGCCGTTGCGCCTGGCATGGGGCTGAATGCTTACTTTGCTTATGTTGTGGTCCTTGGCTATGGTCTCAGCTGGCAGCAGGCTCTGGCTGCAGTATTAGTTTCCTCTGTCGCTTTCTTCATTTTTTCTCTCAGCCGCGCACGCGCCTGGATGATCCTGTCTATCCCGGCTGCACTGCAGATTGCCATTACAGCAGGCATTGGCTTATTTCTGGCAATGATTGGGCTGACCGGGGCGGGCATTATTGTTGACAATCCAGATACACTGGTTGGGCTCGGCCCCCTGAACACGGCTGAAACCGGATTAGCTGTCCTTGGCCTTATCATTATGGCGGGTTTGGCTCATCGTGGGTTCAAAAGTGGAATTCTTCTGACGATTTTAGGGTTAAGCATCATCGGCTGGGTGACAGGGCTGGCTGAATTTGGTGGTGTCGTCTCGGCGCCACCTTTGAACAGCGCAGCATTTCAACTTGATTTTTCCGCGCTTGCCACATCTGCCTTTTTATCTGTTGTTTTTGTTATGTTTTTTGTCGATTTCTTTGATACAACAGGTACATTGACAGCAATTGCTGAGCCAGCTGGCCTACGCAAAAAAGATGGTACAATTCAGAACCTGGACAGAGCTGTTCTGGCAGATACATCAGCAAGTGTGTTTGGCAGCCTGCTAGGGACTTCAAATCTAACTACCTATTTGGAAAGTGCGGCTGGCATCCGCAGTGGTGGCCGCACCGGACTGGTAGCTGTCACTGTTGCAGGATTATTTGGCATCTGCTTATTTTTTGAACCGCTGTTCGCCTCAATTCCGGCCTTTGCCACCGCTCCAGCCTTGATTTTTGTCGCCTCTGGTTTTCTTGGTGGTCTTGCCCGCATTGACTGGACAGACATATCTGTGGCGCTACCTGTTGTGTTGACAATTATTTTAATGCCTCTGACATTTTCAATTGCAGCTGGTATCAGCATTGGGTTTCTGACTTATGTTGGTGTTCGCTTCGTCAGCGGCAGAAAAGACGAGATCAATGCCGGCAGTCTTATGATTGCAGCTTTCGGCTTGATTTGGCTTGCTCTGCAATATTATGGTTAGTCAACTGGAACGAACAGAACGCCATTTGTCTTATACAAACGCTGAGGTTGGGAAAGTGCAATGAGCAGTATTACTTCTTCCGCGAGTAGCACGCCTTTAGATGCCCATCCCATTTTTTCGTTCGCCAATGGCGAAATGGGACCGCTCGCCTCTGGCTTTATTCGAGCCATGGAAAAAGTCACCGGGCAGCCCAAGATCAAAAAGCTATATTTTGACTATGTGGAAGATGAACGCCCACGTGAGATGTTCTGGACTGATGCGCTGATGAGGTTAAATATTTCCTATAAGGTCAAAAGGGAAAGGGGCGCGAATATTCCAAAAACCGGGCCTGTTCTGGCGATAGCCAACCACCCTTTCGGTGTTATTGACGGCCTTGTTCTATGCGCCATGATGTCTGAAATTCGTCAGGATTATAAAATCATAACGCATCAGGTCCTGCGTCAGGCCCCTGCAGTTATGGACAAAATTCTGCCGATAGATTTTGCAGAAACTGAAACGGCATTGGCGACTAACTTGGAAACCCGGCGCGAAGCCCACCGACATCTGAAAAATGACGGCGCTGTGATTATCTTCCCGGCGGGAGGTATTTCGCTATCTCCAAATCTGATCGGGCCAGCTTTTGACAGTGAATGGAAAACCTTTGCAGCAAAACTGGCACAGACAAAGAATACTAAAATTGTCCCGTTTTTCTTTGAAGGCCGGAATTCTGTTATATATCAGGCGGCCAGACGCCTGTCTGTCACACTTGGCTATTCATTGATGTTCCGTGAAATCTGCAAACAAATGAACAGACAGGTTAACGTCACAGTACGCACCCCCCTAAAAAGTGCAGATTTGAACCAATTTGCAACCCGAAATGACATGATTGATTTCTTACGGCAACGCACTTATGGCCAGATTAACCACAGCTAAAGATTATGCTTTTGCTGCTGCCATTATCATCTGCGGCAGAAACTTAGGCGCGCAACAAATTGCATAAACCCCTTCAGACTTTTTATCTGGGGTGACTGAAAGCCAGTCCTCTTTCATCTGATTTGATGTTGCCACCTGCCCATCAGGTGTCAGTGTCAGTCCGTCTACAGGCCAAACTAACCCAGAAGAGGCGGCAAATTTTACAGGTGTAATTGGCCAAAGGGATAGCCGTGCTTCTGACGCTAAGTGCATTGAAAATGGCCCTTTTGTGACATAGACCAAGTCATCCGCACCCACCAAAATTACCTTATGCCTGTCTGTAAAGCGGGCTAGTACAGAGAGGCAGGCTAGCATATGGTCAATCCTTAACCCTAAGAAACCATAAGCAAGGCAAAGTGGTGCCTCTAAGGCTAACAATGCCTTTTCAAAATCTGTTGTATCCTGATCATCACTTTTGTAAATATCGACGTTCCGGCCTGCTGCTTGTAGATCAGACAGTTCTGCTGAATCCATATCGCCAATCACAGCATTGGGGCTCAACCCAGCCTTCAAAACATGACGTAGGCCTCCGTCTACTGCAATTACTTTACCTTTTGGCGAATTTGAAAGTTGCTTCAAATCGCACGCCCCATTACCTACAAGTATGGTGATGTCGTTATCAGAAATGACAAAAGGGGATGTTTGTTTTACCATAAACACACTTTAACAAAATAATTACAATTTCAACAATTAGGATCCTCAAATAAGCGGACTGTGTTCGTAATTAGTATGCCTAATATTTCGTGAGAAATTTATTAAGTTTTATTGAAAACAAAAATGTTTAACGTTGTCCTCTACCAACCTCAGATACCACCCAATACAGGAAATATCATTCGACTGTGCGCTAACACCGGCGCCAAGCTTCATTTAATCGAACCACTAGGTTTCAGCTTAGATGAAAAATCTTGCAGGAGAGCAGGGCTAGACTATAAAGACTTGGCATTTGTAAAAAAATGGGCATCGCTTGATGACTATTTAGACCAGTGTCGTTCAGACAGACTATGGGCTGTAACTAAATTTGGCAGTGTGCGCTATGACAAAGTAATATTCTCACCAGAAGACACACTTCTTTTTGGCGCTGAGACAAACGGTCTTCCTGAATCAGTGCATCAGAATTTTGATATATCACAAAAATTGTTCATACCAATGGGCCATGAATCTCGCAGTATGAATTTATCTAACGCAGTATCGGTTATAGTTTTTGAGGCTTGGAAACAAAACAACTTTTTAAGTCACTAATTTCATGGTTTGAGGTAAATATAATTGCAACGTCAAAATTTTATCAGGAAATATTCATAATTTAACCGCATTAGAAACTAGAGAAATCTCAAAAGGCATGTCAGAAAAACAAAAAAAAACGTCGGTCAACTCTGTCCAACAGTTCGGTTCATTGATTGATGATGCCTTTCTGACGATAGATGGTGACCTAACAATCAAAGAAATCAATGGAGCTTGCATAAGGCTTTTGGGAGAGAACCTCATTGGGAGTTCGCTCAGTGATAAACTTATATATAATAATCTTGATACGGAGGTCGAAACATGTATCACCTCTGGTTCAATAATTGAATTCTCTACAACGCCTAAAATTAATCAATACCGTCATATGATCGGACGTATTCTACCTCTATCAGATGGTAGACTGGCAGTTTTGCTCATGGATATGACTCTGCAACACAATATTGAAAAAATGAGACGAGACTTTGTAGCAAACGTAAGCCATGAATTACGCTCACCTCTTACAAGTCTTCTCGGTTTTGTAGAAACAATGAGAAATAACCTAGAAATGGAGCAAAGTGTCAGAGAGAGCTTCCTTAAAATCATGGATGAGGAAGCTAACAGAATGTCACGATTAATTGACGACTTGCTCTCTCTGTCCCGTGTAGAAATTGAGGAACATATCGCGCCTTCTGGACAAGTATCAGTTAAAGAAGCAGTAAAATCAGCAATTGATGCCCTAGCCTACAGAGCAGACACCTCTAAGCATAAAATTGAGTTTAATGATGTTCGGAAAAATACTGAGCAAACTTCTCAAATTAGGGGTGACTTAGATGAAATTATAGAGGTGTTTCACAATCTCTTGGATAACGCACTTAAATACAGTTACCCATCCACAACAATCGATGTCTCTCTATCTGAAAACCAAACAGGTAATTTAGTATTAGCAATAAAAAATAATGGTGATGGAATTGACGAAAAGCATATTCCACGTCTGACCGAGAGGTTTTATCGTGTTGACAAAGGTAGGTCTCGACAAATGGGGGGAACCGGCCTCGGACTAGCGATTGTTAAACACATAATCAATAAACATCGTGGCCAATTATTCATAAGAAGCAAACCGAAACACGAGACAGTTTTTGAGGTCCACCTTCCATATTTTTCTGATCCAAATTAGATGTGTAAGGCTAGCATTTATTTCTTCCAAAACTTACTGTAGCCAGAAAGTAAATTTTAGTTTGGTGCGGAGGCGATGATGAATGAACTTCTTGAGAAAGGCCTAAAGAAAAGACGGGCGACACTTGGTACTGATTACGTTGATAATACAATGGCCCATGCAGACAAGCTCAACCGCCCTTTTCAAGAAGCTATGACAGCTTGGTGCTGGGGGTTTGGTTGGGGCGATGATGTCATTGACGAAAAAACTCGGTCAATGATGAATCTGTCTATGATTGGGGCACTAGGCAAAATGACAGAATGGGAATTGCACTGTAACGGTGCAATCCGCAATGGTTGTTCACTAGAAGAAATACGGGCCATTGTTCATGTTATTGGCATATATTGCGGGGTTCCGCAGGCATTAGAATGTATGCGTGTTGCCCGCAAGGTTCTGGATGAACATAACATGCTGGATGATTAGCAAACCCACTTTTTGAGGTTCGCTTCGCAAAGCGATTTAAATGGACAATATTTATCGTAGTCTCAGAAGTTCATTAGTTGCGGGCTAGCAGGAGCACTTCTGCTCGACGCAAGGCTTCAGCCGTATCAGTATCTAAAAACAGGGTGGCGTCCTCAACGTCCATCTGGTTGATTATTGCCGGATGGTCAGACCAAATCTGCCGCCCGCCCTGATCGCCAGTCAAAGCTTGTAAGTCAGGAAAAAACTGACGCCCCCATATAACAGGATGACCAACTTGACTTTCTCGATCTTTTAAACAAACCGGCAGGCTGATCATCTGTTCATGCTGAGGATTGCGCATATGATGGTGATGCAAATTATTTAATAATGCAGCATTTAGAAGAGGCATATCGCCCAAAACCACCATGGCATCACTGACATTGTTATCCAGTGCCGCTATGCCTGCACTTACTGAACTAGCTTGACCGGAGCGAAAAGCTTCATTTTTTACAAACCGAACGGGCAGCCCCTCAAGGCACGCCGAAACGGCCTGTTCGTCATAACCCAGCACCACCACAATATCCTTTAACCCCGCCTCAAGCACCGTATCCACAACATGCCGTATCACTGGTTTTCCTGCCACAACTGCTGTAAGTTTATTAATTTTGCCCATACGGCGAGACTGACCAGCAGCCAGCACGACCGCACTCATTTGCGCCATTGGTGAAGCTGGCTTGACAGCCAAGTCACGCGGTAAAGGCCGTGAAGCAATTTCCATTAACAAACCACCTGCAGCCATATCAGCCAGCTCATCACGTGACAGCTCTATATCTGCAAGAAGCAGATGCAGCACCCAGTCAAACCCGTTTAGTTTTGGCGAACGGGCGCAGCCAGGCATACCAATTACCGGCAAGCTGCCAATGTGTCCGATTAGCAACATATTTCCTGGATCAACAGCCAGACCCAGCTGGTCAATCTGCCCACCAGCATCTTCAATAGCCATGGGCAGAATATCCTGACGATCAGCAATTGCACTGCACCCACACAGCAGAATAAGCTCAGCCCCCGCCGTACGAGCTGTCTGTATCTCAGCAGCAACATCAACGCTGTTATGGGCACAACGCTGCCTGCTAATTAGCTTACATCCTAGCTGGTGCAAGCGTGTCTCCGTTACCGCCTCTGTGGCGGCATAGACTTTGTCCTGCAACACATGATCCATGGTCTGTATCAGGCTGACCTGTCGGCCGCGTAAGGGATGAAAATTAAACGCTGTCCTGCCTGCCAGAACCTGCTCAAACTGATAACAGATCGCTTCAGACACAAAATAAGGAATGACTTTCAAAGTGGCGACCATCTGCCCTGTGCTCAGTAACTGATTATGCTGCACAAGGCTCAAAGTGAGAGATTCATCCACACTATTCAGAGCTTTGATTAGGTCACGATCATACCTAATGATGCCGGCTGCCTCAGTTTTAAAATTCACGCGGCCTGTGGCCGCGCTAGTGCGGACAAGCCCAGCCGAGAGCAATACACTAGCAAGTCGGTCTGCCACTTCATCCTCAGACAAATCACCTTGATCCGGGGCCGCGCAAACCAATTGCTGAACTCCATGTTGAATAAAAGCATCCATTAAGGTTCTTGTCAGTTGGCTTCCCTTAGCAATCCGTTGACCAGCCAACCTATGGCTATGTGCTAGAATTAGACCCTCACAGTCATTAATGTCGAAGGCGCGAAACTGCATTAGGTGCCTGCTGGCTGCTGAATTTTATCTGAGCGGTTTGCACTTTCACGCCAGGCAGCAATCAGCTCAGCTAGGACAGATACAGCAATTTCAGCTGGTGTCTTCGCTCCAATCGGCAACCCGGCAGGCCCCTTAATTTTTGCCAGTGCTCTGTCTGTTGCACCTGCCTTACGCAAACGGTCAAGACGCTTTTCCTGCGTGCGTCTGCTACCCAAACATGACAGATAAAACAGCGGTTCATCAAGAATGCTTCTCAGGGCATCATCATCAATTTTTGGATCATGGGTCAGCGTCACAAGCGCAGTCGAGCTATCAACATGATGGTCAGCAAAATAATCAGATGGCCATACAAGTTGCAAGTCGATATCAGGGCTGAAACGCTGCTGGCTGGCAAACACTGAGCGCGGATCAATTACCACAACTTGAAACCCCGCCTGATTGGCCATCGATGAAAGATGCTGTGTAATATGCACAGCTCCAATTATAATCAGGCGAGGAGGCGGCACCTGAATGAAATAAAACAGACCTCTTTCCTCATCCAGCCAGGACTGCACCTGCTGAACATTCATAGCAGAATCCTCAATAGACGCTGCGTTTACATCAATTGAAAAGGCAACTTTCCGGCGATAGCCGATCATGTTTGCAACCTCCTGCAGCAGAGCAACAGGTAGCCCTGTTTCTGCCACAGGCAGAACCAGAACAGATATCTGACCGCCACAGGACAAACCTACTTCCCACGCGGTCTCATCAGCCACACCAAAATCAAGACGCTGACCTTCACCAGACTGGATCGCCTCCAGACCAGCTTCGATGACCGCTCCTTCAATACAGCCGCCGGATACTGATCCAGCAATTTCCATATCGTGCCTGATGATCATCACAGACCCAATCTGACGCGGCGATGACCCCCATGTATGAATAACAAAGGCGATGGCCAGCTGATGGCTATATTCTGCCCAGTCAGCTGCAAGACATAACAGCCTATGATCCTGCACCCTTATCGATTGGCCTTGTTCAGTCCGCATTTCCGCTTTTGTTGTCTTATCTTGCATATTTTTATCTGGTCCTGCAGCTCATCCTGGTTGCGCGGCGAACTGACGGGCCTGTTCCTGCCAGTCTAGCGTGCTACGTGCTGTAGTTACAGTGTTGATCGACTGGCCATGTGCAGACAAGATACCAACCAGTTGCGATAGAGCGCGAAGAGAATGAACAGGAACAAAACGGTCCACATGGGCCAGCATTGTCTGAACAGACCTGCTTTTTGGCGCAAACCCATCATAACGCAGTAAAGGGTTTAACCAGATCAGCTGAGTGCAGGATTTATGCAACCTGTCCATCTGCACTTCTAGCTCACCATTTGTCTCGCGATCCAACCCATCTGTCATCAGTAGAACGACCGCCCCCTGACCCAATACGCGCCGAGCCCACTCCTGATTAAATTCAGCCAGTGATGAGCTTATCCTTGTTCCACCTGCCCAGTCAGGTGCAGCCAAGGCAACCGCTGCGACAGCATCGTCAACATCTCTGTTCTGCATCATGCGCGTTATATTTGTCAGCTGTGTACCGAACAAAAAACTGGAGACGCGCACTGGGCTTTGTTTCGTCAGCGCGTGCATGAAATGAAGCATCATTCGTGAATAACTCTCCATCGAACCTGAAATATCACATAAAACCACCACAGGCCTTGGCTGAGAGACAGGCTGTCGATAATGTGGCAGCAGCAGACCCCCATTTTGTGTGGCTGTGCGCAGAATCGATCTTAAATCACTACGCTGACCATTTGCCGCTGGTCGAAACCGACGAGCCGGGCGTGCGGGCAAACGACAGATCAAATTAGCGACCGCCTTTTCAGCTTCTGCCCACTCAGCACTAGACATCATCTGAAAATCTTTTGTCTGAAAGGTCTCTTTTTCAGAGATCGTCTGCCGTGCATCAATCTGCAATTCAGTAATTTCAGATGCCTGCTTATCCTGTTCATCAGATTTGCCAAGAGCGTCTTCTAGGCGGCGAATCATATCCTTTTCTGCCTGCCCCCCTATAGATTTCATTTGTGGCAGCAGCATATTACGCATCTGTTCCATGAATTTTGGATTTCGCCAAAACAAATGAAAGGCCTGATCAAACAAAACCCTGTCTTCAGGGCGATTGAGCAAGCTGACAGATAATGTGTAATAGAAATAAGCCTTATTGTGCAAGCCCACCAGCTGAACAGATCGAAGTGAGTCTAGCATTGCAGATGGCCCAACCTTCAGACCAACAGCTCGCAGCAAACGCACAAATAGCAGAATATTCTGATCGAGCTTGTGCATATCAGCATCTGTTCGGTCAGTTTGCACAGCCATTTTCAGCGCGCCGCAATTGATGACGTTACTAGTTCAGCCTGAACCTCTGCGAGCAGACGCGCCGCTTCACTGCCTTGAATGCGAGCAATATCATCCTGATATTTCAACAGGACGCCCATTGTTGAATCAACCATCTGGGGGTCAAGAGCAACACAATTCAATTCAACAAGGGCTTGAGCCCAGTCAATTGTTTCCGCCACTCCTGGGGCTTTGAACAAATTCTGCTGACGTAATTTTTGGACAAAGCTGACCAACTGCGCCTTCAGATCTGCACCTGCATCAGGGGCCCTCCGGTTCAGGATGTCCAGCTCCTGTTGAAAATCAGGGTAATCCACCCAATGATAAAAGCAGCGTCTTTTCAACGCATCATGTACCTCACGGGTGCGATTTGAGGTGATGATCACAACGGGCGGTTCCTCAGCGGTCATCTGACCCAGTTCAGGAATAGTAATCTGCCAGTCTGACAACAATTCTAACAAATAAGCTTCAAAAGCCTCATCGGTTCGGTCAAGTTCATCAATAAGAAGCACAGGAGCGATTCCAGAGGGAGGGCGAATCGCTTGAAGCAAAGGCCGGGCAATCAGATAAGTTTCGGTGAAGAGTGTATTACCTTTATCAGCGATCTTTCCCGCCTGAATATCCACCATTTGGCGAGCATAATTCCATTCATACGCTGCAGCATTAATGTCCAGCCCTTCATAGCATTGCAGACGGATTAGAGGCTTATTTAGCATTGCAGCAAGTGTTTTGGCGATTTGGGTCTTTCCCACACCTGCCTCACCCTCTAGGAAAAGAGGCCGCTTCCGCGCAAGCGCGAGATATAAGGCCACAGCCAGCCCATCATGTGCCAAATAATCTAGGCCGACCAGTGCTGTTTGCAGCGCGTCCACGGACTGAAATTGTGACATTAAACCCTCGCATCGGTTACCATCAACATGATGTCAATATGACCATTGGATTAAAGGCTGACAAGGCAAAGGCTAATTGTGGTGGAATTTCGCATGGTAATAGAATTATCAGAAAGCAGCCCCGCTTAGTAAAAAACTCTCCCTTTGCCCTTTACAATTCTTCAGTTTGATCTCACGCTTATCGATGCGAATTATTTCAAGTGTCTGGGAGGGCAACAATGGCTTTAGTTAAAATGACCGTTAACGGTCAAGCCGTCGAATATGATGTGCCAGATAATACTTTGCTGGTTTCATTTATCAGAGAAACGCTGGAACTTACCGGAACCCATGTTGGCTGTGACACAAGCCAGTGTGGGGCATGCGTGGTGCATGTTGATGGACAGTCTGTAAAGGCCTGCACAATGCTAGCTGCACAAGCTGCCGGCTCTGAAATCACAACAATTGAGGGCATTGCTAACGGGGATGAGTTGCACCCGATGCAAAAGGCCTTTCACGAAAATCACGGGCTGCAATGCGGCTATTGCACGCCAGGCATGGTGATGAGCGCCATTGAACTGGTTGAGAAAAATAAAGGGCTGACAGAACAGCAAATCCGCGAAGGTCTGGAAGGGAATATCTGTCGGTGTACTGGCTATCATAATATCGTAAAATCAGTTCAAGCAGCTGCACAGGAAATGGGAGGTTAATATGCCTGAAGGTACTATGAACCAAGGAATTGGGGCGTCAGTCCGTAGAAAAGAAGATAAGAAGTTCATCACTGGCAAAGGCCGTTACACAGATGACATAAATCGGAACGGACAGCTATATGCTTACTTCATCCGCTCAGATGTGGCGCATGCGAATATAAAGAACATCAATGTAAATGCAGCAGCAAAATGTGAAGGTGTCGTCGCCGTTTATACGGGAGAGGATATTGCAGCTGATGGAATTGGTGGGCCGATTTGTGGGTGGACACCAACAAATCGAGACGGCTCTGCCCCAAAAGAACCGCCTCACCCATTATTAGCTGTCGGTAAAGTGAGATATGTTGGCGACCATATTGCAGTTGTGATTGCGGAGAGCCTTGAAGCAGCGCAAGCCGCGAGCGAAAAAATCGTCATTGACCTTGATAATCTTCCTGCTGTTGTCGATCCAGCCACGGCAATCGGAAATACACAAATTCATGATGAAATGGATGATAATGTCTATTTTGACTGGGAATTAGGTGATGAGACAGCAACTGCAGATGCACTAGGCGGCGCAGATAAAGTGATAGAACTGACTGTCACGAATAACCGCGTTATACCAAATGCAATTGAACCGCGCGCAGCAGTTGCTGAGTATGATGAAATCGAGGACCGATATACCCTATATACATCATCCCAGAACCCGCATCTGACCCGTTTAGTTATGGCTGCTTTCATGATGCAAATTCCTGAGAGCAAACTTCATGTTGTTGCACCTGATGTTGGCGGCGGCTTTGGATCAAAAATTTATATCTATCCAGAGGAAGCTGTTTGCACATGGGCTGCAAAAAAGCTGAGGAAACCGGTTAAATGGACAGCAGATCGGACACAGGCATTTTTAGGGGACGCACATGGTCGCGACCACGTCAACAAAGTTAAGCTGGGCCTTGATAAAAACAACAAAATTGTAGGCTTACGCGTCGATACAATTGCTAACCTAGGTGCATACCTATCTGCTTTTTCGATGGTTACCCCAACCTATCTGCACGGTACATTATTATCAGGCTGCTACGACATTCCAGCTATTTACACGAATGTTAAAGGGGTCTGCACAACCACAGTTAATGTAGATGCTTACAGAGGTGCTGGTCGTCCTGAAGCCACTTATTTGCTCGAACGGACGATGGATTATGCAGCAAGACAAATCGGGATGGATCCAGCTGAGTTCAGGCGGATTAATTTCATTCCGAAAGATGCTTTTCCCTACCAGACAGCTGTCGCTCTCCAATACGACATTGGCGATTACGAGCCCGCTCTTGATAAGGCTATGGAAATGATTGACTATGCCAACTTTGGGTCACGCCAAGCAGAGGCTGCGAAGCGCGGTAAATACCGCGGCATCGGTCTGTCGAGCTATATCGAAGCTTGTGGGATTGCGCCATCAGCTGTCGTCGGCACGCTAGGCGCTCGTGTTGGCCTCTATGAATCAGCTGTTGTTCGGGTTGACCCAACCGGCACAATTTCTGTGTTCACAGGCGCCCACAGCCATGGTCAAGGTCATGATACGACCTTTGCACAAATCGTTGCCGACAAACTTGGTGTGCCCATCGACAGCATAGATATTGTGCATGGCGATACCGACAGAATTCCCTTCGGTATGGGCACTTATGGATCACGTTCTCTGGCTGTTGGTGGAACTGCTATTTCAAAGGCCGTTGATAAAGTCATTGAGAAAGGCAAAATCATTGCCGCACATATGATGGAAGCTGCCGAAACTGATCTTGAATTCAAAGATGGAAAATTCACAGTCGCAGGAACAGATAAGGAAAAGTCATTTGGCGAGATAGCACTTTCTGCTTATGTGCCGCACAATTTCCCTCATGATCGGTTGGAACCTGGCCTTGAAGAGACGGCCTTCTATGACCCACTAAACTTCACCTATCCAGCCGGCACCCATATATGCGAGGTCGAAATTGACCCAGCTACAGGTGTTGTCGATATAGTCGATTGGGCCGCATGTGATGATTTTGGCAATCTCATCAATCCGATGATTGTTGAGGGTCAAGTACATGGTGGGATCGCGCAAGGAGTTGGGCAAGCTCTTCTAGAGAATGCTCACTATAATGAGGATGGACAACTGCTCACTGCATCATACATGGATTACTGCATGCCAAGAGCGGACAACCTTCCTTCACTCAAAATTGATTACACAGTCACAGCCTGCACCCACAATGATTTAGGTGTTAAAGGTTGTGGAGAGGCAGGAGCAATTGCCTCACCACCGGCTGTAATCAATGCAATTGTGGATGCTTTGTCTGTTGTGGGCGTAACTGACATGTCTATGCCAGCAACAACAGAAAAAATATGGCGAGCCATCAATGATGCAACCGCAAAGGCAGCCGAATAGAAGGGCTTCAGGGAGATAAAACATGTATGCAACAACTTATGCAAAAGCCAAAGATGTAGCTGACGCTGTAAGCCAACTTAAAGGTGCAGACGAAGGTAAGCTGCTGGCAGGGGGACAAACTCTAATCCCAACACTAAAGCAGCGTCTCGCTTCATCTGATTGTCTTATTGACTTGAGTGACGCCGGCTTGTCTGGGATCAGCGATGAGGGCGGCAGTATTCGCATTGGCGCCATGACCCGCCATGTTGAGGTAGAAACATCTGAGATGGTGAAAAAGGCGATACCAGCGCTGGCTGCTCTGGCAAGCGGCATCGGCGACCGTCAGGTACGCAATTGTGGAACCATCGGCGGATCTGTCGCCAACAATGATCCGTCAGCCTGTTACCCATCTGCGCTTTTGGCCTTGGGTGCAACTGTCCATACAGACAGAAGGGATATAGCGGCAGGTGACTATTTCACAGGGATGTTTGAAACTGCTTTGGATGAGGATGAGGTTATAACAGCTGTCAGCTTTCCAAAACCAGAGGCTGCATCTTATGTAAAATTTCCAAACCCCGCTTCTCGTTATGCGATGGTCGGCGTTTTTGTTGCCAAGACAAGTAGCGGCGTTGCTGTGGCTGTCACTGGTGCGGGACAGGATGGTGTCTTCCGTCACGGCGGACTTGAAGCTGCGCTGAACAGCAGCTTTTCTGCTGAATCTATTGATAGTGTAGCTGTCGATGACTCTGTGTTGATGAGCGATATGCATGCATCAGCAGATTATCGCGCTCATCTGATAACACAGATGACAAAGAGGGCAGTTGCAGCCTGCTGAATTCAGACAGCAGAACATCAAAATAATAGGCAGGATGGTATGCCGCCCTGCCTATTTTCATATTGGGGCTCAAAGCTGGATATCCCCATTTACATGCAGCCTGAAAACCTTATATTTTTAGGCAAGGATTTTCTCCCACACACTACCTAAGAGCGCGTTTCCTCATGGAACTAAAACAATCACAAGATATCCCAATACCTGTTGCACAGGTATGGTCCGCATTGAATGATGAACAGATTTTGGCTCAGGCCATTCCAGGCTGTCAGGAGCTGACCAAGATATCTGACACCGAATTAACTGCAACGGTTAAACTAAAAGTGGGGCCTGTTTCAGCAACCTTCGTTGGCGAAGTGACCTTGTCAGAACTTAACCCACCTCATTCTTATGTAATTTCAGGTTCAGGAAAAGGTGGTGTTGCTGGAGGAGCAACTGGTTCAGCCCGTGTTGATCTGGAAGCGATTGACAACGGTAATGCTACCAGATTGACCTACGACGTTGATGCCTCGGTAACAGGTAAAATTGCACAGTTAGGTTCACGCCTCATTGAGAGCACAGCCAAGAAGTTAGCAACTAAATTTTTTACTGATTTCATTGCCATCCTCTCACCTGAATCGGAACAGAGCTAAACACCTCAAACGAATATAAGTCTGATATGGAAAGGTCATAAAACATGTCTTCAGCTAAACTTTTTACTCCTATCACACTTGGTGGTGTTGAGCTGCGAAACCGTATAATCGTTGCTCCAATGTGTCAGTATAGTGCGTCAGATGGTAATGCCAGTGACTGGCACCTTATGCATGTTGGTCAGTTTTCTGTTTCAGGTGTTGGCCTTATTTTCATGGAAGCGACAGGTGTAACACCGCAGGGACGCATCTCGCCAGGATGTCTAGGATTATGGTCAGATGAAAATCAAGCTGCGTTAAAACGCGTAGTCGATTTCTGTAACGATTATGGCCATGCCAAAATGGGCATTCAACTTGCCCATGCAGGCCGCAAGGGTTCGACCGACTTACCCTGGCTGGGTGGAGCACCAATACCCTCATCAGATGATAGAGGCTGGCGCACCTGCGGGCCGTCAGCAACCCCTTATTCAGATGCATTCGAATTACCTGATGCGCTGGATGAAGATGGGCTAAATGAGATAAAAGCTGCCTTTGTTCAAGCGGCCAAGCGGGCCGATGACGCTGGATTTGATGTAGTAGAAGTGCATATGGCACATGGCTATTTGTTGCATCAGTTCTTGTCGCCATTAAGCAACCAGCGAAATGATGATTATGGCGGGTCCCTTGAAGGGCGGATGAAGTTTCCTTTGGAAGTTTTTGATGCGGTGCGTGCTATCTGGCCAAAACATAAGGCGCTAGGGGTCAGATTTTCTGCAACAGATTGGGTAGATAACTCAAGCTGGGATGTTCCAGAAGCAACCGCCTTTTCACATGAGCTAAAACGGCGTGGCGCCGATTTCATTGACGTATCGAGTGGCGGTAACTCACCTTTACAGCAGATTGATGTGGGTCCTGGTTATCAAACTGGTTTTGCAAGCGAAATCCGGCGTGAGACAGGACTGCCAACAATGGCCGTTGGTCAAATCACTGAGCCAAAACAAGCGGAAGCAATTTTGCGTTCAGGACAGGCAGATATGATCTCGTTGGCTAGAGGGATGTTGTATAACCCGCGCTGGGCTTGGCACGCAGCAGAGGAATTAGATGCAGAAGTAGCCTATGCTCCACAATATATGCGCACAAACCGCGCCCTACGTGGTTTGCCGATTCCAGGAAATCCGCCAACTCCTAAATAACACTACGTTAAACAACTACATTAGTTAAAGGGGAAAGGTTTGTGTGTAGTTTCTCGCTCTACTCCTTAGCGCGTAAATTTGGTGTTCCTTCACATTTATTCATTTGGCGTCTGTGATTTTTTACTGATCACATTTAGAACAGCTTGCCTGATTATTCTGAAATCTTCACACTCGATTAGGTCCGCTGAAAGTGAAAGGTCTGAATGAACCCCCCTGAGCAGTTCTCATTACCGCCTGTGCACAAATTGCCTGCACTTAACCTTGGTTTGCGGCCATGCGCACCATCAGATTGGCTGGATGCACCTGATGCGTTTGGTGATGACCTAATGCGGACTAGACAACTAGCTGAAAAAAGGCATCTAATTGCAGAACAGAAATCAAAGATATATGCCTGTCTTCCAGATGCTCAGGCAGCGGAGACAGAGGCAACTGCCGCCTTAATAGAACATCTTCATATTTATCATCAACACTCTCTGCCATCAAAGAAAACTGATAGTCTTTTATCTGTTTCTGCTCGGATTCCTGAAGATATTCTCATCATGCTACCCACCGCAAAAGGCAGCTCAAATGCTGATTGGGTTTTAGGTGCCGCGAGCTTGTGTTTTCCCAGCCATTGGCGCCTGCAGGATAAAATGGGCAAGTCAATCAGAGCCATACACTCACCTGTGCCAGACTTTGCGGAGGTGCTGGCGCGGCCTGTAATTCGTTTCTTTACAAACATGCAGACAGGCAGACTTTCACAACGGCTAAACTGGTCCGTGCAAACAGAAGACAAGCTCCATACGCCACACCACACACCAATAAAGTTTTCAAGGAGAACAGCTAATGAATGGGGCAATATCATACATATTCGAATCGAAAGGCAGTGTTTTTTCAAATTGCCTGTAACTGGGGCTATTATTTTTTCGATCCGTACAAGCCTCGCGCCTTTGAGTAAGTTTCAGGAAACTCCTGAATTTCCACATACAGTCTTACAGCAGACTGAAAAATTATCTGAGGCGTTCTACAGCTATAAAAATCTGAGCAATACAGAAGAGGGGCTAAGGATATGGATTGACAAATATATGCCTCAAACGACATGATCATGTTTGGTGCAAGGACAGGATTACAAGTCAATGAATCTGACTGAAAAAGAACAGGAAATGCTGGCTGGCAAAGCGGGGCCAGCTGTCAAATGGGCGATGGAACATCAGGTTCAAGTTGGCCGCATGTTTGATGCTGAAGACATGGTCACAGTCAGCCAAGCGCATATGATGGCTGACCCGGAATCACTTGGTGAATCCGGTGTGCAATTCGCTGAGAAAATGGCAAAAGATGGCGCGCGTGTTTGCATACCGATGATCACAGACCCGCGCGGTGTGGATCTCGCTTGTTACGAGCCGCTTGGTCAGACCGAACAAATGGCTGACCTCGAGCGCCGCTTCATCGCAGCTTGTCAGACCATGGGTATAATGATGACAAATACCTGCATTAATTATCAGACCATTATGCCACCTGTATTTGGCGACCATGTGGCCTTTGGTGATACAGGTGTCGTTATTTATTCAAACTCAGTTTGCGGCGCCCGGTCCAATTTCGAGGGAGGACCGTCTGCACTCGCTGCCGGACTGACAGGCCGCACCCCGCGTTACGGCCTGCATCTGGATGAAAAAAGACAAGCCACAAAAAGATATGTTGTCTCATCAAACCCTCAGGATTTAATGGAATGGGGTGTTCTGGGAGCAACAATTGGCCGAATGGCTGGCAGTTACTGGGAAGTGCCTGTTATAGAAGGAATTGAAGAGGCCCCCACATCCGATCAGTTGAAACATTTCGGAGCAGCCATGGCCAGCTATGGGTCAACTCCGTTATTCCATATTGTTGGCATCACACCAGAATGCCGCAGGCTGACTGATGTTGGAGGGGAAACGCTAAACTCGACATCTGTTACAGGAGAAATGCTGGATGCGCTTAAACAGCCTTTCACTGCGATCGGGGACCCACTTGATGTTGTGGTATTTGCTGCCCCGCAACTTAGTCTTATTGAGATGGCTGAACTGGCTAACTTATGTGATGGCAGAAAACGGGCAGAAACAACAGATGTTATCGTCTGTACCTCTGCCCAAGTCTATAGCGACGCCGTTTCAATGGGCTATGTCAAACAAATTGAAAATTTTGGCGGGCGTGTCTTGGTGGGAACGTGTTTTTATCAGCAATATGCCCGCGAAATTGGAGAGGCTAATGGCTGGACAAGATTGCTTAGCAACTCAGCAAAAATTGTTAATATTCTTGGAGGCTATGGTTATCAACCTGCACTGGGAACAATGCAAGCTTGTGTCGCTTCTGCAGAGAAGGGGGTAATTCTGTCATGACGATAAAGCTTACCTGTCATGCTGGTATTGGCCCCAAGGTTGAAGGTATAGCGCTAGTGGCAGATGATAATTTTTCTGCCCGTTATGATCTGGATCGTATCAAAGGGGTATTTTCTCGCCCGCAGCATAAACTTTTTGGCCAAAGTTATAAGGACGTCATTCTGGTGTTGAATACGGCTAAAGGCGGTGTGGCCACTGCCTGGATGTTATATGAGATGACTTCACGATTAGTGGCGCCAAAAGCCATTCTACTGAACCAGGCTAACACCATTTTGGTCCAAGGGGCCGCTTTGGCGAATATGGCTATGGTGGACAGGTTCGATGAAGGTGATGTCACCAAACTAATTGAGACAGGCGACCATTTAGTTGTTGATCCTCAGGCTGGTCAAGTTGACGTTAACAGCCTAAATAGATAAGTGCCAAGTGCTTTCAAAAGAGCATTGTGTGCTCTCAATGATGTAGACACTACTGCTTTAGATAGGCATCCAGTTCATTTGTCATATGTTCATCAAAATACAAACCCAGCTTTGTGCGACGGAACAATAAATCCTCTGCAGTACGCGCCCACTCATGATTAACTAAATAATCAATTTCAGCTTGATAAAGGCCATTTCCAAAATCACGACCAAGCTGGTGCGGCTTGTCGGCAGTGCCAATGATTTTGTATACCCGGCTGCCATAGGCCGCAGCCATCCGTGCCAGCACTTTTGTCGGCAAGTCAGGAAATTTTTGTGCCAATTCAGCATTAAAAGTTTCAATGTCAGTAGTCTCCAAATTGCCACCAGGTAAATGGCGTCCATTTGCTTGCGAAGGATGTGGCGCGGGCAAAACTGCGTCAATCATTGCCGCAACAGCCAATGATAATTTTCTATACGTCGTCAGCTTTCCACCAAATATATTCAGCCAACTTTGTGCAGACCCCTGTTGCCATTCCAGCACATAATCTCTGGTCACAGACTGAGCCTCTTGTTGTCCGTCATCATATAACGGGCGCACACCGGAATAAGTTGACACAATATCAGACTTCGCAAGTGGCCGCTCCATATATCGGCTAAGTTGTGTGCAAATATATTCAATTTCTTGCTTACTTATCTGCGGGCTATCTGGTGATTCCGGATGGTCTACATCCGTAGTACCAACAAGCGTAAAATCATCCAAATAGGGAATGGCAAATAAAACCCGACCATCTGAATTCTGAAATATATAAGCCTTATCATGCTCAAAAAGTTTTCTTGTAATCAGATGTGAGCCTCTGACCAATCTTACTCGTTTCACATTCTGTGGCATCGGATAAAGAGCACATACCTGGTCTGCCCAAGGGCCGCTGGCATTTATAACTAGTTTCGCTTTTACTGGCCCAGTGGTGGTCTGAGCTACCCAGCCACTTTTGTATTGGTCTAACTTTGTCACCTCACAGTCACGACGAATGTCAGCACCAAACGCTGCCGCCGCAACTGCATTTATAATGGTTAGCCTGCTGTCATCAACGAAGCAGTCTGAATACTCAAACCCGGTTACAAATTTCGCTTTCAGGCACTTTCCTGCACGGTCAGTTTTCAAACTCACAGCTCTTGATCCCGCCAGCCTGTTTCGTCCCCCTAGTTTGTCGTATATGAACAGACCCATGCGCAGCAGCCATTTTGGACGCATCCCTGGCAGATGAGGTAAGACGAAACGTAACGGCTTTATCAGATGAGGCGCCATCCGCATCAGGACTTCTCGTTCCTTTAACGATTCTCTGATCAGTCTGAATTCATAACGCTCTAGATAACGCAAACCACCATGAATCAGCTTTGTTGACCATGAGGAGGTAGCTGAGGCAATGTCGTTCTTTTCAGCAAGACATACTGAATAGCCCCTTGCTGCCAATTCATGGGCAATGCCACAGCCATTAATGCCGCCACCAATGACCAGAATATCAAAACTATTATCGTTCATTAGTAATAATCTTCCAGCTTAAGAAAGGTTTATCGCTCCCAAAGCCATCCTCTGTCAGATAACCGTCTTTGCACCCGACCGGGGTAGTCAGTGATGATTGCATCCACATGTAAATCAATCATTGCATCAATGTCATCTGGCTCATTAACAGTCCAAACAGCCACGCACAGACCCAAATCTTTTGCCCGCATAAGATCAGCCTTCGAAATATCTTTAAAATGAGGGCACCACAACTCTCCACCAGCCTTCTTTACTTCATCAGGCAAAGATATATCTGGAGGCCTCAAGTCGGGTGTTGAGTGAAGCGAAGTTTCTTCTCCAATGTCTTCAGCATGCTGTTTCAGTTGAGTTAAATATGAAGTCGGCATATCTGCAACTTGTTTTTTACATTCAGCGAGCAGCGTCCAGTCAAAACTGTGAAGCAATGTCCGATCCTCCATGCCAGCCTTTTTAATTTCACAGGTAACAACCGAGACCAACTTCTCTTTTGCCGTTCTATCGGCTGAGAATTCAGGGTCAGACTTAAGCTCAAGCATCATACAGACACGTTGATGTTTTGGCTGAGACACTAATTCCAAAAGCTCGGACAACTTAGGGACGCGCACACCATCTAACTGGGCTTGTTCGCAAAATCTGCGTCCATAATCTGTATGGCCATTCAGACGACCTATATCAAAACACTCTATGTCTTCAAAATAAAGAGAGGCTACCCTCGCCCCTGCTCCGTTGATAAAGCGGCCATCTGGACCACGGGTAGCGGCACCATTTAATTCATGGTTATGAGTGATTACAGGGACATCATCTCGTGTCAAAAGCACATCAAATTCAAGAAGGTCAACACCAATTGAGAGCGCGAAATCAAACCCGATTATGCTGTTTTCAGGCAAAATACCTCTTGCACCACGATGACCAACAATACGGATAGTATTTGCATCGCCTCTAAATGACTCTACTTGTGTAAATTTCATTGCAATGCCAAACGAACTGCCTGTCCGGTCTGCGCAGACTCCTGTGCGGCCATTCCCATCCTAACGGCCCATATCCCATCAGAAAGGCCAACCTCAACCTGACCTGTGCCACGGACGACATCTAAAAACCGCTGATGCTGGTGAAAGGTTGAACCATTATGATCGCCTGCATCTAGGATCGTCTTGTCAATCGGGCACTTTATTTGCACCGGTCTGCACACTCCACGCGGACTTTCGATGATCATTGGCACCGGGCGCTTTTCTGCATCACCAGACCAGAACCGGGCTGGGCCGGGAAGCTTAACTTCCAGTTTGCCAGAAGGGCCAACCGCGTGGATCATTTCCTGAAATTCAGACCCCTCTGCAAACATGGACAACTCCAACATCGCCCGAGAACCATTGGCAAAGTCAACCAGCACATAACCACAGTCCCAGATATCAGCTCGTCGACCATTATAGATTTCATCAAGATGGTTTACTTCTTGACCAGCACTAGCCATAACCTGTACCGGATCACTTCGCAGGATGAATCGCATCAAATCAAAAAAATGACAGCATTTCTCAACGAATGTTCCGCCTGAATTTTCATTAAACCGGTTCCAGTTATTGACTTTTTCCAAAAAAGGAAAGCGATGTTCTGTGATGGTCAGCATTTTGATATCGCCCGTTACTCCCTCCAGTGTATTGATGAACTGCTGCATAGGCGGCATATAGCGATATTCCATTGCAACCCAGATTGGTGCCTTGTAGACAGAGCCCACAGCTTGGGCCCTTGCCAGATCATCTTCGGCCGTAAACAGAGGCTTTTCAACCAAAATGGGAAGGGTTACCTTCTCACTGATTGCCTCTAATTGTTCAATATGACAATGGTTCGGACTAGCAATTACCAAACAGTCCAGCTGCTGATAATCAAGAAGTTCATCAACAGAATTTACAAAAAAAGCATCCGGTGCTAGCTCAGCAGCAGCCTGTGCCATGTTAGGATCCGGCTCATAAATGGCGGCTACCATTGTGCCTTGCAATAAGTTGATATTGCGCAGATGTTCGCGCCCCATCATGCCACACCCAATTATACCGTAATTTATCGTCATCACTGTTCCTTATTTGAGCCGTGAAACATAACGTGCGGCATCAGCATCATACCAAGTACGGGAATATTCAACTTTTTTATTCTCTTCTGACCAGCCAAATCTCTCAATAAAACCACATCGAATACCGGGTGCTATGGCTAGCAATCCGTCAGCCCATTGCGGGACTTCCGACAGACCAACCCAATCTTCGACGCGGACAATCCAGACATCCAGACGCTCTTTATAATATTTATAGAGTGACTGCGAGACCTGTGCCTCGTTCACTTTAGCCGCGCTGTGCTGATCTAGCCAGATTTCTTCTGCAGCGACAGGTAGACCATCAAGTAAGCGTTGCCGCCGAAATCTGTGTGCAAAAGAAGAGCCCCCAAAATCAGGCAGGCCTTTTGGTTTTTTCAGGCTGTCTACACGCACCAAATTTGCTGAGGGCAGACCACCACCTTGTGGTCTTTCAAGCCGAAAAAAAGAATAAATAGAATCTGCATTTTCATTCTTCTGGATATAATTTCCTGAACCTTGTTTGCGGGCCAAAAGGCCAGTTTCAGTAAGGCGGGCCAGTGATTTGCGTAAGGTGCGGACAGTTACATTGTAATCTTTTGCCATTTGCCGTTCGGCAGGCAAGCGCTGACCCTCAGCAAGGAGTCCTGCACTTATTTCTCGGGACAGCTGTTCAGCAATTTGCAGATAAACAGGCAGTTTCCCTGAATTGTCATTTCTATCACTACCTCTGTTCATCCTAAATTGATACACCATTGATTTACGTCTGGCTATAGCTATAATTAGAGGGATGGGGAGGATATAAAGATGACTATTGTGCCGATTACCAGCAACGGGCTGGACGCCGCTGAAGTTAGTTTTTTTTCGGCACTTTGTTCAGATGATTATCAGTATCTTGGCGTCCCAGAAGGTCATTTAAGATCCAGCTGGTCACATTGTTCTGAAATTGTGAAAACATCAGAAAGAAACGGATTTCGCAACATACTCTGCCCGTCATCTTACCAGGTTGGTCAGGACACATTGTCCTTTGTTGCTGGTTGCGCACCTGTTACTGAAAAAATCAACTTACTGGCTGCTATACGCTGTGGTGAGATGCAGCCCATCATGCTGGCGCGAACTGTAGCGACACTTGATCATATGCTGGAAGGCCGGCTCACCATAAATATCATCAGCTCTGATTTTCCAGGGCAGGTTGAAGACAGCGCCTATCGCTATCAAAGATCACGTGAGGTTGTTGAAATTCTGCGTCAGGCCTGGACTCAGGACGAGATAAACTATCAGGGCAAAATTTATAATTTTAAAGGCGTGCCAACTGACCCTGCACGTCCTTATCAACAAAACGGAGGACCTTTATTGTATTTCGGGGGCTATTCACCCGCAGCTGTAGATTTATGCGCCCAACATTGTGATGTGTATCTAATGTGGCCAGAGCGCAGAGAAGAGCTAGAGGGCCGTATGAGAACTGTCCATAAACAAGCAGCTAGCTATGGTCGCACTCTAGATTATGGTTTGCGCGTCCACATGATTGTGCGCAAAACAGAAGCAGAGGCGCGCGAATATGCAGATGAGCTTGTCTCAAAACTTGATGAGGACAAAGGTAGGGCGATCAGAGAACGTGCGCTTGATTCAACATCTTTGGGCGTAGCCCGTCAGGCCAGAAATCGTGATCTTGCTGATATGGAGGGGTTTATTGAGCCACATTTATGGACAGGGGTTGGACGGGCTAGATCAGGCTGCGGTGCAGCTCTTGTAGGCTCTGCTGATCAAATTCTGTCGGAAATTGAGGCCTATCAGAAAATGGGAATGCGGTCCTTTATCTTCTCAGGCTACCCGCATTTGGACGAATGTGATTATATCGGCAAATTAGTATTACCAGAACTCAAGACTTGTTCACTTCCGCATGAATATGGACGTGTGCCAAACCAGCTGCCAGCCACGCCACTTGGGCATGGAGAAAGACGATAATGGAAAAAATTGCGCTCAATGAAACACTGTCTCTGTCTCGTTTAATCTATGGCATGTGGCGTCTTGGTGATGACAACGACACCTCACCTGCCCATATTCAGGCAAAAATTGAAGCCTGTCTTGCGCAAGGGATAACCACCATGGATCAGGCAGATATCTATGGGGGATATCAGGCAGAGGAAATTTTTGGCCATGCTCTTCTGGCTGCACCACATCTGCGCGAACAAGTTGAGATTGTCACCAAATGCGATATTGTGGCGCCAGCAGGACGATACAGTGCAGCACGTCTGAAATATTATGACACCAGCGCTGCTCATATCCGCCAGTCCGTCGAAGACAGCTTGCGCCTGATGCGCATAGAAACGATTGATCTTTTGCTGATACACAGGCCTGACCCGTTTATGAACCACCATGAAACAGGTTCTATTCTTGATCAGTTGATCAGTTCTGGAAAAGTGAAAGCTGTCGGCGTATCAAACTTTAAACCGCATGACTGGACTCTGCTGCAATCTGCTATGGAGAATCAACTTGTCACCAATCAAATTGAAATATCTGTTCTGGCCAATCAGGCTTTCATAAACGGCGATATTGCTTTTTTGCAGGAACGGGGCATCCCACCAATGGCCTGGTCACCTCTTGCTGGCGGGATGTTATTTTCAGGGGACAACCCCAACTTGATAGCCACGCTTCAGGCAAAAGCAGATGACGCTGGTGTCGATATCGGAGCAGTTGCTGTTGGCTGGCTACTTGCGCATCCAGCAAAAATTCTGCCCGTTCTGGGCACGAATAATCTTGAGCGAATCAGTCATATTTCTGATGCACTTAAATTAGACATGGACCGTACAGACTGGTTTGAAATCTATGAATCTGCAAATGGAACAGAAGTACCGTGAAAACAGATATGCAGCATGATGTTAGCAAATTCAATCCAACCAAGGATCGAATGGCAGACTACCGCCGAGCTTTAGGAAATTTTCCAACAGGTGTTACGATCATCACATGCATGAGCCAGAGTGGGCCACTCGGCATAACCGTGAATAGCTTCACTAGCGTATCGCTAAAGCCACCACTGATAATGTGGTGTCTGAACAAGAAGTCAACGCGGTTCAGTTCTTTTATGGATGCAGAGAACTTCGCTGTGCATGTGATGCCAGCAAGCTCAAAAAATTTATGTGTCTCTTTTGCACAATCCGCACGAGCTTTCGAACATACCGACTGGTCATTAAGTGTACAGAAAGTACCGCTTTTGAAAGGGAGTTTAGCTTGCTTTGAATGCAGACAGTTCGCAGATTATGACGGTGGTGACCATTCTATTTTACTGGGACTAGTGGATTTAGTGTCCACGTCCAGTGGTGTCCCCCTGACATTTGCGCAAGGACGCTTCATTGACCCAGACCTAGAGCCACATAACGATATATTATGATAAATCTTCTTTTGATAATTAACAAACCAATTGAACGAGCCAATGACCTAGCAGGGTATATTGGCCGAAACCTCTCCATTTTTGCAATGGGCTTGATGGTGGTGGTCATTCTGACACAAGTCTATTTTCGATATGTTTTGAACAGCGCTCTTCCATGGCCTGACGAGGCTGCACGCTTTTTAATGCTATGGCTGGCAGGTTTAATGGGACCAATCGCCCTAAGACAGGGAAGCATGGTGGCAATACTTGGTGTTCAGTCCTTACTTCCAGGCCTTATATGTAAAGTTTTGATATTCGGTCTGCTTCTCGTTTCATTTGCCGTCCTAATAGTCGCCGTTAAATTAGGTTGGGCACATGTAAATTCCGGCTGGCTCTTTGCAAGTTCATCGCTAAAGGTGCCATTAAACTTAATTGGCATGAAGGCCATAAAGATGAAACTAGCCTGGTCATACATGTCTTTATTTGTTGGGTTTTGCCTAATGTCACTTGTAAACCTTGAGCTGTTGCTGCGCACAGCCATAAGCATATTTGGAGGTGAGTCTCAGCTTAAACCAATAAATAACACTAAAGAGATGAAGGTGGAGTAATGCTGATTTGGTTCTTGCCAATCTTTTTAGTTCTCCTCCTTGTGGGCTTGCCGGTTTTTTTTGCGTTGTTAGCAGCACCTGGCCTGATGCTGTGGATGAATGGACAAGAACGTGACATCACCCTCCTTTATCGAAATGTCTATAATGGAATAGACAGCTTCCCCCTCATGGCAATACCATTTTTCATGTTAGCCGGTGAGTTGATGAACCGGGGGGGCATCACAGCACGCCTTGTCGAATTTGCGCAGGCTATGATGGGGCATCTGCGTGGTGGTCTAGCTCACGTAAATATTCTTTCGTCTATTTTGTTTGCAGGTTTATCAGGTTCAGCTGTTGCCGATACTTCTGCATTAGGATCCATGCTTGTTCCCGCCATGGTTAAGCAGGGTTACAGCCGCCGGTTTGCTGCTGCCGTGACCGCTGCCAGTTCAGTGATAGGGCCAATAATTCCCCCGTCAGGCATAATGATTATTTATGCCTATGTTATGGGTGAGAGCGTTGCAGCGTTATTTCTCGCCGGCATTGCCCCAGGTATTCTTGTTGGAATTGGCTTAATGTTGATGGTCAAATTCATGGCGAACCTCAAAGACTTTCCTCCCGCGAGTAAGCGTTATAGCTGGTCAGAACGAGGCGATGCATCTTTGAAGGCTTTTTTTCCTTTAATGACACCAGTTATCATACTAGGTGGCATATTATTGGGAATCTTTACACCAACTGAGGCTGCCGCAGTGGCCGTTGGCTATGCAATATTCATTGGCTTCTTTGTTATGCGCACGTTAAGGGTCAGAGATTTGCCTGATGTTCTAAATAGGGCAGCTATGACATCAGCAATTGTTCTTCTTTTAGTTGGTGCTGCGATGGCGTTCAAAACTGTTGTTAGTTTGAGTCATGCTCCAGAACATCTTGCAAGTGCAATCCTATCAATTTCAGAAAACCCCCTCATTCTGCTATTCTTAATAAATGTACTTCTTTTTGTTGTAGGGATGTTTTTGGATGCAGGTCCGGCCATCATTATACTAGGTCCAGTCCTGGGCCCAATTTTTCTGGATCTCGGCATCCATCCTGTTCATTTCGCGATTATAATGAGTGTTAATCTTACTGTTGGATTAGCCACCCCACCGATGGGGCTTGTGCTTTTTGTGGCGTCATCCGTTTCAGGAGAGCGCGTGGAAGAAATCACTCGTGCGATATTACCTTTTCTCTTGGTTGAAATTATTGTGATCTTTCTGATTACCTTTTTTCCAGCCATTTCCATGACAATTCCTAGATTGACAGGATTTGTCTCATAGCGTCTTCTGTATTAACCAAAGGGAGGAAAATATGAAGAAGATATTGAAACCACTAGTAATGGGAGTCATTATGGCCCTCACTACTGTAGCCGTTCAGGCAGCGGACTATACAATCCGTGCAACCGCGAACTCAAATGAAAATGATGAAGATTACGACGGCCTTGTTGTTTTCAAGAACTATGTTGAGAGTGCATCCAACGGGGCGATAGCTGTAGAACTCTTTATCGGAACACAGCTCTGCTCAAAAGGCGCTGAATGCTTGCAAGGCGTCGCTGATGGCTCAATTGATGTTTATATTTCCACGTCCGGAGGTGCAGCAGGAATTTTCCCATATGTTCAGATTCTCGACGTGCCTTATTTAATGTCAGATGATCGTATTGCCGAGCATGTGCTTTCCGGTGATTTCACCAGAAAACTCCGCGCGATGGCACTAAAAGATTCAGGCAACAAAATCAGATTGATGACAGTCGGCAATACAGGTGGTTGGAGAAACTTTGCGAACACGAAGCGCAGAGTGCAGAACCCAGGCGATATGTCAGGGCTAAAAATCAGAACAGTCGTTGCTGACCTTCCACAGGAATTGGTAAGAGCTCTTGGCGCATCACCTACACCTATCCCTTGGCCAGAATTGTTCACAAGCTTTCAAACTGGCGTTGTTGAAGGCTCAAAGAACGGCATCACAGATATTATGGGGATGAAATTTCCAGATGCCGGCCTGAAATACGTAACACTTGATGGCCACGCTTATATGGGTGCACTTTGGTGGATGAACAATGACAAATTCATGTCTATGCCAGAAGGTTTAAGAACAGTTGTGGCAGATGGCTTTTACCAGCTTCAACAAGCGACATTTGCGTCACCTAAGCGTAAATCTATTCAGGCCTATGCTGATTTCGTAGCTGGTGGCGGTGACCTTTATGTACCCACACCTGCTGAAAAAGCTGCATTCAAAAAAGCAGCTGCTCCTGTTTATGACTGGTTCAAGTCAAATGTTGATGGCGGTGAAGAAGTATTCAATGCCTTCACTGCTGCAGTCAATAAGGCGGAAGCAGACGTTGGCGGCGGTCGAAGCAAAGATATAAACTAAACTTGCTCAATTTATACTCTGAGCCTTTGGCGTTAAGGCTCAGAGTTACCTTCAATTTAAAATATATTTTTTGCCGTCATGTTATCTAAACGGATAAAGCCAAACACGATAATCATCGATCATATCTTCCGCTTGTTTGATTTGGTCAACAGTCATTTTCTTAACAACTTCTTCTTGGCTGATCGCAGCATCAGGATCACCACCAATGGCAGACAGAACGTACCACATATAAGCGCGTACCAAATCCGGCGCAGGCATGCCCAAGCCAAGTTCATAATACCAACCAACACCAGATTGTGCACCGGGATGACCTTTCAGCGCAGAGCGCAAATACCAGTCAAAAGCTCTCTGATAGTCCTGCCTAACACCAAGCCCCATGGCATACATAACGCCTATCAATTCTTCTGCATCTGCATTGCCAGAACGGGCTGCTGGCCACAATTCTTTATAAGCCGCTTCAAATTCATTTGCTTCCATCAAATCACGCGCATGCTCAATCTCTGCTCTTACAATCGTAGATGCGCTCAGGAACCAAAAAAGCAAGAGAAAAAAAACAACACTCTGCCTTCGCATATTTACCTCATTTTAATTGTACTTTGCACAGTAACAATTCACACAAAAGTCCTTGCAGATAGCCTTCCAAGGCAGCTTACGCAATCAGATTACCATGAATTTTCAAAAGAGCGGGCAGAAATTGGGCAATTCCTTTTTTATGATAAAATCCTTTCCGGCAACAGAAATATTTCTTGCGGAACTTGTCATCACCCACGATTTGGCGGTGCAGACGGGCTATCATTAGGCATCGGGGAAGGCGGAATTGGTGTAGGTCCTGACCGCGTGCCCGGAAGTGGTGATGATAAAATAAAGAAACGAATTCCACGTAACGCGACAGCATTATGGAACTTGGCCGCAAAAGATTTTCAAGTTTTATTCCATGATGGACGACTTTCGTTGAGTGATGATTACGATAATCGTTTCAACAGTCCTGCAGAGGAGTGGCTTCCAGAAGGGTTGGAAACCGTTCTCGGCACTCAGGCAATATTTCCAATGACTGCTCAGTTTGAAATGGCAGGCAACCCCAAGGAAAATGAGGTCGCAGGCGCGCTGCATGACCGTATAGACTATGTTTGGCCTATTCTTGCAAAGAGAGTCCGCACGATACCCGAGTATGGAAAAATGTTTGTCGAGGTGTTCGACAATATTGATAAGGCTGAGGATGTAACCATTGCTGAAATAGGTGAGGCTTTAGCTGCATATATAGCTCTGGATTTTGAATCCCGAGATTCGAATTTTGATAAATATTTAGCTGGTCATACATCAGCATTAAATGCAGAGCAAAAAAGGGGTATGGATCTTTTCTATGGGAAAGCTGCTTGTTCAAGCTGCCATTCAGGCCCTTTACTTACAGATCAAAAATTCCATGCCCTAGCCCTACCACCTTTTGGCCCAGGGCGCACCCGCCGGTTTGACCCTTATGTGAGGGATGTTGGCCGTATGGCTGAAACAGACAGGATTGAAGATTCCTATCGATTTCGCACACCTTCTCTACGTAATGTGGCTTTAACGGCTCCCTACGGACATAACGGTGCATTTCCGGATTTGGATGGAATCATAAGGCATCACCTCAATCCGTCAGAATCTCTAAAAGAATGGAAACGAGAATGGGCAAAACTGCCACTAATTCCCTGGCTTGCAGAAATTGATTTTTTGGTGTGGGATGACAGATTTGAAATGGAGAGATTTAGAAACAAAATTGATATTCAGCCCATTGCTTTGTCTGATGACGAGATCGCAGATCTTGTATCATTCATGCATGCGTTGACAGGCCAAACAGCTCAAAAACTCAGATTTGGCATTCCTAAACGCGTCCCTTCAGGGCTGCCAATTGATAAGTAAAATCCTGTTTGGATTGCAAATCCTGATCAAATTTCTCCTCACCTAAAAATAGTTTAATCCTCATTTCAACTTAGACGCTACTGGGCCACTAAAAACAGGTCCATCACTTTTACGCCCATAAATCCCCAGAAAACACAGGATTATTGAGCATTAAAACTGATAAAAGGTAACCTGTAAAAGAAAAGTATGGCGGAGGGAGGGGGATTCGAACCCCCGAGGGGCTTGCACCCCAACACGCTTTCCAGGCGTGCGCCTTAAACCGCTCGGCCATCCCTCCAATGCGACAGTGCGAATTTCCGGCAATATAGCGGCCCTGCTATGTATATGCAATCATATTGCTGGCAGGCCGCAGAAAACACAGTTGCAAAGTAAACTTAATTCAGACATGATCTTGCGATGATGCGTTTGATTTTGAGACTTTTAGCAGTAGCATTTTTACTACTGGGTGGTTGGGTGATGTTTGGTGATATCACTAACGATGATTCAGCATCAATTATACTTGGCGAGTATATGCGTGAAAACGCACCCTCATTTCTACTCCAAGCAGAGGTGGTAGTTGATCGCTATATCGACCCTTGTAGCCTGATAATCGCTCTGGGCTGCTCACCTTTCATATGGCACCCCGTCATCTCAAGTCTGTTACAATGGCCAGCTGCAATTGTATTTTTAGTTATGGGTGGGGCATTCTTGCTTCTATCTAGACTATTCCGCAGCTTTCAAGGTAGGCGGAAGCGATCTTATCACAGAGATGGCCGCTGATAGTTCAAGCTGTATTACTTTGCTAATCTTAGTTATCACCCATTTTCAGGGCCTCTAGAAAGGCATTCTGGGGAATATCTACGCGTCCAAACTGGCGCATGCGCTTCTTGCCTTCTTTCTGCTTTTCAAGAAGCTTGCGTTTCCGGCTGACATCACCCCCGTAACATTTGGCTGTGACATCTTTTCTCAGGGCAGAAATTGTTTCACGCGCAATAACTTTGCCACCAATTGCTGCCTGCAGGGCAACTTTGAACATCTGGCGCGGTATCAAATCTTTTAGTCGAGCGCAAATCGCACGACCACGATATTCTGACTGTTCGCGATGAACAATCATTGCTAGAGCATCAACAGGGTCTCCATTCACCAGAATGGAAACTTTTACTAAATCGCCTGAGATATAACTGTCCATCTGGTAATCAAAACTGGCATAGCCCCTGGTCACTGATTTCAACCTATCATAAAAATCAAAAACAACCTCATTTAGTGGCAAACGATAAACTACCATGGCACGGCTTCCGGCATAGGTCAGATCTATCTGTTCCCCCCGCCTTTCCACACATAATGACAAGACCTGCCCCAAATATTCGTCAGGTGTCATAATGGTCGCCTTGATCCACGGCTCTTCAATTGATTGAATGCGGGTAACCTCAGGCATATCTGCTGGGTTATGCATATCCATCTTGCTGCCATCTGTCATTGTCAACTGATAAACAACCGATGGGGCAGTTGAAATCAGTTCAAGATTAAACTCACGAGTCAGCCGCTCACGAATAACCTCCATATGCAATAAACCTAAGAAGCCGCAACGGAAACCAAAACCTAAGGCAGCAGATGTTTCAGCTTCAAATGAAAATGAGCTGTCATTTAATGACAATTTTTCAAGAGCCTCACGCAATCCTGAAAAATCTGCGGCATCAATTGGAAACAAACCACAGAATACGACAGGCACAGATGGCTTGAATCCCTCAAGTGGTTCTGCACAGGGGCGGCGGTCATCTGTGATCGTGTCACCAACCTTCGCGTCAGATACAGTCTTTACTCCTGCATTTATAAAGCCAATCTCACCTGGACCAAGCTGATCGACAGCCACAGGTTTCGGGCCGAAAATACCAACACGCTCGACGGTATGCACAGCACCACTTGCCATCATGCGGATCTTCATGCCCTTTTTGATGGTTCCATCACGCACTCTTATCAAAGTCATAACGCCCAGATACGCATCATACCAGCTATCAACAAGGAGGGCCTGCAGAGGTGAAGCCACAGCACCCGTAGGCGCAGGTAGTTCTGTAACAACAGCTTCTAGAACATCTTCAATTCCAAGTCCTGTTTTTGCAGACACAGCAAGAGCATTATCTGCCGGCAAGCCAATCACATCTTCAATCTGGGCCTTCACCCTGTCTGGCTCAGCAGCTGGCAAATCTATTTTATTCAGGACTGTGACCATCTCATGATCAGCATCTAGAGCCTGATAAACATTTGCCAGCGTCTGCGCTTCAACTCCTTGTGAGGCGTCAACAACAAGAAGCGAGCCTTCGCATGCAGACAGGGAACGAGACACTTCATAGCCGAAATCAACATGACCTGGAGTATCCATAAGGTTCAGAACATAGTATTCGCCAGACTTTGCGGTATAGGACAAGCGCACCGTTTGAGCCTTGATTGTAATACCGCGTTCACGTTCAATGTCCATATTATCAAGAACCTGCTCGGACATCTCACGTTCACTTAGGCCACCACAAAACTGAATCAATCTGTCAGCGAGAGTTGACTTGCCATGGTCTATATGAGCCACTATGGAAAAATTTCTGATTTTTGCTATGTCTGTCATGGGCTGATAAATAACGCAATTCGGAACGGCTTTCCAGCTATACCATCATGATTTTCCGCCCTTTAGCTGATTAAATTGGTAATATGGCACAAATCGGCAAACCCTTGACCCGGTTACCGTTCATGGTACAACATCACTCTAAATATTAAGACCCACAGCCTGGACCTGTCATGCCTACTATGAACCACGCGAAATACAGTGCCTACCCGCCTGTCGATTTGCCTGACAGACAGTGGCCAAGCAAGGTTATTTCCACTGCACCTGTCTGGTGTTCTGTAGATTTGCGTGATGGCAATCAAGCTTTAATCGAGCCAATGGACAGCATTCGTAAAATGCGTATGTTCAAAACGCTGGTTGGTATGGGTTTTAAGGAAATTGAGGTCGGTTTCCCTTCAGCCTCTGATACAGATTTCAACTTCTTGCGAGAATTAATTATCGGAGGGCACATTCCAGCGGATGTAACAATACAAGTTCTCACACAAGCAAGAGAACATCTAATAGATAGAACAATAGAATCTCTTCGAGGCGCGCCAAGTGCAATCCTGCATCTTTACAATTCAACTTCTACCCTTCAGCGGCGAGTGGTGTTTAAATCTGACCGTGATGGCGTAAAACAAATTGCCATAGACGGGGCGAAAATGGTTGCTGACCGGGTAAGCAAACTGGGGTCTGATACTGATCTGCGGCTGCAATATTCACCTGAGAGCTTTACAGGAACCGAGCTGGATTATGCCTTAGACGTCTGTGAATCAGTTATGGATATCTGGAGCCCTACACCCAAAAATAAGACAATTATTAACCTGCCGGCGACTGTTGAGATGTCTACACCAAACATTTATGCAGATCAGATAGAGTGGATGCATCGTCACTTTACGCGGCGTGATAGCATGATTTTGTCGTTACACCCTCACAATGATCGCGGCTGCGGCGTTGCCGCAACTGAGTTAGGGCTGATGGCTGGCGCCGACCGCGTTGAAGGTACCCTATTTGGTAATGGTGAGCGGACAGGTAATGTCGATATAATTACGCTGGGACTTAACCTGTTCACACAAGGTGTTGACCCAAAGCTGGATATGTCTGATATCACGAGCTTGGTCGAAACAGCTGAATTCTGCAACCAGCTGCCTGTTCATCAGCGACATCCTTATGCTGGCCAACTGGTTCATACTGCGTTTTCAGGCTCACATCAGGACGCCATCCGAAAAGGGATGGAAGCAATACAGAGCGCCAACGCTCTGCAATGGGAAGTGCCATATCTACCTATCGACCCGGCGGATATTGGCTGTACATATGAAGCAATAATTCGGGTGAACTCACAATCAGGTAAGGCAGGTTCTGCCTGGCTGTTGGAAACTGAACATAATATCCGCCTTCCACGGGGGATGGAAATAGAATTCAGCCAGATTGTCCAAAAGCAGGCAGATAAAAGCGGTCAGGAAATCACAGCTGACATGATTTGGACGATTTATCAATCTGAATATCTAGATAGGACCGCTCCATTTAAGCTGGTTTCTGTTGAGACAAAACCTGCATCTTTGGCCTCAGAAAAAGAACGTATCACAGCGACGATTCAGCATAATGGCCAGGAGAAAACCATTTCTGCAACCGGAAACGGTCCCATTTCTGCGATGGTGAATGCCTTGCGGGAAAATTTTGATGTCGATTTCACACTTGCTGATTTTGGCCAAAATACACGTTCTTCAACTTCCAAGGCTGAAGCTGCTGCCTATGTTGAACTGAAAACAGAAAAAGATGAGCGTTCTGTCTATGGTGCAGGCATTCATACGTCGATCACACTCGCCCCACTTTACGCGCTGGTGTCTGCGGTCAATCGGCTTTAGGCCGTAATAGTAAAGTAAAGCTGTTGGTTATGCTCCACGCAGAACACCACCACAGTTTTTACCGACTGTAGCTGTGATTTGATCTGAAAGAACAATTAAATCACTTTCGCTGAAGGTAGCATCCTTTGGCTGAAGCGTAACTGTAAGGGCAACAGATTTTCGCCCGTCTTCAATGCCTTTACCCTGATAGACATCAAACACAGATATATCTGTGACTACATCGCGTGAAGCACGGCGTATAGCGTCAATAAGCGACTGAGCAGGAACGGTCTCATCAACAATAAAGGCAAAGTCACGTGTAACAGGCTGAAGTGGAGACAATTTCAACAATGGTTTTGCTGGTCCTTTATGCCGAGGAAGCGGTATGTTATCTAGCCACAATTCAAATCCGACAGCACCAGCAGGCAAATCATAATCTACACAAATCTGCGGGTGCAGTTCACCAAAACAGCCCAACATTGTTTTTCCCAACATGAACTGTCCTGAACGGCCAGGATGCATCCAATCAGGCACCTCAGTCGATACCATCAGATTTTGCGTACGCACGCCAAGGCAATCCAACACAGCAAGCAAGTCAGATTTTGCGTCGAATAAATCAGCAGCGCGGCCAGCATCCTGCCAATCTTTTCTGTGCGTTGCCCCAACCCGGACACCACCAATAGCGGTTCTCTGACCTGTTTCACTTGGGTCCAGAAACACAGGGCCAACTTCAAACAATCTAATATCAGATTCAGCTCGGTTCAGATTTCGCCCTGCAGCTGACAGCAGGTTGGGCAGCAAGGATGGACGCATCATGCTTAGCTCGGTGCTGATTGGGTTTGCCAGACCAAGAGCTTCTTTACCCCCGCCAAACATCTGCGCCTCTTCTGGACGCAGGAAGGAAAACGTCACCGCCTCTGTCAGACCACGACTAGCCAACAGGCGACGCACCAATACAGGGCGCAGCTGCAAAGATGAAAACGCCGGACGGGCAATGTAATGGTCACGCGGAAGAGCAGTCATCTCCAGATTATCATAACCATGGATTCGGATAACTTCTTCAACCAGATCAGCCGGACCATCTATATCATTGCGCCATAACGGAACTGCCACCTGCCAACTCTCTGGCTGACGCTTGTCGATACTGAAGCCTAAATCAGTCAAAATCTTTTCCTGCCTGTCATCAGGGCAGTCAATGCCTGTCAGGGCCTTTGTGCGGGCAGGAGGAAAGGTGACCATCTTAGGCCGGACGTCAGCTGTCCCATTAACAATGAGTTGGCTGAAACGGCCGCCACATACAGACTGAACTAGACGGGCAACATAGCCCGCCATCTGCACGGGTGAAGTCGCGTCGAGGCCCCGTTCAAAGCGATAGCGCGCATCTGAATGAATATTCAGCTTGCGTCCCGTTGTAGCTACATTGGTCGCATTAAAAATAGCTATTTCAAGAAACATTCGCGTTGTTGTATCACTCACACCAGTGCGTTCGCCACCCATGATACCAGCTAAGTCATCAGGCCCATCAGCATCACTGATCACCAACATGTCTGAACTACAATGATATGTCTTCTCATTTAGAGCTAGCACCTGTTCACCTTCCTGGGCGAGCCGAACTGTCAGTTTTTGGCCTGACACCTTATCCGCATCATAAGCATGTAATGGGCGGCCTAAATCGATCATCACATAATTTGTAATGTCAACAAGGGCTGAAATCGGTCGCTGACCAACAGCCGTCAGACGCTGCGCCATCCATGCAGGGGAACTGCCATTTGATACGCCTTCAAAGAGCCGGCCTGAAATCAAAGGCACAAGAGACGAAACCTCTTCATCAATATGCCATGTCAGAGATGAGGTAAATTCTCCATCTTCAGCCGAAAAATCAATATCTTTGAGAGTGCCGCAACCTGCCGCTGCCAAATCACGGGCAATACCGCGCACTCCAAGACAATCACCTCTGTTTGGCGTAATCGCAATCTCAATCACGGGATCCACAAGCCCTGCATATTCTGTTTGAGCAAAACCTGTAAAACCTGTTCCTACCGGCGCATCAAAAGGTAATTCAATAATGCCCTCATGATCTTCTCCAATGCCTAATTCAGAAACAGAACACAGCATTCCTTCTGATGTTTGCCCGCGAATTTTGCCCTGCTTGATTACCGTGCCTAGTCCGGGGACATGCGTGCCGACGGGGGCAAGTACTGTCCGTAAGCCTGCACGTGCGTTTTCCGCGCCACACACAATCTGCAGCTCGCCTTCACCTGTGCTCACACGGCATACTCTCAGCCGATCTGCATCGGGGTGCTGATTGGCTTCGACAATCTCAACAATACGAAACTGGGCAAGGGCATCAAGCGGGTTATACAAATCTTCAACCTCTAGCCCCAACATAGGCAGGACATCACAAATCTCATTAAGGGATTTATTTGTATCCAAATGATCGCACAGCCAGGAAAAGGTAAATTTCATCACGCTCCTCCTGTGCCCAAACCTGTATGCAAGCCCGGCACATCAACAGGCATAAACCCGTAATGTTTCAGCCAGCGCAAATCACTCTCGTAGAATGTGCGTAAATCTGGAATTCCATACTTCAGCATGGCAAGCCGTTCAACGCCCATACCGAAGGCGAAGCCCTGAACCTCATCTGAATTAAGTCCACAATTTTCAAGCACCTTTGGGTTCACCATTCCAGAGCCCAGGATTTCAAGCCAGTCGTCACCGGCACCAATTTCAAGGCCGCCATCAACACGCCGGCAACCGATATCCACCTCAGCGGAGGGTTCAGTGAACGGAAAAAAGCTGGGGCGAAAACGAACAGGTAAATCCTTCACGCCAAAAAAAGCTCGGCAGAAATCTATTAAGCAACCCTTCAGATGACCCATGTGAATACCCTCCCCAATAACCAGGCCTTCACACTGATGAAACATCGGGCTGTGAGTGGCATCGTGGTCAGAACGATAGGTGCGTCCAGGTACAATAATTCTGATGGGTGGCGGTGTGTTTAGCATCGTTCTGATTTGAACAGGCGAGGTATGCGTCCGCAACACCGGCCGCGTGCCTGTCTTATCAGGATTCAAATAGAATGTATCATGTTCTTGACGCGCAGGATGCTCCGGCGGAATATTCAGTGCTGTAAAATTGTAAAAGTCAGTCTCGATATCTGGCCCTTCAGCAATGGAAAAACCCATATCTGAAAAAATAGCGGAAATCTCTTCAATTGTGCGAGATAGAGGATGAGTCCGTCCGTTTGTCGTTGCTCGTGCTGGAAGAGATACATCAATGGTCTCGCTTGCTAGCTTATCCGCAAGTTCGGCACGCTTTAAAACAGCTTGCCGTTCTGCCAGAGCCACACCTATTTCTTCTTTTACAACATTAAGAGCCTGGCCAGCTTGACGGCGCTCATCAGGTGCAAGGCCACCCAGCGCTTTCAACTGTGTGGAAATAAGTCCTTTTTTCCCCAATGCATTGAGGCGCACTGCTTCAAGCTGTTCAAGCGTTTCTGTGGCTGCGATAGCAGCTATAAGTTCAGCTTTAAGAGGTCCTGTGTCTGTCATTACCTGCCTGCTTTATTCAAATAGGCGTCTGCGCCCTTTGCCTGTACTCTGCTATCGACAATAGAACAAGGGCTCAGGACTGCCCTTAGCTGGCCTGTTTTGAACGGTCTACCAAAGCAGCAAATGCCTGAGGCTGATGAACAGCTAAATCAGCAAGCATCTTTCGGTCAACCTCTACCCCTGCTTTTGCCAATCCGCCCAGTAATGCGGAATAGGTCATTCCATGTACACGGGCAGCCGCATTAATCCGTTGGATCCACAAGGCCCGAAATTCGCGCTTGCGCACACGCCGGTCACGATATGCGTATTGACGCGCTTTATCAACAGCCTGTTTTGCTGTTTTGAATGTGTTCTTACGCCGACCATAATAGCCTTTTGCGGCTTTTATGACTTTTTTGTGACGGGCATGTGCCGTCACTCCACGACTTACTCTTGCCATAACTCGCTCTCCTTAAGTTTTATCAGGCGTAGGGCAGAAATTTACGCACGATGCGCGCGTCTGCATCATGCAAAATCATTGTCCCACGTGCCTGACGTTTCATTTTCTGAGAACGGCGACGAAGATTGTGGCTTAGGAACGCAGCTGAACCGCTGATTTTGCCACTAGCCGTCACGCGGAAGCGTTTTTTTGCTCCGCTTTTTGTTTTCATCTTGGGCATTTCGACCTCTTTTCTTTTTTTAAGGACCAGAACAAACCCGTTCTAAAGTTCCTTGTCTCTCTTGCCGGCTAGGCAGCCCTTGAAAAGGCCCAGTCGCGACGTTCAGCGATCTAATCGGATGCGGTGTTATAATTAATTTGAAGCTAAAGATCAACCAGATAAGCAGCTGAATATCAAACGGTATTAGAAGAGTTGAAAGACATCTTATTTCGGCGCAAGCACCATTATCATCTGCCGACCCTCCATTTTTGGCAATGACTCGATTTTTGCTTCTTCTTCTATATCTTCGCGCACTCGCTCCAGAAGCTGACTACCCAATTCAACATGAGCCATTTCACGCCCCCTGAACCTCAGTGTTATCTTAACCTTATCACCAGATTCCAGAAACTTGCGGACAGAGCGCATCTTCACGTCATAATCATGGCTGTCAATGTTAGGACGCAGCTTTATTTCCTTCACATCAATAACTTTTTGCTTTTTTCGAGCCTCCGAAGCACGTTTCTGCGCCTGGTATTTATATTTTCCGTAATCTAAAATTTTAACAACAGGTGGTTCTGCATTAGGCTGCAACTCAACCAAATCTAGACCGAATTCATCTGCTTTGTGTAATGCATCATCGATTGTCAGAATCCCCATCTGTTCACCTTCAGGATCGATGCACCGGACAGTTGCGGACCGGATCTCTGTATTAATACGCGGACCGTCAGCGGCGGGCGGCGCATCGTTGCGTGGACGTACTATGTAACTCTCCGTTATCTGTTATAGATGTTTGTTCCAATCTAGGGATGTGCCTGACAAGCACCATCCAAAGATTCATGTCTCTGGTGGTTGTAAATAGTCTTTTTTACAGTAAAATTCAAGTTTTTGAACGTCTTTGGTCAGGAGGCAGTGACTCATTAGCCAATATGGCCATCACCTCGTCAAGTTGGATAATTTCCTGCTTGTCTGAGCCCAGACGGCGCAGAGCTACTGTGCCTGCCTCTGCCTCCCGCCCACCAACAGCCAAAATGAAAGGCACTTTTGCTGTTGAATGTTCTCTAATTTTATAGCCAATTTTTTCGTTGCGAGTATCCAGTTCAGCGCGCATCCCTGCCACTAGGGCAGCAGTGTGGACCTGTTTAGCATAATCATGAGCGCTGTCTGTGATTGCCGCAACAACTAGCTGGACAGGTGACAACCAGGCAGGCATCCGTCCTGAATACTGTTCTATCAGAATACCAATCCAACGTTCCAGCGACCCTAGGATAGCGCGATGAAGCATCACGGGTCGATATCGATTACCATCTTCTGCAACATACTCTGCGTCAAGCCTCTCAGGCAGAACAAAATCAACCTGAAGAGTTCCACATTGCCAGTCACGTCCAATTGCGTCCCGCAAGACAAATTCAAGTTTTGGTCCATAAAACGCACCCTCACCTGGGTTCAGCAGCGTTTCAAGCCCCGCTGCATTAGTCGCATCCCGCAAGGCAGCCTCGGCCTTATTCCAAGTGGCATCATCGCCTGCCCGAACCTCAGGCCGATCTGAAAATTTCACATGAATATCTTCAAAACCAAAATCCTTGTAAATATCTTGAAGCAAATTACAAAATTCAACTGATTCTGAATTGATTTGTTCTTCTGTACAAAAAATATGTGCATCGTCCTGAGTGAATGCCCGAACCCGCATAATCCCGTGCAAAGCCCCGGACGGCTCATTCCGATGACACGACCCAAACTCGGCCATGCGGAGCGGCAAATCCCTATAAGATTTCACGCCCTGTCGATATATCTGGACATGACCGGGGCAGTTCATTGGTTTTAATGCCAATGTTCTGTCCTCTGTGGTTGCGGCTGTAAACATATTTTCACCGAATTTATCCCAGTGGCCAGAAGCTTCCCACAGGCTACGGTCAACAAGCTGAGGTGTTTTTACCTCACTATAGTGCGCGTCAGATAACCTCCTACGCATATACATTTCGATCTCACGATAAAGGGTCCATCCTTTTGGATGCCAGAACACCGAACCCGCTGCTTCTTCCTGAAGATGAAAGAAGTCAAGCTGACGCCCCAATTTACGATGGTCACGCTTTTCGGCTTCCTCCAGCATGGTCAAATACTGGCCAAGGTCTTTTTCTGTCAGCCAGGCCGTTCCATAGATCCGTTGAAGCATTGGACGGTTTGAATCCCCCCGCCAATAAGCCCCAGCTACCTTCATTAATTTGAACGCATGACCAGCACGCCCTGTTGAGGGCAAATGGGGGCCACGGCACAAATCTATAAACCCACCTTGAGTATAGTAGGACACTGTTTCACCTTCAGGTATGGCTTCAACCAGCTCAATTTTAAAAGGCTCGTCTTTCGCACGGTAAAACGCAATCGCTTCATCTCTGGTCCACACCCCGCGTTCTATAGGCTCATCTCTGTCAACAATTTCATGCATCCGAGCCTCAATGGCAGACAGCTCATCTGTTATGAAAGGCTCTTCGCGATGAAAATCATAGTAAAACCCATTTTCAATAGATGGACCTATGGTGACTTGCACATCAGGATATAGTTCCAGCACGGCTTCAGCCATGATATGCGCACAGTCATGACGAACCAGTTCCAGCGCGGCATCTGTATTTTTAGCTGTTATCAGAGACAATTTACTGTCATCGTTGATTGGTCTGCTTAAATCCCATTCAGTCCCATTGACGACAGCTGCCATTGCAGCTTTTGAAAGACCAGGTCCGATATCGCTAGCAACCTGAGCTGGAGTCACTGCGTCATCATATTGGCGTGTAGACCCATCCGGGAGTGAAATGGTCGGCATTCTCTTTAATCCTACTGTTTATCGAGTAATATTGTCAGATCATCTTGCTCTGTTTTGCAAAAGTCCATCATAAATTTCCAACGTTTTTTGGCACATTTTTTCCTTTGAGAAGGATTTTATGATGTGAGCGCGCGACGTTTTTGCCAGCTCTGCCCTTTTCTCCTTCGACAAATCAAGTGCTGTGCCTAATGCGCGCGAAAGGTCAGATATGTCACCTGGTTCAGCCAACCACCCTGTCTGGCCGTTAAGAACAGATTCAACAGCACCACCATGGTTAAAAGCAACGATCGGTCTGCCCATTGCCCCAGCCTCCACAGCAACACGGCCAAAGGGCTCTGGAACAGTAGATGGCATTGCAATCACATCTGCAAGCATAAGGGCGGATGGCATGTCATCACTTCCTGCGGCAATCCGCAAACGACCATCCAATCCTGTCTTTCGTGCAAGTTGTTCAAGGCCAGCCACAAATCGGGGAGCACCATCACCTGCACCAAGCAACAAAAGTGTAACATCCGGGCGATTGAGCGCAGCAACCGCTTTTATGAGCACTTCGTGACCTTTCCAGCTTGTCGGGCGGGCAGGTAACATGATAACGAAGCCTTCTTCAGGTAAGTTCAACCGCTCAGCCTCACGGATAATCCGATGTTGGGTCACACTTGACGGATCAAAAATAGCTGTATCGACACCACGATGAATAACGGTAACCGAATCCGCTGGCCTGTGTTGCCCATAATGTTTGACGATAATGGATTTGATAAAATCAGAGATAGCTATCACAGAATCTGCTTTTAGCATCTTTCTGTTATATATATGTTTGATTGCATTCTGAGGCACAAATTTACTGTGTATGGTAGCTACAGTGGCCATCGACAAACGCGTAGCAACAGGAAGGGCAATCCAGGCTGGCGCTCGGGATCTTACATGGACGATGTCCGCGCCTTCGGACTGAAGAATGGTTGCTAACCTTGATCTAATCAACGGCCATCTAAATGGATTTTTTGAATGAACCGGCAAGCGATGAACTGTTACTCCCAGCCTGACCAATTGTGTTTCAAACAAACCACCATTGCTGACCACCACAGCTTTATAGCCGCGGTCAATAATTGCTCTAGCAATCTCTACCGTCCCACGCTCAACCCCGCCCCTGTTCAAGGCGGGCAGAATCTGAACAATAACAGGGCGAGTAATAGTGTGGTGTTCGGACATAAATTTCTTAATAATTCTCAGATAAATTGGTACAAAGTTAGAGGTAAACTGTATGCCCATCTTTGGCAACGGGCGAATTGGGTTTTAATCTCATCATAAGATATGTGACCATTGTGGTAACAACTCAAATACACAGACAAAGGACCAGTAAGATTATGCAAAATAGCGGCCAGTTAGACTCTGTATCCTATCTGACCTGCCCAGATGGTTCAAAACGCGCCTATTTGCGTCATGAAGGCCTCAAAGAGGGTCCTGGATTAGTATTCCTTGCTGGGCATGGATCAGACATGTTTGGAACTAAAGCAGATGCACTTCACCAAATGGCGTGCAGCCGCAATATATCTTTCCTGAGATTTGATTACTTTGGACATGGCCTGTCTGATGGTGCATTTCTAGACGGAACTATTACGAAATGGGTAAATGATTGTGTAATGATGCTCGATCAGTTGACCACTGGGCCACAAATTTTAGTAGGCTCCTCGCTCGGTGGGTGGCTGATGATTCGAACAGCACAGGAACGTCGTGACCGCATTGTCGGACTAGTTGGTATTGCTGCCGCACCTGATTTTACCGAGACATTGATTTGGGAAGGCCTAACTAGCGAGCAAAAACAACAGATGGAGGCGAATGGGCAAATAGCCCTTCCAAACCCATATGCCCCCGAGGATGTGATCTATCCCTATCACCTAGTCCTTGACGGGCGGAGTAATCTAGTGATGAACAAACCAATTAATCTGGATATTCCCTTGACCCTGTTTCAGGGTATGGCCGATCAAGAAGTGCCCTGGCAAACAGCAATTCAAATTGCTGAAAAATGGTATGGTGAACAAGTTGATGTAATTTTGGATAAACAGGCTGGCCACCGGTTTTCTGAAGACCACCACTTGAAGCAAATTTGTGCAGCCACATACAGGCTTTACGCGGCCGAGGCAAAGATAGGAAAGTGCTGAAGTTTTAGAAATCCAGTTCGCTATAATGAGCTGACGGCGGCATGCCAACTACTATATCGGAAAGCAAGGGCCGGAAACTGGGCCGACTTTTGAGTTTCATGTACCACATTTTAGCTTCCTCAAATCTACCCCAGTCAATATCACCAAAATAGTCAAGAACAGATAAATGCGAGGCAGCAACCAAATCAGCTAGAGTCATGTCAGGCCCGGCCAGCCATGGATTCTGTGCCGACAGCCACTCAATATAATTCATATGGATTTGCGCATTGGTTAGCGCTGCCCGCATGATAGTTGATGACGCAGGCTGACCAGAAACAAATCTTTTGATGATCCGCTCCTTGATCAGGGGACGGGATACCTCCAACATAAATTTTGTTTCAAACCAATCTATCAGCCGTCTGACCTCAGCACGTTGACCGGCATTTTTAGGCATCAGCTTATTCAGTTCAACAATTTCTTCCAGCCATTCACTTATCACTCGCGCCCCACAAACAACCCCCAGACTTTCATCCTCAAGAACGGGCACTTCACCGGCAGGGTTGAGGGCTAAAAACGCATCATCACGAAGCCACGGGACTTGTGTCCGTAAGGTGATGTCAAATCCATATTCGCTGCACTGTAGCCTGATAAATCGGCTGGACGGGGATAAAGGATAATGATGTAGAACAGCCATTATTAGTGTCCAGTTTTTCTAACAGCAAGAGGCAAAACAGCCATTGGACCGACGGGCAAGTTATCCAGGCCGACTTCATGTAACGCACGTATCTGCAAAACATTAGGCAGCAGAGCGCCTGGCCAGATAAACTGACCATCTTCTATGTGGACGAAGCCAAATTTTGGGTAATAATCAGGATCTCCTGATACTAACACAAAATCCCACTTATTATGTTGCTGCGCACGCCTAAGCCCATCAATCACTAAGGCGCGCCCAAAACCTTTACCACGAAGGTCAGGCTGCACGGCTAACGGACCCAGCAAAAGCTGGCAATGGCCACCGACTATCACTTCCCAAAAACGAAGACTACCGCAGATTTTATTATTCTGTGACGCAACCAAGCACAAACTACTAACGGGCTCGGCTGGGCGCAAATACCAGACTGCCCGATTATTGCGTTCAGCACCGAATGCGGCTTTCATCAAACCGGCAACATCTTGGTTGTCTGCATTTGCCTGAAGTCTGATATCCACTAGTGATACCCCCTATCATTAGATAAACGGGTATAGCCTATGCGGTCTGGCTTGACAATTCGGCTTCTGCAATTGGATGAGATAAAACAGGCAAAATTTCAGTTGGCACAATATGCCAAAAATTGTTCACTTCACTGGTCCAGTTGTTTAAAAGCCGCTTTGCAATGGCAGAGTCGGTCTCACGGGCATGCCGCGTTACAAATTCGCGAAGCTGCTTTTGCCAATGGCCTTCGTTCACTCTTCTTATCTCTAATGTTTCAGGGTTCACGTTTTCCAGAAAAACGTTTTCAGGATCATAGATGAAAGCCATACCACCAGTCATACCCGCACCAAAATTATCGCCTGTCGGCCCAAGAATGACAACCGTACCACCTGTCATATATTCACAGCCATTGGACCCGCAACCTTCAACCACAGCTGTTGCGCCAGAATTGCGGACACATAGGCGTTCTCCAGCCTGGCCATTTGCCAGAAGCATTCCAGATGTCGCCCCATAAAGCACTGTGTTCCCAATGATGGTGTTTTTATCAGCAGCAAACCGTGCTGAGGGGCCGGGACGCACCGTGATCATACCGCCCGATAGGCCTTTGCCAACATAATCATTTGCATCACCTACAACGTCAAGACGGAGGCCCTGAACGGCAAATGCCCCTAATGACTGACCTGCAGATCCGCGCAAACTGGCTGTAATCTGACCTTCACGCAGACCTGTCATACCAAAGCGGCGCACAATATGAGACGATAATCTTGTTCCAATTGCGCGTGCAGTATTCTCAATATTGTAAGACAACTGCATCTTGCCGCCATTTTCAAGTGCGTTGTGTGCATCGCTGACCATCAGAGCATCAAGCGTATCAGCAACATCAACGCGACCCTTACCACCAGTATAGCCAGCAGCGCCATTACCATCTGCCTGAATAAGAATCGGATTTAGGTCAAGATCATCAAGGGCTGCATCTCCGCGTGAGACCTGTTTCAGCAGGTCCGTTCTGCCAGTTACCTCACTAAGGCTAGAAAACCCAAGTGTAGCCAAAATTTCTCGCACTTCCTCAGCAATATGTGTGAACAACTGCACAACTTTTTCCGGGTTACCTTCAAATTTCGCGCGCAAATCATCACGTTGAGTGCACACCCCGACAGGACAGGTATTCGAATGGCACTGACGCACCATAATACAGCCCATCGCCACGAGTGAGGATGTGCCAATCCCAAATTCATCCGCACCCAACATAGCTGCCATGACAATATCACGGCCCGTTTTTAGCCCCCCATCTGTCCGCAGAACAACCTTGTCCCGTAAACTGTTCATAGTCAGCACCTGGTGTACTTCTGAAAGGCCCATTTCCCATGGCATACCAGCATGTTTTATTGAAGATTGCGGGCTGGCGCCTGTACCTCCGCCGTGACCCGATATCAAAATAGTATCCGCCTTTGCTTTTGCAACACCGGCAGCGATCGTGCCAATTCCTGTTGATGCCACAAGTTTAACGCACACACGGGCCTCAGGGTTGATCTGCTTAAGATCATAAATCAACTGGGCTAGATCCTCGATCGAGTAGATATCATGGTGAGGCGGTGGTGAAATGAGTGTTACGCCTGGCGTTGAATGACGCAATTTAGCAATCAGGCTATTAACCTTAATTCCTGGGAGCTGTCCACCTTCACCAGGCTTTGCACCTTGTGCAACCTTGATTTCCAGCTCGTCGCAATGATTCAAATATTCAGCTGTTACACCAAAGCGGCCAGATGCCACTTGCTTAATCGCACTGGAGGGGTTGTCGCCATTTTCACGAAGATTAAACCGTTCCGGATCCTCACCGCCTTCGCCAGAGTCTGACTTTGCGCCAATCCGATTCATAGCAATTGAAAGCGTTTCGTGCGCCTCAGGGCTCAAAGCCCCGAGCGAAATACCCGGCGATACCAGACGTTTGCGTATATTGGTGACGCTTTCAACAGAATCAACATCCACTCTTGTATTTTTATGTTCAAAGTCCAACAGATCACGCAGATTTACAGGCCCTTGCCGACCAACCAGTTCAACATATTTTTTCCAGCTAGCATAAGATCCGCTTTCACAAGCATGCTGCATTGCATGAATAATCTGACCATCAAACGCATGACGCTCCCCTGTTTTGCGATAACGGAATAATCCGCCAACAGGCAGATAGGATAGATTATCTAAATATGCTGTTTTGTGAAGACCCATTAAACGAGCCTGGATACCATTCAAGCCAAGACCAGAAATCCTTGACGTCATAGGCGGAAAAAATTCAGCAACCAAGGCACGAGATAAACCCAAAGCCTCAAAATTGTAACCACCACGATAAGACGCAATCACTGAAATGCCCATCTTCGACATTATTTTCAGCAACCCATCTTCAATGGCCTTACGATAATTCGCTACGGCCTGAATATGGTTAAGTCCCTTTAACAGGCCTTTTTCAAGACGCTCTGCAATTGTCCACTCCGCTGCATAGGCATTAATCGTCGTTGCCCCGACACCTATCAAAACAGCAAAATGGTGTACATCAAGACATTCACCAGAAGCCACATTTACCGATGCAAATGTGCGCAGTTGATGCCTCACCAGATGTGAATGGACCGCACCTGTTGCCAATATCATAGGTAGCGGCACATGATTTTTCGAAGCCGCTCTGTCTGTCAGCATGACATGTTCACACCCTCCACGAACAGCCTGCTCAGCTTCAGCCCGTATTCGGTCGAGCGAATTACGCATACCATCGGGTCCTGAGGAAGCTGGAAAGCTACAGTCAATTTCAACAGCTTTATCACCTAGATAATGTTTCAGCGCATACCATTCAGAATTGCTGACAACCGGTGATTGCAGCACGAGGTGATCACATTGTTCTGGACTTTCATCCAAAATATTACCCAAATTGCCCAGGCGGGTCCGCAAGGTCATCACATGACGCTCACGAAGGCTGTCAATTGGCGGGTTAGTAACTTGTGAAAAATTTTGACGGAAGAAATGATGTAATCCGCGATAACGGCCAGACAAAACGGCCAAAGGTGCATCATCGCCCATTGAACCAACAGCTTCTTTTCCCATGCTGGCCATTGGAGCCAGAATCAGCTCCATATCTTCCATTGACCAGCCTGACATAAGTTGGCGCCGGCGGCGCAACTCATCGTCAGGGCGATCTTCAACTGCTAGCTTAGTATTCGCCAACAGGCTGTCCATTTGTTTAGCTTTGCTGGTCCATTTAGCCCAATCTTGGCGCCCAGCCAGTTCTTTCTTTAGCTCATCATCGTATACAACATGGCCATTAGCCAGGTTGACCCCGATCATCTCTCCTGGCCCTAATCGACCACGCTCGATAATCCGAGCCTCATCAATATGCACCATCCCTGTTTCAGAACCTGCTACTATTAGCCCGTCATCAGTCAGAGTGTACCGCATGGGCCGCAGACCATTTCTGTCCATACCTCCAATCACCCAATCACCTGAGAAGGCTGCTATTGCAGCCGGTCCATCCCATGGTTCCATAACCGAGTTACAATAAGCATACAACTTTGCAAGCTCATCATCTCCGCTTACATCAACGGCTTGCGGAATCATCATTGTTTTTACCATAGGCAGGTCTCGTCCTGCTTGCAGTAGCAATTCGAATACAGAATCTAAAGCAGCTGAATCAGAACTGCCTTTGGCAATGACTGGTTTAATATCTTCAACAGCGCCGGCAAACATATCTGTGCTCATCCGGTCTTCATGACAGGACATCCAATTCATATTCCCCCTGACAGTGTTAATCTCGCCATTATGTGCAAGTACCCGGAATGGCTGCGCAAGACGCCAAGTTGGAAATGTATTGGTAGAATAACGTTGGTGGTAAACAGCAAAGTTTGAAATAAACAGGTCATCAAGCAAATCAGGGTAAAAGGCTGTTACCTGTTCTGCCAAAAACATACCCTTATATATAATCGACCGTGTTGACAGAGAGCAGATGTAAAAATCAGTAACCAGTTCTGCCAAAACAGCTTTTTCAATCCGCCGCCTTATAAGATATAACTGACATTCTGCTTCTTGTTCCGACATATCCTGAGGCATAGAAAACATGATTTGCTCGATCTCGGGACGGGTTGCCATCGCCTTTTCACCAAGAGCGGTAATGTCTACAGGGACCTGACGCCAGCCATAGATGAAATGGCCCATATTCAGAATTTCCCGCTCAACAATACAGCGGCAGGTTTCCTGTGCTCCCAGATCATTGCGAGGAAGAAACACCATACCAACAGCCAATTTTCCGCCATCATCCTCGTGGCCGGTGCGGGCAATATGTTTAATAAAGAATTCACGTGGTATCGCCAGATGAATCCCGGCACCATCGCCAGTCATGCCATCTGCGTCAACCGCACCACGATGCCAAATTGACTGCAGAGCTTCAATAGCCGCATTCACCACTGATCGACGGGGTGAGCCATCTACTGAAGCCACAAATCCAACACCACAAGCATCATGTTCCTGAGACGCATTCCAGACACCCGCTTCCTCCAGCTTTTGTTCATTTGCCCTGCGTGTTTGAAGCCAGTTTTCAGTCTCTGGTAAAAAAGTATCGTTTTTTGAATTAGTCATTATCTAAATCCTGATCTTTGATCTTAGTGCGCGCTTCAACCGGCTGCGAGAGACTCACCGCGCTGCTCGGCTTGAATATATTTATCCATTTGTTCAGCAGCATCGCGGCCATCACGAATGCCCCACACCACAAGCGAAGCACCACGCACAATATCACCAGCGGCGAATACCCCTGGCGAAGAGGTCATCATTGTTTTCCAGTCAATTTGGATTGTTCCCCATTTGCTCACACCCAGTTCAGGTTGGTCAAACATGTCAGGCAAGTCTTCTGGGTCAAAGCCAAGAGCCTTAATCACAAGATCAGCATCAACATCGAAATCAGAGTTTTCAATGATCTGTGGAACCTGGCGGCCTGTTTCATCAGGCTGGCCAAGATGAATTCTGCGTGCCCGAACAGCCTGGACGGAGCCATCGCCTAATAAGGCATGAGGGGATGACAGCCACTGAAACTTGATCCCTTCTTCCTCCGCATTCTGCACTTCGCGCTGACTTCCAGGCATATTAACTCTATCCCGTCGATAAAGACAGGTGACGGATTTTGCATTCTGGCGAATGGCTGTTCGTACACAATCCATTGCCGTGTCACCACCACCAATTACAACAACATTTTTGTTTCCAGCGTTTAGCACACCACTATCGAATTCAGCGACGTCATCGCCAAGAGATTTACGGTTGCTGGCAGTCAGAAAATCAAGCGCTGGAACAACACCATTGAGTCCAATGCCTGGCACCTGGATATCACGAGCCTTGTAAACACCTGTCGCAATAAGAACTGCATCATGTTTCTCACGCAATTCAGAAAAACTGACATCGCGACCAATCTCACAATTCAAAACGAAATCGATACCACCATTGGTCAATAATTCAGCTCGGCGCAGCACCACATCCTTTTCAAGTTTGAAACCCGGAATACCATAAATAAGAAGACCGCCTACGCGATCATAGCGATCATATACCGTCACCTTATAACCTTTGCGGCGCAGCACATCAGCCGCAGCCAAACCAGCTGGCCCTGCCCCAATTATACCTGCAGACAGTCCATTTTCCGCAGTCACATGGATGGGCTTCACCCAACCTTCTTCAAATGCAGTCTCAGTTATATGTTTTTCAACTGCCCCAATAGTGACAGATTCGAATCCCTTTTCAATTACACAATTGCCCTCGCATAAACGGTCTTGAGGGCAAATCCGGCCACAAATCTCAGGGAAAGTGTTAGTAGCTGAAGACAGCTCATATGCCTCCTGCATCCGGTTTTCTGCTGTCAGCATCAACCAGTCTGGGATGTTGTTATGTAAGGGGCAATTTACCTGACAGAAGGGTACGCCACATTGCGAACATCGGCCGGCTTGTTCTTCTGCACTGGCAAAGTCAAAGTCAGCGTAAATCTCGTCAAAGTCACCAATACGATCCTGTGCCGTCCTCTTTTTTGGCATCGCTTTCGCCTGATTTATAAATTGTAGCATTTTGCCTGACATGTCCTTCTCCAACTTGAATACTTTTTCCGGCAACTATCTGAACTCAACTGGGTCAACTACTATTACCTATTTTGCCTAAAATAGCAAGTGCTATACCCTCATATCTGCATTATCCATAGTATTGCCCATTATTTTAGTTCCGTTTCGGAACTATTTTAATCATGGTCCTTTAGGTGTTTTGAGAGCAAAAGACAAAACGACAGGGTGACAGACAGCCCCATTACTGGCAGGATGGGTTCCTTTTATCTTACTTTTTTGGAATCAGGCCAGCTATGACAGCCTTAAGTATTTTTCTCATCTCTCTCATTCAAGGCATAACAGAATTTCTGCCAATATCATCTTCAGGGCATTTGATTCTTATACCAGCATTAACGGGCCTTGCCGATCAGGGCCAAATAGCGGATGTGGCTGCCCATTTTGGCACATTGGCTGCTGTCGTGCTGTATCTGCACCGCGATATTGCTAAGATGATTAACTCTATTCTGCCTGTGACCACAACAGATAAAGCTAGCCTGCGTCTGATTGGCTTACTTATTCTTTCCAGCCTGCCTATTATTTTGGTCGGGCTGATAATTGAAGTTTTATCCCCGTCAGTTTTGCGGCTAGCCATGACCGTAGCTATAGCCAACATCTTCTTTGCTGGATGGCTATATTGGGCAGATAAGCAGCCTGTGAAGCACATACTTTATAGAAATGGCGCAGAATATGACTGGTCAAATCTGACTGCTAGGCAAGCTATATTTATCGGAGTTGCCCAGGTAGCCGCGCTTATTCCAGGGGCCTCGCGAAGCGGTGTGACAATGACCATGGCCCGGCAACTGGGCCTTGACAGACTTTCTGCTGCCCGGTTTTCACTACTGCTGTCTGTGCCAGTGATTGGAGGGGCGGTAGTTCTGAAAACAATTAATATGTTCACAGCAGAAGTACAGCCTGATATGCCAGCCCTAGCAGCTATTACCGGCCTGTCCTTTATCTGCGCTCTTGGGGCTATCCGCTGGATGATGGGCTGGCTGACCACGGCCAACTTTACGATTTTTGTTCTCTACAGGCTGGCCCTGGGCACATTACTGATTAGCTTGATTATGGCGGGTATCATCAACTGATCTGTTAAGAAAAACTATTGGGAGCAAACCGGCCCCCGGGACGAAACTGCATCAGATAATCTGGCACAACACTCTCTATAGCTGTTGGCATGATGCCCAATTCGTTAAGGCCTAGTGCCGATTTCTGGCAAACATTATCGGCTTTGAGCAATTTCAACTGGTCGAGCGTTAATGGCGGATTTGGCAGCAAGCTAAAAAGTGCGGCTGGCAAGCGGGCAACTGAAAAGGGGACTGGCACAAGCAATCGGCGGCGACCAACACATTTCAGTGTGAAGCGCATTAGCTCAGCAAAACTATAGGTCTGCGGGCCCCCAAGCTGATAAATCTTACCTTTAGCCTCTTCCATGTTTAGGGCGGCCAGTACCGCATCAGCAACATCACCTACATAGACAGGTTGCATCAAACTTGCCCCGCCTCCAATAAGTGGCAAGGCAGGTGAGAACATGGCCATTTGCCCAAACCGGTTAAAGAAATTATCACCTGGTCCAAAAATTATCGATGGCTGCATAATCACCGCATCCGGAAACTGGCGCAGCAGGCTCCGATCGCCTTCAGCTTTTGTGCGCGCATATGTAGATTGCGATTTCAACTTTGCCCCTAGCGCGGACACATGCACGACCTGATGACATCCGGTTTCTTTTGCCATCCGACCAATTCGCGCAGGCAATTCTGCCTGAAGCGCAGGAAAAGTCTGCTGTCCAGAGGGGGCCAAAATACCAACAAGATTAATTACAATTTCCGCAGGTGAGATCACAGACAGCAAATTTGTATCATCCTGTGCATCGCCTGCAACAGCAGTCAACTGACCAATTGCTCCACCAGTCTTCAGCCGCTTTGCGCGCTCAGCATTTCGAGCCAATATTATCACACGAGCGCCAGCATTGAGCAATTTTTCAGTCAGCGCACGACCAACAAATCCTGTGCCACCAATCAAACTTACGGTTTTTCCAGACAGATAACTCATTACTAAACAGTTTCCTCTTAGCGTCGCTGAACGGCCATTTGAATAGCTGGACCAAAGGTTACACGAAAGCCCCCGAAATAACAGACTAAATGAAATATTTTCCATTAGGAAAAGATTGACACGTTGAAGCGTTTGATTATTGTGAGCGCAATCAGAGTACGAACGGTTAAACTTCGCAGATCGCCTCTGTGCCCAGGTGGCGGAATTGGTAGACGCGCTGGCTTCAGGTGCCAGTGGCCATTATGGTCGTGGAAGTTCGAGTCTTCTCCTGGGCACCAAGTAATGCCAGTTTCAAGGTCCAAGCTCGTGATTTTCAAGCAATCTAACGTTTGATGTCAGGAAGTATATACCTAACTGTGATCCAAATTAAGCATCATACCATCTCTCAACCACTAACATAAATCTCGTCCAGTGGTCGATACCAATTCTTTTGGTGATGAATGCGAGCTAGCAATTCAGACATCTCTCGTATTTCGGCTCTCAAGTCCCCTGATTCACCCTTACCATCGATTAATTTTTGAGATAACTCTGCAACTTTTTTGCGTAATGCCATTTCGATGGTATCAATATCTCTCATATCAAATTCAAAATTCTTGTTAAGCTTCATCTTTTTAGTTCTTTTCTGTTTCCAATTTCATCAATTTGGTTTAATTTAGGCCGCTTGCAAAACCAACCTTTTCGTCCCTGAATAATGTTGTATGGCAGCTCCTACACCCGCACCTGGCTCGAAAAGAAATCCACTTTTTAACATTGCTAGTTCTACTCCACCAAGAGCTTGCAATATCATTGTTTCATTCGTCCACCCAAGGTGTCCTATCCGAAAAACATCTCCATTAAGTATGCTCAGACCACCTCCCAAAGAAACTTTGAAATCGTAATAAGCGTGCTTGATTATTTCATTAGCATCAATGCCTGGCTTTACTTTGACAGCTGTCACCGTGTCTGAAGAGAATTCTGGTCTTTCAGCACAGGTGGACAATCCCCAAGCGGCCACTGCTCTCCTTACGCCTTCTGCAAGCCTAAAATGCCTTTTGTGCACGTTATCCAACCCTTCTTTCAAAAGCATATCCACTGATGCTCGAAGCCCACGTAAAAGATTTGTGGCTGGGGTGTATGGAAAATATCCATCATCATTCATTCTGGCCATTTCGGAAAAATCAAAAAAGCATCTTGGCAAATCCGCTTTGTCACACAATGACAGAGCTTTTTTACTCACTCCTACAATTGCAAGACCTGTAGGCATCATAAAGCCTTTTTGGGAAGCGCTAACTGCAACGTCAATTCCCCAATAATCCATGTGAAATTCTAGACTACCGATGGAGCTTACTCCATCAACAAGTAGCAGTGCAGGATGGGATAATTCATCTAGTATGTGACGCACTCCCATTACATCACTCGTTACACCAGTAGCTGTTTCGTTGTGACAAACAAGAACAGCTTTGATCGAATGGTTTTTGTCTTTTTCTAACAATTCTCGATACTTTTCGAGTGGAACACCTTTACCCCAATTTTGATTAATAATATCAACATTCAATTTGAAACGTTTGCACATATCAGCCCACAAATGAGAGAAATGTCCATACACCGACGTCAAGATTCTATCTCCCTCGCTCAGCGTATTTGCAATAGCAGATTCCCATCCACCGGTGCCGGAACCAGGAAAAACAAACACTCGGCCGGTTTGTGTTCTAAATATTTTCTTCAAGTCATCTAAAAGCGGCAATGTAAATTCACCAAAATCCGGTGCACGATGGTCTTCCAATGGAAGTTCCATAGCTTGTCTAATCTCAAATGGCATGTTTGTTGGGCCAGGAATGGCAAGGCAATGATAACCAGTCAAATTTTCCTCCATCAATAATCTAGATGATGCATATAAGAAAAAATTAGAAAAAAAAACCAAAATAATGTTAATGTGTATATTGCTTACATAACATTTATTTTTATTGTTAATTTGTTAAAATTTGAGGAGAGCCCTCATTGAAAACTTTTGTGGGAAATAAACTGCGTCTGCTTAGACGTGAGCATGGCCATACACAAGCTCAAATGGCTAAGAGTTTGGGTGTGAGCCCTGCCTATATAAATCAAATAGAAAATAATCAGAGGACATTATCTTTACGAATTCTCATAGGGCTTCTGGAGGAATATGGAGTTGACTGGCACGACATTCTTAACGATGACGATGAACGAACTCTAATAGAGTTGAAATCAGCGCTTAATGACCCGATTTTCGATGACAATTCAATAAGCGCTCGCGAATTACAAACTGTTGCCGACAGCGCGCCACAGTTCGCCTCAAGTTTTATCAAACTCTTGAATGATCACAGGCAATTAGTGGATGTCATGACACGCCTTGGCAGCGAAGGCATGCCTACATCAGTCATCAAAGTTTCCAGCGAGGCGCTTATCCACGATTTTTTTCGCGATAATCTTAATCACTTTCCAAAACTGGAGCATGCAGCGGAGACACTAACTCAATCATTTCCTTCAGAAACAGAAAGCCAATACCTATTCATTTGTGAACGGTTGAAGAGGAAACACAACATTAAGGTAAAAATTAAACAAGTCGAAATGATGGGTGACACCCTTAGAATTTTCAACCGTGAAAAAAAAGAGATTTGGCTTTCTGAGGCCTTCGATAGCATTAACCGAAAATTTCAGCTGCTGCATTTAATTTGTCTGATTGAAGAAGAAACACTCCTCGATAAAATTATCTTAGACATGGGTGAGCAAAGCCCCTTAACAATAAATCGTTGCAAAGTCGAACTAGCAAATTACTTCGCAGCAGCAGCGTTAATGCCCTACGAAGCGTTTTTATCTATGGCTGAAAACGTAGCCTACGATATCGACCGACTCGCAATACGGTTTGGAGTTTCAGTTGAGCAAGTTTGTCACCGATTAACCACTCTTCAAAGGAATGGGCGTCGCGGTATACCTTTCTTTTTCCTTCGCATCGATAAAGCGGGTAACGTGACCAAACGCTTCAATGCTACTGCTTTTCAAATTGCTCAATACGGCGGCGCATGCCCAGTGTGGAACTTGCATACTGCATTTAGGACACCAGGAGTTATTATTCCACAGTTTGTAGAAATGACCGACGGCGAGAGGTTTTTTACCTTGAGCAGAACTACTGAAAGACCAACCCATAGCAGCGAAACACAGGACCGCCGCCTAGTGATGTCACTGGGCTGTAAGGTAGAACATGCTGAAAAACTCTCGTATGCAAATCCCCTTGCTCCTCGAGAAAAAAGAGTTTTTGCTAAGATTGGGATTAACTGTCATCTATGCCCACGAGAAGGCTGCTCTCAAAGAGCACATCAACCAATGGTCAAAGAATTAAATTTTGATCCTTCTAAACGTGGGAATACTCGATATGATGCATGACAAAACATCAAAGGAACGTGTTTGATTAAAAATAGTAATATGTCTTGTGATAGTATTTTATCTTTAATAAATTGGCGGTTTGAAATGGCTGCCTTATATCAACGCGTTAGCTCAAGTGAGTCACTCAAGGATATTTGGCCAAGCTTTATTGCAGAACGGAAACGACTTTATCAAACTCATAAACAAAGTCCGCTGCAGAGAGGCAAATCAATTGCATTTTTTGACTATGACCCTGCCTTCTCCTTTGAGGTTTCATTGAGGCCTCTGTCTGCCATTAATTCTCAAACGGTGGACGGTGGAAAGGATGGTCTAATACACCTTAATGCAGTGGCGATTACATCAGGTTTGGCGCCATCGCTTGGTGTGGAACTCACAATTTATCAATTAGCTCACTATGGTGGTGGATTGTTTTTACCATTTCGTGATGAAACAAATGGGGGCTTAAGCTATGGAGGCGGCCGCTATGTAATTGATACCGCAAAATCTGCTTGGTTAGGTTTCAAATCAGACAGGCTTAGGCTTGATTTTAATTTTTCCTACTTCCCCTCGTGCGCACATAACAACAGCTATGTATGTCCACTTAGCCCACCAGAAAACAGACTACCAATTGCCATCAAAGCTGGCGAAAGATGGGAACCTAATGACCCTGGATAGCGAGGTGAATTTAAAAACACATTCTCCATACATACCCTGTAGCTTAGAGGTGTGGTTTTTAGCTTTATATATCGGTTCAGAAATGGATTGGGAGGTCTGATTCTCAACAACCATTAAAGTTTTTATCTTTACATTTTCTTGTCAATAAATGTGCTTCATCAATTTGGGAGGCAGTCATTTGTTCTGTCAGAACCTGACGAAGTTGGTCAGCCATCTCAAATCCACTTAGGGAAGCTAGGTTAGCCCACATGTAAGCGTACTTTTTATCTTCCGGCACTCCATTTCCAAAATAATAAAGCAAAGATAGATGATTCTGAGCGAAAGCATTACCTTGTTCAGCGGACTTTAGATACCATTTCAATGCGATTTCGTAGTCTGGAACAACTCCGAGACCAAAACTATATGCGACCCCTAAATGATACTGGGCTACAGCATTGCCTTGTGCTGCCGAGAGGTTAAACCATTTTACAGCAGCCTTGTAATCTTTGGAAACACCTCTTCCTTCACGATACATCTTTGCCAAGTTAAGTTGTGCAACTAAGTCTCCCTTTTCTGCTAAAGGTATAATTATCTGCAAAGCAGTATCATAGTCACCTTTTTCGTATGCAAGCCTATCTTGTTGAACAGATTTTCCACCTGAATGATCCCATTTAACCGAACTAACAGCCTGTGAGCTCAAAGCAAGTGACATCAACAATATAAAAGCAAATCTAATCATAAAAGATTCCAGTTAGCCTAACCTCTGCACCTCAAAGTCACAGAGATTATCTAATCAACTTAAATATCTTCTCGTAGGAATGCCACAATCCACAAAGTTGCCTGCCAAGACTTACAAAACAAGAACTTTGAACTCTCATCACCTCAAAACCTAGCCAATCACCATACTCAGAACTAATGTGCCCAAAAACTAAATTTATGTTTTATCTCTGACGAAGTAACACAGGTTTTTTAATAAAAGTTAAGAATTTATAAAAGACCTCAGCTGCTCTGCTTCGCCTTCAAGCTTTTCCATAAGCCTTTTTACAACATCTCCAATCGAGACAATTCCAAGTAACTCTTTATCCTCGATTATAACAACGTGCCTGATTTTATTTTCTGTCATTATTTCCATCAAATCTGAAGAGCTGACAGCTTTTGGAACTGAGATTACGGATTTGGTCATTATCGCAGCAACCTTTTCATTGGTTACATCAAAGTCAGGATTATTGAGATTTCTGACGATGTCACGCTCCGACACAATCCCTATGACTTCCTCATTCTCATTAGTTACAGGCACAGCCCCAATTGATTTTTTAGCTAATAGAGCTGCAACTTCTTTTATCGTTGCTTCATAAGACACTGTGATGCAATCACGTTTTAACAGCTTTTTGATAAATGGTTTCAATTTACCCTCCATTTCAAAAACCGGCGATGCATGATCACTCCAAAAACATTATTGGCACTTATAACGAATAACAGCCTATAACCTAACTCCCCATCATATAACCCACGCCTCACGTCACCAATGTGCTGCTCTCTAAACTCGCAAGCCTGGGTTTAATATGGTCGCCACTTCCTTAGGAACGCGCCAATCCGATGTATTTGGATAGAAATGCCCATAAGCTTCACAAGTAACCATAAACGCTCGCTGTGCTGATTTGTTCTGCACCTTCACCAAGTATCTATGATAATGTCTTATTGCTTCGTCTGTAAACTCTTCTGATGAACACGTTTTCGTAATTCCACAGCCTTCAAACATGTCTCTTCCTCCTAGCCTTATGAAAGATATCCTAAAACTTAAGAAACAATCTCGGAGCAGATCTTAATCACCATCCAGTTTCATTAATAATTCTTTGCGCTATTGGAGAATTATCAGCGATCACATTCATAGATAGACTATCCATTTTGAATTTACCCCAAGAAGCCACCTCATTGCTTAATTTTGCTCTTGGATTAACCGGGTATTCAAAATTGACTTCCGTATAAATCTGCTGGGCCTCTTCTGAGGTTAGCCATTCCAAAAAGGCCCTTGCCTGGTCTTTTTTCTTTGACCCTTTGATAATACCCGCTGCTGAGATATTCACATGTTGGCCTCTGTCAGCCTGATTAAAAAACGCTAATTCAATGGCGTCGGCCCAATTTTTCTGTTCTGGCTTATCATTGTTGAATTTCATCTTACCAAAATAATAGGTGTTCATAAGCGCTACATCACACTCACCTGAATAAATAGCCTTTGCTTGAGCTCTGTCGTTGCCTTGCGGACGACGAGCCAAGTTATTGACAAGACCTAATGTCCATTTTTTTGCTGCCTCTTCGCCATGATGGGCAATAATGGACGCTAGTAAGGCACGGTTATAGACATGACTGCCTTTCCGGGAACAAACCTTGCCCTCCCATTTTGGTGATGCCAAATCTTCGATTGTAGTAACAGCTTCTTTCCCAACACGGTCTCTAGAAACAGCGATAATTCGTGCCCTTAGAGACAATGCTGTCCATTTATCATTGCTATCACGCAGATGTGCAGGCACATTTTGATTTAACGCATTGGAGCCTAAAGGGGCCAACAATTCTGTATCTGCTAACTCTTTAATCCGACTTATATCAACTGTTAGAACAATATCTGCCTTGGTGCGGTCTCCTTCAGCCTTAAGGCGGGCAGCCAAACCTTTTGGGGCATAGACCGTTTCGAATGTCACCGCTGTTTTTTTGGTGTAGGCTTCTAGAATGGGTTCCAGCAAGAAGGGCTGGCGGTGCGTATAAATTCCTAAGCTTTCTGCCGATGCTAAACCTGCCCAAAATGCCCCAGTTAATGCGATTGCTGCTAACTTTACATACTTCATTGGATCTCTCCTAAGTGACCTTTTATTGAGAATCATTATCATAAATCAAGTTAGTAATGAGAACTATTATCAATGTCAACAAAAATAGGACTAATTTCATCCTCTTTTTGAATTGCGGAAAGTTTTGAAGAAAATTAACGAGAAGAAATCAAACTTTTTCCCAATTTTAAGGAGAGCGCAAAGCTAGAAGTAGCTCGGGGATTACTTCACCTAATAGACATTAATCTGGATACAGCCACATTCTGTATCGCCACGCTTTTTGCCAACGACTTCGACGCGGGCATTCACAATATCATATCCCATTTCACCAGCTATTTTTGCAATGAGATTATTTAGCTCGTCATTCTTGAATTCATGGATACGCCCATTTTCTTTATCAACAAGATGGTTGTGGTCTTCACGTTCAATTTCAAAGCGTGCCTTACCATCTTGCATGTTAAGCTTACGCAGAATGCCAGCCTCTTCTAACAAGCTAAGTGTTCTATAAGTTGTAGCTACTGAGACTGAACTATCTTTTTTTAATGCTCTGCGATAAATCGCATCAGCGTCAGGGTGGTCTGTCGATTCTGCCAATGTTTCAACAATCAAAGCACGTTGAGGGGTAAGTCGGATATTCGCATTTTGAAATTTTTCTTCAATTGTTAAAGACAATGTCTCAGTCCGGATTCAATGAAAAGTTTATTGAAATATTCATCATTCTTTTTCTTAAAATTATCAACCACTCCTCAGGTCGTCAATCCAAGCAATCCATTTAAGCAGTGTTAGGATTTTCACCCTTTGAGATTGACCAAACCCCTAATTTTGACCAGACTCTTCGATGCTACCAACTTCTTTTTTGAATATACTTGCGACCTGCTGCATTAGTTGGAGGTCACTTGAGTTAGACCAGACGTGTATATATCTAAAATGACTGAAGATAATAAAATGAGCTGTTATTGGTGGTATGAAGCACCACCCAGACCAGCACCAAAAGCGAGTTGGGCCTCCGCCACGGATGTGGCAATAATTGGCTGTGGCTTTACTGGCTTGTCTGCAGCATTAACGTTAGCTCGCGCAGGGCGTGAAGTTGTGATTCTAGAGAAAAATTTAATTGGAGAGGGCGCCTCAACTCGCAATGGAGGAATTACTAGCGGAAATATTAGATTATCTTCGAGGCAACTAGCCAGAAGATTTGGTCCAGAACGAGCACAAACATTCATTGATGAATCTGTTGCTGCGCGTGCTGATCTTGAACGATTTATCGAAGAAAACAAAATCAATTGTGATTACCAACCTGTTGGCCGAATTGTGGGGCTAATGGGCTCTTTTTCATCAAAAACTATTGAGCGAGACCATAATAAGTTCGCAGACCGTTATAATATAGAACCGCGCTTAATTTCAAAATCAGAGATGGCTGAATATACCAGCTCAAAAAAATATGAGGCTGGCATCTATAGACCAGACATAGGCGGCATCCAACCGGCAAAGTTACTTCATGAAATGGCGCGATTAGCTGTAGATGCTGGTGTCAAAATCTTTTCAGAAACAGCCGTCACAAAAATTGAAAATCACAAAACAACATTCACCTTAACAACAACTCAAGGGAAAATTACAGCACAGCATCTTATATCAGCAACAAATGCATATACCGACCAAGCTCAACCTTGGCTGCGGCGGCGCCTCATACCCGTCATTTCAGAGATGATTGCAACTGAGAAACTGGGAACTAACCGGGTGCGTGCACTCACACCTAAATTGAATATGTTCGGCGAGTCAAAGCAACTTGGACATTACTATCGCCCCTCTCCTGACGGCCAGCGTATACTTTTGGGTGGCCGTCGTATGCATAAACAAGAAAGCTCTGCAAAGCAGAGACTTCACGATGCACTGGCAGAGATTTTTCCAGAACTTAAAGACACAAAAATAGATTCATATTGGCGCGGCTTCGTCGCATTTCCCTTTGATCAGTTGCCAAAACTTGCAGTTCATAAGGGCATTATTTATCCCTCAGGATTTTGTGGTTCTGGAACTGTATGGGCCAGGTGGCTTGGGCAGAAGGCAGCTTTTATGATTTTGGGCGAAGCAGCTGAGAGTGCATTCAAAAATTTGCCGATGATGACCCTTCCGCTGTATTCTGGCGACCCATGGTTTTTACCTTTGGCAATGAGTTACTACAGACTAAGGGACCGACTGTCAGTTAGCACTAAATAACTGGGTTCTTAATTTATAAATCTGTCAGGCCGAAAAGCTTCAAGAGAAACTCTTGGTTGCTGCCCCATAACAAGGTCGGCCAATGCTTCACCAACACCCGGCCCCAATTGAAAGCCATGGGCTGAAAAACCAAAGCCATGAAAAAGGCCATTCCGCCTGCCACGTCCAATAATTGGGAGCTCGTCTGGCATATAACCTTCTATGCCCGACCAACAGCGGATGACTTGCGCGTTTCCGATTTCAGAAAACAATTTAGCTGCCAACTTGATTGATGAAGAAAGTTTTTGCAATGACACGTCACTCTGATTGATTAAATGATTTGCTTTTGACCTAACCCCACCTCCAATGACAAACTGGCCATTTTCAAGTTGTTTTAATGATAAAGTGTGGGAAAGCACACCCATAACAGCAGGCAGTATTTTAGGACGCCTTTCTGTCACAACAAGCATGGGCGCAAAAGACTCAAGCGGAAAAATATAATCGTCTGCTGAGCGAGCAATATCTGCTGCCCATGCACCTGCACAATTAACTACAGTTCCTGCTTCGAATAGCCCTTTTAGTGTTTGAATTTGCCATAAACCCTGGGATTGAGTTAAGGAGTTGACATAACAATCTTCAATGATCTTTGCACCATTCTTTTTAGCTGCATTGGCAAAACCCTGCACGATTCGCCAAGGGGTTGCCCATCCGTCACCCTCAACTATGAGGCCTCCATGTGTGGGAATTGAAAGATGGGGCAACCTTGTTTGAATAACATCATCTTCTACCCAGACCTCATGCGTAAATCCTGCCTCTCTAAGGTTCGCTGCACGCATCAAACCAAGTTCACGGCCAGCCTCATCAACCGCAACTTTCAGGTAAAAACAGGGGTGGAAGTCTTCTGCATATTCACCAATCTCTTGATACAGATTTTGCCAGATATCCATTGCCGCCAAGCTAAGTGGAATTTCGAGGATATTACGGCCTAGCCGACGTACGCCTCCTGCATTTACTCCAGATGCATGGCGTCCAATTCGATCTTTTTCAATTAGTGTTACCTTTTGTCCACGTTTGGCCAGAAAAAAAGCGGTTGCGCAACCCTGGATGCCACCGCCAATGACAACCACCTTGTTACCTTGCGAGGACATTTCAATCCTCCGCCAGAGAGGCCAACTCGCCTAATGTGAGAGGGCGAATGGGTGGACGTAATCTATAGTATCCTGCGTCCTTTTCGGAGATATTATTGTATTCAGCAATCATTTTTTGAATGGTGAGCCCGCACATTCTGCCCTGACATCGACCCATACCAGCACGGCAAAAACTCTTCAACTGATTTGGGCCTGCAACGCCTAGGGAGATAGCAGATGAAATATCTGCTTTTTTTAGTGCCTCACATCGACACACTATAGTTTCATCCTCGAAAGGCACCCGCCATTCTTTCGGGGGGCAAAATAAAATATCCAAAAATGGCCTTGCTGCTACATGCTTGTATCTTTTTAACTTTGAAAGGAAGGTGATAAAAATCGAGGGTCTGCGGCTATATTGAACAATATGTTTAGCTGCTGTTTTACCTGCCAATATAGCCGCACTCGCGCCTGCTATACCGCTCCCATCACCAGCAACGTAAATACCTTTCAAACTACTTTCGCCATATATATTTGTCTCTGGGTGCCAACAAAGCTGGCGAGGGCACCAATAGTGTTTTAGGCCTGTTGCCATCGTCAAATTGACATTTGGGACAACCCCCTGATGAAGGAAGACATGAGATGCGTATAATTTTTTCTTTTCTCCGTACTTATCCAGAAAGCTCACACTCTCAGCGGTAGACTGACCTGAAATCGAGACACTTCTAACTTCTGAAAAATATTTTGTGTTTTTGCGGATATGTGACCTCCACCGCAAACCCTTTAAAAGAAGGTTCAACTGTAAAAGCGCTGGTAGAGCCCAAAGATAATGACTCCAAGACAACCGTCCTGGCGCGGTATCAATAACTGCACCTACCTTAAATCCAGCGTTTAAATACTGCCAAATCGTTAGATAAAATAATGGCCCCGAGCCCGCAAACACAGCCCCGTCTGCTCCTGAGTTATTTGATTTTAGTAGAGTTTGAGCACCACCTACACTCATTACACCTGGTAATGTCCAACCTAGAATTGGCATCGGACGTTCCGTAGCTCCCGTTGATATGAGAATAAAGTTTGCTTCGACTTGGTAAGCTCGGCCTTTCCGACTAAAAAATACGTGCTTGTCCTGTGTTATTTGCCAGACGCGACTTTCTGGAAAAAATTCTGCTGATGAGTGCTTAAAGTCTTCAACTTGCTTTTTGCCCAGCCAGTAGTCTTCTCCTAAAAAGAAAAGCTTATCATTTTTATGATAATTTCGGTCAATTTGTCTGTAGACCTGACCACCTGCTGCCGTCTGGTCATCCAGAACAAGTACCTTCATATTATTCCTTGAAGCCTCTATTGCGGCCGCCATGCCCGCAGGACCGGCACCTATAACAGCCAAATCATAATGGTGATTTAAATTCATTCGCCAACCTTATATCTATCTGAAATTGGTAAATAAATTTTAAGACCTTCTGTCGCTTCAATCTGACAGGCCTGCTCATTCTGTCCATCTTCTAGAGTGACCATACAATCAAAACAGACCCCCATCATGCAATAAGGGCCTCTAGCCTCACCATTTGGCGCAGTGTGAACTGCATAAATATTTTCACGCAGCAAAACAGCCGCTACTGTTTCCCCACTCGACGCATTTGTGGGCTTCTCATCTATAAATATAGTGATATCTGTTTTATGACCGTTAATGTGTCGAAACATCAAAGCGCCTTTCCGTAAAAGCTTGAAGGCCAACGCCTAAATTTCCCGCCTCAATATCCGCAGCCATATCAAAGCAATGAGCTGCTGCTAGAGTTACACCGCTATGGCATGTTATTGCAAAGCCGCCCGGACAACTCTCTGATTGGTCATACATAGGATAACCATCGGGTGACATTACTCGAAGGGCTGCCCAGCTACGCAGGACTTGCTGTTTTTCTAGAATTGGCAGAGTTCTTCTGGCGCGATTTGCAATTTGAGCCATAATGTCGATTGATGAACTTACATCAAAACCTACTTCTTCTTTACTATCACCTATCATGATGCTCCCTTCTGCTGTTTGTCTCAACAGTGTCATCGGAACCTCAATAAGCTTATCAATTTTTTGCGTAACTAAAATTTGCCCTTTCTGCGGCCTTACAGGCTGTTTTAGTCCAATGAGAGGAGCGAGCTTGCGATTGCCCAATCCGGCTGCAAGAACTAAGCAAGGCGCTTGAAATTTTCCTTTTCTGCTAAACACATCGAAAACACCCTCTCCATGATTGATGTCAAACACTTCTGCATCATGAAGCAATTGACCGTTGCGTTTTAAAAAACAATTGTGAAGACTTCTCAAAAGATAAAGCGGGTTTACATGGCCATCGTGTGGGCACCAAGAGCCGCCAGCCACATCTGGCCCAAGACCTGGCTGAATCTCAAGTAGGGCTTTTCTATCAAGCATTTCATATTTGAATTTACCATTTTGATGCGAATAGAGAGTTTCAAGTTGAGCTTTACGAGCTTCAAATTCCTCTTCACTCAAGCAAATGTGGATCCCTCCATCTTGCTCTAGTGCAAGAGAGCGGTCATTGCGTTCCTGCAACTCATCACGTAATTCAGGCCAAAGTTCTGATGAACGCATTGTCCAATCTGCATATGCAGGAAACCCTGCACCCTTGCCTTGAACCCAAACGAGGCCGAAATTACCCCTCGCGGCTTTAAAATCTGTGTCTGAGGAGCCCAAGAGAAGACAGTCATGTCCACGACGTGCAAGGCCGTATGCGACACTTAGGCCGATCAATCCTCCTCCGACAATAATTGCGTCAAAATTTGTTTTCACTTGAACCTATCTATTCTGTAAGGGGACATATCCACGTTAGATTTTTTGTCCATTATACAATCAGCAACAATCTGCCCGGTGTTTGGGGCCTGACCCAATCCGTAATGAGAATGCCCAAAGGCTGCGAATAGTCCTTTTAGATTTGGAACGGGCCCAATGCATGGCAAGCTATCAGGAAAAGTGGGGCGCCGCCCCATCCATGGTTCAGCGTGATCTACGTTAATTGATGGAAACAAATTCTTTAATGCTTTTTTAAAAACAAAAGCGCGGCGATGGTCTGGCTTCGCCTCAATGCCCGCAAATTCTGCTGTTCCAGCTATGCGAATGCCGCTCTGCATCTGACTTGCAACGCACATATGTTCAACATCCATGACGGAATGATTTATAACTATATTTGGTTTATGGCATAAGAGATGATAGCCACGCTCAGCCTGCAAGGGCAAAAAATAGCCAAACGGTCTTATTAATGCAGCAGACCAAACACCAGCTGCAAGGACTAATTTGTTAGAAAAATATTTATTTTCTTCACAATTGGTAGACCAAATATTTTCATCTGTTTGTATAGACTTAACTTCAGATTGTATAAATTGAACACCCAAAGCCTTTGCCTTTGTCACCAAAGCTTTTCCAATCGCATAAGGATTCAATGCGCGCGCTTGCTCATGTATTAAAATTGCTGCCTCAAATTTTTTGGATATGGCAGGCTCTAGTTCCTGCAGTTGTTCTGCATTTATTAAGCTAAGAGGCACCTTACGTTTTTTCCTCATTTGCCAGCCAAAATGATCGAAGCTAGCCTGCTCAGCTTTCTTATATGCAAAAATATAATATGAATCTTTTACCAGTTCTAATTCAGAAGTTCCTGAGAGAAGTTCACGGTAATGTGATGGAGAACGATTGCTGAGCACCATCATCGCATCGCCAATTCGCTCAACCTTTTCTGCTTTTCCTGCTTGCAGAAATTTGAACGCCCAAGGAAGAAAAGAGGCTAAATAACGTTTTCGGATAAAAATAGGGCCTTCTGGGTCAATGACCCACCTTGGCAACTTTTTCCACAAACCTGGAACAGATTGAGGTACACAACTCCAAGGTGATATCACACCGGCATTTCCAAAACTCGCTCCCTCACAGGGTGCCTCTCTATCAACTAAAACTACAGAAAGCCCACGTTCGGCCAATTTGAGCGCGCAACAAACGCCAATTATTCCAGCGCCAACAATTACAACATCACTTTTCTTCACATTTCGAGAGAAGCCCATAACCTCTAATCCATTCCAACCCGCGTGGTTTCAACCTTCAACACAAAAATTGCTCGGGTTGACAAGCTTTTGGGCTACTTCTTTGACCTCTTGCTCTCTGCCCAAAACTTCGAAGTGCAAAAGTAATTTAATAACCTTTCAAACTCTTTGTTTAGTGGGTTGGGAACGCATATATTGAACGATTTGTAAAAAGAGAACTGGGGATGCAAAAATTAATGCGTAAACAGTTGATGTCCAAGAAGGCGCAACTAAGAAAATACCTGCTAGCCCAAATAACAGGCGACTTGGACCATTCATTGAAACAAGGAAATATCCCGCTACTGAGGCAGACAAAAGAAAAACACCGAGACCACAAGTGATAACTGTATGAAGAAATTCCTGCCAGGTAAAATAGTCGTCCAGAACAATTAGCATCGCCGGTGAATAAACAAACACCATAGGGACAAGAAGCTTGCCTATGCCAAGCGAGAAGGCAGAAAGTCCTGTTTTAAATGGATTGGACCCAGCAATACCAGCAGCGGCATAAGCGGATGCGCAAACCGGAGGTGTTATTTCGGAAATAACTCCATAATAGAGCACGAAAAGATGTGATGCGAGCGGAGGGATGCCCAAATTACCAAGTGCTGGCTGAGCAACAGTCGCGAGCATTACATAAAGCGCTGTGGTTGGTAGGCCCGCCCCCATCAATATACACGTCACTGCAATCAAAAGCAGGGAAATAAATAAGGTAAGCTGGTCTAATTCAAAATTAATTAACGGAATATAAAGCAAGATACTTTGAAGAGATTCGCCCATTCCAAGAGCACTGTTTGTAACCATAAAGCCAAGTCTGAAACCTAAGCCAGTAGCGTTGACAACGCCAACAACAATACCGATTGCCGCGCAGACGGCTCCCACTGACAAAGCATACTTAACACCTTGCGATGCTCCAGCGATTAAGTCGCCCAGAGTTATTCTGTGATTGGGATTAATGAATCCAACCACCAGAACAGCAGTGATTCCCCAGAAAGCAGCCATATGAGGTGAATAGCCAGAAAACAAAACATAAATCAGAACAATGAGAGGGATTGCAGTCATCCACCCTCGTTTAAGAACTTCCAAGATTAGCGGTATTTGGTCAGAGGAAAGCCCTTTTAACCCTAACCGCTTTGCTTTAAAATGCACGATCGACATTACGCCGATGTAATGCATAGCAGCGGGAATTGCTGCAGCAATCACGACAGTACTGTAAGGTATCTCCAAAAATTCTGCTAAAACAAATGCAGCAGCACCCATGATTGGAGGAGTGATTTGCCCACCAGCACTTGCAGCAGCCTCAACACCTCCAGCAAAATGCCCTGGATAACCGCTCTTTTTCATATTGGGGATAGTAAGTGAGCCAGTGGATACAGTATTTGCTATTGATGAGCCTGATATTGTTCCAAATAGGGCTGAAGAGACAACTGATACCTTCGCCAAGCCACCTGTATAACGGCCTGCAGCTACAGTAGCTAAATCAACAAAAAATTGACCCAAACCTATACGCTGAGCAAGGACACCAAACAAAACAAAGTGGAAAACAACAGTTGAAACAATCCAAAGGGTAACACCGTAGATGCCCAAGTCTGGGAAATACATGTTATTGACGAACAATGACCAACTCAAACCTGGGTGCTTCAGTATTTGGATGGGTATGTAAGGGCCTAAAACAGCATAACCGATGAAAATAGAAATTATAATTGGAACCACAATACCAATCGTTCTGCGAACAGCTTCTAAAAGAACGATGATAAGTAAAGTGCCAAAAACCACATCTATTGGTAGAGGTACGCCCATACGGAGAACTTGTTCTGGAATTGAATAACTTAACCCAAGAAATTCAAAATCTAAGCCATACCAGGTGACCCCAACATAAAGAGAGGCGGCTACCCCAATGATGATGAAGATCCAGTCATAAACTGGTACACCAGATAACTTCCCGTTCGACCCAGTTTTTTCGGCCGTGTAATTTCTTTTTTTTAATGCAGGGAAGGAAATAAATATTAAAATTATGACACCAGACATGTGTGCGCCCATGTGCCAAAAATCTACCGGCACACCAATACCAGCAGTCACATAATGATAAAGTGCGAAGAAAACACTAAAAAAAAGAACGAATTTAGCTAACCAAGAGCCAATGGGGCGTGTTTGCAGTGAATCATCATATTTACTCTCGAGAGAAAGAGCTCTCTCTAGACTAAATTTTTCCATTTACACCCCCTAAAGCTAAAAAGGGCGATGCATAAATGCACCGCCCTAATAAGTGATTTACATCAAGCCCGCTTCTTTGTAGAAACGCTCTGCCCCAGGGTGCAGAGGTATCAACACTCCCTTGAGTGCAGTAGATGGCTGGATAGCCTTACCTTTAGGATGACCTTTATCTAGAAGCTTGCGTGTGTTTTTGTTCCACAACGCTTTGGTGATTTCATAAATTAGGTCTTCAGGCTGATCTATTGAAGTGATAAGTTGTCCGTTAACGGCAACTGTATTCACATCGTAGCCAATATTTTCATAAACGCCTGTTTCAATCACATCCTGAACATAATAAGGGATTATCTTGTTGATAGCTTTTTGCTCGTCTGAAGAGAAGCTATATAAATCAAAGCCCTTCGTTGAACCTAGCTGGATCAGAGCTGACAAGGGTGTGCCTGCTGCATAAAAGAATGCATCGATTTGACCGTCAGCAAGACGCTGAGCACTTTGACCTACGTTTAGCTCATATTCATCAGCCTTAATGTTGTAATGCTTGAGTATCATGCGAACAGAGACTTGCGTTCCTGATCCAGCTGCTGCAACACCAACTTTCATTCCATTCAGATCTTTAAGGCTATTTAGCTTGGTGCCTTTTTTGAGAACCAAATGCATACTTTCAGGATAAAGATTTGCAATTACACGAATCTTGTCCTTCTTGTTGTTCACAAATTTACCTTCACCATTGTAGCTCTGAACAACTGTTTGTGCTCCTGCTAAACCTGCATCCAGCGAACCTTCCTGAATTGCATTAGCGTTGAAGACTGAGGCTGTCGTAGAAACTGCAATCGCTACCAAACCTGGGACTCCGCAGCTACCACCTTTGTCACAAGGACGCGAGCCTGGCGGGTTTGAAATAGCATTAGCAATCAATCCACCAATTGGATAATAGGTGCCACCTGTTCCACCTGTACCAATTTTGAAGAATTTCATTTCCTGCGCTGTGGCAACACCAGCAAACGCAAAACTTGCTACAACAAAGGTAGCTATTGCTTTCATCCATCTACTCATATCTTCCTCCTAAACTTTGGGATTAAATTTAATTACCCCGTGATTTTTTTGAATGAAAAGTAGACAACCGAACGACTATTTAAACAAATTATAAAAACTGTTATAATTATAAGAAATACTTATAGTTATAACCCCATCAATGGCTTTAATTTTATAGTTTTGGAGATTAGCGTGCTCAAGTTATGGCACCTTGCAGTAATTAGAGAAGTGATAAATACAGGCTCAATTTCCAAAGCAGCTCAGGCTTTAGGTCGGTCTCAACCAGCATTAAGCCTAGTGATTGCTGATGCAGAAACACAAATCGGCTACAAATTATTCAAACGTCTAAATGGTCGCCTCCAACCAGTTCCTGAAGCAAAATATTTTTTGGAACGCGCCGAAGAAATACTTGAAAAAATGAGGAGTCTTGAACAATTCATGTTTCAAAACTCGAATCAATCTTTTCAAATTCGAATTGCCTGCATGCCAGTCTTATCAGAAATATTCCTGCCAAACATTATAGCTGACTTCGCAAAAGAGAATAAAGAGGCTCAGTTCTACCTTAAAACTCAATCATCTGAGCGAGTACGCGAGAGCATAGCCTCGCAACAATTCGACGTAGGATTTGCAGAAAATCCAGAAAGTTCGGAACTTTATTTAAGTAAGGATTTTTCGCTACGGACGATGATAGCGCTCCCAGACGGCCACCCACTCTCTAAGCATAAATCGCTCACACCAAACGATTTAGACGGCGTTCCACTTTGTACCTTTTTGCCGGAACATTCCCTAACCATCAAATTAAGGGCAGCCTTTGAAAGCGTCGATGCAAAGCTGAATACTCCATTTTCTCTACAAAATTCTTCGGCACAATATGCAATTGTCGAAAATGGGCTTGCTGCAGGTTTCATGAGCTTGCTTAGTGTATGGTTGTATCAGCAAAATTCAGAAAGAAGCTCCGAAAAAAAAATCATATTCCGACCTTTTTTGCCACTAATACATCAAAATATCAGCCTAATTATCCCGAAACATCGTTCCCTTCCTCAAATTAGCCAATTATTTGCAGAAAAATTGGAAGGTTCAGTGCGCAACATAATCAATTTAACAAACTCGGAATTTCAACTTGGCGAGGCTGAGGAATTAAGCTGAAGCATGAGTAATTTCAGTATGAGTCGACCGGCAGTGATCATCGAAATTTGATTAAGGTCATTTTGTGGAGCTAACTCAACTAAGTTTAAACCCACGACATTACCTTTTTTAGTTAACCCTTCAAATAATTCGACTAATTCCCACCAGACGATTCCACCAGGAGCTAGAGCTATCGTGCCAGGAATAACTGATGGGTCTAGCCCATCAACATCCAAAGACACAAAAAATTGTCCACCAACTGGCAAGTCGTCAATTACTGACTTCATCCCATTGGAGTGAATTTTTTGGGCGCTATGAATTTTTGATCCCCACTTTTTAGCTTGTTCGAGATCTGTTTTTCTAGAACTCCCAAATGACCTGATCCCAACCTGGTGAATTGCAGATATATGATCCAACTCAGATGCGCGGCGCATAGGACTAGAATAACCATCCTTTTCGCCAAATCTCTCATCTCGCCAATCAAGATGGGCATCGATCTGAATAATCGTAATATCGTTTAAGCCATCAAGCCCCCTGATGACAGGGTTTGTAATGCCATCATCCCCTCCAATTGAGACAGGCATTACACCCTTTTTTATGGCGTAACGCACAGCTCTTTCTGCATCATCATAATGCCGCTGTATATCGTTTTCTATAAGTGGAACATTGCCTCCATCAAAAATTTTAAATTGGGAAACAGAATTCTTCCCTGACATATCTGTATCAATAACCTCGTGGTCGATTAGAATACGTGAAGAGGCTGCTCGAAAAGCATTTGGGGCGCGTGATTGATCGTTAGGAAACTGAGAAATTTGGTATGGCTTACCGTAAGGCACTCCAAATATTACAGCTTGCGCGTCAAGTTCCTTCCAATCTGTAACAATAGGTAAATTGACAAAACTGCACGGAGTTGGTGGTTCAGTTTTTAATATTTCTTTCATCTTTATTTTTTCATTATTTTTTGTATCTCATTTTGGTAAGCAAAGATTGCCGCATTCCCTCCTGTGTGTACATACAAAACACGGCTCCCCGCACCGATTATGCCATCAGAAATAAGGCCTGGAACCGCAGCAAAAGATTTTGCTGTATATACTGGATCCAAGAGATGTCCTTCATTCTGAGCCATTAGTTTCATGGCATTTTGTGCCAATGGCCCTATTTGCCCATAACCCGGTTCAAGAGCTTTGTCCCACAAAAATATATCTTGCTCTGTCAAAAAATTTGGGCAACCTGAAAAGGAGTTTATTAACTCGCATAACAGCCTAAATCTCTCGGTCTGCATTTCCTCATCACGGCGCACGCAAGACCCTATAACTTTTGTTGAGGGGCTTAAAAGGCTCATTCCTGCCACCAAACCAAGATGTGTGGCTCCACTGCCTGAGGCTACAATTAAGTAGTCAAATGTTGAGTCTTGTTGACCAACAATTTCTTCAGCGCACCGATAGTATCCCAATGCACCAAGAGGAGGCTTATTTCTAGACAAAGGAATGACATATGGATTTTTACCCTCCTTTTTCAATTTTTCAGCCAAAACATATAGCGCTCTATCTGCTCCCTCCTCATCTTCCCCTTCGGGATAATGAATGATCTCTGCTCCAAGAAGATTGTTAAGCAAAACGTTCCCAGAATGGTTATAATTGTTATCCTGCTTTGAAACCCGTTGTTCGAGCTGAACAATAGACTTCATTCCAAACCGAACAGCGCTAGCTGCAGCTAAACGCACGAAATTTGATTGAACAGCTCCAGTAATTAAAATTGTGTCTGCATTTTGGGAACAAGCCTCACCTAAATAATACTCTAACTGCCTTACTTTATTTCCGCCAAAAGATGGGCCGGCCAAGTCATCTCGCTTCATCCAAAGGTCAATATTGAGTTTCTTTGAGAGCGTTTCTAGGCGAACCAATGGTGTTTCAAAATCAAGAATGGTTTTGCGCGGCTTAGACAACACAAATTCAGCGAATTGATTTTTAATTTGATTAAACATTCACAAATCGTAGGCTGATATTTCTGAGCAAACAATCCAAATTGGTTACAGGCATAATTAAACAAGCTTTTTCATGACCCACAAAATACAGTGCATTTTTGAAGTCAGAAATCCGAAATAAAAGAAGTTTGATTCACCAAATACTTAAGATTTGTCAGGCAGCAATTTACAAAAATGGTGCTCTAGAGAAACAAGTAGCCATTCAAGATAGAGGACCTCAGCCATTTTCCACAAAAAAGTACCAACCATACGCTAGTAGAAGTGCTGGCAACGCGGAATAGATGGTAGCTACAATTGCAGCTCGAGGTGCCATTGCTATTGCAGGAAAAAGAGCGTCACCGTCATTGCTAATAGCATTTCCAATTTGGGCAGATAGAGGAATCAGCCCAGACAAATACATTGTTGTAACGAGAATTTGAGGCCCACACCCTGGCAAAAATCCGATTAAGATGGCTATAAGGGGCGTTAGGAACGCGACCGATGAAAATATTGATGAAAGGTCGAATTGAAAAAAATGAACAGTTAACTCAAATAACAAAAAAGCAAATATCACCCAACTAGTCACAAAATTTGTATCTGAGATCGTTCGTCTGATTACACCTGAATGGCTCACGCTATTCATTGGTAGAACAGGTATAAGGCGAGGAAGTGCCCACATTGTCAGACATAATAGCCCACCGACAAAACCCCATAAGGTTGCAGGTGACTCAATGCCGCCAAAACGGATTAACTCATCAATCTCATATTGGAAAGCAAGCGCAATCCCCATGACAATGCCAGGCAAAATTAAAATCATCCAAAACTTATCTAGTAATTTACTGGACAAATCACTGCTCTCATCTGGTGTCTCGGAAGTTTCATCGAGCAGCGGAACATCCTTTGATTTAGGCCGCATAAAATCAGGACCATGCAGCCAATCAACAAATAAGCCAGTGGCCATGCCAACGCTAAAACCTAAAATGATGATGAACAATCCTGTCGTAGGTTCTTTCGCAATCAACAAAAATGCCGCGTCTCCCATTGTAGCTGTAAGAGTTGCAAGAACAGAACCAAAGCTAAGCTTTCCTGAGACATATCTGGTCACAACAATAATCGCTCCGCCACAGCCCGGCAGTGCACCAAGCGCTGCTGCCAAAGGAACCTGTAAGCGGCCTGCTTTTGCCAAGACTTCGGTTAAATCAAATTTAAAAAGTCGTTCAAGCGAGAAAAATACTAATAATGTAGCTGCAACAAATGTTGCCACGGCAAGATACGCCTCGGATATTGAAGCAACCACAACATCAAGGGCCGATGGATCTACCATCACCGCCAGACACACAGATAAAACAATAAGAGCTAACGGCCTATTAACCTTACGCCCTCGCCCAACAGTAGGAGCTGTTTGTGTCTGAGTAGTCATCGTTTGTTTTGCCTGTTTGCCTTATCCATACCTATACGCAGCTACGGTGGACGATGGCTCATGTAGACAAAAAATTCTGTCTTTGCACTGCATCATTTAGATATGACATGCTTATCAAGTTAGTCAATGCTAATCTAAAAAGAAAATTGCCAAATTTTTAGAAAACCAGACTTAACTTTTTACGAAAAATTCACAGTAAAAAGAACGATCATACACTTTTGGTCTGATCGCTTATTTGTTTCCAATCTGCGCAGGCAAGCCAAATTCTGCCTGGCAAATCTCTGCTAGCCTTTTGACACCTTCATCAATTGTAGCCGCATTCGGATAGCCAAAGCACAGCCGCATATGCTGGCTAGCATCCGATGCAGATGACCATTCCACGCCAGGATTGATCGCCACACCCTGTGCGCCTGCGACTTCAGCAAGCCGCGTTGTATCAATAGCAGAAGGCAGCTTTACCCATATAAAAATACCCCCCATAGGCCGAGCATAATCAGCAGACGCCCCAAAATATTTATCAAATGCCGCACAAATCAGATCAGCCTTTCCAGCTAAATGTGCAGATAGTTTTTTCACATGACTATCAAATTGCCGGACACAGAATTCAGCTAAAACCAACTGCTCCAAAGCCCCGGAGCCAGCGTCTGTCTTGTAGCTAACTGCCCGCGCTAAAAAGTCCTGTTTAGCGACTAGATAACCTACCCGCAAAGCCGGAGCCACTGTCTTCGAAAACGAGCCACAATAGATTACCCGCCCATCCTCATCCAGGGCATGAAGGGCAGGCGGACGCTTGCCATCAAAGGTCAAGTCCGCATAACAATCATCTTCGAATACGGGCACATCAAATTCTCTAGCCAACGCCAGAAGACCCCGTCTCCGGTCTTCTGGCATAACTGAACCAGTAGGATTCTGGACAGTTGGAATTGTGTATATATAACGTGGCATTGTGCCTTTTTGTCTTAACTCAGACAGCACCTGTTCAAGGGCATCTACACGCATGCCATGGGAGTCAGTAGGCACACCGACAAAACTCACGTCCAGCCTGTTAAAGCGTGTGTAAACACCACCATAATTTGATTCCTCAATCACCACTGTATCACCAGCGCGCAGCAAAGTCTGATTGACAAGATCAAGTGCCTGAAGCGAACCAGAAAGAAGCAGAATCTCTTCAGTATCAACATGCATGCCCGCGCGACTTTTTAAGCTGCCAGCCAGAAACTGGCGCAATCCCGAGTAACCCAGCGGCCCATCACCCAGCCCATAAGTGGCCAGCCGCTTGCCATCAGCAGCCATCACAGCCAGCATACAATCTGTTAATTCATCTACTGGAATCAGAGCTTCATCATTATGTCCACCGACAAAGTTATAGGCGGGGAAGCCTGTCCATGGTCCAGCTGCGGGAAGTGTATCTGCAGGCAGGCTGTTCGCAAAATCAAACATCTTTACAGCTCCTTTAAATATTGGATCAGCTTAAACAGACAGCCCGGTCAGATGATGCCCATCCTGTTGTAATCTTTTTGCCAGATGCGCGATATGAGCAGGCCCTACCTCACAACAACCGCCAATAATGCGGGCGCCTTTATCAATCCACGAACAAGCAAAATCAGCATACGCATCAGGGCTGAGATCTGAACGGGCGTTGAGACTAGCAACTGTTCCGCCAGGTCGCAGCGCATCAATTGAGGTGAATCCGTTTGCGTAACCACCAAAAGGAATGGACAGACCTTTTAATTGGCCCATTGCCGCGCTGACAGCCTCAGGCATAGAACAATTTATCATCAGGCCAGCAGGGCCAAGCGGCAGCAATTGTTCTATCGCCTGCTCCAATGTCTCACCCGATCGCAGCGTGTTTGTGCCATTATCCGTTATCGTCAGCCCAACATATCCAGGCACAGCTGTTTCCTTGACCGCGGAAAGGGCTGCTTTTGCTTCTGTAATGTTGGACATGGTTTCGATTAGAAAGACATCCACATGCGGCGCCTGGAGACTGACCAGCTGCCTGTAATCAGCAAGGGACTCTTCATAATCCATGCTTACCTCAGCAACATAGGAACCGACCAATGGCGGCAAACATCCGGCGATCTGAAGAGCGTCGTCACCCGCTTCAACAATCGCATTATGGACCAGCTGTAATGCGGTATTATGAATTTCCGCAATCTGGCTTACATCACCATCTCTGCGCAGTCGCGGTGGTGAGGCTGTATATGTATTGGCTGTAATTACCCGTGCACCAGCAGCAATAAAATCACGATGTACCGCGCTGACCAGCTCAGGTTCATCATACATGACTTTCACAGACCATAAAGGGTGCGGGTCTGCTCTTGCCCGGTTCTGTATTTCCTGACCCAGACCGCCATCAAGAAACGCAATTTCAGCCATCAGATGCACCCTCAACAATCTGGTGCACCTCTATCACATTGCCATCCGGATCATAAAAGAAAATCTGATGCCAGCCTGCAACTGCACGATCGCCCCAGTCGGAATAGGGAACACCTAGGCTATCAAGATGGGTCATAAAAGCGTGAATATCATCTGTACGGTAAGCGATATGGCCATGTGCAACGGGATTGACAATATGACCTGTTTTGAAACCAGCTTTTATGTCCTGCGCCGCCAGATGCATCTGAATTTGGCCATCTGTAACAAAGGCCACATCGCCAGAATATCCTTTTTTCTTTTCCAGGACAGGCAGGCCCTCTGTTTCCGTATGCAAGCCGATCACATCACGATAAAATTCATCCATGACCTCTACCTGCTGGGTAGATAAATTGATATGATGTAAGGTCAATTTCACAGGTCAGATCTCCACTTAGAATTCAGTTCATCCCAAGACAGGCTAGACTGAACCAGAAGAAACACCAAGTCTTCAATTGTATGTCAGGCTGGTTTTGTGTTGCTATGACCTTATTCTGCTTTTACGTTTCTGGTTATGCTTAAAATGATGATTGACAAAATTACATGAGTCTATGCAGATGACCTCCGAGCAACTTATGTCCTTTCTAAAACAGCAATTTCCACAGATTGCTGAAAGTTTCATTGCATGTATCAGCGATGAAGGCAGACTGTCCGTCGAAATGCCCGTGAATGATAAGCATCTGCGTCCAGGCGGCACGGTATCTGGCCCATCCATGTTCGCATTGGCTGATGTTGCTTTTTATTTAGCAATTCTGCAAAAAATAGGGCCAGAAGGACTGACTGTAACAACTAGTGCAACGATAAATTTCATGCGTAAACCCGGGTTGGAACCGCTGGTGGCCATCCCGCAGATTCATAAGCTTGGCCGGCATCTGGTTGTGGGAAATGTGCTGATCTATGCTGCATCTGATCCGATGTTCGAAAAGCCGGTTGCCCTTGCCAGCCTCACATATTCGATCCCACCAAAACAGGAGACATTATAATGCGCTACAAAACAGCGCTGATAACAGGAGCCGCGCGCGGAATCGGACTGGCGACAGCGCAGCTAATGACTGCAAGGGGCTATAGGGTGGCGATGGTTGACCGGGATGTTGATGAGCTGAATGCAGTTGTGACCAACCTCGACCAGGCTGAGGCGTTTTTCTGTGATGTTTCTGTGCCTGAGGAAACAGCAAAAATGGTCAAAAGTGTTCTGGACTGGACCGGACAGATTGATGTGGTGGTCAATAATGCTGGGATTGCTGATTTTGGACCTATTGAGGAAACAGACTTTGCTTGCTGGCGTAGGGTCATGGCAACGAATCTGGACGGTGTATTTCTGGTTTCGCAAGCCTGTATAAGCGCGCTGAAACAAACAAAGGGGACGATTGTAAATATCGCGTCTATTTCTGGGCTTCGGGCATCAACCCTCAGGGTGGCCTATGGCACTTCAAAAGCTGCGGTCATCCAACTGACGCTGCAGCAGGCTGCGGAGCTGGGTGAACATGGCATACGGGCAAATTGTGTCTGTCCAGGGCCTGTGCGCACCAAACTGGCCATGGCTGTACACACACAGGATATCATAGATGCCTATCATGACGCCCTGCCGCTTAACCGCTATGGCAATGAAAGCGAAATCGCTGAGGCGATCGGCTTTCTCGCTTCAGATAAAGCCAGCTATATCACAGGACAGGTTCTGGCGGCTGATGGTGGCTTTGAGGCCACAGGCGTTGGTCTACCAGCTTTACGGAAATGAAAGGGGTATTCCCCGGTTCTTAAGCTGATGCAGCACATATTTAGTACTGGACTGCCTTATTTTTCTACTGGACAAAAAAAGCCAGCTACCGGTTTAATAACTTATGTCTGCTCGGGTTTTTGCTACCTCACCACAATTGTTAGCTGTTTTATGGATGCTATTGGCTTGCTTTGCTTTATCCATGATTGCTGCAATTGGGAGGCATGCAGCTCTGGAGGGTCTACACCCGTTTCAGACTGTTTTTTTAAGACTCTTAATCGCTCTTGTGCTCTTGCTGCCCTTTGTGTTTCATACTGGGTTGGAAAAATTTGAAACGTCTGTTTTTAAACTGCACCTTTTCCGCGCTGCAAATGGCATTTGTGCGATGTGGCTTTGGTTTTATGCAGTCGCTTATATACCTATTGATGAGCAAACTGCACTTAGCTTTTTGGCTCCAATTTTTACGACAATAGGCGCTTTCGTGTTTCTAGGAGAAATTGTTAGAATTCGGAGAGTTACTGCGATTATCGTAAGTATTTGCGGTGCGCTTTTAATTCTTCGGCCTGGATTTTCTGAGTTCAGTGTCGGGCATAATATTTCAGTTGCATCCGCTCTGGCTATGGGTGTTTCGATGCTTTTAGTGAAAAGCCTGACTGCTCATGACAACGCTTTGAAAATTGTTTTCTTTTCTAATCTATTGATGACCCCAGTTGCGCTCATTCCAGCAATTCATGTTTGGCAATGGCCCGGACTGGAGCTATGGCTTTGGCTTTTAGGTTTTGGGCCATGCGCTATCATCGGTCACTTTGCTCTTGCCCGAGCCTATGGCCTTGCTGATGCCTCATTTGTGTCAGCAGTTGATTATGCCCGCCTACCCTTTGCTGCTCTCATTGGCTGGATTTTATTCTCTGAGCTTAGCGACGTCTGGACATGGATAGGCGCTAGCATTATTTTCACAGCAACGCTTTATATAACGAGACGTGAGCTGATACTGGCCAAAAAAAACAGATAAAGAATTCTCGCCGTTTAAAGGAAACATGATGGATATCGTTGCGGATATTGGTGGAACAAATGCACGGTTTGCCTGTTACACAGCTGATCCATCAAGACAGAGTGCGGGAAAGCTATTTAATTCGGCACGCTATATCTGCGCTGATTTTCCCAGCATGGCAGATGCGCTGACGAGCTATTTTGAGGACTTTCAAATCAAGCCGAAGCGCATGTCACTTGCTGTTGCGGGTCCTGTTGATGGACCAAGCGTAAATTTCACAAACAACCACTGGTCTTTTTTAAAACGTGAAGTAAAATCGAGATTTAGCCTGTCATCTCTGACTGTTGTAAATGATTTCACTGCACAAGCCCTTGTACCTCCTTACCTTGCGAAGAAAAAACTGATATCTGTGCGAGATGGAACACCTTACTCTGACACGCCTATTCTTGTCTTAGGCGCGGGAACAGGACTTGGTTTTGCTGCACTCATGCCCGTAGCAGATGACTGGCGGCCTCTGGAAACAGAAGGTGGGAACGCTCTTTTGTCTCTGCAGGCAGATGACCCGGAAA